>JAMIIV010000076.1:0-41960 GCA_035913415.1 Fibrobacteria bacterium | reverse complement strand
GGAAACAGGACGCACGGAAACCTCCGGACAACGGTGGGCTGGGTGATGCCCGTCGTTCCCACAACGCGGACCCATTCCCCATTCTTGTCCCTGAACCTAAAGGGGGATCCTCCAGGCCGATGGAGGATGGGACACCGCCTCGCAGCTTCCGGGGACACTCTGTCCCCACCGATAGCCTGGGCACGTTAGATTCATTCCTCCGGAGGTCCCATCCCATGCGTCATTGCCGTTCCGCCCTGCTATCCATTCTCTGTGCCGCCACCTTCGCGGGTGCGGCCGCCCCCGACCGGGTCACGCTGCCCTTCGGCCAGAAGGTCTTCGTCTCGGGGATCAACGTGGCCTGGAACCGCTTCGCCGGTGATGTCGGTTCCGAGCCGCTCGATACCGTCTGGTTCGGCAAGATGCTCAAGGAAGTCTCCGACTCCGGCGGCAACGCCGTGCGCTGGTGGTTGTTCACCAACTGCGCCAATGCCCCCACCTTCGACAAGACCACCAAGCTGGTGAATGGCCCGGGATCGGCGACCATCTCCAACATCCGCACCATGCTGGACATGGCCTACCGGCGCGGCATCGTCGTGAGCCTGTGCCTGTTGTCGTTCGACATGATGAAGAAGAACCAGCAAGCCGACACCCTGGCCAACCAGAAGTTGCTGTTGACCGCCGAGGGGCGCAAAGCCTTCCTCGACAACGCCCTGATCCCGCTGGTGACGGCCATCGGGCCGCATCCGGCCATTCTCGCCTGGGAGATCTTCAACGAACCCGAAGGCATGGTGAAATCCATCGCCGGCGACTGGGGCAACATGTCGGCCTCCGGCGTGGTCCAGATCTCCGACGTCCAGAAGATGGTCAACCAGGCTGCGGGCGCGATTCACCGCGCCATGCCCGGTGTGCCCGTCAGCAACGGGTCGTGGGCCTTCATCGCCTCGTCGAACACCATCCCCGGCCACCGCAACCACTACTCGGATTCGGCCCTGAAAGCGGTGGGCGGAGATCCCGACGGCACCCTCGACTTCTACATGGTCCACTACTACGAATGGGGTGGACGCGCCATCTCGCCGTTCCACCACCACGCTTCCTACTGGGGTCTCGACAAACCTCTGGTCATCGGCGAGTTCGCCGCCAAAGGCCTCTCCGACTCCCTCGGGCCCGTAAGCCCCGCGCAAGCCTTCCAGCGTTTGTACGACAGCGGCTACGCCGGCGGCATGGGCTGGACCTACACCGCTCACGACGGTTTCGGAGGCGCGCCCGAAAACGGCCAGGGAACCCGATTCTTGAAGACCAACCACCCCACCGCCGTCACGATCGACTTTCCCCCCACCGCCACCGGTGACTGGTTCGCCGACACCGCAGGCAAGACACTTTCCGTCAGCGCCCCGGGTGTGCTGGCCAACGACCTCGAGCCCACTCCCGGCCAGAGCCTCGCCGCGGGCAAGGTGGTGGTGCCCCCCGCCTCGGGGACGGTCCAACTCCTGCCTTCCGGCTCGTTCACCTACACCCCGGCGGCCGGATTTTCGGGCACCGACAGCTTCGCCTACCAGCTCGTGGGCGGCAACGGCGCACTCGACACCGGCTGGGTGCATCTTCGTGTGGTGGATCCGACATCCTGGTTCCAGGCTCCTCCGCGGGCCAAGGATTGGAACGTCTACGCCAGCTGGGGAGCCGTTTCCGTTGGTGATGTTCCCACCGGTCTGGCCGTGCGCAATGCCCAGTGGGGAAGCCCGTGGGAGTGGCTGGTGGGCACCGGTGTTCCCGTGTCGGCAGACACCAAGCCGATGAGCGTCCGGCTCGAGGTCCGCAACGACCCCGCGTCCCCGTGGCATGGTCTGCGCTTCCACCTGGCCAAGTCCACCTCCGTGGACAAGTCCTACGGCCCTTCCGACACCACGAAGGACATCGTGACGCTCCAGGCGCGCGAGACCCTCGCCGACGGCTGGCAAGTCTGGACCGGTACCCTGACCCCTTCGGCCGCGGGTTCTTTCCTGCCCTCCTTCCAACTGACCTGGAACGACACCGACGGCAACGGCCCCAACACGGCCCACACCACCCTGGTGCGCGCCATCGAGATCGTGTCGGGCTCCACCGTTGGCTTGCCTCCCGAGCTCGAGGCCCCCTCCACACGGATCGTCCGACGCCACGTGGTGTTGGGGCCCTCCGCAACCGATCGGCATCTCGACATCCTCGACCTCCACGGGCGCGTCCTGGCATCCCTTCCCGTCGGCCGGATGGCCTCGTCCGTCGCCTTGCCTGCCACCAGTGGCATGCTCGTGGTCCAGGTCCGCACCGTCGGCCAGCCCGACCGCCGTTTCCTGGTCGCCCCTGTGGCCCGCTGAATGCGCCAACGACTGCGTTCATTCGGCTACGCTCTGCAGGGCCTGCGCACCGCCTTCGCCACGCAGCCCAACTTCCGCATCCACTGCCTGGCCGCATCCGCGGCCTTGGCCCTGAATGTGACATTTTCCGTCTCGCCGGTGGAATGGGCCTTGGTGGTCCTCGCCATCGCGGCGGTCATGGCCGCCGAGTGCCTGAACTCGGGACTGGAAATGCTGGGCGACGCCGTCACCCGCGAGAGGCACGAACTGGTCGGAAAAGCCAAGGATCTGGGGGCCGCCGCGACCCTGCTGTGCGTCCTGGGTGCGATCGTGGTGGGCATGATCGTGTACGTACCCCGATTGATGGCGTTGGTCGGGTAGCCCGTCTCCGAGGCAGGGAGAAATCGCCCACAGTTCCTTCGGTGATCCTGTGCCCTTGCGCCGGGCAGCGTTGCGAGCCCTCCATGTCCTTCCCTCGGCACGGCCCGAGGTCCTTTCGTTCTCTTTCTTCGAAGACCGACCGGGTGTCGGCGACACCCTCCCCTCTCATCCCCCCAGCGGAGAACCTCGGCCCATGGGCTCCAAGATCGCGATCGTGGTCGCTTCGCTGCTGGTGGCCCTGCTGCCCCTGGGCTGCGCCGACTCCGGATCTGTCGGACAAGATCCGTCTCCCATGCCCGCCTCCCTGGCGGGACTCGCCGAAGCCCACGGACGCCGCTTCGGCACCGCCGTCGTGCACGACGCGCTCTTCGACACCACCCAGCCCGAGCTGGCGCGCCGCTACACCACCACCCTGGCGCGGGAATTCAACCTGCTGGTCCCCGAGTCGGAACTGAAGATGGCCAACGTGTGGACCGCCGAGAGCACCCTCGACCTGCGCAAGGCCGACCGGATCGCCGCATGGGCCGTCGCGCACAACGTCAAGATGCGCGCCCACTCCCTGGTCTGGTACCGGTCGGTGCCACCCTGGCTGGTGGCCGGCTACCGCCGGGGCGACTACTCCCGCGAACAGGTCGCCGCGCTTGTCCAGTGGTACATCAGCCGTGTCATGACCCACTACAAGGCCTCCTATCCCGGTCTTGTGGTGGCGTGGGACGTGGTCAACGAGGCCATCGGCCCCAACGATCCCACCACCAGCGACACCTTCGGACTGCGCCCGGTCGGGACGGATTTCCAGGACTCGGGAGCCGACTTCTGGCGCCTGACCCTGGGGGACGACTACGTCGAGAAGGCCTTCCACTGGGCGCGCGCGGCCGATCCCGACGCCCACCTGTTCTACAACGACGACCACGCCGAATTCCCCAACCCCAAGGGCGAGGCCATCTACACCTTCGTGACGGCCCTGAAGGCCGCGGGAACACCCATCGACGGCATCGGCCTGGAGTGCCACCTGGACGTCTCGTACCTCGACATGTCTCTACCCGGCATCGTCTTCACGCCCGAAGCCATCTCCGCCACCGTCGACCGCTGGATCCGCACAGGTCTGGAGGTACAAGTGACGGAGGCCGACATTTCCATGAAGGTGGGCCAGGACGACCGGCAGGCGAAGCTCTACGCCGACCTGTTGCGCGCCTCTCTCCCCAAGGCGGGTGTCACCGCCTTCACGACCTGGGGGTTCACCGACCTCGTGAGCTGGCGCGCTGCCTCCACGCCCCTGTACTTCGACCGCGACATCGCCCCCAAACCCGCCTACTTCGCGCTCCTGGAAGCCCTGCGCACCTGGGACGGAAAATGAACCCCACGATCGCACCTTCACCATGAACTCCGCCAACCACCATCACCCCGTCTCGATAAGCCTGGATCCCGCAATGGCGAGGGTATGGGAATCCGTTCTCTCCATCCCCCTCTTGTTGCTGATTTGCCAACACCGATCCGCCCCAAGGCACTGCGCGACGCGGTTCCCCACCGCAGATTCCCTCCGGGAGGTTCTGGTGGTCCGATCGGGGATCTGACTTGCGGACCCCGCACAGCCGTTGTCGCGGCTCCACGGTGACAGGCTTTCCCCACAACCGGCGGTACCGCCCCGTGGAAGACTCGCCGCGACGTTCGACCTTCTCGCGTATACCCGGCGTGAGCTACCACAGGAGACCCTTGTATGTTGCGGCACTTTTTCCTCCCCCTCGCGCTCCTGTGCACCACCTCGTTCGGAGGTGCCCTCGCCTCCGACTCCCTGCGCAAGTGGGTGGGCACCTGGAGCGCGGCCCCGTACCTGGTCGAAGCGGCGAACATGCCCCCGTCTCCCGGCCTCACCAACAACACGTTGCGGCAGGTGGTCCGCGTCTCGATCGGTGGCGACACCCTCCGACTGAAGCTGACCAACATCAACAATGCGCAAAACGTGGTATTGAAGGCGGTGAACGTCGCGGTCTCGCAAGGTGGGAGCAAGATCGACCCCGCCACCCTGACACCGCTGCGTTTCGGCGGCAGCGCCTCAGCCACCATGAACGCGGGATCGTCGGTCACCTCCGATCCCTTCGCCTTCAAACTCGACCCCAGCATGCGTGTGGCCATCACGATCCTCTACGGCGCCACCTCTTCGAACATGACCGGCCACGTGGGCTCCCGCACCAACTCGTACATCGTCTCCGGGGACAAGGTCTCGGCAACCGAACTGACGGGATCCGTCACCACGCCCCACTGGTACTCCATCAACACCCTCGACGTCCTGGCCCCGAAGTCGGCCTCGTGCGTGGGCATCATCGGCAACTCCATCACCGACGGCTACGGCCTCACCCCCGATCTCCAGAACCGCTGGACCGACATCTTCTCGCAGGCCCTCCTGGCCAATCCCTCCACGGCGCAGGTGGGCGTGCTGAACATGGGCATCGGCGCCACCACGGTGCTGGGCAGCGGCCAGACCGCCGGCGTGGTGCGGTTCCAGCGCGACATCCTCGAACAATCCGGATTGGGATACGTGATCATCTTCCACGGCGTCAACGACATCGGAGCCTCCAACGCCAGCGCCACCAGCCTGATCGCGGGGCTCAAGCAGATGGTCACGGCCGCCCGTGCCAAAGGCGTGAAGGTCTACGGAGGCACCATCCTGCCCTTCAACGGCAATTCGTACTACTCGGTGGCCCACGAAGCGGTCCGTCGCGAGGTGAACGCCTGGATCCGCACCAGCGGCACCTACGACGCCGTCATCGACTTCGACAAGACCATGCGCGACCCGGCAGACACCACGCGCATGAAGGCCGCGCTGAAGAACGACTGGCTCCACCCCAACACCGAGGGCTACAAGGTGATGGGAGAATCACTCGACTTGAAGCTGTTCGCGACCATCCCCTCCGCGGTCGACGGATCCCGTCCGGCTCTTCACGCCACCGGCCCCATTCCGGCCTCCCGTCTCCTGATGGAGGGTCGTGCCCTTTCCCTCGAGCACCAGGGCCACCGCACCGACGGGAGCCGCGCCCCGTCGCGCTGACAGTTCCGAAGCCTCGCGAAGAGTGATACCCTTGTCGGCATGACACCACTCCGGCTCGGCGCGCTCCTCCTGACCTCCCTCGTCGCCCAAGCCCGGTCGGCGGATGCCATCGACACCCTGGCGCAGCGACTGCACGACAGCCTGGTCGCCCCCGCCCTCAACAGCTCCGTCTCCAAGTGGCTGGGTGCGCAGAAACCCGACGGCACCTGGCCCGACATCGACTACGCCGACCGCTCGCAGACCGGATGGAGTCCCGTGAACCATCCCACCCGCCTGCTGGCCTTGACGCAGGCGTGGGCCAAACCGGGCTCCAAATACCAGGGGCAAGACAGCGTCCTGCGTCGCGTGACATTGGGCATGGAGGTCTACCTGGTCCGCAATCCGGTGTCCACCAACTGGTGGTACAACGAGATCGGTGAAGACCTCCCCTGGGGCCAGACCCTGATCCTGCTGCGCGGAACCGTGCCCGAGTCCACATTGGCGCGCTGGGCTCTGCGCATCGACGGCACCTGGGCCAAGTGGACCGGCGCCAACCTCAGTTGGGAAGGCAGCGCGCACATCTACCGCAGCATCGTCCGAAACGAACCCCAGGGCGTCGACAGCGTGTTGCGGCGCATGCGCGAACAGGTCGTACTGGTCGATTCCGGCGACGGCCTGCACCGCGACTTCTCGTTCGCCCAGCACTCCAGCAAGCGGACCTTCCCGTACAACGGAGGGTACGGCGAGAACTTCCTGGAAGAGACGCTGCGCTGGTGGGTGCTCGCGCAGGGAACCCGCTTCGCCTTTTCCCCAGCGGAGACCGCCCTGCTCGATTCCATGGTCCTGGAAGGGACCCCGTGGATGTTGCACGCCGGCAAATGGGACCCCACCATGTTGGGCCGCGGACTGGCCCGTCCCGGAACCCTGTCCGGCAGCGGTGGCTTGCGGCGTGCCGCCGTCAACCTTCGTCCGGGAGGCGCGGCGGGTGCCCTCGATTCGCTGCAAGCGTGGCTTGCCGGCACCGGCCCCTGGTACCGCCCTCCCAACAAGGTCTTCTGGACCTGCGGCTACATGGCCCACCGCGGGGGCGGGTGGACGAACTCGATCCGGGCCCCCCGTCGCGACGAGACCGCGACGGAATTCGGCAACGGAGAAAACCTCAAGGGATGGTTCCTCGCCTACGGCTCCACCTGGATCCGGATCCGCGGCGACGAACGCGACCTCATCTGGCCGATCTTCGACTGGGCCTCCATCCCTGGCGTGACCAACGACCGCGTCGACACGTTCCCCGGCCAGAACCTCAAGAACGCCTCCAACTACGGCACCACCGACTTCGTGGGCGGAGTCTCCGACGGCCGCAGCGCCGTCTTCGCCTACGACTACCAGGTCTCTGCGGTGAGGGGCAAGAAGGCCTGGTTCCAGACTCCCGACGCCCTGGTCGCCCTGGGCGCGGGGCTCTCCTTCGATGTGCCGCGCCCGGTCTCGACCTCCGTCGACCAGCGCTGGGCGAAAGGCCCCGTGGTCCTGGCCACCACCGCTGGAAGGACCACACTCGCGACGGATTCCGTCTCGTCGTCGGCTCTGAGCTGGATCCACCACGATTCCACCGGCTACTGGTTCCCCGCTCCCGAAAGCCTGGTGGTGGGAGCCACGGTCCGCACCGGAACCTGGAAGTCCATCGACACCTTGTACACCGACACGATCTCCCGCGGCACGGTCTTCTTCGCACGCCTGGAACACGGGCGCGAGGCTTCGTCGGCAGGCTATTCGTACGCGATCGTTCCCGGCGTTTCCTCCGACTCCATGGAACGCTGGGTAGCACGCCGAAGCGTCGCGGTGGCCATGAATACCTCCACCGTGCAGGCCGTGCACCAGGGCACCTGGCGCGGCATGGCCTTCCACGCCACCGATACCGCTCGCTTCGAGGACGGCCTGAAGGTCACGGTCGATCGCCCCTGCGTGCTCATCCGCTCGGAGACGGCCGGAGGCGTGTTGTGGACCGCGGCCGCACCCGACCGCTGGTCGGGCACCCTCGGGGTCCGATGGACGGAAAGCGGAAAATGGACCGGAGGCAACATCGTCTTGCCACCGGCTCCAAGGGCGGGCTCCGGCGCAAGCCTGTTCCTCGCCTCGACCGCGGCCCGACACGCGCCTCGCGAACCCTGGGTGCCGCGACTTTCCTGGCAGGACGGAAGGCTCGTCGCCGACCGCGTGCAGGGATCCGTCCAGGCCGACCTCTTCTCGGTCGACGGTCGGCTCGGCCCCGGATGGCCGTCTCTGCACGATGGACAGATCCTGACTGGCGCGAACCCCGGACAGATCCTGCTTCTGCGCGGGTCCGACGGGCGCGCCGCGGCCCTCGTCGTGCCGGCCGTTCCGGTTCGCTGAACTCGGTATCCACCGAGGCGCGCCGGAGCAAGCCAAACCACCACCCGATCCGTACACCCAGCCGGTCAGCGCCCCCGCAAGCATTGACGACCGCAGGGGCCCGTCCAGCGAGCCCCGCATCCTTCCAGCATGGTACCATCTGTCCCCATGCCCTCCTCCGCCTCTCTCTCCCAGGTGCGCCGCCGCCTCAGCCAGGCCAACGTCTGGCTGGCGGCGCTGGTGGCCGCGACCGTGGCCGCGTCCCTCTACCTGGCGCTCTTCAACTGGCGAACCGTGGATTTGATGCCGCACCTGCGCGGCCAGGCCGTCATCGACACCATCAACGGTGGTCATTCCCGCTCCGCGATCCAGCAGACCGACACCGGTTGGATCGCCAACTGGCAGATCGATACCGGCTACGAATTCGCGTATGCGGGCATCAGCTTCGGTATCGACTCCGGAGGCGTCCGCGACTTCCACCGGTTCCAGGAGCTGCGCCTGGACTTCATCGCCGACGGGTACACGACCGGCCTGCCGCGCCTGTTCCTGCGTCCGCGACGCAGGATCCGCGACACTCTCCTGTTGTCGTTCGCCGAAGCCCAGATTCCGCGGCGTGCCCGAAGTGACCTCGAATTGGAATGGCAGGACTTCAGCGTGCCGTCGTGGTGGATCTCGATGGCGAACCTTCCCACCGAAGAGCACCGTGTCCACCTCGACGATGTCGCCATCATCGAATTCCACACCCCCACGGGCGTACCTCCCGGGTCTTCCGGATCCTTCCGAATTGACAATATCCGTCTTGAAGGTTGGAGGACTCCCCCACTGGTCGTCCTGGTGGTCCTCCAGGCCCTGTGGTTCCTGTGGGGCGCCACCATCCTGGCGCGCGCCATGCTCACGTGGAGACGCACCGCCCTCGCCAACCGGCTGCGCGCCACCGAAGCCGAGGAGTCCTCCCGGGCCAAGAGCGAGTTCCTCGCCACCATGAGCCACGAGATCCGCACCCCCCTCAACGGGATCCTGGCTCCCGCTTCGCTTCTGGAGTCCACTCCGCTCACCCCCGAGCAGCGTCAGCAGGTCGAGATCATCGTCGAATCGGGGAACCATCTGGCCACCATCCTCCAGGACATCCTGGATTGGTCGAAGATCGAAGCCGGCGGGGTCGCCCTGGAGAACGTCGCGTTCGATCTGGCCGCCACGATCCACGGGGTCGAGCGGATCTTCCGATCGCGGGCCCAGGAACGCGGACTGCGCCTGTCGACCACCATCGACCCCGCGCTGCCTCGCGGCTGCACGGGCGATCCGCTGCGATTGCGGCAGGTCATGATGAACCTCGTCTCCAACGCCATCAAGTTCACATCGTCCGGAGAGATCCGCATCCGCGCTTCCCTCGCGGGCAAAGACAGGAATCGTCTTCGTGTCGAGGTCTCCGACACCGGCATCGGCATGGGTCCCGATGGGCTGGCGCGGATCTTCCGCCGCTTCTCCCAGGCCGAAGCCAGCACGACGCGCCGCTTCGGCGGCACGGGATTGGGCCTGGCCATCTCGAAGGGTCTGGTAGAGGCGATGGGAGGACGCATCGAAGTCGAGAGTTCCCCCGACCAGGGTTCGCGCTTCTGGTTCGACCTTCCCTTGGTCGAGGCGGTTCTGAGCTCCGCTCCCGACCCGTCCCTGGCAGAAGCGCCACAGACCCCCAGCGGACTTCGCGTCCTGGTGGTCGACGACAACCGCACCAACCAGAAGATCGCCGCCGCCATGGTGCACCGCCTGAACTGCACCCCCACCATCGCCGCCAATGGCCGGGAAGCGCTCGATCTCCTGGAGCGCCTGGAATTCGATCTGGTGCTGATGGATTGCCACATGCCCGAACTCGACGGCTACCAGACCACCGCCCGGCTGCGCTCCTGGCGGGACGATCCGTCGCCCCACCGACGGAAGATGTCTACGTTGCCCGTGATCGCCCTCACTGCCGACGTGGTGCTGGGCAACGAATCGCGTTGCACCGCCTCCGGTATGGACGACTTCCTGGCCAAGCCGTTCCGCCGGGAACTTCTGGCGGCGATGATTCGCAAATGGGCGCCCTCTCCTGGGGAGGGTGCCTGAACCCACCACCTCCGCTCCGAGGCATTCTCCCATGACAAGGCCCGTTCCTCCCGACACCAATCCTCTCCTGACCTCCATCCACGAGGCCCTGCTGGACCACCCCGAGGCCGACGGTTTCCACGTCAGCATCGAACCGCACGGCCGCGAGATGCGCGAGCCCGATGGCTCGATCTCGTGGATCAAGGTGCTGTGCTGGAATCTCACCCGCGCGGGCGAGCCCCTGTCCGAAGACGACGACCCCGGCCTGGCCATCCTTCCCGAAGACCGAAACGAAGACACGCTCCGCGCCGAGTTCGCGCCCTGGTTCTCCGATCTGAAGGTCACCATCGACAACGAGATCTGGATCGACGACGAACCCAAGTGACGAGCCGACACATCGGGCTGGGCGCGGCGCTCCGCTTTGCTACCATGGCGGCATGACCTCACCCCGATTCGCCCGATTCTCCTCAGCCCTGGTTGCGTTGCTCCTGTGCGCCGCATCCAGCCAAGCCCTCGATCCCACGTTGCGCAAGCAGATTCTGGACGCCGTGCGCCCACCGGCGGCGGCGAAAGCCGGTCAACCCGTGTTGATCCGTGTCGAGCGCCTCAATGTGGACAAGGACTGGGCCGTGCTGGTGGGGTCCTTGGTTTCCGCCTCGGGAACCGACCTGGACTGGAACAAGGCCAAGGACTGCCATCCCGACCTCGACAAGATGCTGTGGGCCGTGGCCCGCCGCACGGGCACCACCTGGAAGATCCAGCAATTGGACATCTGCGCCAGCGAGCCGCCCTACTGGTACCTGTCGGACAAGCCGCTGACCTGGCCCTGCGGTGTCTATGAAGGCCTCACCAACGGCAGCGGCACGGACCTCGCCGACCAATGCCGCCAACAGCGAAAGAAGCAGTGAGCCCCCAGCCGTGAAGACTCTGCTGGTGATCGCCGCCTCGAGCGCCTGCGGCGCCGTCGGCTGGTGGTTGGGGTCGCTTGTCGGCTTCGGCACCGCGTTGTTCCTCTCCCTCGCCGCCAGCGGGTATGGAATCTGGATCTCCCGCCGGTTCCTTCGCGACTATCTGGGCTGAGCCCGCCGGAACTCCTCGCCCCCCTCGACAGCCCCTCGTCCCTCCTCTTGCCCCCGACTCCGAAAGTCCCCATGAGCAAGCCTTCGACCTCCCGCCTCCTGGTCCTGTCCACCTTCGCGTTCCTGGCCATCGGCTGCGACCCCGTGGACAAGGCGTTCCGGGCCATCGACACCAACGACACCACCACCATCCGCGACATGGCCTCCGAGGAAAGTTTCCACGCCTTGACGGATTCTGCCGGAACCACCCCGCTGATGTTCGCCGCCGCGCTCGATCGCGATCGCATCGTCGAGATCCTGCTCGAGGCCAAGGTGCCGTTGGAGGCCACCGCCCACAACGGGATCACGGCGCTGGGCATGGCCATCGGCAAGGGGAACCTCGACATCACCAAGCGTCTGCTGGCGGCAGGAGCCAATGCACGCATCCGCTTCGGCGAGGGCGAAGCGGTGCGGCTCCATTACCTCGCGATGTGCGTGCATCGCAAACAGTTCCCCGCATGCGATCTTCTGCTGGAAAGCGGCCTGGAGGTTGATTTCCGGGATTCAGGCTCCAGCACCGCCCTGCACCTGGCTGCGTTCGAAGGGAATACCGAAGGACTGGCCTACCTGCTGGGCAAGGGAGCGCGCTGCGGCCTCAAGGACATCGACAGCAACGCGGCGGTTCATCTGCTGTTGCGCGGCGAAGCCAAGGACCGCGTACCCGCCCTCGAACTTCTGGCCCGCAAATGCCCCGACTGGAACATCGAGATCGGCGACCAGGCGGGCAATACCCCGCTGATCGTGGCCGCCAGCGAAGGCGACCTGCCGAGCATCCGCGCCCTGGTGAAAATGGGGGCCGACATCAACGCCCGTGACGAGGCGGACTACGAAACCGCATTGTTCTCGACCCAGAGCCCAGAAGCGGTGAAGCTGCTGCTGGAGCTGGGCGCCGATCCCTCGCTGAAAAGTGCCAGCACCACAGCTGTCGCGTCCACCATGCGCCGCAGGTGGGACGAAGCCTTTCGCGTGCTCTACGATCATCTCGCGGCAAAAGGCCCCGTGACCTCCGGAATCTTCAACATTTCCCTTGCCTTCCAGGCCCTCGAGGACAACCGCATCGAATCATTGACCTACATGCTCGACCACGGAGCCGACCCCAGCGCGACGGACCCCTTCGGCAACACGCTGCTCGACAAGGCCATCGAAGCCAACGAATCCGAGGTCATGGCCCTGCTGTGCTCCCGCGGCGCGAAGGCATCGGTCGACAACGCCGCCAAGGCCCGCGCCGCCGGCTGCAAGATTCCCTGACAAATCCCGCTCCCCCCTTTTTCCCTCCGGACCACCTGCATGATCCTCCCCCTGCTCGCCGCCTTCGCGACCACCGACCCCGGATCCATGGTTCTCATGGAGGCGCACATGGGCCCGGACACGGCGTCCTCCCAACGGCTGGAACTTGTGCGCTGCGGCCTGTACCGCTCCCGCTTCACTTCGCCCCTCGGCGAAGACGGCACCCGCTCCCGCGTGATCACCAACGACCGCCGCAGTTGGATCTTCGACCTTTCCACCCGCAAGGGACGTTTCCTGGAAGATCCGGCCTCCTCCTTCGTCTCGGTCTACCCCGTGTTGACAGATTCTGGCGCTCGCCATCTCCAGCCCCGCATCGAATGGGCACGGGAATTCGATATCTTCCCACGTGCACGCAAAACCGCGACTCAGACCCGCGAGGTCGGCCCCTACCGTTTCGTCTTCACAGGCGACAGCATTCCCCGTCGTCTCACCGCCCTGCGCGGCCGCGACACCGTCGCGGACATGCGCTACGATTCCTACCGGGAAGGCCTGACCTGCGACGAGTCCCTGTTCCAGCGCCCCAAGGACATCGACTTCAGCGCCTCCACCGCCGAGGATCTCCAGACGATCTGTTCCGAATGGACCTTGCCCCCCGAGCAGAAGACCTTCACTGCCTTCCTCCATCGCGGCATCTTCGAACGCTTCGATCTGCTGGATCTGCCCGAGACCATCAAACCCTCCACCTCGTCGTTCGTCGGATTTCTGGCCGGTGCGATCCCCCGCGCCGATTCCGCACAACGGGCCGACTGGGCTTCGTGGACAAGCGAACATCCCGGATCGGCCGGCACCCGCCATCTGGGACTGGCTGCCACCGTCTCCCCCGACACGCTGCGCCGGCGCCTGGTCTCCGACGCGGGCCAGTTCGACTTCTTCTGGGGCCATTACTACGCCACCCGCGATCTCCGGGATCTGGCCTTCATCGCCTCGGCGCTCTCCACATCGTCGCCCCCTTTCCCCGAGAACCTCAGTTCCAAACACGTCGCCATTTTCCGACGCGCCTCGGAATGGTCCCTGCGAGCCCACCTGAAAATGCTGCCTTTCTATCGCGAAGACCTGACCAAGGTGGCCGCCGCCACCACCGACAAATCCGTCGGCAAGGCATTGCGCGAACTGCTGGACTGATCCATTCCAAGGGCGCCCCCGCCTTCCGGCGGGCCGGGCCCTATGCCGCCCCGTCCGGGCGGCACGCAGCCCCCACCGCGATCGGTGAATTCGGTCACCCCCGCCATCCCGACCACGCCCCACCGATTCGCCAACGCGATCCAACGTTGCGCCGCGATCCAACGTTGATTGCGGCGTTGATTGCGGCGTTGATTGCGACGTTGGCGCAATGGCGGGGGCCGGGAATCGGCACCGGATTTTTGTGGTGGGGTCTGCGCCCTGCCGGGTGACGGTCCCTGGCGCGGTGGCTTTGGTCAGCGCGGTCATCACGGGCGGCGGTCGTGGTGTGGGCGGCCCATGTCCGACACGACGATGCTGACATGCCTCGGTTTTCGCATTATCTATAACGCGTCGCTGTCGCAATCTCATCGGGCCGCAGCCCGAGGATCACAACTCCCCACCGCACAAGGATCCGTCCATGCCCTACCTCGCTCGCATCTGGCTCCGCGCCGCCACGGTCTATTTCGCCCTCGCCTGCCTCTTCGGACTGATCATCGGCATCGCCCAGAAGTTCGAGCTGGCCACGGTCCACGCCCACATCAACCTGCTGGGCTGGGTCTCCATGGCCCTCATCGGCCTCCTGCACGCGGTGGTGCCGGCCCTGCGCACGGCCAAGTCCGACCTCTCGTTCTGAGTCTACCAGCTTTCCTTCCCCGCCTTCATGGTCAGCATGTTCGGCACCCTTCTGCACAACCCCGTGGCCGAGATCGCGATCCGCATCACCGCCACCCTGATGGTCGTCTCGGTGATCTGGATCGCTCTGACCGTCTACCGCGCCGTCGGCAAGGACGCCTGACCGCCCCCCCATTCCCCGTGAGCTTCGGCACGGCGGCGACATCGGACATTGCTACCATGCCCGGTGATGCCCCTCCCGCCCCGACCGTCCATCTTTTTGACGATTCCTGTCCTGGCCCTCGCCTCGTGCACGACAGTCCGGCGCGACCTCGCCCTGCGTCCGACCCGGGATACCGTCGATGGATACGGACTCCCCGAGCTCCCGGTCTCGACCCTGGTGCTATGGGGCCCCCTGATCCCCTTCGTCCCCCACTGGAGCTTCCCCGGATCGGCGCGATTCCGCCTGGCCTCGCCCCCTCCCCAGCGGGCCTTCTTCCCGTCGCATGACTCCGCTGGGCCGTCTTCGGACAGGTGCCCGCACATCGACGAGGCCGAGCTCCTGCCGAACTTGCTCGAACACCACAACGGATGCCGCTACCGGGTGGCCGTGCCCCTGGACACGCTGCACCTTTCCTTCGACTCCGTCCACGCCTCCATTGCCTACCGCGCCGCGTCGTCGTGGTCGTGGTCCCTCCAGCCCCTGCCCTGGCCCGTGGGGAAGGCCCTGGCGGACGAGATGAATCCCTGGCCCGATTGAACCGAGATCCCGCAACAGGGTCGGGTGCGCTGCCCGCCGCCTCACACGACCGGAGACGAGAAGGCCCGGTCCGGGGATCACCCGGCCGGGCCTAGCGACGGATCTTGTCAGAATCGGACGATCAGTACCCCGGATCCTCGGCCAGGGTCTTCTCGTTGATCACGTGCCCGAACCGCATGTACACCCAGGTCTGGTACACGATGACCAGCGGCAGGATGGACAGCGCCACACCCAGCATGATCTTGAGGGTCAGCGGGGACGAGGCCGAGTTGAAGGCCGTGGCCGAGAAGGCCGCGTCCAGACTGGAGGCCACGATGTTCGGGAACACCCCGGCCACGCCGAAGCCTACCGCCGAACCCAGGAACAGCGCCGAGGCACCCCAGGCCAACCACGACTTGCCCTGGCGCGACAGCACCAGCGACGCCACCAGCATGAGCACGGCCAGCACCGGGAAGGCCAGGAAAGCCGGGCGCGTCAGCAAGTTGGTCCAGATCTCGGTGTACACACCGGTCAGCACCAGGAAGGCGACCGCCAGCACCAGCGTGGCCACCCACAACTTCACGGCCATCCCACGGGCGCGGGCCTGCAGATCGCCGTCGGTCTTCACCGCCAGCCACAACGCACCGTGGTGCAGGAAGGCCACCACGAAGAACACGCCACCCGCCAACCCGTAGACGTTCAGCAACGTGAACAGGTTGCCCTGGAACACGCCCTCACCGTCCACGGGGATGCCCGCGAAGAGGTTCGCGAACGCCACGCCCAGAAGCAGGCCAGCCAGTCCCGAACCCACCGCCAAGGCGGTGTCCCAGACCTTGCGCCAGGCCGCCGACTCCACCTTGCCGCGGAATTCGAAGGCCACACCGCGCAGGATGAGAGCGAAGAGGAGCATCATCAACGGTGTGTAGAGCGCCGAGAACATCAACGCGTACGCCGAGGGGAACGCGGCGAAGGTCACGCCGCCGGCGGTGATCAGCCACACTTCGTTGCCGTCCCAGAAGGGCCCCATGGCGTTGACCGCCACGCGCCGGTCGCCCTCGGATTTCGAGACGAAGGGCAGGAGCAGCCCCAGGCCCAGGTCGAAGCCGTCGAGCATGAAGTAAACGGCCCAGGCGACGCCCCAAATGGTGAACCAGGTGGTTTCGAGCATGTGCAGGTCTCCTTACGCCTTGGCGGGGGTGGAAGGTTCGGGTAGCGGGCCCTTGCGGGCGTAGGTCCAGATCAGGTAGAAGTCGATGGCTCCCAGCAACGTGTAGATGCCCAGGAACATCGCGAGCGATCCCCATACTTGCGAAGTGGACACCTTCGAGACGCCTTCGGCGGTGCGCATCAGTCCGTACACCAGCCAAGGTTGACGGCCCACTTCGGCGACGGTCCAGCCCAGCAGGTTGGCGATGTAGGGAAGCGAGATCAGCCAGGGAAGCAGCTTGAGCAGGCGCGTCTGGCTCTCGATCGTTTCCCGCTTCCACCAGGCCCAGATGGCGACCCAGAACAGGAAGATGCCGATGCCGACCATCGCGCGGAAGGAGAGGAACACCGGCAATACCGGAGGCCGATCTTCCTTGGGCACGTCCTTCAATCCCTGGACCTTGCCATGGGGGTTGTAGTGGACAAGAAACGACATCAGACCCGGGATCGGCAGAGCCTGGATGGCATTGCGTTCGTTCTCCTGGTCCGGCCAGGCGATCAGGTGCATGGGCACGTCCTCGGAGGTCTCCCAGTGCGACTCCATCGCCGCGAGCTTGGTGGGTTGTGTGGTCCCCAGGATCTCGGCGTTCATGTGTCCCTGCACGCCTTCGAACACGGTGAAGACCAGGCTCCAGATGGCCGCCACGCGGAAGGCCTTCTTGAATACGCCCACGTGGCTGCCGCGCGCGATATGCCAGGCGCTGATGCCCATGACGAAGAATCCCCCCACGATCCAGGCTCCACCCACCGTGTGGACAAACTCGAGGATCGCGAACTTCTGGGTGATCACCGCGAAGAAGTCGGTGAGCTCGGCGCGCCCGTTGCGGATCACGTAGCCGACGGGGTGCTGCATCCAGGCGTTGGCCACCAGGATCCAGAACGCCGAGATGTTGGAGGCGATGGCCACGATCCAGATCGCCGCGCAGTGCAGCTTGGGCGACAGGCGCTTCCAGCCGAAGAACCACACGCCGATGAACGTCGATTCCAGGAAGAAGGCCACCGTGGCTTCGACGGCCAGGAGCGATCCGAAGATGTCGCCCACGTACCGCGAGTATCCGGCCCAGTTGGTGCCGAACTGGAATTCCAGCGGAATGCCCGTGACCACGCCCACCGCGAAGTTGATCAGGAACAACTTCCCGAAGAACTTGGCCGCGGTGCGCCATTCGGGATCACCGGTGCGGACCCAGGCGGTCTCCATGATGGCCACCAGGAACGAAAGTCCCAAGGTGAGTGGTACGAACAGGTAGTGGAAAAAGCACGTCATCGCGAATTGGATCCGCGACAGCATCAGGACGTCCACGGGGTGATTCCTTTCAGGTTCTAGGGAACTTGGCCGCACGGAGCGGAGTGGGAGTCTTCCGATGGGCGGCGCGATGCGCTTCGCCGGCCGCCAGGTCGGAGAGACGGGATTGACGGAGATGATTCTCCAATACTGCGGTGGTGGACGACCACACATCCCGCACGGGACAGGTCCGTCCGAAGGGGCAGCCGTCGGGAGCCTCCTGGCACTCGCTGGCGCACAGGGGCCCCTCCATGGCGACCACGACGTCCAGAAGCGACACCGTGGAAGCCTCCCGGGCCAAAGTGATCCCGCCGCGGGGACCGCGGACCGACCGCACGATGCCGGCTTCGGCCAATTGCGCCGCGATGCGCCGCACAAACGGCAAAGGCAGACGTCGGGCCGAGGCGAGTTCCGCCAAAGGAACAAGGGTGTCCGCGTCCTGGCAGGCCAGGTGCAACGTGATGCGGACGGCGTAGTCGGTGGAGCGCGAGACGGCGATCATTGATGACAAAAAGAGTAACCAATCCATGGACCCGGCGCTCGACGTTTGCCGAGCCCCGGAGACAAGAACTGTTGTCTGATCCCCCCAATGGGCGCCCCCGCCGGTCGGCGGGCCGGGCCCTGGCGCGGTGCGTCTACAACGCGACCAACGCGGCCTCCAATCGGCGTCCGAATTCCTCGACCTCCGATTCCGACACCGTCAGGGCGGGGCAGATGCGAATCGTCGACGGCTTCGGGGCGTTCAACAGCAGCCCCCGCTCCCGGGCCACCCCCACCAGCTCGGCCGCCCGCGCTTGGGGCAGATCGAAGGCTCGCAGGAGTCCCAAACCCCGCACGTCGCGCAACCCGTGCCGAATCGCCAGATCCGACAGGATCCGTCCCACCTGTTCGCCCCTTTCCCGGGACGCCCGCAGCAGGTCGCGTTCCTCGATGGCCCGCAGCACCGCCAAGGCGACCGCCGCTCCCAGCGGGTGGTAGGTGAAGGTGCCCCCTTGGTCACCGGGCTCGAAGAGGTCCAGTTCGGCCCGGGTGGCGCAGGCCGAGACCGGCACTCCCCCACCCAGTCCCTTGCCCAGGGTCACGATGTCGGGCCGCACGCCCAGCGCGTCGCAGGCCAGCCACGCACCGCACCGCCCCAGTCCCGTCTGGACTTCGTCGGCGATCAGCAGCACCGCGTGCCGATCGCACAGTTCGCGCACCCCCTGCAGGTACCCCGGTGATGCGGGCACCACACCCCCTTCTCCCTGCACCGGCTCCAGCATCACGGCGCAGGTGTCCGGCCCAAGCACCGCCTCCAGCGCCGCCAGGTCGCCGTGGTCCACATGGTCGAACCCGTCGCAGACCGGGCCGAACAGACCGTGCCACTCGGGCTTTCCCGTGGCCGCCATGGTGGCCAGGGTCCGCCCATGGAAGCCCTTCCAGGTGGACACCACCCGGAACGCCCCCGCCTTGTGCCGCGCCCCCCACTTGCGGGCCAATTTGATCGCGCACTCGTTCGCCTCGGCGCCAGTGGTCCCCAGGAACACCCGGTCCATCCCCGTCAGGGACTTCAACCGCTCGGCCAGTTCCATGGCCACCGGATTCCAGAATCCGGGACTGCAGTGAACCAGCCGCCGGGACTGGTCTTCCAATGCGGCGGTCACCTCCGGTGCCGCATGGCCCAACGCGCACACGGCCCATCCCGAAACGAAATCCAGGTAGGCTTTGTCGTCGGAATCCGTCAGCCATGTGCCGTGTCCCGAAACGAACGCCACCTCCGGCCGCACCGCACCGCCCATCCATGCCTTGCGGCCCCGCGACGCCCAATCCATTCCATCCATGATCGATCTCCCTGTTGGTGTGATCCATTTCCTGTTGTCGTTGCGCGACCCCGCATACCCGGCCCCCGCCCCATCCACGCCACGCCCGACGCAACCCGACGTTTTCGACGCGATCCAACGCGATCCGACGTTGTAGAGACGCCCTGCAGGGCGTCTCTACGTTGATCGCGGCGTTGATCGCGGCGTCGGGCCCGGTGGATAACGCGGACGCGGTCCGGATTCCGACGGCGGAATGCCGAATCCACCACGCGTCACCGCGCAGCGGACTGCCCCTTCACGACCCGACGGGTTTTGTCAGGTTCGTCGTCGTCGGTCCGAGGCGAAAAACGCCTCGAAGGATGCTTCGGAGAAACCCGTCAGGAACTTGCCTTGGTGGACCACGAAGGGCCGCTTGACCAGGTTCCCCCGCGAGGCCAGCAAAGCCACGGCCTGAGCGCGTGTCATGCCCGGCAGCTTGTCCTTGAGGTTCATCTCCTTGTAGTCGCCACCCGAGACGTTGAACAGGCTCTTGAGCGGCAAGCCCTGGTCCAGCGCCGCGTCCAGCTCCGCCACGGAAGGCGGGGTCTCGCGGATGGGCCGCACGTCGCACTCCACGCCCTGCGCGGACAGCCACGCGAGGGCCTTGCGGCAGGTGCCGCACCCGGAGTAGGCGTAGACGACGGGCTTGGTCATGCCACGAATGTACTACCCCGCATGAGGAAGGCTCAAGGGCCGAATCAGCCCCGAGACGCCAGCCGGCGGGAGTGGACGATCTCCCAGATCACCACACCCAGCGTCAGGGCCACCATGGCAATCAGCCAGGGAGCGCCACGTGTGGTGGCGCCCGCACCGAAGAGCACCAGCAAGGCCGTGTAGCCGCCGTACAGGGCAAGGAACAGGATGCCTTCGATGCGCGAAATGTGTCCATGCGTCAAAAACACGGGCACACACAGGAACATGATCGCCACCATGAAGGGGATGTCGAAGGCCATGGCCGCGGCGGACACGGGAATCGGCGTGGACGAGAGCAGTCCCGATCCTCCCAGCACGCACAACACGTTGAAGATGTTCGAACCCACCACGTTCCCGATGGCGATGTCGCGTTCGCCGCGCACGGTGGCCGCGATGGAGGCCGCCACCTCGGGCAGCGACGTGCCGATCGCGACGATGGTCAGACCGATCACCAGCTCGGAGACACCCATGGCCTGCGCGATGGACACCGCTCCCGAAACCAGGAAACGCGACCCTGCCACCAGAAGCACCAACGAACCTGCGATGCCCAACACCAGCAAGGCTACCGTCGAGCCGCGCACGGGCTCCGGAGACTCTCCCTGGTTGGCGGCGGCCGCCTCGGCTCGCCCCTGTCGCACCAGCCACCAGGTCATGCCGATCATCGCCACGAACAACGCGGACCCTTCCATGCGGGAGATCGATCCGTCCAATCCCAGAACCACAACCAGCGCGGCCGCGCCGATCATGATGGGCAGCTCGCGACGCACCAGCGAACGTTGCACCACCAGCGGGGCGACCAGCGCACAGGCCCCCAGGATGCCCAACACGTTGAAGATGTTCGACCCCACCACGTTGCCCACCGCGATGTCCGACGCTCCGTTCCAGGCGGCGGCCAGGCTCACCGCCAATTCCGGGGCCGAAGTGCCGAAGGCCACCACGGTGAGCCCCACCACCAGCGAGGGAATGCCCAACCCCAGGGCCAGTTTGGACGACCACCGCACCAGGAGGTCGCCTCCCACCACGAGCAGAACGAGTCCGGCGAGGATCGACAGGATGGCCATGAGGGGAGTTCTCCGTGGTTCGATTCAGGTATGACGACGAGGTCAGAATCTACTCGCTCTCCACCAGCGCGCCTGCCCTCCACGTTGTGGGTCCCACTCGGGTCGCACCGCATTGGCATACCCTGCCGGCGGCCCGGCTCGTGCGGGGTCACCGAACCCGCGCCTTGTCCCTGCGATCTTCCCAAGAACCTTTGAGGGGCGGCGCGATTCCCGCATGCGGGCGGATGAAGCTCATCCCGCCTTGCGGCGTCGAGCCCTCTTGGCCACCGGAAACAACTGCACGTTCAGGTGGTACACGCGATCCGGCTCGCGGGTGTTGTCGGCCAGCGCCTGCACCTGGCGGCGCAGGTCCTTCACCCAGCCCTGCACCAGCGGCATGTCGGATTCCGACAAGGCCATGGTGATGGTCGAAATTTCGCGCTCCTCGCGGGGCATTTCGTCCAAGGCGCGTTTGGCCAGGTCGATGGTGTCCTTCTGGAACTGCCGTACGGCTTCGACGGGCACCCCCGCCCCAGGGGTGATGTGGACCTCCGCCAACCGGAAGGTGTCCTGGTCGTCGCGGACCACCACACCCAGTCGCTCCAGCAGCTCCACCGACGAGCGCGCCTGCTCCGAGGTGAGTGCAGGAATGCAAAGCGCCCCCAACGTCTCCCAGTCGCCGCGAAACGGCGCCATGCCCACCAGCGCCCGCACCACTGTGTGGTGCCAGGCCTTGTAGTATTCGGCCTGGTCGGGACCCAACAGCCCCGAGGCCACGCCGCGCAGGGCCGACAGCCGCTCGAAGCTGCGCGACGACTCCTCGACGGTGCGGGCGCGAGTGAAGTGCACCAGCTCCTCGAAGAACGCGGCTTCGCGCCCTTCCAGGGTGCACAGGCGGATCGCCGCGCCCACGGCCCGTTGCGGCAGATGGAGCTTGCCTTGCAGGATCTTCACCAGTTGGCCCGGATCGACATCCAGGCGCTGGGCGATGAAGCGGTACGACCAGATCGGATTGGCTTCCTTGCGATTCTCGTAGAATTCGCGCAGGTACACCCGGTAGTCGGTGTAGGCGAAGATGTCCATCAGTCCCCCCACCAGACCACGGTGGCCTCCGGACGTCCCGTCCCCCATTCCATGCGCAGGACGTCGGGATGGCGGAGGTTCCGGCGCAGACGGATTTCGTCGACCATCCCGTCCCAGCCGCCGCCGATCTGGAGTCGCAGCCGTTCGGCCGGCACGGACATGGAGTCGAAGCGCTGGTCGACGGCCATCACGCTGTCCACCAGCAGGCGCAGGCGAGGGGTCGACCGGTTCGCGTCGAGGACCCCCGACAGATGGGTCCAGGATCCGAAGCGCACGGGCAGGGTGGTGGCGGCAGGAAATCGGGAAGCCCTCTGGGCCCAGGTCTGGAAGGCCGCGCGGCGCAGTCCGGCCGAATCTCCCACCCGCAGCGCCCACGAGACGTTTCCATTGTCGTCATCCACGGCGCGGACCACGATGCCGTCCACTCCCGAGGAATCCACGCGCCCCCAAGCCGAGACGATCGCGTGCCCCCATCCGACGCCTTGGGGAACACCCGCCTCCAGTCGCGCCCCGCGTTCCAGACGGATTCCGTCTCCCACCAGGCCCGGCACCGAGCTCCAGCCCGTGCCGGACAGACGCAGCCCGTTGGCGGTGACATCGCGCAGCGGATCCCCTCCGGCGAAGTGCCACACTCCCACCCAGCCGTGGGCGGTGTCGAACACGGCCTTGCCGTCCGACCAGTCGGGCGCTTCGGGAAGCCCCCAGTAGACCACGATCCCGTAACTGTCGCTGCGTTTGCCCGCGCGGCGCAGCAACACCCACACGTCCGCTTCCCGCCGCACCGGATCCCAGCGCTCGATCTCGTACCGCAAGTGCGAGCCACCACCGTCGGCGAACCGGAGCGAACTGCCGGTGGGGTCGGTCGGTTGCACGGCATCACCCGTCAGGCGCACCAGGATGGGCACCGTCTCCTGGGTGGACTCCAGCACGTAGCCACCGACCCCCGAAAAGCGCAGTCGACCCGCCTTGCGGCTGGGCCACGAGTCGTAGTCCTCCTCTGCGAAGCTGGTGGGGACAAGCACCCTTGGTGGCAAGGTGTCGCGCGGAGGCAACACGAATTCGTCTTCGGCACGCGACTCTCCGGAATCCGTCCGCACGTGCGCCACCAGGCGCATGGGTCCCGAAGGAACGCGCAACAATCGGAAACGCCCCAGGGAATCGACGTCGGTCTGCAGGTCCGTCCCGTACACGGAGACCCTGGCTCGGGCCCCGCGCCGGAACGTCCCGGCCGCGAAGGCCCCGGCGACATGGCTCCTGCGATGGACGGTGTCGGTGCGCATGGCGATGAACGGGCGGTCGGAACCCACCGTGACCGCCGGGCCCAGACGCCCCAACTCGCCGTTGCGGCACTCCATCACCCAGGCCCCCGAAGCCATTCCCATCACCACCCAGCGGCCAGCGGAATCGGTGACGGTGGTCCACACCTGCGACGACCGGCCATCTCCCGGGGCGTGGTCGTCGGATGTCCAGCGGGCGGGGCGCAGGATCACGGTATCCCCCACGCGCGGCCTGCCCACGGTGTCCACCAGAATGCCCGTGACCGTGTTGGGGGTCTCGGAGGTGTTGCCCCCCGCCACGCGCTGCTCGCCACAAGCGACGAGCCCGACGGCAGACAGGACGGCTAACGCTCCCCAGGTTCGATGCATGCTCGGGACCCCCACAAATGGATACTACTCGCTGATTCTCGCATCCCGGAGAGCCAGCGGCGCAGGCTCCGTTGAATCGCGTTCAACGATCCGGGACGAGGCTCCGCCGCCCAAGCAGGTCATGCGCCCCGCTCTCCCCCAGGCGCGGGAACCCGACGACGCCCGCAGGACGGCTGGAGAGGGACTCCGAGCGCGGTTCCACTCCCACAGGACCCGAGGAGAGGGCCATCTGGAAAGGCGTGGCTGGCAATCCCGCGGCACTCCAGAGGTTCATGATCGGCTGGTTGGCCCAGGCGTGACGCACCTGGGTGGGTGTGGCCACCGATGTGGTCAGGAACACCGTGTCGCCTTTCAGCGATGCCGTGGAGGCCCAGCTCCATTTGCCGTCGGCACCCGCCACCTGGAATCCCGAGGGGGTGGTCCCCGACGACAATTTCAGACTGGACCCGCGTGCGTCGAAGGGGATCACCAGGGTGGAGCCCCGCTTGAAGGCCTGACGCGGCCGCGGCGACAGATGCACCAGGTCCTTCTCTCCGTAGACGGCTCCGCGTGCCAGCAACCCCAACCGGGCTCCCGCCTGGGGCTTTTGCGGATAATGCCAGGTGGCGTCGTCGCCCAGATCGACCAGCACCGCCAGGTGCGCCAGCCTCATTGTGTCGGTGACCCCACGCTGGAATTCCCGGACCAGCGCCTGGTTGGAGGCCTCGCCCGCAGCGACCTGCCGCCCCCCTTTGTGGCACAGTCCCGCGACCAAAAACGGCATGTCGGGTTGGTTCCAAGCCTTGCGCCATCCGGGAATCATGCTGGCCAAGCGTCGGCCATACGCCCCCACCAGCGCCGACGACGACGCATCGTTTTCGCCCTGCAGCCACACGGTCCCTTTCACCCCGTAGCCTTCGACCGGCTTGATCCAGGCATCGTACATCACACCCGCCAAGTCGTCGGTGGCAAGATCGGGAGTGGCGGCCAAGGTCACGGGGTCGAGCCACTGCCGGATGGTGGTGCCCCCCACCGACGTATTCACGATGCCCACCGCGACACCCCCCAGGCGATCCAGGAGGTGGCGGCCAAAGAAATACCCGGTGGCCGACATGGCCCCCACGGTGGTCGGGCTCACCTGCTGCCATTGGATGGTCTGCCCCGGTTGGCGCATCGTGATGTAACGCAGCTTGGGGTAATTGGCGGTCCTGATGGAATCCGCCAGGTTGGGGTATTCCGAGTAGGCCATGCGGGTATCCATGTTGGACTGGCCCGCGCAGTGCCACACCTCTCCCACCATCACGTCGGTGTAGGTGATCGTGTTGGTGCCTTTGATCGTCATGGTGTACGGACCTCCCGCGACCATGGTGGGCAACAGGACTTTCCAGGCCCCGTTGGCCCCGGTGGTTGCCTTCACCGACGCCGTGCCCAGCGTCACGGTGACGGCTTCGCCGGAAGCTCCGGTCCCGAAGACAGGGATGGGGGCGCCACGCTGCAACACCATGTGACTTCCGAACACCTTGGTGGTGGCCAGGGTGGCCCAAGGTGCGGACACCAGCAGCAGGAGGCTCGAGCCGAGAATGGAAACGGGGTTCATGGCATTGCCCTCTATCGGACCGTGAAACCGATGGTGGACCCGAGCGTGACCGAGGTCGCCACGTACGAACCGGCGGGAAGCCCTCCGAGATCGAAGCGATGGTTCGAATCCAAGGATCGCGTGCGCCGGATCGCCACACCACGGGCATCGCGCACCACCACCTCTCCAGCATCGCGGTCGCACTGCAAACCCCAGCTTGAGCCCAGTTTGCGGGCGCGAAGACCCGTCGCGTCGGGGACGTTTTTCGTCGCTTCCACCGTGACCCCGTCGTAGATGGCGACGAAGGCGTGGTTGGAGGTGTCCTGCACGTAGGTCAGGCGCTTCCCGGTGGTGCGGACCACCCCTTTCTCGTCCAGCCAATGTTTGAAGGTCTTGCCCTTGGCAGGTTTGATCTTCACCGTCACGGTGGCTCCCGCCGGCAGGCGCGTCGAGCGTGTGAGGGTGTCGCCACTGGGCAGGGTCGATTTCACCGACACCGCGTAGGTGGGGGCCAGAAGCGGTGCCAGAAGTTTCAGGATGCTGTCGTTGGGCTGGCAGGCGATTTCTTCGGTGACCATCCGCGCATTGGCCAGGGCGCCCATCTCCTGGAAATGGGTGCCGTCGGCGTAACCGGTGGCGTAGTTGGGGTATTCCCCCGCGTCGAGCCCCATGAAGTTGAACTTGGCGAGATAGGCGCTGGTGCAGCTGTCCATCAGGGTCTTGGACTTCAGCTCCAGGTCCAGCACGGGAACCTTCAGGTTGGCTCCGGCGCGGATCATCGCGCCGCGGTAGTCGTTGGCGCCTTCGGTGAACACGCGCCGTCCCCCGGCGCTGCTCCAGGTGTTCATGTTCACCGGGGTCACGAAGACCGGGTGCACGCCCTTGGCTCGGGCTTCGGTGACATATTTCGTCAGGTACTTGCGGTATGTGGCGGTGTCGGCGTAGCGGACCGTGTCAGAGAACGTGCGGTCGTTGTGCCCGAACTGGATCATCAGGATGTCGCCGGTCTTCAACTCGGCCAGCGTGCCCTCCCACTGGCCCAACGTCACAAACGACTTGGAACTGCGACCTCCCACAGCCTTGTTCACCACCGTGACGGTGCCGCTCTTGAAGAACAACGCGAGCTCCTGCCCCCATCCCGCCCACGGGTACTTGGAGCCCGCGTAGGTGGACACGGTCGAATCACCGATGATCACGATCCTCTGGACGGCTTGCGCCCGGGCCAACGCCAAGGTGGCCAAGACCAAGCCCGCGAATGCGACGAACCTCTTCATGCTCTGCTCCGGGTGAGGATCTGCCCTTCCACCGGAAGAGGCCATTCGAAGGTCGCCCCGCCAGACCCGTCCCGCGTGGAGTTCCCACCACGATCCGTTGAACGGACTTCAACGTTGAACCGTCTTCAACACCGGAGTCTCCCAACGCCTCCCCCCTGGGCGGGTTTCGCCGGTATCGTCATTCCCAGTGGTCCGGCACCCCTCGTGCCGCTTCCTCGCTCGCCCTCTCACCAAAGGTCAGGTCATGGACTGCAGACTCCTGCGGACCGCCATCGCATTGGCGGTCGTTTCCCTTGCTGTCTCCCCGGCGGACGCCGCCCGCCAGATGGAATCCCTCGATCGCGGCCTGGTGGCCGTGAAGGTCACGGGAGGCGTCTTCGTCTCGTGGCGCGTGTTGGGCACCGATCCTGCCGGGCTGGCATTCAACCTCTACCGCGGCACCACCAAGATCAACACCGCCCCGATCACCGGCGCCACCAACCTGGTGGACGCCACCGGCACGGGCACCTCCACCTACACGGTGCGCCCCGTGCTGAACGGAGCGGAACAGGCCGTGGGCGGAGCCGCGACCACCTGGGCCAGCCAGGTCCTGAAGATCCCCCTGCAGCGTCCCGCGGCGACGACCATGCCCGATGGCACCACTGCCACCTACACTCCCTCCGACATGACCATCTCCGATCTGGACGGTGACGGCCAGTGGGAATTCCTCGTGAAGTGGGACCCCTCCAACGCCAAGGACAACTCCCAGTCCGGCTACACGGGCAAGGTGTTCCTGGACGCCTACGAGCTGGACGGAAAACGTCTGTGGCGCATCGACCTGGGAGTGAACATCCGCGCCGGTGCGCACTACACGCAGGTCCTGGCCGGTGACTACGACGGCGACGGCAAAGGCGAGGTGGCGTGCAAGACCGCACCGGGCACCAAGGACGGCTCGGGCACCTACCTCTCGAAGGGCCCGGCCGCCTCCGACAACGACGCCTCCGACTACCGCACCACCGGCGGGTACATCCTCACCGGACCCGAATACGTCACGATCTTCAACGGTCTCACCGGCAAGGAGATGGCCACCGCCAATTACACACCCGCCCGCGGCACCGTCAGCGGCTGGGGCGACGGTTACGGCAACCGCGTGGATCGCTTTCTGGCGACCAACGCCTACCTGGATGGGAAGAAGCCCAGTATGGTCTTCCAGCGCGGCTACTACACCCGCATGGCCCTGACCGCTTACGACTGGAACGGCACCACTCTCACGCAGCGCTGGGCCTTCGACAACAATGCTTCCTATCGGGGCCAGGGCAACCACAACCTTTCGGCCGGCGACATCGACGGCGACGGGTTCGACGAGATCGTCCAGGGCGCGGCGGCCATCGACCACGACGGCAAGGGCATGTACACCACGGGCCTGGGCCACGGCGACGCCATCCACTTCGGCGACCTCGATCCCGACAACGCGGGCCTGGAAGTCTGGGAAGTCCACGAAGACGCGGGGGTGGCCTACGGACACGAGTTGCACGACGCCCGGACCGGCAAGATCCTCTGGGGCACCAACTACGACTCCGACAACGGGCGCGGCATGTCCGGCGACATCGACGCCGCCAGCCCCGGACACGAGATGTGGTCGTCCGCCGGTGCGGGCATCTACTCCTGCAAGGGCAAACAACTGTCGACCGCCAAACCCAGCGTGAACTTCCGCATCTACTGGGACGGCGACCTGCAGGACGAACTCCTGGACGGCACCAGGCTCGACAAATGGACCGGCAACGGCACCACGCGCCTGATCACCCTCACGGGGGCCTCCTGCAACGGGACCAAGTCCACCCCCAACTTCAGCGGCGACATCCTGGGCGACTGGCGTGAAGAAGTGATCCTGCACGACGACGCCAACCTGTACCTGCACACCACCACCACGTCCACCCCCCATCGCCTCTACACCCTGGCCCACGACCCCGTCTACCGGCTGGCCATGAGCTGGCAGAACGCCGCGTACAACCAGCCTCCGCACCTGGGCTTCTGGCTGGGTGCCGGCATCGACAAGGCCCCCAAACCCGACATCGTGCTGGTGGGCACTCCCACTCCCCCCGTGTCCGTCTCCTTGCCCCCACGGGCCGCGTTCCGAATCTCTGGCGACCTGCTCGACCTGGAGGCTCTGGGCCTGGGCATCGGCCTGGAGGCCGTAGCGACGGCTCCCAACGGGCGTACCCACCACCTGACCCAAGTGGGCAACACCCTCGACTTGCGGAGCCTGAACTCCGGCATGTGGGTGCTGGACTTGCGCGATGCCTCCGGCGCCCACAACCGAGGCACCTTCGTGCGCCCCTGATCCCGCATCGCGAAGCAGTGGGGCCTTCCCTCCCCGCCCGCATGTCCTGCGGAGCGGGGTTTTTCCGTGTTGAAGCACGTTCAACAGGTTGTGAGGGCAACCGCAACTTCCCGCGCCCATCTTCGTCTATCCTCTTACGACACACCCGGGGGGCATCCGCCACGCGCTGCCCATTCCGGTTCGTCGCACCGATAGGGGTACACGCATGGACACGCACCACACCCGCTCCGCCGCTTTGGCCGGCCTGGTCGCCTTGGGGGCCCTCCCCGCCTTCGCCGCTCGCCAGCTCGAGAACCTCGATCGGGGTGTGGTCGCCGTGAAGGTCGCCAGCGGCGTATTCGTCTCTTGGCGCGTTCTGGGCACCGAAACCGCCGCCACCGGATTCAACCTCTACCGCGATGGAGTCAAGCTCAATGCCAGCGTGATCACCGGCGCCACCAACTACCAGGACGCGTCGGGCACCGCCACCAGCAAATACGTGGTCAAGACGGTGATCGGCGGTCAGGAGGTCGCATTGTCTCCTGAAACCCTTCCGTGGGCGGAGCTGACCAAACGCGTACCCCTGAGCATTCCGGCCGCTGGCACCACCCCATCGGGTGAAGCCTACACCTACTCCCCCAACGACGGCAGCGCCGGTGACCTCGATGGCGACGGCAAGTGGGACCTGGTCCTGAAGTGGGATCCTTCCAATTCCAAGGACAACTCGCAGTCGGGCTACACCGGCAACGTGTACCTCGACGGCATGACCCTCGAGGGCAAGCGCCTTTGGCGCGTTGACCTCGGCAAGAACATCCGCGCCGGCGCCCATTACACGCAGTTCGTCGTCGCCGACTTCGATGGCGACGGCAAAGCCGAGATGATCGTCAAGACCGCTCCCGGCACCAAGGACGGCACCGGGGCATTCCTTTCGAAGGGTCCTGCCGCTTCCGACAACGACGCCTCCGACTTCCGCGATGGCTCGGGTTTCGTCACCTCCGGAGCGGAATACCTCACCATCTTCCGCGGCACCGACGGCAAGGAACTGGCCACGGTGGCCTACAACCCCGGACGCGACCCCGCCAACGGCTGGGGCAAATCCACCGAAACCACCAACCGTGTGGATCGTTTCCTGGCCGCCGCCGCCTGGCTCGATGGCGTCAAGCCCAGCGCCGTGATGCAGCGCGGCTATTACGGTCGCATGGCCCTGGCGGCCTGGGACTGGAACGGAACCGCCCTCACCCAGCGCTGGTACTACAACGCTCCCACCTCGGGTGCCGAATGCTACGGCCAGGGCAACCACAATCTGTCCGTGGGCGACGTCGATTCCGACGGCAAGGACGAGATCCTGCAGGGCTCCTGCGCGATCGACCACGACGGCAAGTTCATGTACCGCACCGGCCTGGGACACGGCGACGCCATGCACCTGGGCGATCTGGATCCCAACCACCCGGGGCTGGAGGTCTGGGAAGTCCACGAGGAAACCGGATCCGCCTACGGGTACGAACTGCACGAAGCCAGGACCGGCAAGATCATCTGGGGCACCCTGACAGGAACCGACAACGGCCGCGGCCTGGCCGCCGACATCGACCCTGCCACACCCGGCCACGAGATGTGGTCGTCGGCCGCCAATCTCTATTCGGCCACCGGCACGCAGCTCTCCACCAGCAAGCCCAGCGTCAATTTCCGTATCTACTGGGACGGCGACCTCCAGGACGAACTCCTGGACGCCATCGGCACCACCCCCAGCCCCTTGAAGATCGACAGTTGGAAGAACGGACGACTGGTGAGCACCGACGACCGGTACGGACCGTACGTGGGCTGGACCAACAACACGACCAAGTCCAACCCCGTGTTGTCGGCCGATCTCTTCGGCGACTGGCGCGAAGAACTGATCCTGCGCCAAAACGACAATTCGGCGCTGCTCCTCTACACGACCACGATCCCCACCACGCACCGCCTGTACACCCTCATGCACGACCCCATCTACCGGGCCGGCATCGCCTGGCAGAACGTCGCCTACAACCAGCCTCCACACCTGGGCTTCTGGCTGGGCGCCGGTGTGGACAAGGCCCCCAAACCCGACATCACCCTGGTGGGTGCCATCACCCCCGTATCCACCGAAGCCCGAGTCCACCACGACCTAAAGGTGGTCGGAGACCATCTGGAGCTGGGTGTCGTCGCAACGGGGTCCGTGACCGCCACCGACCTGCGCGGGCGCACCACCCGTCTGCACGTCCATGAAGGCCGCGCCGACCTGTCGCCGCTGACCCGAGGCGCCTGGATCGTGAATGTGCGACAGGACGGCCAAAGCCTCTGGAGCGGGACCGTGATCCGCCCCTGAGATCCGATATCCGGTGGTCGAGAGCCTCGACCACCGGGATCGACCAGCGGGCTCGACGCTCTTCCGCGCCGGCGCGCGTCAGAGAGCTGCGGCGCCCGCCAACTGCTCCAACGCCTCGGCGCCCGCCTCGGCCCAGCGCGACTTGTCGCCGTCGCGCTCCCAAGCGAAGTTCAGGCCCGAGCTCGCGTTCACCAAGTGCCCCCACGGATCCAGTCCGCCAGCGCGCAGGCGTCGGACCACCTCGTCGATGCCGCCGCCTTGGCCGCCCTTCACACCTGGCACGCTCACGCCCGGAATCAGGAAGGGCGCATTGGATCCACGCGCGGCGAACCAGCCGGCGATGGTCTCCAACTCACCAGGGGCGGTGGCCCCCACGACAAAACCCAGCTTCTCGGAACCCTTCCAGCCCAAAGCCGTTTCGGCCACGTGCAAGTAGAGGGGTTTGCCTTCGATCACCAGATCCTGGAAGTCGCGCGCTCCCGGATTGGAGGTGCGCAACAGAAGGAATGCGCCTTTGTCCGGGGTTTCCAGGAACGGTTCGACGGAATCGCGGCCCATGTAGGGGGCAACCGTGACCGAGCTGGCGTGGAAGGGTCCGAAAGCAGCCTCGGCATAACAGCCCGAGGACCGACCGATGTCGCCGCGCTTGGCGTCCAGGACCACATGCACCCCGGCTTCGGCCCAGGCACGACACACGCGCTCCAGCGAGGCGACCGCCAGAGGGCCGAGGTTTTCGTAGTAGGCCGCGTTGGGTTTGAGCGCCGCGGGCAACACGCCGCGTTTGAGGCAGGCCTCGAGGAAACCCAAGCCGAAGCGCTCGACGGTTTCGTGGGGCTGGCCCTCCAGGGGAAGCCGGTTCAGGACCGGATCGAGCCCGAAGCAGACGTTGTTGCCGACTTGACGCGTGCGTGCGGCCACTGCCGCTCCGAGGGAGAAGGACATGGAGCCCAAGATAACCCCTCCAGGAGACGGGCCGGTGCCTGTTGGTCGCTGTCCGGTGGGAGCGGATCTCCGGTGGTCCTGCCCGCCCGTTGGTCGAGCCCGTCGAGACCCACCGCGCCGGTCTCGACAGGCCACCGGACGGGGTTCGACCATCGGGACGGACTCGCTCACCACCAGGGCAGTTGCAGTCTCCAGCCACGTTCGTCGCGCGCCACCGTCAGGATGTCTTCGCGGGGATCGCAGGCCCCGTTGAAGCTCAGGACCACCGACCCGGTGCGCAGGGAATCCTGGCCTTCGGGCTTCGTCAGCTTGATGTCCAGGGACTTGAGGCCTCCGCAGCGGGAGATCTCGTCGCGCTGGAACGCGAGCTTGGGATCCAGGAAGGCTTCGCCCCGGTCGCGCACATCCTTGGGGAGATGCTCCGCGGCGGTGATGAACTTGTCGGAGGCGACCGCCCGGTAGAACCCCTTCACGGCGTTGACGGGGCCGGGATCACAGGCGGCGACGATCATGGGCAAAGCAGCGAGTTTGGCGAAGACGGACATACCTGAGCCTCCAGAGGCAGCAATCGGACTGGGATCGATTGTACCACGGCACCACAAAAAAGGCGACCGCACCAACGGTGCGATCGCCTTCGTGTTCCATGCCGCGTCCGGCCCCGCGCTTCCGAGGCCCTCGGCGTCACTTCACTTCCAGTACCACGTCCTTGCCTTCGGCCGAGGTGACCGCGAGCTTGTTGCGCTCCTTGTTGACCTTGCGACCGTCGACGGCGGCGCAGAAATCGTCGGCGGTGCCGCGCCACGTCACATCGATGAACAACACGCCATCGGCCATCTTGCGGCGCACCACCGAAACGGCGTCCACCTTCAGCTCTTCCTGGATGATCTGGGCGGCGGCGTAGTTGGGGATGTTGCGCACCCGCACCCGCAGCACCGTTCCGTTGTTCACCTGGTTGCGCCAGGACTTCAGGAGTTGATCGATGAATCCCTTCTTCTCGAGGACATCGATCGCCGCCTTTTCCAAGGCCTTGTTCGAAGCAATGACCGGATTGGGATTCACCATCGCGCCATCGGAGGTCTGGTTGGCCAAGATGGCTCCGGTGGAGACCTCGACAGCCTTCAGAGCCACCGTTCCACCCGCCGATTTCATTCCCGTTCCTTGAAAGTACGGATTGGCGGACATGTCCGATTCCGTCGCGACCGCCGACCCCAGGATGATCACCTCGGCACCCAGTTCGGCCCCCAAGGCCGCAGCGGCCTTGGCATCACCACCGGTGGCCAGGGAGACCTGCGAGGCACGTTTGACCTGCAGCTCATTGGTCGCCTCGACGATTTCAAACTCGCGGATGCGAAACGCCTCGAGAACCCGCGCCTCGATCATGCCGTCCACCACGGTCTTGCCCAAGATCTGCTCGTTGATCAGAACCGCAATCCGGGGGTTGTCCAGTTGCATGCGCAAGATTCCCAAGGCAGCCAGATCCTTGTCGATCTGGGCCTTGGAGACCACCGCGCGCACCTTCACCTGCCACGCACCGTCGGGGCCCTTATCCTGGGAGAGCACCTGGGACGACTTGACCATGCCTTCGGTGCGCGAAAGCACCAGATCCTTCTTCACCTGGAAGTCCTGGATCTCGGTGGCGGAAGTCAGGACCGTCCCGATGCCCTTTTCCACGGCCGCACGATTGGCGGCGCGGGTGGCGGCTTCGATCGTGGGCCCGAAGCCGTCGGCCTCGACCGTGATGTCCTGCGCCCGGACGAGTCCGGCCAACAGGAGGGGGAGCACCAGGAGAAGACGGAGAATCACTTGCGCAGCTCCTTGATCAGGCGGATGGTGAGGAGCGCTTCGGCGCCCGACACCGGCTTGACGGCCCCGAAGGAGCCGTCGGCGTTGCCGTCCATGATGTTCTTGTCGACGGCGTTGCAGATCGCATTGTAATACGGCGAACCGCCCGCGACATCCGAGAAACGCGACGAACTGCCGATGTACTTGGTGGCGATCTTCTTGTCGCCCAAAGCGGCGATCAGGGCGTCTTCGGCCAGGAAAGCGAATTCGGCGCGGGTGAGGGCGTCACCGGGGTGGAAGGTGCGGTCAGGGTAGACCTGCAACCCGCGGATGCCCAGGCCCACGGCGTCTTCGATGAAGTTGCGGGCCCAGTGGCCGTCGATGTCCTTGGCAACCACGGAGGTCACGACCTTGATGGTGTCCACGGTGGCCACGGGGGGAGCCTTGAAACCGGTGTCGGCCTGGGCTCCGCGAGTGCGGGCCAGGATGCGATCCAGTTCCAGTTCCGCGATGAACAGCGCAGCGGCGTCGGCACGGGTGATCGAATCCACCAGAGCGATCTTCTTGCCCACGCGGGTGCCGGGAGCGGCGCGCTCGATCTTCTGGATCCGTGCCCAAGCCTCGTCGGCCAGGGTGGTGTAGGCTCCGTTGATTTCCAGCACCTTGCGGAAGGCGTCTCCCGCATCGCGGAACTTCAAGCCCCACTGGCGCGCCATGCCCAAGCGGTACCAGGTCTCGCCGCTCTTCTGGTCGCGGTCGAGGGCCTTGGAGAACATGCGCTCGGCATCGTCCACCCAATCTTCGTCCTTGGAGCCGCGGTTCTTCAGGGAGATGGCCCAACCCTTGGCCATCCAGCCGTCGGGGAGCTTGTCGGAGCGGACGATGGCCTCGTCGGCCTTGTCGATGGCCTTGTCGTACATCCGCTGGCTGGCCAGCACCATCGACTGCCCGGCCAGAGCCGGCGCGTATTTCTTGTCGAGCTCCAGGGCCAGGGTGAATTCCTTGTCGGCGCGTTCGAGCTCACCGCGATCGTAGTACTGCTTGCCGCGTTCGGTGTGGGTGCGGGGATCGTCCATCAGCCCCGCCGACTTGCGCTTGGGGCCGCAGGCGGTGAAAAGAAGGGGAATCAAGGCAAGGACGGGAAGGACTCTGGTCTTCAGCATGGGAAGGCTCCGGATCTGGGCGGGGAAGTTGGGAATCAGTCGACGACGAAGACGACGCGCGCTTCGTTCAGGAACTTGAGGTTCTGGGTGGCGCTGCGCAGGCTCGCGGCGTCGTCGGCCGAGAGGACCAGATCGGTCTTGGAGGCGCCTTCGGCGCGGACACCCTTGATCACGGCGGGATTGTCGCCGATGCGGTCCTTGAGGCCACGGGCGCCGTCGACCGTCTTGGCGTATCCGACCATGCCGTTCTTGATGGCCCAGTCGCGGCTGACCACGGCCGCGCCGTAGATTTCCTTGCCTTCGGAATCCAGCACACGCGGGGCCAACGCGGGCATCACACCCAGACCGCGGGCATCGACCACCAGGCCGGTGTAGACGGTGGAGCGCAGCGGCGCGGCGCCCTTCACTTCGGTCGGCTCACCCCAGGAGGTGACCGATGGCACGGCCAGGATGGTGGGGGGCAACACGATGTCGGCGATGCCGTCCAGAGGGATCTTCACGAAGACTTCGACGGTGAGGTCGTCCATGTAGTGGGGGGCGCTGAACTGGAAGCCCTTCACGTAGGCCTCGACCTTCGACTTGACCTGGTCGTTTTCCGTCATCGAGTTGGCGATGGTGGTGTTGGACGTGATGGCCACGCCCTTCACCAGCTCGATGGCGTTGCGCAGTCCCACCATCTGGGCGCTGCGGATGGCGCCGGGGCGGGCCGCGGCCTGGGGCTGCTTGGGGTTCACGGCGCCGATGCCCTTGGCGCACACCACACGAGCGGTCCAGTCGACCCCCTCCTGGCAGTCCTGAGCGAACGGAGTGGCGGCGAGGGACAGGGCCAGGGTCGCGGCGAAACGGGTAAGAGCGTTCATGGATCGGGCCTCCAACAGGGGGGAACTTGTCGATGTGAGTCTACATTCGGCTTCCGCCCCGATTCAATGCCCGGTGTGCGGAAGGACGGGAAATTGTGAGCTACCGCACAAATATCGTTGTGCCACAGGGACTTGCGTGATCCACTTCACGCTATTTGCCGCTCTTCCGGCCCTTGCCGGCACAGTCCTGTATGCCGGATTCCTCGTTTTCCTGGTGGTCGGACTCCTGCGTTTGCGACGCCCACAAGGGGACGGCCATCCTTCGCTCTCCCTCGTCGTCCCCATGCACGACGAGGAATCCGGCGTGCGCGCCACCCTCGAGGCCATCCGCGCCCAGGACTACACCGGCCCCTGGGAGGTCATCTGCGTCGACGATCGCAGCCAGGACCGCACGGCAGCCATCGTGCAGGAGTTCGTCGAGGCCGACCCCCGGTTCCGCCTGGTGTCCATCTCCCCCGACGAAGAGGCTGTTCCCAGCCCCAAGAAGCGCGCCCTGGCACGCGGCATGGCCGAGGCCCGTCACGAAATCCTGGCGACCACCGACGCCGACTGCCTGCCACCGCCGCATTGGCTCTCGACCCTGGCTCGCACCTTCCGCGACGGGGTCGACATCGTACAAGGCCCCAAACACATCCTGGGCGACGGCTGCGCCTGCCACCGCTACCAGCGCCTGGAAGTCCTGTCCTTCGTGGCGGCCGAAGCCGCCGGATTCGCCCTCGGCCGCCCCTTCCTCGCTTCGGCCCCCAGTCTGGCCTACAGGCGCACCGTCTACGAGGCCGCGGGCGGCTTCCGCGGCATGGAAGGTCTGGTCTCCGGCGACGACGACATGCTCGTGCACCGCATGGTCCGCGCCGGGGGCCGCCCCGCCTACGCCTGGGACCCCACCGCTTCCGTAGGCACCCACCCCGCCGAAACCTGGGCGCAGGTGCTCAACCAGCGCGCCCGCTGGGCCTCCAACGGATCGCGCTACGAAAGCCCCGGGTACGTGGCCTTCCTGATCGGCATCTTCCTGTGGTGGTCGTGGCTTCTGGTGGGCTGGATCCCGGTCCTGGCCGGCGACACCCCCGCCTGGCTCTGGTGGGCTCCCTGGGCCCTGAAACTTCCCATCGACATCGTCTTCCTGCTGGTGGCCGGCTGGCGCTTCCACATGCTGCGCGAGCTGTTCCCCCACTGCCTCTGGGCCCTGCCGCTGCAGGTGGCCATCGCGGTGCGCTCGGCGATCGCGGGGCATCTGGGATGGTTCCAATGGACGCGCGAGGCCGACGGGGGCTGACGGTCATCTCGGGGCGCATACTCCCCTTGCGCCCCCCTCAGCGTACCTGCGCGTACGCGATCGGGGGGCGTGCTGGGGTGGCAAGGTTTACCTGTGGGCACGACCGGGGTGGCAGATGGGGTTAGCTCTCATCCTGGACGTCGGCAGGGGCGCCGGCCCTCATGCGTGCTCGCTCGCCATCCGCCGGGTATTCTTCCCTGCCTCGGTTAGGCGGTACTTCTGCATCCGGCTGTTGGGCTTTTCGGGGATGGTTCGTTCCACCAGCCCCCTTTCGAGGGCGGGATGCAGATACAAGGCGTTGAAGGAGTTCCGATCCTTCAATTGCAAACGCTCCTGCAGTTCCTCCCGGCTCATCGCCTCCTGCAGGACCCCGAGCAACATCGTGACTTGCTGGGTGACTTGCTGGGTGACTTGCTGGGTGACTTGCTGGGTCGCGTCCGGTCTGGCGGAGGGCTCCGTGCTATCTGGGGTGTAGCCTTCGGCGAAGGGTAGCACGATCCGCAGGAAGTTCTCGGTGAAGTGGAATGCCGAGGCGTCGTAGGCCTGCAGGATGCGCGGCACTCCGGAACCCAGTTGTTCCACCAGATGAATGTCCTTGAATACCCGCATTAGCTCCTTGTTGCGCGGCACCGAGTAGCCCGAGAGGAACTCCTCCCGCGAGAACCCCTGCGGAAGCGTTCCCGCCGAGGTGATCTCCAGACGATCGGAGAACAGCTCGAACTTGGGCGGCACCTCATGGGTGTAGTCGTTGTGGACCATCGCATTGATGACCGCTTCGCGCACGGCGGTGGGGTCGAGCAAACGCCGCTCCAGCCGCTCCTTCGGGGTGATGCGGGTGAAGGTGCGATTTTCGAGGTCCAGGCGATCAAGCACCTGTTTGGACGCCTTCACCAGGCAGCAGTAACCGAACTCGTGGGATTCGATCAGATCCACACGCGAAGTGCTTCGGTAGCGCGCCACCTTGATCGAGAGGCCGTTGGTATCAGAAAGCAGGTAGGCCGCATAGTTGAAGGCACCATCAGGCCCCAACAGTTCGAGGTTGGCGGCGAACTGGTCGTTGAGAGTGAACCCCGATTCCTGGTAGAAGATCCGCAACTGCTCGAACCCGAGGTCGAGCCGTGGAGAGCGCAGCAGGCCCAAGGAATTGCGCGAACGCCGCGAGAAGAGCGTCTCGATCATGCGCGCGGACATCGGCTCGGAGGCGCTGCCCACCCGCAAGAAGCAACCCTTCTCGGACATCCCCCATTTGCGCAGGTGGTACGGCTTCTCGGGTCCGCCCGCGACGGTGACCTTGACGACGATCTTTCCATCAACAGATTCTGTCAAGACGTCGAAGAGCCCCATCGCCGAGGGCGCGATGTTGTGCCGGATCCGATCCTTGACCTGCAATTGCAGCAGGTCGGGATCAAGAACGCCCACGACCAAGTCCTTTGCTGCGTCGATGCCAATCCAGAGATGGCCGCCTTCGGTCGTATTCAGGAAGGCGACGACCTCCTTCTCGAACCCCTCGGTCAACTCCCGCTTGTACTCGACGTGCTTGGTTTCAACAAATCTCGTCATCATCCCCCCCACCCGTCGATCGATCTTCCCGATTCCCTGCCGCACCAGGAGGGAGGGGTCGGGACCAAAAGTACCACGAGAAAGAGCACGCTCGGCTTGGCTCAGGAGAACAGATCCGGCAGCCGAGGCTTGGCAGATGATCGGGGGAGGCGGCGCGCGGGGCGGGCTTCGGGGACCAGGGTGGCGTAGTCAGCAGCGGGGAGGATCGTGGACTCGAAATCCGCGCCCAGGGTGGTCTGCAAGCAGCGCTCCGGATCGGGAGTGTGGGGACTCAACCAGGAGCCCAGGGCCGAGCCGAGCAGGATCGCGGGCATGCGGTGGTGCGGGAGCGAGGCCAGGAGATCGTTGGGGGGCACGGTGATCACCGAGCAGGTGGTCACCGTGCGGTCACCGATCCGGATGTCGTTCCAGACACAGGCCAGGGGCATGAGGCGGTTTCCAGTCAGTCCGAAGCGTCCCACATTCTTGGCTCCGCCCGTTGCCGCGAGAGCCTCTTCGTCCGACCACTCCAAAAAGGCGTCGGCCAGCACGACACCGCGCTGGGTGGACAGCAAGCGGCGCCAGCCCGGGGACTTCAGCAACGTGTCGCGGCGCGAATTGAAGTGTGTCTGGGGCGGGGGGACCAGGCGCGGGCCGTCGCCGGTTTCACGCAGGGCCGTGGCGGATTCCGTCCACGGGGGCACCAGAGTCCAGAAGGCCTCGTCGGGGACCAGCTCCCCGTCGCGGACCCGGTGCAGGACCACGCGATCGGTGGGCCGCACTTCGCGCGCCGGTTCGTCGTCCCCGAGGCGCTGGTAGCGTTCCGGCGCCACCACCAGGTCCCACCCGTTTTCCTGCGACGAGAACTGCTTGTAGTAGGCCTTCCCCTCGATCTTCACGATCATCCGTCCGCACATGGCCCCGTCCTCATAGACAGATTCCGTCTCAGACGATCACTCGTACCGGACGCCCTCGAACTGGATCCAACCGTGTTCGTGGCGGGCATCGGGGTCGCGGTGGGTCCAGTGGACCACCCCACCCTGCGCGTTCCACTCGTATTCGCCGTACAGGTAGACGACCTTGCCTACCGAGCTCGCGGGAACCCGCGTCGCCAGGTCGATGTTGTGGGCCACCAGCAACGTCTGACCGGTGGACAGGCGCACGATGAACCGCTGGTGCTTGTCGCCTTCGAGGTCGTCGGCCAGATGCCGGTCGACCACCCCGCGTACCAGCACCTGCAGGTTCGAGGTGTTGTTGTCGAAAGCCGCCTTGAGCTGGGCATCCGGCGTACGCCGCGCCTCCAGCGACGAGTCGATCCCCAGAGCCGGGAGCGACGGATCCGACCCGACGGGAGGCCGGGAGGAGTCGGCGCCTGGGCCGGATTGGTTGACGGTCGCCGATGGCGCCGGCGAGGTGTTGCATCCCCCAAGCACCAACGCGCAGGACAGGAAACAGAGAACCGGGAACCGGAGGGACGAAAACATCGGGATCCTTTGTTTGGAGGGGACGGCTTCCGCGGGGGGACAACACCTCCGAATGTAGCGATCCCCCCTTCGATCGCGCCCCCTTCCAGCACCCCCCTCCCGATGTGGGTCGATCGCCGCGGATGCGTGATTGTCCTCACACTTGCGGAGCACCCATCCGCTCCGGCCCATGTGCCGCGATTCCTTTTCCGGCTCTTCACGGTTTCGTGTGGGTGAAATCCTGACGGGACCTGTCCCTGCCCTACCATGGGGGTAGGCCTGTGGTCAGGATCTTGAGCCTCAGGTACTCCTCGTCCCGGATGCCGTAGGCCCTCCTCTGGATGGTGCGAATCTTGTTGTTCATGCCCTCCACGAATCCCATCGGGATCTTCTCGTCGAATCCAGCCATGGCGACCACGCCATCCCAATGCCGGTCGATCATCGCCGCGAACTCCTCCAGTGGCTTCAACCTCTGCCACCTCAGGCTTCGCCTCCATCCTTCGAAGAACTTGCGTGCCCACGTTGCCGACCGATAGGTCCACAACTGGTCGAAGGATTCCTTCAGCAGGTACGCCTTGTTCAGTCGCGCGTTGGCCTTCAGGAGTTGCTCCAGTTCCAAGCGTCCCTTCCGGTCGAGGTTCTCTCGATTGGACAAGAGGTTGTACCGTTGTCCCTTGATGAATCGGCGCTTGTCGCTGTCGACGCGCTTGTACTCGGAGCGGCGAATCGCATCGATGGCCCGTCCCAGGTGCTGGGAAATGTGGAAGTGGTCGTAGGCGATCTTGCCCTTGGGGCAATGGGCCTGGAAGGATCGTTCGAAGGCCTTCCACATGTCCATCACGCCGATCTCGATTCCCCCGCAAACCTCGATTCCAAGGGCTTCGTAGAACCGATCCATGCTCTTGATCGAGCGGTCATCGCCACCGAACCAGATCGGACGGCGTCGCTCCAGGTCGTGCACCACGATCCGGTACTCGTGCCCCTTGCGGACCGAGATCTCGTCGATACCGATCACGCGGGGCGGCTCGGTCGGGTGGTCGGCCAACTGCCGTTGCATGTACTGGATATCCAGGTTCTTGACTGTCTCCCAGTGCAGCCCGAACTCTTCGGCCACCGAGGAAATGCTCGCCTCACGACAGCGGCGACCGACACGCTGGACGAATCGTTCCGACTGGTGACCAGTCTTGGCAAGCCATGCCAAAGTCTCCGTCTTTACCATGCCGCACACCGGGCAATCGACGCGGCGGATCTCGACATCAAGCCAGACCCGCCAAGACCCGCAATCCAGGTCGCGAACAAGCCGACGCCGACTGTCGTACCACGTTCGGCACACCTTGCCACAGCAACCGCAGGCCGTCTTTTTTCCCCCGCCGGACCAGGGTCACGACCCGGCCTTCAGTGATGGTGGGGTGCCTACGAACCCGTGCCAAGGGGCGGAATCCGGGGTAGCGGTAGGCGTCCTTGATATGCTGGATTTCCGGTGTGTCTGGCTGATCGGTCATCGAGCCAAGTTTCTCATCCAACCAATGCGCCGAAAAGGGGCTTCGCGTCGGCGCTACAGGGTAGCGAGGGATCCGAAGCTACCCACACGTTTCCGTGAAGAGCC
>JAMIIV010000075.1:0-1050 GCA_035913415.1 Fibrobacteria bacterium | reverse complement strand
CGAATGGCCAGGCGCAGCACCCACCCCCACGGTGACCTGGAAGGCCTTGCCGTGCAGCAGGGGATACCTGCCCAGCCGCAATTCCTGCAGCAGCGAGTCCAGCGTCTGCACCGGATCGACCGAGCGCAGGCGACGGATGAGATCCGCCAGCGCGTCGCGGTCCGCGTCCAGGTCCGAAGCGAGGAACTGGTCGTTCTCGTCGATGAAGGACGAGGCCTGCCGCACCGCTTCGCCGGAGGTCTCGCCGTCCGGGATGTACAAGACACCATGGTGGCAGACGCCCTTGTCGGTGACTTCGACGACCTTGCTGCCGGCGCGCAGGCGCACGGCCTCGCACAGGATCACGGTGGGCCACACCCAGCGCCCTTCCAACTGGACGCGGACCTGTTCGGACACCGCCTCGACCTGCACCGTTTCCTGGTCCAGGAAACGTACGTGGCGCCATGCCCAGTGCTCGGAGCTCAGGCCGATCCAATCGAAGAGCAGATAGCCCTTGGCCCGGGCCAACATCCAGCGCGCCGCGTTGTCGTCGTCCAACCAGTCGAGGGAGACCAGGGTCACCGCGCCGCTTTCGACGGCGTGGCGGGTGGGGGCTACGGCAACTTGCCGGACATAGCTTCGGTCGTCGTCCTGGATAGGATAGTCGACGATCTCATCGAACAATTCGGCGGGCAGCACGTCGAGGTCGTTCAGTAGATCCCAATGTCCCCAAGCTCGCATCGCTGCGTAATAGATTGCGACGAAGCGTTCGGGCGAAAGCTGGGCCTTGGCGGCCTCTAGCGTCTGCCGCCAGCAGGCCTTCAACTCGGTATCGATCCGCTTTCTCTGTACGTCCTCGTCGATCAACTTGTCGCGATCCGGCAGGCGCGCCACGAACTGGCGCGAATCCAGGTGCACGATATTGACCTCGTCGAACGGGCAATAGTTGGGCTTCATGACGCAGAAGCCCTGCAGAAAGACCAGGGTGTTGTAGCTGAACTTGCCGTCCCGCGTGCCGGTGAGGTGGACCGTGCCCATCGGGCTGGCCATCGTCGCCAGGTTCGCGGCGGC
>JAMIIV010000074.1:0-14243 GCA_035913415.1 Fibrobacteria bacterium | reverse complement strand
AGGACGCCATGGTCCTTGCCTACCAGCAAGGATGGATCGCCGACGAGGAACGCTGGATCGGTCTGCTCCAGGCCCGCTTCTGGGCCGAACGCTCCTACGACGAGACTCGCACCAATCCTCTGGTCGCCAAGATGCCTCGCCACCACGAGCTCCTGCTCCAAGCACGAGAAAGCCTCCGCGACCGGTTCGACCTGGGCTGAGTCCCTTTCGGCCCAATGCCGTTTCGATAGACCTCCGGAGGCCCGACGATCGGGTCGTCGCACCGCACGATGGTCGAGCCTGTCGCGGTGGTCGAGCCTGTCGAGACCAGCCGCGTGGGACTCGACAGGCCACGGCGAGATGCCGACGACCGAAACGGTATGGGTCCACCCATCGCGATGGATGGACGGCGGAACCCCGCACCTTGTCGCGGGAATTCTTGGCGTATGCCGAGCGGCCGACATCCGGGCAGAGATCCTTCCAGATACGAAGAGACCGACCGGGGTAAACCCCGGTCGGTCGTTCGAACAGCGGACCCTTGGTCCTTCCACTCACCCGGTTCGGAAGGGGGTTCCACCCGCTGCTCTGTCCAGACATCAGAATACCCAGGATCCATTCCGCGCGGGGCACCATCCCACACGCTCCCTCACCTTGCGAACGCCCCTTGCGTACACTCCCGGCGGCGATTGGGCCCTGGAGTACAACCCACCGTCGAGCTCCTGCTACGTCATCGCCATCCTTCTGGATCGTTGAATGGAACCGGGAGAGCTGCCCACCAGCTCGGGCACGCCTGGAGACGGTGTCGCACCTCCCCGCCACGCCCACACGGCATTACTCCACACCGGAATAGTTGAGATTGATACACATGCGCACTTGCCTTTCGACTCCGGTCACGGTAGATTCCACTTCATGGGGAGTAGCCTGACCGGTCCAATGCGGGGAATCGGACGGTCGTGGCGGGTGGATGGTCGTCTGCGGGGATGCACGGGGAAAAGACCAAGGAACTGACCTCCACCCCCCCGTTTTTGTTGCCTGGGATCGCCAGCAACAAAGACGGGGTTGCTCGGGAAGAAACCCCTATCCGAACCGATGGCGTCGGGGCTAGATTCCGCGTCGGGAGGCATTTCGCCCCCCTCCAAGGAAGCCAGCCCATGCAGCGCAAACCTCGGGTCTCGAAGGCCCTTCTGGCCCTGTTGCCTGCCACAGGCGCCCTCGGCTGGAGCCTCGATCACGCCTATCCCATTCCCGAATTGCCCTCGCTTGCCGCGGCAGGGACACGGGACACGGTCTGGGCCTTCGCCGCCGAGAAATCCGGCACCCCCAAGACATACCCTCGCTCGGACATTCCCTTGAGGTTGTCCGGATTTGGGGCCTTGACGCGTGATCCCTCCGACCCGACCGGTGCGACCTTCTGGGCCTTGGATGACCGCGGTCTGGCCACAGCCTTCCAGACCACCAGCCTGGAAGGCAAAATCATCGCCTTGCCCGGATACCACCAGAAGCTGGTCCGGTTCCACTTGCAGGGCGATGCCTTGCAAGTGGTCTCGATCGACTCCATTGGGTCGTGGGAATCCCCCACCCTCTTCACCACGGGGCGCCCCTCCACAAAAGCGGGGAAAGCCGAACCCGCATTCCAGGGGCGCCTGGATTCCGCTGTACTCGACCTCACCGCGGCCATCACCCCGGTGGCACACGGTTACGACTTCGAGTCCCTCAAGTTCCTGCCCTCCGGAGACCTGGTGGCCTCCGACGAGCTGGGCCCCACCCTGGTGCAGATCGCACGCTCCAACCTCCGGATTTCACGGGAGTGGTACCCGGGCAAGGGTCTCCCGAAAGTCTTCGCCAATCGCCGCGAAAATCGCGGTTTCGAAGCCGTGGCGGCCACCCCTTCGGGCAAAATGGTCGCCATCCTGCAATCGCCTTCACACACACCCAATTCGGACACCAAGAACTCGCGCGCGATCCGCCTGGTGTGGCTCGACCCCGCAACGGGTGCAGTGCGGGAGCACGTGTACCTCTCCGATCTGAAAAACGGTCGGCGACTGGGAGGCGAAGTCAAGATCGGCGATCTGGTTGCCGTGAGTGAATCCCGCTTCCTGGCCATCGAGCACGGCGTGGACGATGGCGGAAAGTACTGGATCGACCTCGTGGAATTCGATCTGGCCACAGCGACCGACGTACACGACGTCGGCGACGCCAAGGATGGCAAGACCTGGGGAGGCAAGACCCTCGAACAGATTGGACTGGATCCCTCCGATGCGGTTTGGACCTCGGCGGGCATCGCACCGGTCACCCGTTCCGTGCGCTGGGCCGACCTTCTGTCCACCCAGTCGGTGTGGACGTCCACCAAGCCCGAAGGCATGGACCTGCTGGGCGATTCGGGCCTGGTGCTACTGAATGACAACGGGTACGGTGCCGAAGACAAGAACGGCGACGGAATCCCGCATCTGGCATCGGAGTCGGAGCGATCCCAATCCCTCACCGTCCTCCGGATTCCCCCCGCCTCGTCGGTGGTGCCGCGGACCTTGCTCCCCGAACTGCGCACCTGGCGGGAAGGTCAAGTGTTGCGAGTCGAGGGAGCGGGTACGGGGGAGGTCGTCCTTCTGGATCTTGCCGGACGCCCCTGGGGTCGCGCGAAGCTCCGCTCCGGTTCGGCTCGGCTTTCCCTCCAGGAGATCCCGGACGGGGCCTGGCTCCTGGCCACGTCGGGTGGCAGTCGGGTCGTCCGAATCCTGCGTTGATCCGGCTCGGATTCCAGGCTCCACAAACGGGACGAACTCACGAAGAATGCGCGCCCGGTCGTGTCGGGCGCGCCGGTAGGATCTCGGGATCCCGACTCAAGGCTCGACGACGACGACCTTTCCGTCGGCATCGGTCCATGTGCCCCGTACACCCTCCGGGGTGAATTGTCCAACCAGCGAGACGGTGCCGCCCTCGCGCAAGGTCCCGACCCACGAGAAGGAGCCGCTCACCGGCGTCTCACCACCGCGGATGCCGTCGGGGCTTTCCAGGTGGAAGACCGTCCGCACCAGTCGACCCGTGCGATGCTCGACCTCGCCGTCGATGGCGATCACCAGGTTGTCGGCGTGCCCCAGACCGGTTCCGGGAAGCACACGAGCCTCGAAGGTGCGGACGATTTCGCTGTCGTCGGAAGGTGCGCGGACCTGATGGAACAGGATCGCGGTATCGCCGGACTCGACGCGTCCCCCGTCCTGATCCTTGACAGAAAACGTCTCATATCGTCCGTTGTTCCAGCTCACCGAACCCTCGATCCGGACGATCTGGGTGTCGGCACCCGACACGCGCACCTGGACCTGGACCTGGCGGACGGCGAACGGCCCTTTGCGATAGACTTCCGCAGCCAGCAGGCGCGTGGTTTTTCCATCTCCGGACAGGAGCGTATCACCGGCGAGGGGGCTCAGGCGCAGGACGCGCAACGTGTCCTCGCCGCGAGTGCGGTTCCATGCGATGTTGTAGACTTGGTTGTCCGCATCCTGGAAGATGTTGCCGTCGGGGCCGGAATGGGCGCGCAACAGCGAGGTTTCGACCACTTCACCTCGCGTGCGAACCACCTCCAGATGCACGACGCGCTCCTCGGAGGCGTTGCCCAGGATGTTCCCGTCGCCATCACCGTCGCGGAGGACCGAGCGCTGGGTGTACAGGGGGCCGACGAGCCGCGAGGTCACTTCGGTAGCCCGGATATCGTCCGGTGCGCGCTGCGCGATGTCGAGAGCGAGCACGCGGATGGAGTCGATGCGACTCCACTCGCCCAGAGTTGTCGTACGGACGAACCAGTCTCCCTCGAGAGTCTCGGTCGTCTGCGGGTTCACCACCACACGCCCCGCCAACAGCGTTTTTGCCGAAGCCGGAATGTCGAGATCGGCTTCCCCCATCACCAGATCGGAATCGTCAAGAACCGCTTCCAGATCCACACTGGCGGCGGCATCGCCAGCTTCCCTTGTCGCCCAAGCCTGATCGGCAGGGGCGACAGGAGTATCGGACACGGTGTTGGTGGAGTCGCAGGCGGCGATGCCGACGAGCAGCGACGCGGTTAGAAGAATTCGAAAGGTGTTCATGGGATGGATCCTCTGGATGAGGAGTGATGCGCCCCGGAATTCGTCCGGCGGCCGTGAAGTGAACATACCCCGACTCACCAACCCATCGCAACCATCGATTATTGTGATTGATTACGCATTTCGTGATTTACATCATTATTTATCAGCCATGAAAGCCGCTTACTTAGATGTAATTCTTGCTAAATGATTACAGTATCGACACGCGACGACCGCTTGGCGCCGCGGCACCTCACCACTCCCCCGCGCTCCCGCCTCTTCAGCCTGCGTGAAGAAGGAAGCGCTCGTCCTCCCAGGCGGCGAGTTCACGACGCGCCCACCAGCTTTCCGGGTCACGCAGGAACTGAGCGAACTCCCGATCCCGTCCCCGGATGTGCCTGCCGTTCCAGGCCTCCATCGCTTGGACCGCGCTCGGCTCGAAGGCCCCACAGCTCCGGAAGCGACCGGAGTGTTCGTCCAGCGTCATCAATTGCCGTGCGTGATCCCGCTTGTGGGCCGCAAGGTCGGGAAACTTCTCCCGGCGCATTTCGGACTCTTCCCACACGAAGTGCTCGCGCACCGCGGCGACCAGGCGATCCCACGCTCGAAGGTCCCGATCACGATCGCGCGGGGCGTCCCGCAACGCGCAAATGGTTTCCACCAGGACCATGTGCTGGCGATCCAGTTCTGGATGCCCCAGCTCCTCGGCGAAATTGACGACTACGAAGTCCATGATCGTCATGGTAACAATCTCGGGCGCCTCGTGCTTGCAAGACAACGGCCACCGACGCGAGGAGGGGCGCTTTCCCGGCGGCTCGCCCCCTTCGTTCGTCAGTCCGGTGGGAGCGGTGCGACGGCGGCAGAGATGATCATTCGTCGGAGGCAGCCACAACGACCCGATCTCGGCCCGTGGACTTCGCCTCGTACAAGGCCTTGTCGGCACGTCCCACCCACTCCCGCACCGACTCGCTGCCCGCGAACGCGGCGACGCCGACGGAAAGTGTGACCCGGATTTCCTGCTCCTCCCACGATACGACCAGCTCCCGGCAGCGCTCGATCATCCGCCCTGCCAGCATGGCCCCTGTGGTCTGTCCATCCTCGCCCAGGACGATGGCGAATTCCTCGCCGCCGAAGCGCCCGACGAAATCGCTCCGTCGCGGAAAGCTCTTCACGAGCAGATCCGAAACGGCCCGCAGCACGGCATCCCCAGCCTGGTGTCCCCAGGTGTCGTTCACCTTCTTGAAGTGGTCGATATCGACCATGAGCAAGCTCGACGAGCGGCCGGAAAGCACGCTGATCGAGGCCACGTTCTCGAGATGCTCATCGAGGCTGGGTCGGTTGTACAACCGGGTCAGGCCGTCCAGCGCCATCTCCTTGCGCGTGTGGGTCAGCTCCGCCTTCAAGGATTCGAGCTGGCGCGAAATGGCCGCCATCTCCGTGCGCTGGCGATCGTCGCGATCCTTCATCGCGCTCCCGATGGTCTCGACCGCCGAGAGGACCTCCCGCCGCACCTGGACGAGATTTTCCTTGTCGACCGCCCCGCGCAGGCGCTGCAGCTGCTCCCCCACCTTGCCGTCACTGGCCCTGTCCAGGGCGACATTGCGCCCCAGTCTGGTGATCAACCCCACCACGGTCTCCCCCATGTCGCGCACCATCCGGGTGACCCAGTGGCGCTCCCGTCGGCGGTGGGTGGCGACGGTTTCCGGCAACGAACGCAAACTCTCGGTGTCGGCCGACTCCACACGTCGGGCGAGATCGTCGAAACGCGCCCGGACGGAATCACCGTCGAGGTCGTCCATGTCGAACGCGCCTTCACCGACGGCGCGCAACGTGTCGGCCAGAACACGCACCAGCCCGGAGTCGCCCTCCTCGGCTTGTACACGCACCCCGGCCTGCGGCGCCTGCGGCTCGGCCGCGGACCCGCCTTCTTCGGACTCGAGAAGCTGGTTGAGAAATCGACGGATGCCCATGAAATGCCTCGCCTCCCTGCGCGGACCCTTGATCGGCGCGTTCCTGCGTCCGACTGCCGCCGCAGATCGTACCATTCCCCGACGATGTCCGCCTCCTTCCACACCACCCTGCGACCCGTCGACGCCCATGTGCATGGCTCCGTGGACCGTTCCCGGGTGCTGGCCCTGCGCTGCCTGCCCCTGCAAGAGGCCGCCAGGGAGGTCCGTTCGGATTCCGGACCGGTCTGTGCGGGGCTTCATCCCTGGGATGTGACCCTCGACTCCTGGGAGAACGACCTCGCGATGCTGGACCAACTTTTGGAGGCCGGGAAGATCCAGGCCGTTGGCGAGGCTGGTCTGGACCGTTCCAGAGGGCCCGATCCCGCGCTGCAGAGAAGAGCATTCGTCGCGCAGATCCTCCTCTCCGAGCGGCACAAGCTCCCTCTGGTGGTGCATTCGGTGCGTGCCGGCTCGGACCTCCTGGAACTGGCGACGGCCATGAGACCGCGTCGGCCGTGGATCCTCCACGATTGGAATGGACCGCCCGAACAGGCTCTTGCCCTGATCGCGAAGTCGGATTCTGTCTATTCCTTCGGAGCGAACCTCATGCGCGGCGCCCCCGGGGCGCGAGACAGCGCCGTACGGGTCCCCCTCGAGCGCGTCCTGATCGAGACCGACGATTCTCAATGGGACATCCTCGAGATCGAGCGTACGCTCGCCGCCATCCGGGGGATGGCACCAGAAGATCTCCGCGCCGCGCTCCACCGGACATGGGCGCGGCTGTTCGGCGACTCGGGCCTCTAGGAACGGGCCGCGTGGGGAGAGGTATGGTGGTCCATGCCGGGCTGGAGCCCGAGGGACTCCAACTGTTCGCGCAACAGGCGCACATCGACGGGTTTGACGAGGTAGGCGTCGCACTGCTCGCGGAAGGCCTGCAGCACGCTGGATTTGTCGTCCATCCCGGTGACCATCACGATCTTCGCCCGATGCGTCTGGATCACGTCCGAGTCCTCCTCGGACCGGACTTCGGTCAGCACTTCCTGGCCGGACAGTCCCGGAAGGAGGATGTCGAGGCAGATGAGATCGTAGGGGCGGTGGGCGGCGCGCGCCTCACGGAAGGCCTCGACCGCTTCGATGCCCGAAACGGCGATGTGGACTTCGCCGTAATCCTGGAGGAATTTCTGGAGGATGCGCCGGTTGGTGAAGTCGTCTTCGACGATGAGAGAAATCATGGGAAGCCTCGCAATGCGCAGGGAACGCCCCATCGCCCTACTCGGAGGATGGAACCCCTTGATTGTACCAAACCGCACCGATGGAGTCCATCGGGCCCTCGTTTCAAGGTTCCAGAAGGGGTGCCCCCGGTAGCGGACAAACCAGGTGGTTGGGCATGTCGTCCACAGATCCGGGGAGAACCAGCCCCCACGCGTGCAACCACATCCGCTCCGATCCCGCCATTCGGGCGACCTCTTCGGAGGATGCTCCCGAGGAGCGGGCCAGGAAGGCCTCCCCCCCTCGACCATCGTACAGGAGGTCGCCGACGATGGGGAAACCCGCGAACTCCAGATGCACTCGGATCTGATGCGTCCGTCCTTGCTTCGGCGCGGCTTCGAGCCAGGCTCCACGACCACGGTCATCGGGGCCCAGCCTCCGGAAACTCGTCTGGCATTCCTTGCCATCGGGCCGCACCGCCTGCCTCATGCCGATCCGAGGGTCTCCGGCGGGACCGAGGGGCGCGTCGACCAGGAAATCCTCCTGGGGATTCCCGTGGACCAGGACCAGATACCGTTTGGAAACGGATCGTTCGGAGAACCAGTGCCCCAGACGGGACAGAGCCTCGCGCCCGCGTCCGAACAGGACGAGACCGGAGGTGTCCCGATCGAGGCGGTGGACGGGCGACCAATCCTTCCCGAACAAGCGCCGCACCTGCCACGAAAGCGACTGCCGGAAGATCCTGGAGGTGGAGTGCACCGGCATGCCCGCGGGCTTCTCGACGGCCATCCAGGTGGAGGCCGAATAGAGCACCCTCCAGTCGGTGGGAACCTCCGGCTCCCGGTAGGTGCCGTGCAGGTAGCTCAACATGCCCGAGGCGGGAAGAGGCTCGCCCGGATCCGTCAATTTCCGTCCATCCAGGGTCACGTCGCCGGCGCGCACGCGGGCTTCCCAGACCTCGCGTGACTGGTAGGCGAACCGGCTGGCGAGATGGTCCAGCACGGGAACACCCAGCGCGCGGCCGGTCAGTTCGCTCTCGAACACGTAGGGCGCGTCGTCGCCGGGAAGAAGGGCCATCAGGCGTCGAGGGTGTCGCGCAGGCGCTGGACCATGAGGAGGGCCTCCATCGGGGTCATGCGCAGGGGGTCGGCCCCGCGGACCAAGTCGGCGAGCTGCTCGAGCTTCGGATCGGCGCCGAACAGCGACAGTTGCACGCGCGGCTCCTTGGGCTCGGCGGGCGGCGGCAATCTCTTCTTGCCGATGGTCAGTTCCTGTGCCTCCAACTGCAGCAGGATCCCCTGCGCCCGCTCCAGGACGGATTCCGGCACACCCGCCATGCGGGCCACGTGCAAGCCGTAGGAGCTGTCGCAGCACCCCGGTACCACGCGGTGCAGGAACACGATGCGGCCTTCGTGCTCGCGCACCCGGACCTGGAGGTTCTCGACCCGCGGCAGCCGATCGGCAAGCACCGTGAGTTCGTGGTAATGGGTGGCGAAGAGCGTCTTGGCCGCGATGGCCGAGTTCTCGTGGAGCGATTCGCAGATCGCCCAGGCCAGCGACAATCCGTCGAAGGTGCTGGTGCCCCGCCCCACTTCGTCGAGAAGGACCAGGCTGGCGGGGGTGGCGTTGTGGAGGATGTTCGCCGTCTCGATCATCTCGACCAGGAAGGTGGACTGCCCGCGCGAAAGGCGATCGGCCGCACCCACGCGCGTGAACACGCGGTCGACCAGGGGCATGGAGGCCTTCGCGGCGGCCACGGGGCAACCCGCCTGGGCCATCACCACGGCCAAGCCGGTCTGGCGCAGGTACGTCGATTTACCACCCATGTTCGGCCCCGTCACCAACTGGATCTGGGGGCCATCGCCATCCAGGAGGACATCGTTGGCGACGAAGGGCACATCCGGATGGAGCGACTCCAGCACCGGGTGGCGCAATTCGCGCAGATCCAGTCTCGACCCTTCGTGGAACTCGGGGCGAACCCAGCGGAACTCCTCGGCGCAATGCGCGAACGAAGCGAGCACGTCGGCCGCGGCGATCCCTTCGGCAGCCTTCTGGATGCGCTCCAAATCGGAGGCCAAGGCATCGCGCAACTGGCAGAAGATCAGGAATTCGCGCTCCTTGATCTTCTCGTCGGCCCCCAGCACCTGTTCTTCCCACCGCTTCATGTCGGGGGTGGTGTAGCGTTCGGCGCCGGTGAGCGTCTGGATGCGCTGGTAGTCGGTCGGAATGCGGTCGGCGTGGGTCTTGGTGATCTCGATGTAATAGCCGAAGACCTTGTTGTACCCCACCTTCAGGGTGGGGATGCCGCTGCGGTCGCGCTCGATCTGCTGCAGGGCCGCGAGGGCTTCGCGCCCCTCCTTCGCGCCATGCTCCAACGCGACGATCTCGGGATCGGCACCCGGTTTCAGGAGTCCGCCGTCGCGCACCGACAAAGGAGGTGCTTCCACCAGGAGTTGACGGATTCCGTCGCCGAGCGAAGCGATGCCGTCCAGGACGACGGACAGGCGGGACAGGTACGGATCGCCTGAGCCGACCAGGACGCGCCCTGCCTCGTCGGCATGGGCCAGGCCACGGGCAGCCCCCACGAGGTCGCGGGCATTGACGCGCTGCGTCGCGAGTTTGCCTCCCAAACGCTCCAGATCGGGAATGCCGGCCAAGGTCTCGCGCAAGGATTCCAGCGATGCCCGCGAAGCGCGGAGCACTTCGACCGCCTGCTGGCGCGCGGAAATCCCGGGTAGGCTCATGAGGGGACGAGCCAGCCAGCGGCGCAGCAGGCGCGATCCCATGGCGGTAAGGCAGCGGTCGAGCAGACCGGTCAGGCTGGCGGTCTTGTCGTCGTCGTGCAGGGGGCGCAGGATCTCGAGGTTGCGCAGGGTGGAGCCGTCCATCGCCAGATGCGCGTCCTGGCCTCGGGGCCAAAGACCGCGCACATGCACCAGGTTGCGACGACCTTCGTCGGCGGCATATCGCAGTGCGGCGGCGGCGGCGCGCAAGGCCGGATCATGGTTTTGCCAACCAAAACCTTCGAGGGACACCGTGCCGAAGTGTTCGTTCAGCGATCGCTGGGCCGCCGGCAAGCCAGGAAAGAATCCTGCAGTCAGAGCCCACTGCCCCTCCAGATCCTGCAGTTCATTGGGGGCATGGGACATGCTTTCATCCCACACCACCTCCACCGGCCCGAGGTTCTCGAGTTCCGCCAGCACGGCATCGCGTGGGCCTTCCAGCGCCTCGAAACGCCCCGTGGTCAGATCCAGGGCCGCCAGCCCCCAAGGTTCCGTGCGGCCCCCTGACAGCAAGGCGCACAACAGGTTGTCGGAACGCTCGTCCAGACACGCGTCGTGGAGGGTGGTACCCCTCGAGACGATCTCGACGACGTCGCGTTTGACGATGCCCTTGGCCAACGCGGGATCTTCGGTCTGTTCGCAGACGGCCACCTTGCGCCCGGCGCTGACCAGGCGGGGCATGTAGCGCTCCAACTGATGGTGAGGAAACCCCGCCAACGGGATCTTCTCGGCCGCACCGTTGCCGCGCTGGGTGAGCGTGATTCCCAGGATCTTCGCGGTGTCCACGGCGTCCTGTCCGAAGGTCTCGTAGAAGTCGCCCATGCGGTAGAGCAGGATGGCATCGCCCACCCGGGCCTTGAGGCCCAGGTACTGCTTCATCAGCGGCGTTTCTTCTCCCGATGCGGCTTTGGCCACGGTCCACTCCTCCTGCGATGCGGAGGGTCAAGATAGATCCCGTCGGCAGGAAGGCTTCCCGCCATCGCCCATGCCGCCACCGGAAGGCGCACCGGACTCCGTACGACTCAATACGACCAGACCACCGCAGCTCCGGCCCCGGCGTTCCAAACCAGACCATCGTTTCGGGCAACATGATCGGACCATGGCCCAAGAGTCGCTTGGAGTTCCCGCACTTGCATCCAATCGACATCCACATGTCCGCCCACGCGGAAGATCGAGCCACCGATTCCGAAGCCAAAATTCGTCCTCATGGCATCCCAACGTCCTCGCATTCCCCAGGACTCGATGGTGCCATCCTCGCGCGTCCCCGAGCCTTCCATGGTCTGCTCCCCCCACACCCATCCCGGCGCGAGGGAAACGTCGAACCGGATCTTCTCGTCGAGGGGATGCTGGTAGAATACCCCCATTCCGGATGCCAGAATCTGTCCCTCACCGGATCCGAGACGGTCCCAGCCCAGTCCCGAGCCTTCGATCAGGAATCCCCAGCGATCCTGCCCCGGCAGGCACCACCCCGACGCGATCTGGAGCGAAGGGATGCGCTCCACCTCCTCCGCTCTTCCGCGGGAGCCCACCCACCCGACCTGCGGCCGGACCAGATCCACACCCACGCGCACCCATCGCTCCCATCCAGACTCGTTCCACCGCAGTATGCGCGGATCTCCGTTTCGCTCCAGCGGCAACGACACGCGAGCCGTCAGTTTGAGCCCCACGGCGTACAGGTTGTCGGATGCGACGAGTTTCGAACCGAAGTCCTCCGGTCCCAACTGGAGGTGAGTCTTGCCACGGACAAATAGAGGCCACCGGTAATCCACGATCAAGCCAACAAGATCCGTCCGCAGCTCCGGCTCCAAGACCAGATGGAGACCACGCCGACTTCCACGGGCCTCGGGTCCGACGTCGAAATTCTCTTCCCACTCCGAATTCCGGAATTCGACCACGGCACCCAAGGAGGGGCGGATCCAGGCGAAATCCAGGGGATCCAGGCGCACGACCACACCGATGCCGCTGGTCTCCCCTCGGGCGGTTCTCATCAGATCGGCGATGGCTCCCCGGTCCACCCGAAGCCCCGTCTCCCACCCCGGGCTCCATCGCCAATACAGCCCAGCGAATCCGGCCAGATACCCTTGGCTGCCTTCGGATTCTGTCGGTGGACGATCCCGCAATGTCCAGGCGAAGGGCACCCCCAGTCCCGCCACACCACCCTCGAAGGCGAGACCGGCCGTGGGCCACCGCACCTCCGCGGTGTCGGCGAAGCCGCACACCAGGAGTGCCAAAAACCAGATCACTCCTCGTCCTGTTCCCTCGTGGTGAGCATGCCGCCTGGAGCGACCTGGGGCAACAGCGAACGGCTCTGGACCAGCTCCTCGAATTCGGCCAGGCGCGGCAAATCATCCGGCAGCTTGTTGATTCCGAAGTACTCCAGAAATTCCTTGGTGGTGCCGTACGTAAGAGGGCGGCCCACGGTATCGGTACGTCCCGACACGGTCACCAATCGTTTTTCCAGCAATTTCTTCAAGGCTCCGTCGGCACTGACGCCGCGCACGGCTTCGATCTCAGCCTTGGTGATCGGCTGTTTGTAGGCGATCACCGCCAAGGTTTCCAGGACAGCTTGCGACAGGCGCTTGGCCTGGGTCTCCTTGAACAGCCCGCGCAGCCACGGATACAGTTCGGGGCGCGTCCGCAGCCGCCAGCCGCCGGCGGTGGAGACCACCTCGTAGGGGTGTTTGCCGTCCAGTAGGCGTTTATTGATGGAGACGACCAATTTCTGCACTTTGGCCGCAGACAGGGCAGGATCGACGAGTTCGCGCAAAGTCCTCAAAGACAGCAAGTCGGTGGCGGCAAAGAGCGCAGCCTCGACCAGGATCTCGTCGTCGGGCCGTGGCACGTTCGGCTCTTCCAGGTCCAACTCGGCTTCCTCCACGTACCCCTCCATCACCGGGGCAGGCACGGGAGCTGGTGGCAATAGCTCGTGATTCACCGTATCCGCGGTTTCGTCCGAAGGCTCTTCCAAGGGTGTGTCGTTCTCGCGGTCTTCGACCTCTGGCTCCTCGGCCGCCACATACAACGCGTCCACCACAACTTCGTCGGCGAATTCCTCCGTCGAGGCCTCCGGTACGGAATCGTCCGAGGCCATAGTCGTGTGCTCTTCGTCCAAGGACGCGAAATCGCCTTGCTCCGCCCCTTCGGCCCAGGCCTCACCAGTCGGCTCGGGCTCTTCGGCCGGAAGCAATTCGGGATTGACCGTGTCGGACGTTTCCTGGGACGGAGGCTCGAGCTCTAGCCCGGAATCCGTCTCCATGGATTCCGGATCCAACGGGGACTCGTACGCTCCCTCAGCAATGGTCCCCTCAGCAAACTCCTCGGCCGTGGCTTCGAAGTCGTCGATCGGATCCATCTGGGGTTCAGGCTGTTCGTGCATGGGCCAATCTCACGGAAGCTGTTATGAAGCAATGATTTGCGGGGTCCGAAGGAGAGGCAATCTAGTTTCCTCCAGTTCCGGGAAGCGATGCGCCCCCTCGTGGCCGGCTTGGTTCCGAAGACCCATCGATAAGGTCCTGCCCATCCTTGACAACCCATTCAGCAGTTCGAACCGCGCATCCACGGCTTCCGCGAAGCCCCCGCCAAATTTAGGGATCTGGCTTTTGTGTTCACGGATTGCGTCTAAACGCAAAAACGCTCTTTGGTCTGTGGACCAAAGAGCATTTCTCGCTCTGAAATCTTGGTAGGATGACTTGTGCCGGATGATGATCTTGCATGAGACTCGTTCTGCCGGATGGGGTCAGAAACTGCGTCTCGCGCTTGGTTGGTTTTACTCCTTAGAAAGGAGGTGATCCAGCCGCACCTTCCGATACGGCTACCTTGTTACGACTTAGCCCCAATCAAAGATCTCGCTTTAGGCGCTGGCCTCCGGTAAGGGTTGGCTTGGCGACTTGGAGCGCTCTCTTCTTTCGTGGCTTGACGGGCGGTGTGTACAAGGCCCGGGAACGTATTCACCGTAGCATTCTGATCTACGATTACTAGCGATTCCAGCTTCATGGAGGCGAGTTGCAGCCTCCAATCCGAACTGAGGACGGCTTTGAGGATTTGCTCCACCTTGCGGTATTGCTTCCCACTGTACCGACCATTGTAGCACGTGTGTAGCCCTGGGCGTAAGGGCCATGAGGACTTGACGTCATCCCCACCTTCCTCCCGGTTAACCCGGGCAGTCTCTTTAGAGTGCTCAGCATAACCTGTTAGCAACTAAAGACAGGGGTTGCGCTCGTTGCCGGACTTAACCGAACATCTCACAACACGAGCTGACGACAGCCATGCAG
>JAMIIV010000073.1:0-4766 GCA_035913415.1 Fibrobacteria bacterium | reverse complement strand
ACCAGAATGTCCCCCGTGACTGCGCCAGCGGTATCCACGTCTGTCAGGTCGTTCAAAGCCAGCGATGGAGCTTCTGCACGGACAAATGTGGCAGGCTGGTAGGGCTCGAAGATCCCTGTTGCCGCAGACCTCTGAAACAAGATTCGGCCCACCAGCATTGAATGCCACTGCACAAGAGCTGGAGTTGGAGGAATCCCGATCAGCCGAGCCGACTCAAGCGTATTCGCCTCGCTCTGAGCGTAGACCACGAACAACTCTTTGTCGTCTCCGATGGAGCGATAGACGTACAATGCGCTCCACTTATTATCCCCCATCGTCACTAGGTTGGTGCCATCATCATACTGCGTGTTGGGCCACGCCCACCCGCCATCAAACTCGACATCATCCCACACGCCTGCTGTGTGGAAAAACAGATGGGTCTTGTCTGTCGCGGAGTCGAACGCCAACACGGAAATCCGGTGGTGACCGAAGAACACCTCGGCCCCGGTCATCGTGAGCGACCGACCGGCCCCCAGCGTGACAGCAAACCCGCCTTCCACGGCAATGCGGTAGGGCTCGGTGCGGAGTTGAGCGAACTCCTGCTTGTTGGGCAGGCCGTCTCCCATGTTGTCGTAGCTGATCTGGTGCAACTCCGTCCCGTGGATCTCGAAGCGCCACAGCGGGACAATGTTGCTCATGTTGATCGTGTAGACGTCAGAGTGCTCGACGAACACCAGAGCCACCGCATCGCCCGTGCGCTGGGCGCAGAGGTAGTAGCGGGTGTCGGGAGAAGGAGCATCGAGCGCCTGGGCGGGGACAGAGTAGACCTTGGCGTCACCGAGGAACGCATCATCCGGGAACAGGCGGACAGAGAAGGCTGGGACATCCACGGACCCGTAGAGGGATTCACCCTCTGCGACGGGCCGGACTAGGCGTATGTGTGCGCCTGATGTGTATTCATAGTTGCCTTTTGTGAAAAATGCCCCGTTGTTGTCCGCTACAAACCATACTCTCGTATAAATGTCATAATCAGGGACATAACACCGCCACGTTGCTCTATTTGGCTCATTATCAGAGTTTTTTGCTGAGAATCCAAGCTCATCACTGCTAACATACGGAGCTACATTATATGGAGGCGCCCATCCCGACGGAAGTTTTAGCCTCGCACCAACGCTAGGATTTGGGCTTGCATAATAGCCCTCATAATAGACGTTATTATTTGATGTGGTGTACCCAGATGATGCATAGTATGTAGCGCCAGGAATTGCGGCCCCAAAAGAAACCCACTGAGACGGAGTAGGAACCCTCCAGCCATTTGCGTCATTTGCAACAAGCCAATCATTTAATTGGTTTGCACCTGCCTGCCGGAATGTATACCCAGCAGAATCAAGGGTATACGAATACCTAGATCCTTTCACATTCTCGCCCGTCCAAACATTTCCGTCCGGCATGAGAACCTGGCGGTACGTCTGGCCGTCGATCGTCGCTGGGCTGTTGAGCGTCCCCGGGGTATACGTCAGATCTCCAAGCGGGGCTCCCGTGACTCCTGCAATTGCCTGGCCGCCCCCCGAGGAAGATGCCAGCGACCACATCTCGATGTCGGCCTCCGTGATGTCCTTGACGTACTGCGGGACGGTCGGGTCGGCTTCCGGGGCGTTCCAGTTGTCGATGTCCTCCTCGGAGATGTCCTTGACGTGCGCCGGAACCGTGGGGTCCGTTTCCTCGGTCAGGTACTGCGGGTGCGTGTGCGGGTCGGGCGGGAAGGTCTCCGGCTTGTCCGTGATGGTTTCCCACCCCGGCGCCGAAGCCGTGGCCTCGACGGACGCGAGCCGATCCACCAGCAGGCGAAACCACCGGATCCACGGACCCGAGGCCAGCTTGTCGGTGATGGCGGTTTTGATCGGCGCGTGCTCCATCGATTACCCCTCGCCTCCGGTGCGGGTGCGGAAACCCGTTCCCCCGGCACCCTTCCAAGAATAAATAGGCTGGGTGGCGTTGGACTCCGTGACGCTGTTCGGCGCCAGCATGAGCGGCCAGAGCTTGATAGGGTCAACCTGCAGGATGAGCCACGGCTGCACCGTCTCGGGGCGCGGTGTGAACGGGGACGCGGGAAGCGTCTCCACCCAGCATTCGAGCCCGCGGAAGTTTCCCGCCGATCCGCCGACAGAAGCGCCGGACTGCGTGGCCTTCCAGGAGTTGTAGCGACGCACCAGGGAGCGGTCGCCGCCCCACATGTCGACCCATTGCTTCGAGTCCAGCGGGGCGCACGCGCGCACGGTGATCTTGACGGCCAGACCTGCAGGCACGTTCCCGCCATCGTAGGACGAGAGCACGAAGACCAAGCGGTCCACAAGGTCGCTTCCAGCCTTTGAGCCAGGCCAGACCATGTAGACCATGCGGTTCCCCGTGGAAGGCCATTCTTTGCCCGTGGGAAGCCCTCCAAGGCCAGAAGCCTCCTGCGTGGTGCTGTCGGATGACCGAAGCATCGATGCCTTGACGTTGCAGGCTCCCGTCCATTCCACATCGATGTATCCGCCAAAGGCCGACAGGATCTTTTCTTCGTCGGTCGTGATCGTGCGAGTGATCGTGTGGGATGTCGCTGGCGTCACGAACCCCGCCCACTCGAAGCGGCTCGAAGCAATCGAAGGCGACCCGATGGATGCACCGAAGGACCATCCGGTCGTCGAGCCCGTGAGGACCGCGGGTCCGGTTGTCAGGTTGTGCCGCGACTGGAAAGGGCTGTCCACTCCATCGACCCGTACTGCCGTGGCGCGCATCGTGTCGCGCTGCTCGGAATACAGGATGTCTCCGTCGGCGCCGATCTTCTCCGATCCCGTGGCGATCAGGTTTCCCAGGCCGTTCCATGAGATGCGTTCTCCCGCTCCGGAAACGTAGATGTCGTGGCCTGCTGTTCCTTCGATCGGGACGTTCAGTGCGCCCCCGGAGATGATCAGCGTTCCCGAGGTTACCACGCGCCCGATGTCCGTTGGAAGGCCGGAGGGGGAGATGGTTGATCCGGTGATCTTGGCACCGTCGGTCATCACGATTTCGTCGTTTGCTCCGACGGTCGACCCGGTGATTTCCTGCGCCAGGAACGCGCCGCAAACATCGATCGATGTGCTGCGGATCTTCCAGGGCGATCCAGATCCACCAGGGCCGCGGCCGTGCGAGTCGTCGCCGCTGTCACCCGTTGAAACGCATCCGTCCATCACGTTGTCGCCACCTCCGCCGCTGGTCGCGACGTTGTAGAGACGGCAACGAGAGAGGGACAGTCCTCCGTCCGCTACCCCGATCGATCCGTAAAGCGTGAGCGCCCCGGCTCCGTCGGCCGAAGCGTCGGAGGCGAACAGGCAATCGACCGCAGAGACGTTCGAAATCTGCGAGGCGCTGGCCGAATACGTCGCGCGCGAGAATGCGACCCGGTGCGCAGTGATTCGCGCGGTCGTGGAGGTCAGCGCGAGATTGACGCCATCCCCCAGGAGGATTTCGGAAGGCATCGTCTCGGATCCATTCCACTCGATTGCGGACGGATTCCGTCCTTCGAACACGACGGATGCGCCAGTGATGGCCGTCAGCGTGGTATTGACCTGAAAACGCCCGTCTACATCGACCCACCCGTGCAGGTAGGCAGGCCACACGGACGCAGTGTCGTCGGATGTCCCGTTTGCCGATGCACCGAACAGACGAGGCGACAGCGGGCGCCCCTGGTCGTTTGCCATCACCAGTGAGGTGAGCTTGGCCTTCGATCCGAACCGGAAGCGGACCACGTTTTGCGCGTCCTGCTCCCACTTCTGGATTGTGACGTTGACGGGCGATCCCGATGCGGGCCAGTACAGTTCCCCAATGCCGCGAAAGGAAAGAACGGGCTCCGATCCCATGACCAGATTCCCCACCATCGAATAGACGCGATCGATGATCACGCGCGTGCCGGAGGAAAGAACGGATGCCAGGGCCAGCGTTACCTTTTCCTCTCCCGTGGTACGGTCCCACCAAGCGGGATTCGGCTCAGTCACCAGGGCGCCGAAGGATGCCGTGAGGTCGCCTGCAAAGCAGTCATCCGCCCCTTCGAACTTGCACCCCGTCGGCATCCCGAGTACCACGCCAGATCCGCCCGTCAGAGCGGCGCCTGGGATGATGTGCAGAGACGCACCGACAGTGGCCGCGATGGTCGACGCCATGCGAAGCGTTCCGCCCGCCAGGACCACCGGAGAGCCCAAAGCGGCCGAAGCGGCAAGGGCTGCGGCGAATGCGGCCGCGTCGTCGGTTGTGCCGTCAACGGTGCAGCCGTACCAACGGGGGTCGAGAGATCCGGGATCGCGGACGCGGACCCACCGGCCGGACGCGGGAAGCGTTGCGGGAGTGAGAATCGTTCCGTCGTCGTCGGCCGCAGTCTCCAGCGCATCCCACACGAACAGGCCAGCGCCGCCGTCTCCGTTGGCCAGGCGACCTTCCAGGACAGCCGCGCGCGCGTCGTCTCCGTCCAGCGCCCGGAGGTCGTCGTACAGGGAGACAAAAAGCGTCGAGCCTTCGCCGGAGGTCGAGCCCCCGCCGATGCCATCGATCGGGCCGGAAACCAGCACGTCGTCGGCATCGTATAGGGCCACGCGGTACAGGCCATCCAGGAAGATGGTCGCGCGACCGCCTGCGTCCAAAGTGACCACGGATCCGATGGACGTGGCGCGCAGGTAGTCGGCGAAAACATCCTTGGGCGTGCTGGTTCCGACGGCGTAGAACTTGAGAACGCCCCCGGACAGCGCGGCGTCTCCTGCCTGGGTGAACCACTGCGC
>JAMIIV010000072.1:0-3380 GCA_035913415.1 Fibrobacteria bacterium | reverse complement strand
GTGGTGGTACGTCCCAAGACTGCGCCCCTCTGGATAGATGGCATCAAGTTCATCGTCGGTCAGCCCCACGCACTGGAGGGCGGCGACCTGTGCGCGGAGCCTGGCGACCTCGGATCGCAACGCATCCTCGCCATCGTGCGCGGCGTCCAGTTCGGCGCGCAGCCGGTCGATCTCGCGGAGGCAGGCGGTGAGGAGTCGATCCAATCGGAGTCGGTTCCTTTCGATCCACTGCGCGTTCGCCGAGAATACGTCTGCCTGATCCATGATCGCGATCCACGACCGAGCGCAGTCCGCCATCCTCCTCAACTGCGAGATCCGCACCCGGACGTAGCGGGCGCACTCGGGGGATTGGATAACATCAACCGGGTCGCGCTGGTGCCGCCTGCTTGCTTCCGATCCGCAACCCCACTGCATCCAGTAGTGGTGGCCAGCCTTCAGGAGTGCCCCGCAGTATGGGCAGGAGTCGGTGGTCACCTCTCGCCCCATTCCGGCGTGGTGGCAGCGACCGGATGCCCCAGAGGACAGGCGAACCGAGGAGTCCCGTCGAATGTGTAGATGGCACGATCACGGCTTCTGGCTCCGATCTTTGGGTGTCGGCAAGCATCCTCGGTGCCGCGCATCCATCCGTAGTTGAAATTCTGGAGTCCTCCGTATTCGCAGTCGCGCTTCGTGAGGTCGCACAGGCAAGTCATCTTCTTCCGGGCCATCCCTCAGCCCTCCTTCTCGGCGACAGGGTGGGAGAGGGCGGAGAGGAGCGCGTCGGCGTCGTCGCAGGACAGCGATGCGATTTCCTTCGCGTTCGTTTCGGCGTAGTGCAGGCTCGCGCGATACCCCTGCATCGCCATCGCCGCCAGATCCCTCCGCTGTGCCGTGCGGATCATCGCGTCGAGGTCGGGATCTCCGGACTCCGGGACGCGGAGAGCGATGGCGGCGTGCTCGCGCTTGGTGAAGCCGAGCGAGATGCCTTCGCCCTGGTCGGATCCCCGCTCGATGAATGGGCTTGCAAGGTCGTCAAGATTCGACATGGTCCGTCTCCTTCTCGGTGGTGGTGGCCTGGGCGCGGAGGAGTGGATGCGATCCGCAAAAATCCTCGTACCGGTTGACCTCTGGCCAGCGTGCGGCACCGGGGCCCGGCGGGTTGACTCGGCATGTCCCGAACCCGTTGTGGCTTGATGGGTTTGGTTTGAAGTAGTCGCAGGTTTCACACGTCGCCATCCTACCTCTTTTTTCTCTGCCCGGGGGCCTGTGCGGAGATGCGGACCGCATACCAGCGATCATAGGCGGCGAATACGTCAGAGAGCTTGCCGATCCAGGAAATCCCGGAGAGGTTGTCGCGTATCGGGACGATGAGATCCGCGAACTCCTGGACTGCCTCCCACTCCTCCCTACCCACGACCACCTCGTCTGGTCCGACTCGCCGCTCCCCCGGCTTGAGGGCGGGGAGGCGGGAGGCGGCGCGAGCGGAGTCAACGGCGTAGGCTTGACAGCACTGCCACGTTGCCGCAACGATTCGGCGGAACTCCTCGCTCTCGTCGTTGTGGTTCCCGATGCCATGATCGCGCATCAAGATGGCGACGGACTCGTAGTCTTCGTCGGTGATGTCCGGCACCCCTCCCACGACCGGAGCCGGGGAGCGCGACATGGCGCGATTCCAGATGCGCAGAACCTCGGCCTTCGTCCCCTGCTGGAATCCGAAGGCATCCCAGTCGTCGTCGTCCGGATCGCGAATGACCGGAGCCGGGGAGACGGCAAACCCACGAGCGGCGCACTCGTCCGGAGCCTCGGACCAGATCTTGGATCCGGTCTTCGCGTCGATCAGGTACCAGTGGGAGTGCGCTCCGTTGTCCGCGAAGGCTTCTGCGAGGATCGGCTGGCCGTCCGGAGCCGGGGAGGAGCGGAGGCGGGACAGTTCGGCGTTCGCGGCGTCGCGCTCGTCCCGCAACTCTTTGGCCAGGGCGCGAAGATCCTGGACAGGCACGCCATCGATGCAGTCATGCCCTTCGTGCTTCCGGTAGTCCGCCCCGCATCCATCGCAGGACTCCCAATGGTCGCAGTCTGGATTCCCGTCTCCGCAGTGGCACGGGGATGCGTCTGGATCCGGTGGGATCTTGAGGTATTTGGGCATGCGTGTTCCTTCGTATATGGTAGGTGTCCCCGCCCGGCTGGACGGTCATCCCCGCGCCGTGCGAGGACAGAGGCCCGGCGAGGTGCCGGGCGGGGCAGAGGCTGGGTCTACATGGGTGAATCTTCGGCCATTGCCATTCGGCGGGCGTGCGCGGCGGCAATTCCTAGCTGGGTGCAGTCTCGACAAATTCCGACGCCAAGACGGACTACCCGGTAGTCGTTTTTCCCTACGTGCCAGACCTCAAAAACGATTTTTTCCGGCCGCTTTTCCGTTCCCGCCGAAGCCTTGAACATCCCGCGAACTCCGTACCCTTCGCGAAGTCTGTTTATGGGCTCTCTCATTTCGTCCTCGTGTGGTTGTGCCAGGCTGACCGGCCCGACTCTCATTAATGTGTTACGAGGGAGTCTCCGAGTCAAGCAAAAACTTTGGCGACGTGCAGATCCCGTTCGGCCCCGTGCGGAACGTGGACTGGAACCAATGCCCCTCCGGCTCAGTCCACCGCCGGCACTCCTCGCGACGTGGGCAGGTGGCGTCGAGGCATCGGGCGATGTCGAGAGCCAGGCTCATTTGATGGGCTCCAGCAGCGCCCGCAGAACGCTTTTGCGGTCCCTGCCGAGAAACTTGCAGATTGCTCGGATGGACGAGCCCGCCAGGCGCATCTTGCGGGCGTTCTCCCGGTCGTGCTCGGTGATGGGGACCGGGATAAACTTATCCCCGCACGGGTCCACCCACCCCGCCGCGACACGCTCTTTGAGGATCTTGGTGATCGTCTGCTCCGAATGGTTGGTGGCCATGTGGATTTTGCGAATCGACAACCCCTCGTTGCGCATCCGCTCGATGGTAGGCCAGATGGATTCTCGGTACCGCCTCCCAGCCTCGCGTTGGGCGTTCGTGAAGACAACCCGACTGTGGGTGCAGGGGCCGGTGGGCTTCGGCTTCTTTGCCTTCACGGGCGCCGTGCGGACCTTTCCAGGCGTCGGCGTGTGCGTGGGCATGTGGACGGTGTAGCGGTCTTCCTGGACGGGGCGGTCCATCTCCACGACCTCCCGGCGTGTCGTGTCCCTGTAGGGGTTCCCGGTGCCTCGCAGGGCGGTCGCGTGTGTCGCTGATAGGTGGACACGCTCGAAGTACTCCAGGTCTTTCAGCGTCTCCTTCGCCCGATCTCCGTACCGCTCCACGATCTCGGAGATTTTGACCGGGGCGCAGGCGGCGCGGAGGATCGAGAGGATCGGGCCGCGCAGGTTGCCCGTGGTGA
>JAMIIV010000071.1:0-17360 GCA_035913415.1 Fibrobacteria bacterium | reverse complement strand
CTTGTCGAGACCGCCGCGTGGGTCTCGACAAGCTCCACCACCGGATTACCGAATTGGTGGCTCGGGCACCGCGTGAAAGGTTCGAAGCCCCGATCCCTACGAGGACAGGACCAGGTCAGCGAAAGTCGTCGCGATCCAGGCCGTGGAAGCGGACGTCGTCGACCTGGAAGTCGGGCCCACCTCCCAGCAGGAAGGTCAGGTGGGTGACCGAGTCCCGGACCCCCTCCCATCCGACGTTGTCGGCAACCCCGACATTGGGGGGCAGCAGGTCGGAGGGGCGGATCCGCAGGCGCCGCCAGTTCTGCCGCAACTGGTAATGGACCCAGGCTTTCTTCCCGGTGCCACCACGGTAGAGGTGATCGAAGGACACCGACAATTTGCCGGTGCCCCGAACCCGCAGTACGAGGGAATCCATGTTCTGCAAGGAACGCGGGCCCTTGAGGTCGATGCCGACCACAACGTAGCGGAATTTGGTGGTGTCGGCGTGGAAGGTGGTCTGGAGTACCTGTCCCGCCCAGCCGACCGTGTCGGGCCCGACCTCGGGGGTGGCGACGGTGGTGGACTCCGAAGGCACACCGTACCACGAGGTGCCGAGTTGGAGCGGGGTACGGGTGGATCCGTTCTCGAAGTCGCCGACCAGGGCCGAGGTGAGTGCGAGCCGTTGGCTGTCGGAGATGGCCGTCCAGACCGCAGCGGAATCCGTCCTGACGACCGGCTCGAGCCCCCACCGCATGCGGATCTTGGCACCCGCCGCCAAGGTTGCGCCTTCCAGGCGCACCTGGATCCGACCCGAAGCCCTCGCGGAATCCCATGCCACCAGACGGAAAGGGATCGGCATGCCGGAATAGGTCTCGAGCGCGAGATCCCGTCCATCCCGTCGGGACTGTTCGAAGGGGAAGTTGAACCGATCGAACCGCAGAGTGGCGACGGTCGATCGCTCCTGCGGGCGATTCCAGGCCGGAAGCACGGAATCGACGGGCAGGATCTTCGTGGCGACGGAATTTTCCGTCTCGAGACTGTTGCCCGCGCCGCGATCGATCCCGCACGCCGCCAGCGCGATGACGCCCGCGCCGAGAAGGACCAAGGAATCAGTGCCCTTCATGGCGAGTTCTCCGGAACCAGCGGTGACCCCTGGATGGGCATGATGATTTTCCCCGATCCTCTGAGGGAGGATCCGTAGGAGTGGGCAGAGCCGGGTGGTGGACGAGATGAAGCATAGTCGCAGGTACCACCAGACCCACCGGAAGTACGGACAACCGCTGTTGATAATTTCTCAACGTGGAGAAGACCGCTTGCCTCGCCTTTCACCCCGAGGGCGAAAGGCGAGGCTCGCCGGAGGATCAGAATCCGACGTGGATCCGCTGGGCGACGCCACCTTGTTCCGGCCTGGCCAGATAGACACCGGGACGAGTGGCGAGGGCGCGCACCGCCACGTCCAACGAGCCTTCGGCGGCGACTTCGACCTGACCGATCCGAGCTCCCGACAGATCGAACACGCCGAAGCTTCCGGTGGCAACGGGCCCCGGCGATGTCCGATCGATGCCGACAGGAATGACGTTGAAGACCAGTGTCGTGGCGCTGGAGGCATCCAGGGTTACCGTGGCCTTGCCCGCATCGACCTTCACGACGCCGTCGTTGTTGACGTTTTTCGACGCCGAGGTCGTGTACTTGGTCAGGGAGTTGGAGCGGATGCCGGGGATGGACAGGTTCAACGTCGCCGTGGACCCCATGTTCCGGTTGATCGCCACGACCACCACGCTGTCGCCCTTCTTGTAGGCCGATGTCCAGACATGGGCGGACGGATTCTTGGTGGCCTCGACGCGCACCCACCCCGGACGCACGAATTTCGAGAACTGGGCCATGACCCAACCGCGTTTGCTGACGGTTCCGCCGGTGTTCTTGATCGGGCCGTAGTCGCGGCGGATGTACCACCAGGTGTAGTTGTTGAAGCGCCCTTCGACCAGGGCGCGGTGCATTTCGTATCCGACGTCCAAGGCACGGACGGAATCCATGCGGACCGCCTGCCCCTGGTCCTGGGTCTGGATCCAACCCGCCCACAGGTTCGCGTCGCCCTTGCTGTCGGTGTAGTGCTCCGTCATCCAGCGTTCCTTGTCGAGGGCCTTCTGGTCGGCCAAGGGATACTGGAAGAAGGAGTTCGCCGAGCTGGCCGAGCTGGCGTAGAAGTGGCCACCGATGATGTCGATGTTCTTGAGCGCCGCCGCGTCGTTGAGGACCTTGTCGTAGAAGCTCTTGCTGTAGGCGAAGGATTCGGCGGTGATCACCTTGTTGCCGTTGGCGCGCAGGACTCCGGCGTTGTTCTTCGTGAAGTTGTAGACCTCATCGACACTCCACCAGGTCCAGTCGAAACCCCAGTCGGGTTCGTTCGCGAACGAGATGGCGTGCAACGGTACGCCATTGTCCTTCATGTATTTGGCGAACTTGTTCAGGTGCGCGGCGTAGTCGGCGTAATTGGCCGGTTTCAGGCGCTTTTCGGAGCGATTGTTCCGGCTCACGGTCTCGGTCATCGTGGCGGGCGGATTCCAGGGGGTGGCGTAGACGATGCCGCCGCGTGCGATGACATCCTTCGCGGTGGGGAGCTCCAGCGCCCAATCGCTTTCCTTGTCCGAAATCCAGATGCGCAAAACGGTGAAGCCCAACTGCCCCGTCCCGTTGCCGAAGGCGAGGTTGCGGTCGGAGGCGTTCAGGTCGTATCCGGTCCAGATCCGGTGGTTCATGCCGCCGAAACCGCGGATCGTCTGGTGGGTGGTCCCCAAGGTCACGGTGAGATTCTGGGAGGATGCCGTCGCGGCAAGAAGCAAACATGCCCCCAAGCTCGATGCGATGGTGGTGATGGGTTTCCGAGCACTCATGATCTCTCCTCCGTAGGATATTCGTATCGCCTGTCGTCGTCATGAAATGGGTTCGGCACTGGGGATCGAATGTCCCAAGCTGCCGGGAATCGCTGGTTATCGGGCGGAATTGGCCCCGAAACGGGTGATGGGAAGCACGCGGATGTCCCGGCCGGTTGCGGAACGGATGTCCAGGAAATGAACACCCCCGACGGAGGTCGGAAGCTCGAGGGATGCCGCCCCCTCCCACGGGGTACCCATGGTCCACTCCGCTCGTACGGCGCCGCGGGCATCCAGGAGGCGGACCGAAAGCGGAGGTTCGACACCTTCGATGGCAATGGCGCCGGCGTTCACCGCGATGTGGTAGAGGGAGGGGCGCTGCGGACTTGCGACGGAGGTGGCCGATGCGAGAGAATACTGCTTGGTGAAATTCCAGATCTCGACACTGGAGTGCACGCTGGCGGCATCGGTCGAGTACCAATGGCCCTTGCCCTCCAGGGAAATCAGGGAAACCGAACTGTTCTTGCAGGGGCCCCAATTTTTGCGTGCCGCAACGGACCCAGGTTTGTTGGCCGGGTACGGGTCGATGGTCTGGCTCGAGTTGGGGCAACTGTTCCATGTCCGCCACTTCGACAGAACCCCCTCGACACCGCTGTACTGCACCACATCGTCACCCGTGCCGTGGATGTGGAGGATCGGCATGGGGCGTGAACTGGCAGCCGTGTTGGCGAACAGGTATCCCGACACCGGAGCGATGGCGGCGATCTTGTCACCCATCTTGTTGGCGGCGTGGTAGCTCATCATGCCCCCCATGGAGAAGCCGGAGAGGTACACGCGGTTGCGATCGATGGCGAATTTCTTGGCCATCGTATCGATGATTGCCGTCAGGAAGGACACGTCGGTGGTACCCGAGATGTCCCAACTCTTGTTGAGTCCGTTGGGAAAGACGACCACGAATTTCGCCGAATCCGCGATGGGCTCCCAAAGCGCCGCGCTGCGCTGGTAGGCCGCATCCTGGTTCATGCCGTGCAGGGATATCAGCAACGGCCGCCCGGACACCCCCGACGGGGCGTGCACCAGGAGGTTCCGATTGGCGCCGTTGACCTTCATGGTCCACGTGTCCACCGCGCCGGCCTCGTGCAAGCCGGCAATCGCAAGGATACTGGTCAACAAAATGCGGCGCATGGTGGCTCCCGGATGGCTGGACGGTCCTCTGGAGGATACCTCCGGACACCATCCACCGCTTCGGCACCCAAGGACCGTCCGTTGAGAATTTACCAACGCATTGTACGGAAGACCTGAGCAGCACTCACGAGGCCATCGAATGCCCATTCCTAGCCGGAGCCATGAGCCATCAATCCTGATGGCTCATCCGATCACCAAGCCAAGAACGAGCCGACCTTGCGCACAGTCGTGCCGCCCTCCAAGGTGGCGACCACGAACCCGCCGCGCGCGGGAATCCAGCGCACTCGATCCTGGGCCGTGATTTCGAAGCGGGCAAGCACAGTGCCGGAGGCATCACGCAGCACCAGTCGCGCGTCCTGTTCTCCCGCAAGGCGCTCCGGCACTTGCAACCACCAGGACCGACCATCGCGCACCACCAGGAAGGCGCGGGCCGGTCGGGCCGGTTCGACCGTGGTCGTCGGCGATTGGACCACGACGGTGGTCGTGGCCGCGGCTCCCATGGGGAAGGACACGACCGTGGTCTTGCCCACCGAGGCGGTCACGGTGCCGGTGCGAACGCCGTCGGTCCAGACTCCGTAGGTGCCCGCGACCAACCCCTCCAGGGAAAGTTCGTTGGCATGCGCCCCGGCTTTTCGGCTCTTCAAGGAGAGTTCCACCCGATCCTTTGAGAGAGAGGACGCCACGATCTGATCCTGTTGCACCTGTAGGTACAGCTTCAGGGGAAGCACGTTGACGCGCTGTCCGATGCCGTCGCGTGGAGTCACGGTGTACACGACACCCGCTCGCTCGACCTCGCACCCGTAACCCACCAGTCCGAAGACCGGATCCTGCGCCACGTCGGAACTGATGATCTTGAGGGCCCCGAACAGACCGAGGTCGGCCTCTCCCGCCATGGAACGCCAGCCGTTGTGCAGTTCGGTGCGTACGCTCTGGGTTCCGAGCTTCTCGGCAGATCCCGTCGCCCCGAGGTTTCCCTTGGAAGCCTGGTAGGTCCACGACACGGTCCCGATGTTGGCAGGGTCAGCCGAAATCTGTCCAGAGTTGACGGCGGTGAAGTTCCCGAGCTTGGCCGCGTACACGCCCCGGGCATCCAAATCGGGTGTCGAGGAGTGGTACCGCATCCAGTCGTCCATGGCCGCTCCGGCCAGGGCCACGGTGTACTGGAACTGCCACCAGTTCTCGCCGCAGATCGTGACCGGCACACCGTAGTAGTACCACACCGGCTGCCAGCCGCGACAGGCGCGGGTCTTGTCGTTGATCTTCGCCTGGATGGTCGGACTGTTGTTCATCTTGGCGAGGGTGTAGACGGCCTCCTCACCGGTGTTGTCGTAGTTGTATTCGGAGCCGTAGGGATAGGCGTTGCCCTTGAAGTTGTTCCACTTCGTGCCCATGTACCCTCGCAACTTGGCCGCCTCCGCGGTAAGGCCTTCCACCTCCAGGGCTGCGATGATCTCGGGGGTGGTGAGTTCGCCCATGAGCCCGGTGTCGAAGTTGTAGTTGTTGGCGAAGGCGTACAGCGAATTCATCACGCCATAACAGCGGCGCAGGTAGGTGAGCGCGGTGTTGCGCAGGGTGGCCACCTCCGGATGGAGCTTGGCGATCTTGTACATGCTGAAGAACGTGTTGTAGACGTGGGGGTAGGCGTAACCGCGGGTGAAGTCGTCGGTGTAGCCAGGAACCGACAACCAGTTGTGCAGACGGAAATCGGTGTGGTTGTTCTTCATGATCGAACCCCACACCGCCACCTCGAGATAGTCGTCCAGGGCCTTGATCTCCGATGCCACCGGCATCATCGCGTTCTTCTCGGCGAGGAACTGCGCATGCGTGTAGCCCCAGTCGTCGCCCCAGCCCATCCAGTAGGTGAAGCCCTGGTGCCCGGTGAAGGCGTTCCGACGACTCTTGGTGTCCATCATCCAGTCGTCGAAGATCTTGTCGTTGAAGGCGCCGGGGGACTGGATCTGGGTCTTCTCGACCATGAACGTCGCGTGACGCTGCACGGCGTCGCCGGGCTTCTCGATCACCCAGAACTGCAACGCGATCTTTTCGCCCGATCCATAGTTCACCGTCACGATGTTCTCACCCAGCTTGGTGAACTTGAATTCGTGGATCTTGTGGTCCGTGGCCACCGTGGACACGGACTTCGATGTGGACGTCTGTGGATGCTGGAACTCGATGGCCCCCAGGGTCTTGGACGTGTGGAGGTCCACATGCACCACGTCGCCTTGCGCCACGATCATTCCCGGGGCGACGTTGACATCGACCATGCCCTCATTGTAGAGAATCTCGCGAAGTCCCGCTTCGCTGGCGGGTTTGTGGAACTTGAACGCGTAGGTCTTCGAGGCACCGGGAGCCAGCACCAGGCTCGTGTTCGGGAGGTACCCACGACCGGTGGATTTGATGACGTTGGAGTGCACGTAATAGACGTTCAGACCCGCGGCCCAATTCCCGCCATCCTGCACCCAGGCGCTACCAGGGTGTTCCTCCTTGCGCCAGTGGTCCATGTACTCGAGCTTTGCGCCGGTGCTGGCGTCGGGGGTGAGCATCAGGAAATTCCCGATGCCGCTGGGACGCTTCACCGTGATGTACGAGCCGTTGAGACCCACGAAGGAGTGTTTTGTGGTGCGCGTCTCGTAGATGGTCTCGTTGGAGGCCCAGCGTTCGTTGAAAGGCATCGGCAAACCGAAATCGCCGATCTCCATCCTCTCGTTGCTCGTGTTGTTCAGCGTGATCGACCAGACCAAGGCGCCGCCCTTGAGTTCGTAGGTCGCATCCACCGCGAAGTCGCGAATCGAACCGACCCCTGTGGCGTTGGCGTAGCGGACCGAGACTTTGGTCCCGCTGTTTCTTGTGATGGTCCGCCCGTTCGCCGACTTGCTGGTGAAGGCACTGTCCCAAGAGGTCGCGGCCCCTTTCCGGTACTTGAACATCATCTCGCCCAGCCACTGGTGGTCGGCGGTATTCTGATCGGGACTGTTGGTCGCGTTCATCACGTAGACGGTGGGAAATGCGTCGCCCACGATCTTCAGCGACGAGATCTCGCCGAGATCACCGATGGTCACCTGGAAGTTGGCGTCGGACATCGAGGTCGCGGAGCGGACCGCGTTCGCGCCCAGCAGGCAGCATAGGGAAATCGTCAAGACACGTGGCATGAACATGGGAGAGCCGCCTTGGCGAATCATGTGAGACAAAATTTGACTAGAGCGTCGGGATCACCTGGATGGTGGACGCGAACCGCACGGAACGACGCTGGTCGGGCCCGTCGAGACCAGCCGATCTCGGGATGGCCGGTCCCTCGGCGGTCTCGACAAGCTCGACCACCGAAGACTGGCTCGACCAGCAGCGGAGGGGCGATCGACCTCCGGAGGACTAGGTCCTCCAGCGGAAAGCGGGGGCGACCTCAGGAGGTCGAAACTTCCCCGCCGACGATCAGGGGCGCCAGGTCCAGGGCCCCTTGGAATTCTTGTCGGTAGCCGATCCCACCTTGGAGGTGGCGTCTACATATCCGGAGTAGTTCCCCGAGTTGAGACTCGTGCCGTCGCCGCGCATCTCGACGTCGCCGTAGATGTTCACCGTGCCCGTGGCGCTCTGGTTGCCTTCGAAGAAGCCCATCGGGTAGAAGGTGGTACGGACCGTGGCCGACCCCGAGACGGTGAACCCGTTGATCACGGAGAGTCCTCCCACCGTGCCGCCGGAGACCGTGCCCCGCACGACCATCGCCTGATCTTCGATGCGCGCGTTGCCGGAAACCGTCGCTCCCGAAAACACCGTGGCGTATGGCCCCACGTACACGCTGGAGGCGGTTCCCGAGGGAGCGCAACCACCACCGTTGGCGTGTCGGACTGTTCCCGAGGGGCAGGCGTCGATCGCACCGTTCTGGAACCCCGCCGGCCAGGCGTTGGCCAGTTCGATCATGTACGGGTAACGCCAGATCGTGTTGTATTCCTGATCCCAGGTGATGGTCTGGAAGGAGGTGGGAGTCGCCATGACCACCAGGAACAGGGGTTCTCCGGCGACCACGCTGAACGTCACGGCGCCGTCGAGTCCACTCTTCATGGCGCTGTACCTGGCCGAGGTGAAGGCCGAATTGGTCGCCACCAAACCCCAACGGTAATCGGCATTGGAGCCCGCCTGGTTCACACCCCGGAAGTTCACCGTGACCGCGCTCGCACCAGTTGTGGGGAACAAACGCACCACGTTGTAGCCGAATCGCTGCGGAGCACCGTAGAACGGCGACACGAAGCGGCGGTTGGTGGCCCAGTTGGCATCCAGCGGCTCCAAGGGCATCAGACGGCGGCGGCGTTCAGCGGCGTTGGTGGCCGTGATGTTTCCAAAGGCGCTGCGGAAGGCACCAGGAGTGGCTTTGTAGTCCCAGACCACGTTGTGCATGGCCCAGTCGCCGAAGAAGTCGTTGAGCTGCGCGACGGTCCAGCCGCGACTCTTCTGGATGTTCGTGAAGGGGTCGGCCCCGGCGGTGGTCCACATCTCGTTCACCGCTGAGGGACAATACTTGTCTTTCAGGTACTCCATGAACTGCCAGTTGCAGTAGCGGTCGCGGGTGGAGCCCAGGTACAGGTGCGGGGCGTTGGCGAGCATCTCCGAGCAATGCACGTTGTTCTGGTATTCGGGAAGCTGGTGCGGAGTGTAGTTGGCATGGCTCTCGTGGACCCAACCGCAGGTATTGGACTGGTTGCAAGCCATGCCACCAGCGCTGTTGTTGGCTGTCTGCCAGGAATGCGTGAATTCGTGGGCCAGCCCCCAGTGGTCGTTCAAGGCATCCGGCCCGATCCACATGCCCACGTGGGTCGCATCCCATCCACCTCCGGTCAAACCCCATCCCGAGTGGACATGGATGGCAGGCTTGATCTTGGTCGTGGACTTGCACCACGGTTCGGGCATCAGGAGGTTCGAATCGAAGAAGTTCTTCCAGACCACGTTCTCCAACACATCCAGCGCGGCGGTGGCCGTGGCGTCGCTGATCACCTCGTCAGAATAGATCGTGAAATGCGCCGACTCCTTGACCAGCTTGTACCCCGAGTGGTCCGGATCCGGCCCGCCCGCGACCCAGGTCCCCGCGGTGCAAGCCACCTTCGTGGTGGGGCATCCCGACGCCCATGTCGTGGCGGTTGTGCCTTGGTCGACCGCCGCCGAAGCCGTATCGATCACCGTGACGATTCCTGTCGAATCAAGCGTCCCGACGACCAGACGCGCCTTCACCGCACCTCCGAGCCGGAACACCAACGTGTCCACCACCGCCGCCACACGTGCGGCCACCGTCCGGGCCGCCACCGATCCCGGTGCCCCAGCCACGGACCGTCCATCCACCCCAACGCCCTGGAAAGACAGGACCAGTCTCCCTTCGTCCAGTCGCAGGTTGGAGCTTTGGGTGGCGCCCTGGGGCGCGATCCGCTCCACACCCGTGGACGTCGTGAGGGTCCATGCACCTTGGGCATTCGTGGTGGTCGAGCCTCCGGCCTTGGCCAGGGACACGGCCACGCCGGACAGACCGGTACCAGAAGGGAGTTTGACCGTCCCGGTGAGGGCAGCCGAGCTGACTCCGGTCAGTGCAGCCAGGAGGAGAGGGACGTTCAGCATGGAGTTCTCCGGGAGGAAGGCGTTCCGGCACCGGGATCAACCGACGTCGGATTCGTCCAGGAAGCTACCGGATGCAACACGTCCTTCGAAGTCGATTGACCCGATTCGCGAAAACTTGCGGGGACAGTTTGTCCCCGATGGACAAGCGATTGAGACGGTGCCAAGTGTCGGGGCGAGAAGGGGAGCCATCCTCGCCTGGATGGGAGGTTGGCTTGCATATCTCGCGGATGGCGAGGGGCTTGACCACGGCAGAGGGAAGCCCCAGATCCGTGAACGTCGGCCCGCCAGAGGGGGCTTTGTGGCTCCTATTTCAAGATCGCTCCGCCAGCGGAGGTGGATTCAACCTCGGCCTCGGAATCCATCCCTCAATAGGGTGGCCACGTTGCGGTATCGGGGGTGGGATTCCGACAGTGGATTTTTTCCCCGACGTCCATCGCATCGGATATGCCGCAGGACTGGAAGGTGGAATCGCAGATCTCGAGCGAAAGGGTGAAGTACGTTCCCTTCTTTGGACAGCGTCCATCGACCCGAATGTCGAAATCGACCATGGTGGTCGTGGAGGAAAGGGGCCTGTACGCGCCCGATCCCAGGGGCTCCCCGTCCCGCAGGAATCGGTACGAATACGTCTCACCGTAGGTACTTGGGACTTCCAGCTCGAGACCGTAGACACCCATCCCGATGTTCGGATAAGGGTACGGGCCCATCAAGACGCGTTCCCACCCGAGTTGTTCGACGCCCCAGATCGTGACGGAACGGGTTGTCGTGAGGCCGGTGAGTCCTCGTGCGCGCACGAAGAGCGATTTGGGCTGCAGGGCCTTGCCCTCGGAGGAGAGGACTGGACTGATTCCCAGTGCATAGCTTTCTCCGCCGGTGGTACGGCACAGTACGTTGTCCTTGGACGGGGCAAGGTCGAGGCAGTGCGGCAAATTCTGGTAACAAGACCAGTCGGAACTTTCCATGCGGTACTGGAATGCGGAGTGGTCCGCTCCGTTCCCAGAGTATCGCTCATACTTGGGCAGCTTGTCGACACAGGAAAGAGCCTCCCTGTCGATTTCGACGTAGCCATAGGGTAGTCTCCCGAACTGGGTCATTTTGAGTCTCCAAATATCGGGTGGATTCTGCCAATGATCGAACAACGGCACCTGGTTGTTCGCGTCGAATTCCGGAATCACAACGTCGCCACGTCTGCTGGTGAACGACAGGAGGTCGCTCACACCGGAAACCCGTCCGGCGGTATCTTGGACGACGATCGCCACACGGAAGGTATCCAGGGCGCCGGTGTACTTGAACCACAGGTATCCGCTGAATCGCCTCAGCGTATCCGAGTAGTCACGCAGTGGCGAGTGCCATTCGTTCCAGCTCTCGTTTTCGAGCTCCATCACCATGCCGGAAACGAGCCCATTGACCACCGCGAAGACGCGGTCTTCGGGATGGAGTCCACGAGCCATGCCGGAGATTTCCCGTTGCACCAGGACCACCGTTTCCATGGTGACCACCCACGTCGGGACGGGAGCCGAATGGATCTTCCTTCCGTCGCGGAAGAAGTCGAGGGTATCCAGAGAATCGTCGAGCCCCGGGTAATCCGCGCGCAACTGGTATTTCCCGTCTCCGTCCGTCGTATCGCTCAGCCCCAGGCGGCGGGCGCGCACGAGGATCGCCGGAAGCGGTGCTCCCAGGTTGGAGACCACCTTGCCCTGGATGTCGACCAGGGAGGTGCGCGTTTCGCTTGTGGAGCCTCCGGCCACCTGGTCGGCCGGTGCATCGCAACCTGCGAAGAAGAGGGCCGGCAGGATCGCCAACAGGAGGGAGACGTATCGATTCATGGCAAGTCCTTCGGGACGCTGATGGGTACGGCGGCTATCACGATCTGGCAGGCACGATCGATGGGATCCTCGTCGTCGAGCACCAGCGTGCGAATCTCGGTGCGGAATTTGTCAATTCTTTCGAGAAGTCGAAGATATCCCGCCGAGCTGATGGAAATCACGTTCGTGGCCACAAGCCTTGGGTGGCCATCCTTCGACAGGATCCGCTGCCTCGCGAGATCGAACTGCTGGATCTGGAGATCGAGCACAAAGGCGTCTTCGCGCCCTTCCGGCGCGCTGATCGAGCGATCGGTGGGTTTCCAGATGCCGCGATCGTTGCGCGCGATCAGTCCGAGGCGCTCCAGCAGACGCAGCGATTCGCGGGCTTCGGCGGACGTCAGTCGGGGACGGAGTTGGCGGCCGATGCGCCCCGGCTCGTCGCCGAAGTCGTCGGTGTCGAGCAATGCACGCACGGCACCATACCGCCAGTGCCGGAAGTACTCCATCTGGTGCGCAGCCAGGACGATCCCTGCGGGTCGGCGGAATTCCGCGATGATCTGGAGTGCCGATTCCCGACGCTCCGGGAGGGTCGCCTGCTCCCATTCGACGAGAGCGCGGAAGTAGCGGGCCTGGTCCCGATCCAGTGCGAGTACGCGGATGAGGCGTTCCTGGAAGGTCTCGGACAAGGGGCGCCCGCCCAGGATATCCGAGAAGAAGTTGCGCGAGTTGGGCAAACCCAGCGATCGGGACACCGTGGCTTTGGAGAAGCGTTGTCGGCGAGCCTTCTCGGATTCGAACCACGCACGAAGAAAGCTGCGGAAGTCGAAATACTCGTAGATCGTTTTTGTACTCACGCCCTTAATCTATCGACATCCTTGGTTTGCTGATGTGTATTCTTCATGGATCATTTGAGGGGTCCGGTCGCACCTCTGTCCAAGCCCAACAGCGCCGCCGGAGGGGGAAGCCTTGCGAACCCAGTCAACCATGCCAACCGGATCCGGTGCGACACGGAAACCTGCGATGGATGCCGTCAGGTCAGCTCCTGGGTGCGGCGCGCCGTTGTTCGAGGAGCGCGCGAATCTCCTGGAGATTCACGTTCCGGCCGTCCAGGGAGAAAGCGATCGACAACCACGGTTGGCCCGCACGGGCATGGTCGGCTCGGCTTCTTGCATCTGACAAACGGTGGTGATCGCGCGAAAAGCAATTGCCCGATGCGCCCGAGGGAGCACTCAACGAAAGTCGTTGGCGTCCATTCCATGGAAACGGATGTCGTCCACATAAAAGTCCGAGCCGCCAGTGAGCAGGAACGTCAGGTTGGTGACGGAATCACGCACAGCCATCCAGCCGATGTTGTTTCCTACCCCCCCAGGCAACAGGAAGTCCTTCGGGCGAACCACCCATCGTTTCCAGGAGGTCGTGAGCGGAATGTGCAGCCAGGCCTTGCCTTCGCTCCCGGGGATGAGGCGATCGAGGGCCAAGGAGAATCGACCGGACCCGCGCACCCGGAACACGATCGAATCCATGCTCCGCAGCACCCTGGGCCGGCTCCCCAGCGACAACCCCAGGATGACGTTCCGGAACCGTGTGCTGTCGGCCTCGTAACGGACGTGCATGACGTCCCCGCTCCAGGCCAGGCTGTCGGCTCGGACCGTCGGAGTGGATATGGAAGTCAACTCGTTCGCCACGGCGTACCACGAAGATGCCTCGGGGAGCAGGCTGCGCACCGAGCCGAATTCGAAGTCGTTCACCAGGACAGAGGTCAGCACCTGCCTCTGTCGATCGGGGATGTCCCGCCAGACGGCGATGGAATCCGAGCGATCGGCCACAGGTTGTTTCCAGAACAGCCAAGCCCGGGCCCCAGGCTCCAGAAGCGAGCTGTCGAGCCCCAATTCCAGGCGCGCCAAGGCGGCGGCGGAATCCCAGAATACCACCCGGAATGGAATCGGAGTCCCATCGATCCGGCGAACGTCCACGTCGCGGCCATCCCCACGGGAGCGGTCGAAAGCGAAGTTGTGAGGCCCCAACCGGAGCACACCGATGCTTTTCCGCTCGCTTGGATCGGCCGGAACAGGCAGCAGAGTGTCCAAGCGGATCGCCAAGGCGTTTTCGGTTTCCAGCGAGTTGCCTGCGGCGCGATCGGCGCATCCTGCAGTCAGGATCCCCAGGAAGAAGGCCGTCAAACAGGCGCCACCGGCATTCATGGCGTGCGTTCGGGGATGGTGGACAGGGGAAAGAAGGCCATGGACAATTGCATCACGCGATCCGGACGCCGGGCGTCCTCGACCCGCTTCTGGATCTGCCGACGGCACTCCCGCAACATTTCTCGGATTTCGACAAACGCGTTGGCGTCCACGGCCAAGGTCAGGGTGGACACGTCGCGATGCTCCCGAGGATGCCTTTCCAAGGACTCCGCGGCCAGCCCCAAGATCTGCCTTTGGAAGGTCCGAACGGCCTCCGCTTTCTTTTCTCCACCGGCGGTGAGGTGCGTCTCGGCCAGTGCGAGCCCACCGGATCCGGTCTTGCGGATCAACCCAAGTTCCAGGAGGAGTTCCAGGGCACTGGAAACCTTGTCGACCGGAACACCAGGCGACAGCCGTGCCGAAATCTCGTCGGGGCGGGCGCGTCCGTCCACCACCTCCAGGAGGGATCGGACCACGGGCACCCACCAGTCCCGCAGGACGGCGAGTTCGCGATCTTCTAGTTCCCGACGCCCGACATCGCGCAGCGCCAAGGCCTTTTCGAGGATCTCTTGACGGGCTTTTCGTCCTCGTTCGCGGGCGTACGCGACCAAAAGCTGGAAATACTCCGCGGCGCGACCTGTCAATCCGAGGAATTCAACCGCTCGGGGTTGGCACCGAGCAGGGAGATGCTGGTCCTTCTGGAGCACGCGAAACACGTAACTGGGGTCGAGTCCGAACAATTCCGCCATGATCCGATACGAGAACAGCGGTGACTCCGACTTGCGGTAGTCATAGGCGTCCTTGAGCAGATCACGGTAGTCCAGGTATTCGAAGACAGGTTTCACAACATGGATGATACCACATCTTTCCGCTGCGCACCCCGTACGCCCCAAGTCGCCGCGTTGCGAAATCGACAACGCGTGCCCCCATTTCAGCGGTTCGGCGTCGAATCCCCCGTTCCACGTGGGGGAGTCCGTCGCCCGTTACATCGACCTGGAGCAGGTCAAACGATGGCTCCCGGGAGCCACTGCGGTCGCCCCGTATTCTCCCGAACGCCCTGCGATCAATCCAGAAGCACCGCCTCGGCCCGTTTTCCCGCAGTGTTCCGGATGTCATCGCGCTCATTTTCCGAGGCCGATCGCCCCCATCGCACCAGCAGGGCAAAATCCCGGGCATCCTCCGGACCCAGGCCGATCGCTCTGACCACCCGATCGACCGCGCTCAAGGCCAGATGGTTTTTCCCGTGCAAGACCCGATAGACAAACGAAACGTCCAGCATCCACTTGCTGGCCAGCATCCGGTACGAGAACCGGTGATTCACGGATCGTTTCCAGGAATAGAACGCCAGCAGGTATTCCCTGTAGTCGCGGAACTCCTGGATCGGAGGCAGGGGGCAGGCCTGCGGTTGGGGAGGTCCGATCCATCGCCCCAGGAACTCCACGTCGGCGCCTGTGGACGATGTTCGTAGAGCGCGCAGCTCAGCACCCGTTCCCTCCGGCTTGCGCGATGTTTTCACCCGTACAGCAGCGATTCCTTGCGCTTCCGCATGGCTCCTGACGGCAATTCGATGACCCGACATGAAAACCTCCGTACCACGAACCTAGAGACGAGCAAGCGAGTCGAGGCGCGACTTGCACCGCTTCGACTTGTTCTTTTGACAACAGGTTGCCAGTCCCCGAGGCCCAAGCGATCGCGGCTACCGCTGCATCACGACACGCGGCGCCTCTGCGCCCCCGTCCTCGGGACGCAAGAGGTATACCCCCCGAGGAAGCGCACCAACATGGACCATCGATTGCCCTCCGGCAACCTCGAAGGTGCTCACCACCTGGCCGTCGGGACGCAGCAGGGACATGCGTGTGGGATTGGCGCTGGAGCGGGTCACCAGAAGAGTCTCGCCGCGCAGTTCCGCAGTCCACATTCGTCCAACTGGGGCAAGGCGATCGGCCAATCCCGTGGGTGTGGCCGCCAGCAGGCGCGCCCCTCCCCAATCCGCATGATCGTTGGAGTTGCCATCCCCTGCGTCCGTGACCACCAGTGCCAGGCTGTCGATGCCTTCCACGGAAATGTCCACGGCCAGAGGTGCATCCGCCTTACGACGGATACCGCTTTCGAACAACTTCTTGCCATCGCCAAAGACCTGGAACACCGCGCTGCCCCCAGCCGAGGCCGCATCGATGCCGATGTCGGACTGGAACCTCGCGAAGCGCCGCCGCAACGCGACCTCCGTGCGCGAAGCCGCGTGGGCGCCAAGCCCCTTGGTGTAGGATTTTGTCCCGATCTTCATGGCGCTTCCCCCGACGCTCTTGTCCACTCCAAGGAACTTCCAGGCATTGGAGACGGAGTGGATATGCAGGTCGGAAAGCCAGATGGTCGCGGAGGGGTCGCGTTTTCCCACGATCTTGAGCAGCGCCAATCCGTGGGACGGAACCTGCACGCTGTAGAGGTCCTTGAAACTTCCCAGATCCTTCTTCGCCCAGACATCGCGCACGGTCACCGAGGCGGGATCCAGCCCAAGCTCGCTCCAGCGGATGGACATGCTGGAAGCGGCCCCCGACCTGTTGAACAAGCCGATCGCGTAGGTCTCGTAGCCTGTGCCCAAGGGTTTGGCCCAAACTTCGAAGTCCCCTTCCTTTCGGATCCTGCGCCCCTGCACTCCGGCGGAATCCTGATCGATGGCGATGACCTCGGGATGGGTCAGGATGGCCAGTGTGGTCTGCGAGACGGTCCGGACGTCATTTCCTGCCACCAGAGGCGCCGCCATGAGCGCCCACAGGCCGAAGTGCGCCTTGTTCTCGGTTTCCGTGAGGCGGCCATTTCCCACCTCGAGCATGTCGGGATCAGCCCAGGATCCAGGCCGCGAGAAGATGAAGTTCCCCGCATTGCCGTCGAGGTTGGTCATGATCGACCAGCCCAGGGTGGAGTTGGCGGGGGGAACCCAGTCTGCGGTGATGTCGTAGGTGGAGCGCCAGAGCTGCCCGACCTGGGGCATCCAGTCCTGGGTATGCCAGGCGCACACGGAGAACACGATGCTCCGCCCCGAGTTCTTCAGCGCGGTGGCCATCTTCGTGTAATCGGCGCGGATCTCCCCAACCGTATTGCAGTTGTCGTACTTGAGGTAGTCGATCCCCCACGAGGCGAAGGTCTTCGCGTCGCGATCCTCGTTGCCGTAGCTGCCGCTCTGGGGGATGTCCATACACGTCATGGACCCGCGATCCCCGTAGATCCCCAGGCGCATGCCCTTGGAATGGGCGTAGTCGGCCAACGCCTTGATCCCGCTCTTGAACCGCACGGGATGGGCGATGAGGTTTCCCGAAGCATCGCGGGCGGGGTTGGCTGTCCAGTTGTCGTCGAGATTCACGTTCACGTAGCCGGCGTCCCGCAGCCCCGTGGACACCATGGCGTCGATCACCTGGCGGATCTTGGTCTCGTCGATGTCGCCGTGGAAGATGTTCCAACTGTTCCACCCCATGGGCGGGGTCAACGCCATCGGGCTTTGCGCGGAAGCGGCCGAGGCAAGTCCCGCCATCGCGAAGGCGGATGCGATCCAACGTCCCGATTTCCTGGTTTGTACTCGCATGGTCGGACTCCATTCCGGGTTCGATTTGCACGCCCCCGCCGCGAAGGGGGGGGCGCGCCAAGGCAACGTGATCGTTGTTCTGGTAGTCAGTATTTGTCGCTTGGTCGCGAAGACAATCCGGTGGTCGAGCTAATCGCGGTGGTCGAGCTTGTCGAGACCCACCCGGCTGGTCTCG
>JAMIIV010000070.1:0-2549 GCA_035913415.1 Fibrobacteria bacterium | reverse complement strand
GTGACAAGGCGCTCCGGGAATTGGACAGCGATTTCGATCGGGTCTACAAGGACGGTGGACGCCCCTCCATTCCTCCGGAGCAGCTCCTGAAGGGCTCTCTGCTGCAGATCATCTATGGAATTCGCAGCGAGCGTCAGCTGTGCGAACGCATCGACGACAGCCTGACCTTCCGTTGGTTTCTCGATCTACCTCTGGATCAGGAGGCCTGGGTCCCCACGGTCTACACGCACAACCGCGATCGGCTTCTGACCACCGAGATGTCGCGCAGTTTCCTTTCGCGCGTGGTGGAACAGGCGCGCGATCGCGGTCTGGTGTCCAGCGACCATTTCAGCGTGGATGGCACATTGCTGCAAGCTTGGGCCAGCAACAAGAGTCTGCAACCGATGGATCCGGGTTCGGATGAGGATTCGCCACCACCGAGAAATCCACCAGCCTCATCCTCGAGCGATGGGACGAAGGATGCCAAAGGCAAGGACGTCCTGCGCGACTTTCGAGGCCAGCAATTTTCCAACGCAACGCATCGCTCCAGCAGCGATCCAGACTCGCGCCTGGCGCGCAAGGGCGACAATCTTGGGGCCAAGCCCAGCTACTTGGGAAATGCGGTGATGGAGAATCGTAGCGGCCTCGTCGTCGAGGGCGAAGTCCGGCTTGCCAGCGGGGATGGCGGCGAAGTCGCAGCAGCTCTGGCAATGATCGACCGGATGGAAGGCGACCACGCTATCACGGTTGGAGCGGACAAGGGTTACGATTGCCAGGACTTCGTGGACCGCTGCAAGGAGATGAATACCTCTGCCCACGCGGCACAGAACCGGACTGCACGCCGTCGCTCGTTTGTGCCCGACGAAGTGGCAGAGACCGACGGATACAAGGTCAGCATCCGACGACGAAAGCGCATCGAGCAGGTCTTCGGGTGGGTGAAACTCGCCGCGGGCATGCGGCAACTGAAAGTCCGAGGCAAGGAGGCTGTCTCCGGACTGTTCCTGCTCGCCCTTTCGGCGTTCAACCTCGTGCGAATGAGCCGCTTGATGGCAGAGCCGGCATGAAACGGACGAGGAAAGCCCCCGAAATCGGCGATCTGATCGTCAGCAGGCGTGTAAAGCCGCAGATAACCGGTTTGGCCAGCCACCACCAAGGACGTCCATGGTGGACACCGAGTCCTTCGAAAAATTCGAGCACATCGACGCGATGCACTCGAAAATCCTGTTTTTCAGCGACCTGCTAGACGACCACAAGGCTCGACATTCCTTGTCGCTGTTCGAAGTCTGCGGCGGGAAACGACTGAGATGCGAATATCCCCATGCACCCTGGAGGAGACCTTCGGGCCACCATCCACGGGTGCATGGGTTGGCATCAGGCCAGATCGAACCGATCGAGCTCCATCACCTTCGTCCAGGCCGACACGAAGTCGCGGACGAACTTCTCATCGCCTTTAACCTGGGCGTACACCTCGGCAACGGCCCGCAGTTGGGAGTTGGATCCGAAGACGAGATCGGCGCGCGTGCCGGTCCACCGTAACGCCCCCGTCTTGCGGTCGCGCCCCTCGAAAAGCTCCGCGGTGTCGGTGGTTGGGGTCCAGACAATACCCATGTCCAGCAGGCCCACGAAGAAGTCGTTGGACAGCACCCCAGGACGGGTAGTGAATACACCATGGGTGGCGCCACCGGTATTGGCGCCCAGCACCCGTAGCCCTCCCACCAACACGGTCATCTCCGGTGCGCTCAAGGTCAGCAACTGCGCCCGATCGACCATCATCTCTTCGGCTCGTACGTGGCAGTCTTCCCGCCGGTAGTTGCGGAAGCCATCGACCACGGGCTCCAACACAGCGAACGACTCGGCGTCGGTGTGTTCGGTACCAGCATCCGTGCGGCCTGGCCGGAATGGAACATCCAAGGCATGCCCCCCCGCTTTCGCCGCCGCTTCGATGGCGGCGTTTCCAGCCAGCACGATCAAGTCCGCCAAAGAGATCCGCGCCCCGTCGGCGCGCGAAGCGTCAAAGTCTCGCTTGACGGCCTCCAGGATCGCCAGGACCTTGGCCAGAACCGCGGGCTGGTTGACATCCCAATCCTTCTGGGGCGCCAGACGGATGCGCGCGCCATTGGCTCCACCCCGCTTGTCGGAACCGCGAAACGTCGATGCGGAAGCCCATGCCACCGAAACCAGATCAGAAATGGACAGGCCCGAGGCCAAGACGGCGGCCTTCAGGGCGGGCAGATCGGATGGCTGCACCAGGGGGTGGTCCGCCACGGGAAGTGGATCCTGCCAGATCAGGTCTTCCGCAGGAACCTCCGACCCCAGGTACCGGCACTTGGGCCCCATGTCGCGATGCGTGAGTTTGAACCAGGCGCGCGCGAACGCATCGGCGAAGGCCTGCGGATCGGACAGGAATCGACGTGCGATGGGTTCGTAGGCGGGATCGAACCGCAAGGCCAGGTCGGCCGTGGTCATCATGGGCCGGTGTTTGCGGGAGGGGTCGTGAGCGTCGGGAATCATGTGCTCGGGCTTGACGTCCAGAGCCAGCCACTGCCAGGCTCCTGCGGGACTCTTGACCA
>JAMIIV010000069.1:0-26310 GCA_035913415.1 Fibrobacteria bacterium | reverse complement strand
GGTCGACTCCCTAGGCATGACGCGTTATTCTGACTCGCTGCGACGCAGCGGGCTCCCCAAGTTCTTGATCTGGGAGCATGACTCCCTGGGCAGGCGCCGCAAGGCCTCGCCCCGCGCCTTGCACCTTCCCCTGCTGGGCCTGGCACCGGACGCCGGGGGTTCATCGACGGTGGGCTTCGATTTTCTTTCGGAGGCAAACCGACGCGCGGCCGTGGAAGAAGCAATCGGCGCGAAGGTCCCGGTTTCCACTCTACCCGTTGAAATGGACATCGGGGACACCGCACTGAAGGTGATGTACTTCCTGCGTCCGGTGTTTCGAAACGGGGATTCCTCGCGGTTGTGGGGATGTGCAATGGCTGCCATGGAGCCTGACGCCCCCCTGCGCAGTGTCGACGGGGACAGCCTCCTGCAGCTGGACATCGTATTGTTGCGAGCCGACTCGACCCCTCTGCGGATTTCCTCGACATCCCCGCACTCCGCCCTTGATTCATCCCCGACCGTGGTCGTGCCTTTCCTTGGGTTTGGGCGAACTTTCGCCGTGCAATCTCGTCCCACCGAGCATTTCGGGGAGATGCACCCCATCCGCCTGGCCTGGATCGGCCTGCTCACCGGAGCCAGCCTCACGTTGGGGATCTCCCTGGCATTGCTGGTCGCCCTGCGCCGTCGTCGGGAGCTCGAGACCATGGTCTCCCACCAGAGCGAACAACTTCAGGAAACCGAACGTTCCTACCGCAACCAATTCGCATCGAATACCTCCGTCATGTTGATGGTCGATCCACGCGACCGCATGATCGTCGATGCCAACGAAGCCGCCAGCCGGTTCTATGGGTACTCTCGTGAGCAGCTCCTTCGGCTACGAATCACCGACCTCAATCTGACGACAGACGAAGAATTCGCTCCCTCGACACCCATTTCGGACGCTCGGGGGCGGAGATTCGAGTTCCAGCATCGCCTCGGGGACGGACAGGTCCGTGACGTCGAGGTGTCCTCCAGTTTCGTGCAGTTTGGAGCCAACACCGTCCTGCACGCCATCATCCACGACATCACGGACCGCAAGCGCATCGAGCAGGAGCGTCAATCACTCGAACAGCGCCTGGAATGGGCATTGGCGGCCACCGGAGAAGGCGTGTGGGATTGGAGCATTGCCACCGATACGGTGAAACACAACGCGCACTGGTGCGAGTTGTTGGGCCTGGAGAGTACGTATCAGGAACATCCACTGCAGGTGTTCCTGGAGCGTATCCATCCGGACGACCGCCCGTTGGTCTACGAACGAGTCCAAGCCTGCCTCCAGGGAAATGGTCCGTACTCCTCGAACCACAGAATGGTCCAAGTGGACGGAACGACCATCCATGTCGAGGATCGCGGCGACGTGGTCGAGCGCTCCGCCGACGGTTCACCGTTGCGCATGGTCGGCAGCATGGCCGATGTGACCGAGCGTCGGTGTGCGGAGGACGCGTTGCGGGAGAGCGAAGCCAAGCGAAGTCTGGCGATGGATTTCGCTCGCATGGCCTCTTGGGAGATGGATACCCAACGAGGCGTTTTCCTGTTCGACGACAAGTTCTACGCCCTCTACGGCACCACGGCCGATGCCGAGGGCGGGTACGAGATGCCCGTGGCCACATATGCCGAGCGGTTCCTCTACCCCGAGGAATGGGCGATCGTTTCCACGGAAATCGAAAGCGCGTTGCGTTCGGACGATCCCGGATTCAGCCATCAGATCGAGCACGAGCTCAAGCGTCCCGACGGTCGACAGATGTATGTGTCGGTGCAGTACGGCGTGGTCAAGGACGCCGCGCGTCGGACCATCCGTCTTTTTGGAGCCAACCAGGACATCACCGAGCGCAAGGTCGCCGAGCTCGCCCTTCGTTCCATGAACGAGTCCCTGGAGGAGGCAACGGCTCGCGCCAATTCCCTGGCGGCGCATGCGGAAATGGCTTCGGTGGCCAAAAGCGAGTTCCTCGCCAACATGAGCCATGAAATTCGCACTCCCATGAACGGCATCATCGGGATGACCGGCCTCCTGCTGGACACGGAGTTGTCGCACAAACAACGACGTTACGCGGAAATCGTGCGGCAGAGCGGTGAATCCCTGCTTGCTCTGCTGAACGACATCCTGGATCTTTCGAAGATCGAGGCCGGCAAGCTGGAGTTGGAGGAGCTCGATTTCGACCTACGGAACATGCTCGACGATTTCGGGGGGCTTCTGGCCGTGCGAGCCGCCCAGAAGAAGCTGGAGTTCGTGTGCGCCGCAGATCCCCGCATCCCGAACATGCTTCGGGGCGATCCGGGCCGTCTCCGTCAGATCCTGCTGAACTTGGCGGGCAACGCCATCAAGTTCACCGAATCCGGAGAAATCACGGTGCGCGCCGTCCTCCAGTCCGAATCCGACGGGAAGGCCACGATCCGTTTCGCCGTCAAGGACAGCGGCATCGGCATTCCTGCGGACAAGATTCCCGACCTCTTCCAGAAATTCACCCAGGTGGACGCCTCGACCACCCGTCGGTTCGGCGGCACGGGACTGGGGTTGGCCATCTCTCGCCAGCTTGTAGAGCTCATGGACGGCGAGATCGGCATCGAGAGCCAGGAGGGGATCGGATCGGAATTCTGGTTCACGGCCGTGTTCGAGGTGCGTCCCAGCCATGAAAGCCAAGACGCCGAGATCGCGGCGGTCCACGGAGGACATTTCCTGGTGGTCGACGACAACGCGACCAATCGCGAAGTTCTCCGCACCCAGATCGAGTCCTGGGGCGGCAGGGTCGAGGACGTCGGAGACGCTCCGGCGGCCCTCATGGCCATGAGACGCGCCCGTGAAGAATCGGATCCCTTCGCGGCGATCCTCGTCGACCGCCAGATGCCGGGCATGGACGGCATCGATTTGGCCCGAGCCATCCGCGCCGATGCCCACCTCAAGGACTCCAACCTCATCCTGATGCCTTCCATCACCCACCAGGGGGACGCGCAACTGGTCAAAACACTCGGATTCACGGCCACCCTGGTGAAACCTGCCCGGCAATCCGATCTTCTCGACGCCCTTTCGACAACCTTGGGGCGTACCTCCTCGCACATGCCGCCGGATTGGATCGAGACGACGGAATTCGTCAAACCCGACTTCGGAAGCAAACGTGCGCGCATCCTTTTGGCCGAGGACAATGTCGTCAACCAGATGGTCGCCACGGGTATCCTGGAAAGTTTCGGTCTGCGTGTGGACGTGGTCGCCAACGGAATGGAAGCGTTGCGAGCACTCGAGACTTTGCCTTACGATCTCGTGCTGATGGACGTCCAGATGCCGGAGATGGATGGTTTCGAAGCCACGCGCCTCATTCGCGATCCGCGCTCGAACGTGCGCAACCGCGAGATCCCGGTGATCGCGATGACCGCCAACGCGATGCGGGGAGATCGCGAAGCATGCCTGGATGCCGGCATGAACGACTACGTCTCCAAGCCGGTCAATCCACCCGACCTCGCCAAGGCCCTGGATGCCTGGCTCCCGGACCACCCCAGCATCGACGACTCCATCTCGTCATCACCGGAAACAGACCTTCCCGAAGATCCGCTGGCCAGTTTGCCGGTGTTCGATCGGGCCGCGCTTTTAGAGCGGGTCATGGGCAGTGAAAGCCTCATGAAGAAAGTGCTGGCCAGTTTCCAGGAGACCATCCCCGCCCAGATCGATGCGATGGGGGAGTACATCGAGCGCGGCGAGTTTGGCGAAGCCGGGAAACTCGCCCACGGAATCAAGGGGGCGGCGTCGAACATCGCCGCGGAAGCGATCGCCGGGGCAGCCTCAAGCGTCGAGACCATCTGCCATGAAGGCGACAAACCTGCGGCGCTTGTCGCCTGGAGTCGACTGCAAGACGACTACGAGCGGTGGAAGACCGAAGTCGAAAACACCTGATACTCGGACGAGCGTGGATCCGGGGCGCAGGCCCCGGAATCAAGCTGGTGCGGTGGGGTTGCCCGTCAACTTGCGGTAGGCTTCGCGGTACTTCTCGAGGGTCCGTTCCACGACCTCGGCCGGAAGGGCGGGTGCGGGGGGATTCTTGTCCCAGGCGATGGCCTCGTAGTGGTCGCGCACGAATTGTTTGTCGTAGCTGGGTTGCGCCCGGCCGGGGGCGTAGGTGTCGGCGGGCCAGAACCGGGAGCTGTCCGGGGTGAGCACCTCGTCGATGAGGCTCACGCGACCGTCGATGAGGCCGAACTCGAACTTGGTGTCGGCCAGGATGATGCCGACCGATTCCGCATGGCGGGCCGCACGAGCGTAAAGGTCCAATGTGGCGTGCTCGAGGTAGGCGCCGATCTGGGGGCCGCAGATGCGACCGGCTTCTTCGCGCGTGACGTTCTCGTCGTGGCCGATGTCGTTTTTTGCCGCAGGGGTGAAGATGGGGGAGGGCAGGCGGGATCCATCCAACAGTCCGGCGGGGAGTTCATGGCCGCAGACGCGACCGGACGCCTTGTAGTCTTTCCACCCGCTTCCCACGAGGTATCCGCGGGCCACGCATTCGACGTCGAATCGCAGAGCTTTTCGCACGTACATGGAGCGCCCTTCCAGTTGGTCGCGGAAAGGCTTCAACGGGGCTGGGTAGGCATCGACATCGGCCGAAACCAGATGATTCGGGAAATCCAGAAGCCCGAACCAGAACAGGCTCATCTGGGTGAGCAATACGCCTTTGCCCGGAATCGGGGTGGGGGATACCGCATCGAAGGCGGAGATGCGGTCGGTGGCCACCAGCAACAGGTGGTCGCCCAAGTCGTAGATGTCGCGGACCTTGCCGCGGGCCAGAAGCGGGATGCCCGGAAGTTCGCTCTGCAGAAGGGTCGTCATGGGGGCCAAGATAGAATCGCTCTCGCCCCCCTTCTGGTGCCTCAGGCCAGGATCGCCTCCACCAGGGGCAGACTCTTTTGGACACACTCCAGGCAGGTGGCAGGGTCGCAAGCCGAAGCCGCGCCCGATTCTTTGGGAAGCAGGTCCATTTCCTGCATTCTGCTGGAGGGCGGTTGCCAGCAGACCCCCAACGCCTGGGCGGCTTCGTCGGCGCGTCGCACCACCCAGGCAAGCAGTGGTGGCTCGATGGCTCCAGGAGCAGGCCACGACTCGACCAGCAGCGAAATCGATTCCGGGAGATTCCAGTGCCGCTGGACGAAGGCGGCCCCGATCGAGGCATGATCGACGCCAAGATGGATGCGTTCGGTTTCGAGCAGATCGACTCTGGGCGTCGACGCGGGAGCGTCCGTGGTGGAGCCTGGCTCCGGCTCGCAGGCCAATTCTGCGGAAAGGGGAGGCGCCATGGCCTGTTGGACTCGGGCCCAACCGATGGGGTACAGGTGTGGCGCCAGGAGCGCTCCGATGTCATGAAGCAGTCCCGCCATCCAGACTTGTTCGAGGCCGGCACGGTCGATCGGGCATCGCCGGGCCAACTGCACAGCCCCGACCGCAACCAGAAGGGAGTGTTTCCAGAAGGCGGCAAGATCGATGCCCTCGGGGGCTTTGGGACCGAATCGGCTGCCCTTGACCGCCATCACGGTGACCAGGGAGCGAAGCGTCTCCATGCCGATGCGCTGGATGCCTTCCTCGACTTCAGCGATCTGGCGGCTCCCTCTCCAGAACGGCGAGTTCGCCGTTCGCAGCACCGCTCCCGCCAGAGCCGGATCGGTGCGGACGAGGTTTGCCAAGCGCTGGATGTTCACCCACTCGTTGGACAGTTCCTGTTGCAGCCGGACGATCACCCCCGGCATGGGCGGAAGAACCGCCGTGAGCCGATCCAGTCCGCGGATGATCGATTCGCGGTCCAAGGGAGGTGCGGTTGCCGCGGGGTCGGCCATATCGATGGGGTGCAGGGATTCCATGATGTTGGCAGTCTACCACTCTTTCTACGTTTGGTGCCAGCCTCGGTGACCATCCACCGCGGCTCCCCAATCCGTTTTCCGGAGACCTAGATCCATGAAGAAGCCCCTTCGCGTTGCCATCACCGGCGCCGCCGGCCAGATCTGCTACAGCCTGATTCCCCGCATCGCCTCCGGCGAGATGTTCGGCGCCGACCAACCCGTGATCCTCCAGCTCCTCGAAGTTCCCTTCGAGAAGCCCCAGCAGGCCCTCAAGGGCGTGGCGATGGAGCTCGAGGACTGCGCCTTCCCGCTGCTGCAGGGCATCGTCCTGGCCGACGACCCCATGGTCGCCTTCAAGGATGCCGACTGGTGCCTGCTCGTGGGCTCCAAGCCCCGCGGCCCCGGCATGGAGCGCAAGGACCTGCTGACGGAAAACGGCAAGATCTTCGTGGGCCAGGGCAAGGCCATCGACGCCGTCGCCGCCGAGAACGTGCATGTGGCCGTGGTGGGCAACCCCTGCAACACGAACTCGTGGATCTGCGCCATGAGCGCCCCCCGCGTGCCCAAGAAGAACTTCTCGGCCATGACCCGCCTGGACCAGAACCGCGCCATGAGCCAGCTTGCCGCCAAGGCCGGCGTGCACAGCACCGCCGTCACCGAGGCCATCATCTGGGGCAACCACTCGGCCACGCAGTACCCCGACTACTTCAACGCCAAGATCAACGGCAAGCTCGCCTCCGAGGTCATCGGCGACGAGGCTTGGGCCAAGGACGTGTTCATCCCCACCGTGCAGAAGCGCGGCGCGGCGATCATCGACGTCGCCGGCGCATCGTCGCGTTTCAGCGCCGCCAACGGCCTGATCGACCACGTGCGCAGCCTCGTCACCCCGGGCTCCACGGTCCACTCCGTGGCCGTCTGGTCCAACGGCGACTACGGCATCGACAAGGACATCATGGCCTCGTTCCCCGTGCGCACCACCGGCCACGGCGAATGGGAAGTCGTGCAGGGTTACACCCTCAACGACCTCGCCAAGGAGCGCATCGCCATCTCCGTCAAGGAGCTGAACGAAGAGATCTCCGTGGTCAAGGAGATGCTCGGCAGCATCTGATCCGCCTGCGTCCGCCTCGCGGATGCCCCTCGGCCCGAGTTTCCTCACCGGAACTCGGGCCTTTTTCTGCCCGCTCCGTCTGTCGGTCCTGATTTTCCTCGAGCGCCACGGCCATGCACGCCGCAGACTCCGCCCTTCTCCCTGACGAATTCCTTACATCCTCCTTTCGGGGTGCTGACCATGGGCATCGTCCTGACCGGTATCATCCAATGGAGGGAATCGAACGTCCGATCCCGGGAGGCTGCACAATGAACCGCACGACATCGTTTTCCTTCGCCCTGGCCCTGCTGGTGGCACTCCTGCCTGGCACGGCCCGAGCCCAGTCCGTCCGACTCGAGGCCAAGCCGCTCCAATCGGTGCTGGTGGAGTCGCCGCGCCCCCAGCGCACCACCATCCAGATCGCCATCGAAGGTGTGGCTCCGGTCGCCACCGCCTCCACCACGCAGAAGGCTCCTCTGAACCTCAGCCTGGTGCTCGATCGATCCGGCTCCATGAGCGGCGCCAAGATCGACAATCTGCGCCGCGCCGCCCTGGATGTCCTGGAGCGGATGGGGCCCCAGGACGTGCTCTCCGTGGTCGCCTTCGACGACGCCATCGACGTGATCCTCCCCGCCACCCGTGTCACCGACCCGACGGCCCTGCGCTCGCGTATTCTGGCGCTGCAGCCCGGTGGCATGACGGCGTTGTTCGGTGGCGTCAGCCAGGGGCTCGCCCAGGCCCGCAAGTTCAAGGGTGAAGGCCGATCCACACGACTGGTGCTGGTGTCCGACGGCCAGGCCAACGTCGGCCCATCCAGCGTTTCGGAGCTGGCTGCCCTGGGGCGTTCGGCGGGCAAGGAAGGCATCCCGGTGTCGACCGTGGGGCTGGGGGAGGGGTACAACGAAGACCTCATGCAGCAGTTGGCGCTGAATTCCGACGGCAACCACGATTTCGCGCAGCACCCCGCGGATCTTGCCCGGATCTTCGATCGTGAATTCGGCGATGCCCAGGAGATCGTGGCGACCGACATCGAGATCCGGTTCCGCTGCCCGGAAGGCGTCCGTCCCGTGCGCGTGCTCGACCGCGAGGCCAGGATCTCCGGACAGGAATTGACTGTCCGCTGGAATCAGGTCGCCGGCGGCCAGAAGAAGCTCTTGCTGCTGGAGGTCGAGGTTCCGGCGGGCAAGGCCGGCGCGAACATCGCGCTCGGTGCGGCGAGCGTCTCGGTCAAGGACAGGGCGACGGGGGCCGGCTCCACCGCGACGGCGTCCGCCAACGTGGCGTTCACGGCAGACAAGGTCATCGCGACGGCATCGGTGGATCGGGCGACCAAGGCGGCGGTGGTGCGCGCCACGGCCAACGAGAACCTGAAGAAAGCCATCGAAATGCGCGACCGCGGACAGCGCGCGGAAGCCAAGGCGGCGTTGCGCCAGAACGCGGCGATGCTCGATTCCGCCGGAGTCGAGCTGGGAGACTCCAAGCTTCGCGAAGACGCGGTCCTGTCCAATACGGCCGCCGAGAAGGTCGAGAGCGAAGTGGAGTGGGGTTCCTCGCGCAAGTCGCTGCGCTCCAAACAGCACAAGATCACCACCCAGTCCAAGGAGTGACACCGATGTTCTGGCGCGAACGCGGACTTCCCTTGCTGGCCGGCCTGGCCGGCCTGGCTCTGGTCGGATGGCTCGCCGCCCGCGACGCCGCCACGGAACTTGGTGGACAAGAATTGTCTATCACCCGCGTGGCCCAGACCCGACTCGATGGCACTCGCCGGGAGGTCTCCGACTGGATGCTGTCGCTGCAAGACGGGTTGTGGCGAGAGCTCCACGGCGCCAACGCCGCCGAACTCGACGCCCTCTGGCAGACCCACCCCCTGGCGGTTGGTGCATTTCGGGCGTCCAGGGGCAGGGTGGTGTTCCCCGATACTTCGGCGCCCGGGGCCACCGATGAGCAACGCGCCTTCCTGCAGCGCACCGAGCGGCTGTGGAGCGGACGCGCCGTCATCTCCTCGGGAGCCGCCGCCTCCGAAGGGGGCGCGAGGAGCCGGATCGATTGGATACCCTGGCACTGGGAGGACGGACTCCATTTCCTCGTCCGCATCGCCCTGGACGACAGCACGGACGTCGGTCTGGAAATCGACAGGACGGCGCTCCTGTCCCGACTGGTCGGCGAGGTGGTGCCCCGCGATCTCGGGGGAGGTTCCATCGAACTGGTCGATGGGTCGGGGCGTCTGTTGCACCGGTGGGGCAGCCACGTGCCCGATTCCGCAAACGCCACCCACCCCCTGGCCTCCGGGTCCCTGGGGGCTCCGTTCGAGAACTGGAGCCTTCGCGTGCACGGCTTGGAATCCGTTTGGGGACCATTGGCTCGCCAGACCAGCCTCCGCAACATCGCCCTGCGCTGGGGTCTGGCCGCGGTGATCTGGGTGGTGGTCGTGTTCCTGGTCAGCCGAGAGTGGACGCGGACGCTTCGGGAAGCCCGCCTCAAGACGGGATTTGTCCAACAGGTCAGCCACGAACTCCGCACTCCCTTGACCAACATCCGTCTCCATGCCGAACTGGCGCGGGATGGCACCCTGGAGGACGACACCTACAAGCACCTCGAGGTGGTGGGGCAGGAGACCGAACGACTCTCCCGCCTGGTGGCGAACATCCTGACCTTCGCCCGTTCCGAGAAGGGTCCGCTCAAGATCCAGCCCGCGCTGGTCGAGGTGCGTTCGCTTCTGGAGGCCGCCCTGGCTCCTTTCGCACCCTCGGCCAACCGTACCGGCGTTCGTATCGAGACTCGCTTGCCCCCAGAGGAATCGCACATCTACGTCGATCCCGACGCCGCCACACAGATCCTCCAGAACCTCGTCGGCAACGCACTGAAGTACGCCTGGACAGGCAAATGGATCGGGATCACCTTGGTGGGTTGCTCCAACCGCTGGGAGATCCGGGTCCAGGACTTGGGGCGGGGCATCTCCTCCTCGCAGCGCGAGGCGATTTTCGAGCCGTTCTTCCGTCTCTCCGATCGCATCAACGAAGGCGTCGCCGGCACGGGCATCGGCCTGGGCATCGCTCGCGACCTGGCTCGCGGGCACGGCGGCGAGCTGCTCCTGGAAACCGGTTCGACCGGTTGCACCTTCCTTTGGATTTTGCCGAGGCCCGCATGAATACGACCATCCTCATCGCCGAAGACGATGATCTCATCCGCGAGGGTCTCCAGACCTTCCTCGAGCGCGAGGGGTTCGCCGTGGTGGCCGCTCGGGACGGCGAGGAGGCCCTGGCGTTCTACGACCAAGCCCGTCCCGGATTCGTGATCCTCGACATCATGATGCCACGCCTGGGGGGATACGACGTCTGTCGGCGTCTGCGCCAACGCGATACGTCCACACCCATCCTGTTCCTCTCCGCTCGTGGAGAGGAAATCGACCGGGTGGTCGGACTCGAACTCGGTGCCGACGACTTCCTGGTCAAGCCCTTCGGCTCCCGCGAGCTTCTCGCTCGAATCAACGCCATCCTGCGCCGCACCAAATCCGCACCTGCGGGTGGGGGAGCCCCTCCCCCCTCTTCTGTCTTCGTAATGGATGATCTGGAAATTCATCCCGAGGAGCTTCGAGCCCGGAGGGGACTCAGTTGGATCGACCTGGGGCCGCGAGACTTGGCCATTCTGCGGATGCTCCACGAACGCGCCGGCAAGGTCGTCGATCGCGGAGATTTGTTCGAGACCTGTTGGGGAGCCACCTATCCCGGATCCACCCGAGCCGTCGACCAGCATTTGTCGCAACTGCGCCGGAAGATCGAAGTCGATCCCGCCAATCCACGCATCATCCGAACCGTACATGGCGCGGGGTACAGGTTCGAGCTGGTGCCTTGATCACGAGGGGGGCGGCTGCCGAATCAACCCGTGTTCACGCCGAGACTCCCCATACACTCGTCGGGGTCGGTTCCTGGGCACCAGCAATTCACCCCTCCCGTTGGGATGCATTCCAGTCGGCATTGCTAGGCTCTTTGCTGACGGCACCCCATTCCACAAAACCGAGGACTCCACATTGACTCCCATCATCATCACAGGGGCAAGCGACGGCATCGGCGCCGCGAGTGCCCGGCAGTTGAAGTCGAAGGGGCGCGACGTTGTTGTTGTTGGTCGGTCCAAGGACAAGACCGAAGCTCTTGCACGGGAACTTCGTGTCCCTTTTCATATTGCGGACTACGCCAAACTCTCGGATGTCCAAAGGCTTGCTGCGGAATTGTCCAGGTATGACGGCATTGCGGTACTTGCGAACAATGCTGGCGGCATCATGGGGGAGCGCCAGATCACCGAAGATGGATTCGAGAAAACCTTCCAGGTGAATCACTTGGCTCCTTTTCTGCTCACCAAGCTTTTGATGGAAAAGTTGATTGCCAGCCAGGCGAAAATCATTCAGACCGCCAGTGTGGCCGCCAACTTCCTGGGTTCTTCGTTTGATCTTGACGACCTGAACAATGAGCGGAAATACAAGCCGGATCTGGCTTATGGAAACGGAAAGTTGGCGAACATCCTTTTCACACGGGAACTCCATCGTCGATATCATGATCAAGGCATCAATTCCGTGGCATTTCATCCGGGAGTGGTTCGGACCAGTTTCGCCACAGATACCACCCATTTGATGCGCTTCATCTATCACACGCCATTGAAATACCTGGTCACCATCAGTCCTGATTCCGGTGGACAACGTCTCACCGCTCTGGTCGACGGAACTCCCGGGGTCGACTGGATTTCTGGCCAGGTCTACAACAAGAAGAACCTGATGGCGGTCAATTTGCGCGATGGTGACGGACGCATCGCCCAGCAACTTTGGGACGCCAGCGAAGCGATGGTTGCCCGGTTTTGCGGATGAGGCACTCAGGATTGCAACGAGAATGAGTCGCGATATCTTGCGCCCCGATCCAAGACCAGCCTTCGATCGGGCGATATGTCTAATGAGCCTCCGTGCAGGAGGGTCGTACCAGGATGCGAATCATCGACCGACCGTCAACTCAAGACCCCGTCACGCCCAGCTTTTCGCGATTCTCTAGTTAACATAATTATCATTATGCGAACAGGTTTGGTGCGCGGCGGGCGGGCGCGAAAGTTGTTTAGATGCCCCGTTTCCTTCGGATCGAAGAGAATCATTGAGCCGGGGTGGGTGGTGTTATGCTTTGGTCCTGCACCCCAAACCCGATCCCGACCAACGCCCCCTGGTCCTGGAGTCTCCGCATGTCCCTTGATTCTCTGTTGTGCCGCCTCCCCTGGGCTAACTGTGCCCATCCCCCCGTTATCTACCCTGAGGGTGCCTGGATCCCTCCTACCCAGCCCGTGGATCGGTTTGCAGGGCTCTCCAATGCTGGGGGCCGTCCGGCTATGGATGCCGCCGTCGCCATGGCGCACAACGAGACACTTTTCCATGGTTCGTGGACCTGGGGCCTAGGTATGGCTATCACCCTAGTGGTCTTCGCCATCGTCTGGACCAAATTTTTCCGCGCCTGAGCCTCGGTGTGTGATCCTCGAGGGGGTCATGTCCTGCCGCATCCATCGAGGCATCGATACCAGAGAACGCCATTTGAGGTGGGGCCACCAAACAGGATCTGGGATTCTAAGATTCCCAAGGTGACCGGCTCCGCCTCCCAGAATTGCCCTTCATGTGGCGCCCTCCACGGGCTCGACCTGCGCTTTGCGGCCGCCGGGGTATGTCCATATTGCCAATCCGGATTTGTGACCGAGAACGGCTCGGCCCGTACGGCGGGCAAAATGTCGGTGCTTCTGCCTCCCACCGGCATCCTTTCGCTGGGCCAATCGTACGAGTTGATGGGGAAGTCGTTCCAGTTGATCGGGCGCCTGCGGGTCGAATTTGCGGCGGGGGCCTGGGATGAATGGTTTGCCGTCAGTGGCCAGAAAACGGCCTGGGTCGCCGAAGATGGCGATGGCATCCTGGTCCAAATTGAAATTCCGGTTCCAGAAACAGATTTGGGATCCATTCAGCCTGGCGATATTCTGGAGCTCCAAGGCAAATCCTTCACGGTTGTCGAGCGCGACACGGCCACGGCCACGGGAGCCGCAGGTGCCGTTCCCTGGTTGGATCGACCGGGGGAGCCCCTCACCTATCTCGAAGCCGTCTGCGAGCCCGACCTGGTCGCCTCCATCGAAATTCCTGCACAGGGCTCCGCCCGAGCCTTCGCCGGACGCAAACTGGTCATCGGGAAGGATCTGCCGGCGTCTTTCCGCCCCCCTTCCCCGGCTCCAACCGCCCTGCTCCGGTGTGTCTCGTGCGGTGCCTCCGGACTTCCGGAAACCCGAGATTCCGAGATCTGCCCCTCCTGTGGCGGTACGTTCCACACTCCCCTTTCGTCGTTGGCTTGCGGGGGATGCGGAAAGGACTTGCATGTCTTCACGGCGGCCGCGGCGGAGCTCCATTGCCCCTCGTGTGGTGGTCTTTCCACCCTGCGGGACGGCAAAGCGACCTTTCTCGCCAAGGGCGAAGGCCGTCGTCGACCGTCATTCGATGACCGTCTGCGCCTGGGGGCCACGGGAACACTGGACGGCCAGTCGTGGATGGTGGTCGCGCGCATCCGCCAGTCAGAGTCCGACGATGGAGAGGTCGAGCACACCGCCGAATACCTGCTCCACGAACCCTCGCTCGGATACCGCTGGTTGCTCAAGGAGGAGTCGGGCTGGTTGTGGCAGATTCCGTCTGACGGGTCCGCTCCGCAACGCTCCCTGGCGAAGTCGCCGCCCCGCAACCTGACGCGTTTCGGGCAGGTGATGACCCGCTCCTGGAGCGGCTGCACCACGATCGATTACGTGGAAGGCGAGCTGCCCTGGAACGCCCGGGTGGGTGATCGCACCGAATACGCCTCGTGGCGCAACGGGCAACGCGCCTACTACGTGGAGTGGAGTTCCACCGAACTGGAACACAGCCTCTACAAACCAGTGTCGGATTCTGATATCGAGGTGGGATTCCCCCCCGTCGGCGGCACAGGTGGCTCGGGAACTCAAGTCTTCGGCTCGGGATCGCGTGCGGTCAAGCCCTACTCCCCCATGGCCTATCGCCTGGCCGTCCTGGGCTCGCTCGCCTTCGCCCTGTTCTTCCTCACTCGCTGCGGATCGGGCCAGCAGATCACCCCGCCGCTGGTCTCGCGCATGGGTTCCACGACCACCGCATCGGCCTATCTGCCGCTGTCGAGGGGTTGGCAGGAAATCACTCTCGGTGGTGTTCCCCGCGAGAGCCGCGTGGACTTAGTCCTCAAGGTGCAGGACGCGGGCGGACAGATCCTGTGCGAAGAACGCACCCACCTCGGACAGGACATCCGCGAGGCTGGCTGCCAAGTGCGCAGCCCGCGTGCGCAAGACGGTGCGGCCATGGTGTCGTCTTCCGCTCCCCTGCCGGCCTCGCTGACTCTCCAGAGCACGCAGAAACCGTCCGCACCGATGGCCGGATTCTTCGCGATCCTCTCCGTGTTGGCGGCGGTCGTGGGCCACTTCTTCCTCAAGCGCGACGGAATCCCCTCATGAAGGCCACAGGCGTCATTCTCGGATTCCAGCTTCTGATGCTCCTGGTGTTCCTGGGCGCATCCCGACTGCGTTCGACACACGTCAAGCGACCTTTCGAAGACAAACGCAACTTCTCCACCCGCACCGGCTTCGGCGGATCGTATTACGGCGATGACGACGGTGGTGGATTCCGCAGCGGCAAATGACCCCCAATCCACGGAGCTCCCATGCCCGGCATCGAACATGAACTGCATCAACTGTTCCTCACGATCGTGTATTACGTCGTGGGAGCCGCCCTCTTCGGGCTCAGCATCTGGGTCACCAGCAAGGTGCTCCCCTTCTCGCTGCGCAAGGAGATCGAAGAAGACCAGAACACCGCCTTGGCCATCGTGCTGGGTTGCGGCATCATCGCCTCGGCCATTCTGATCTCCGCCGTTCTCCGTTGAGTTCCGAGCCGTCACGTCTCCCCGACCGGCTTGGAACCATTCTCCTGGCCGGTACGTTCGCCCTGGCCACCTGTGGCCTGGTGTACCAGTTGTTGGCCGCCACCTTGTCCAGCTACCTGTTGGGTAATTCGGTCGCCCAATTCTCGATGGTCATCGGCGTGTTCCTTTCGAGCATGGGGCTGGGCTCGTACCTGTCTCGGCACGTGAAGGGCGCTCCCCTGCCTCGCCTGTTGGTGGTGGAATTCCTCGTCGGCCTCGTCGGCGGTGCGATGGGCCTGGTGGGCTTTTTTGCCTTCGCCTGGACGGCCCTCTACGTGCCCGTCCTGCTGGCCTTCACGTCGGCGGTGGGCACGCTTGTCGGGCTGGAAATCCCGCTGGTCCTGATGGTCCTGGAAGACACACGCTCCACGCGCGTCAATGTGGCCAACGTGCTCACGGTCGACTATGCCGGAGCCCTGGCCGCCTCGTTGCTGTTCCCCTACCTCCTGTTGCCCCATTTGGGATTGCTGCAGGGTGGCATCGTCACGGGGATCGCCAACACCCTCGTGGGCCTGGTGCTATTGTGGCACTTCCGGGTCCAGGCTGGCCCACGGCGCAATCTGCTGGCCGCCTTCGGCCTCTCCACGCTGGCGATCCTCTCGACTTCCCTGATCTTCTGCGAGCCACTTGCCGGATTCTTCGAAAGTCGCCTGTACCGGCATCCCATCCTGTTGTCCGAACAGAGCCAATACCAGAAACTGGTCGTGACGCGCCGCAAGAACGACATCCGTTTCTTCCTCGACGGGCACCTCCAGTTCTGCAGCGTGGATGAACACCGCTACCACGAAACCCTGGTGCACGTGCCAGCAAGTTTTGTCCCGAATCTGCGTCGCGTGCTGGTGCTGGGCGGCGGCGACGGGTTGGCCGTGCGCGAACTGCGTCGCCATCCGGGCATCGACAGCATTGTCCTGGTCGACCTCGATCCGGCCGTCACGGAATTGTTCCGGCGCAACCCCATGCTGCTGGCGCTCAACGACAGTTCGTTGCACGATCCCCGCGTGCGCGTCGTCAACAACGACGCCTTCGCGTTCCTGCGCCACGACACCAGCTCGTGGGATCTCATCCTGGCCGACCTCCCCGACCCTTCCGACCCTTCCCTGGCCAAACTCTATTCCACGGCATTCTACGGCATGGCCATGAGCCGGCTCTCGGCCCAAGGGGCGCTCTGCGTGCAGTCGGGAAGCCCTTGGCAGACCCGCCGCGCCTACTGGAGCATCCACAACACTCTGCGCTCGTTGAGCACTCCTGACGACACCATCCATGTGCGTCCCATGACCGTGTATCTGCCGAGCTTCGGCATCTGGGGATTCCAGATCGCCTCGCGGCACCGACTGGACAGTCCCAGCTCTCCCCTCCCTCCAGGCCTTCGCTTTTTGACCGACTCCACTTGGCAGATGGTATTTCACCTCCCTCCGGACATGGGGCCCGTACCCGCGGCTCCCAGCACCCTGGATCGGCCCGTGGTGGTCGACTACTACCAGGTGGACGAATGACCCCGCTGGGGTATCATCTGCTCCTGGAGCTGCACGGGTGTCCCTCCTTTCTGCTTTCCGAAGTGGAACCGGTCCGTTTGCTCATGGATGCCGCCCTGGACCGCGCCGGCGCCACGCGCATTTCCAGCCACTTCCACCAGTTCGAGCCACATGGGGTGAGCGGCGTGGCGATCCTCGCCGAATCGCACGCCACCATCCACACCTGGCCCGAACACGGCTACGCCGCCGTGGACGTGTTCACCTGCGGACGCCCCGACATCTGCCGAAGGATTCCATCGCTGCTGTGCGAATCCCTGCAAGCGACATCGTGCGACAGCCGCATCCTGGAGCGGGGAGCCGCGCGCGCCAACCCTGCTCCGCCACTCCCGCAAACCGGGCCCGGGCCTGATCGGAGCCTTGTATGAGAACCTTCCTCCTGCCCTTGACGACGATCCTATTCCTGGCGGCCTGCCGGACCGAGGACAAGTCCCCCGCCCCGCCTCCCTCGATCGATTCGGCGGCCGTTGACACCACTTTTATGACGGATTCCGTCGAGACGGATCCTGTCTTGCGGGAGTGCCAGCGCTGGTCGCGATCCATTCTGGTCTCGTTGGAGGCCGCGCTCGCGGAAGTCCGCGCGATCCCCCTGGGGCGGGAGAGAGATTCCGCCCTGCTGGTGCTGGTGCGGACCTGGGATACCCATGACTCCGCCGACAGCATGGTCGCCTGGGCCAATCGCGACCCCGCCGTTCTGGGGGCATTGTACCCCGACGACCAAGACTCGAGCCGACGCCAGCGCATCAAGATGTGGCTTGGCCGCGCCGGACTGATCTACGACGTGATCGAAGGTGAACTCTTCGTCCTCCCCCATGTGGGAGCGCGTTTGGACCTCCTGGAAGACCTCCTGACTCCTTCCACCCGCGCCTACATGAACTTCCGTGCCGGAGCGGACCGGATGCCCCTGACCAACCAGGAAGGCATCGAGATTCCCTGGGACAGCCTGTCGTCGCGCATCCTCTCCCTCGAATCCATCCACCGCACCTACCAGGGGAGCGTGGCCGCCGACCAAGCCCGTCAGGACGCCCTGCTGCTTGCCGAATACCTGATCGGCCGCGACGAATTCGATCCCTGCTTCGATGAGGAGGGCCAAGTCCATCCAGGCCGACTCCCCGCCTGGCGCCGCCTGGTCGCCCAACCCTTCGACTCCCCCATCCACGAGGTCATGGCGGAATGGGTAGACGCGCTGGATGCCGCCGGGCTGCGGGGATCTCCGGAGCTGGAAGCGGTCCGGGACGGACTCGAGTCCCGGCTGCGCGGTCTGCGCGCAGGAGACTGATGAGGATTCCTGGGATCCACCCCAAGTGCGCGACCGGTTCGATGGGCGACCCCCGGAGCCTCAACCCGCGCGATCCCAAGCCAGCCATCACTCCGCACCTGAAGCGCCAGGGGAGAACCCCATCCCTCGCCGCATCGGTTCCCCTCGACATTTCTCGCGGCGACTGCGAATCCTGGCGAGCCCGGCCAGATCACCGAATGGAAGGGGCCTGCAAGGTCCGATCGCGGGAACCCAGGCTCCGTGCATCCCCAATGGCGGCACTCCTAGGCTTCTTGCTCCTGGCGGGTGCATCCACCATCGAGGCCCACGGCGACCTCCTTTACACCACCGCAGGCATTGTCCGCTACGGACCGCGGGACATGAGGGCCAATTGGATGCTCGGCGTGGCCATGGGCATGGCGATGCAGGGCGAGGTCGTTCGGGCGGGATTCACGCACACCGAAGGAACGACATTCCTGCCTGTAAACACCGTTGTGCCGATCACCCTGCTGGGGATCCGGGAACTCGTCGACGACCAGAGCCCGACAGGGAAAGGCCTGAAAGGGATCGCCGCCCTGGCAAGTGCCGTCAATGGCATACGCGTCGGTGGTGAACTCCCCCACTTCAGTCTGTTGGTTGGACACCACCTGGAACTCCTGGTCCCGGGCTTCGCCGTCGCCGAAACCCTGGAAGCCAACGCGGTGCTCTACTGCATCGAGTTCGGCGTATTCAAACGCTATGCAAGCCGCCCATCGCTGTCGAACTCCGGAGTGTCTCTGGGTCTGGCGTGGGACTTCTCCGACCCATTCTTTCGTTCCAATCCCTGAAGCACATTCGCCGTGTGGAGAGTGTTCCTCCTTCGTATCCAGCATTTGCTGGCCGTCGCCCCGGGGGGCCAGATTTCCTCGGGAATGCGCCACACGTAGAATACCACCAACGACATTTCCTGGCACCTGTGGGGCGGTGGTCGCTTCGAACCGCGGCAGATCTAGTTGTGGGGTCCGGCCCCACAACTAGATCTGCCGCGGTGAATCTCTGATGTCCGTCGCGGGGTGGGAGCCGGGATCCCACAGGTGTGAAGAATCCTGTCCGCACCGCGGACGAGCTCACCACCGCACCCCCACCACCCGCAGGAGGATCGCGCCGACCACCGCCACGGCGCAAGCCACAGCGCAGCGGCGGAGTCCATCCTGGAAGTCCTCGGAGGTTGGTGTCCGGCCTTCAGCGTTGAGCGTGTAGACCCCGGGTTTGCCGAGCCGGATTCCCAGAACCAAAGCCAAGGCGCCCATCGGCCAACCGCCGTTGGGACTGGGGGTGCGGGCCGCCTCGGCGCGCAAGCGGTCGAACTGGCGGAAGCCTCCCAGGAACAAGGCCGTGAGGCGGGCAGGAATCCAGTTGAGGAGGTCGTCGGCGATGGCGGTCCACTTGCCCTTGTGCTCCCAGGCGCCACGGTATCCCCACGAGGCATCAGCGGTGTTGGCGAAACGGTAGACCAGAGCGCCCGGAAGCCCCAGCAGCGCCCACCAGAACAACGGTGCCACCACCGAATCGCAGAGATTCTCGGAGAGGCTCTCCATGGCGGATTCGCGCACCTCGGCCTCGGAAAGATTCGATACGTCACGCGACACGATGCGGGAAAGTCTGGCCCTTCCCCCCTCCAGGGACCGGCAAAGGCCCTCCTCCACGGAATGGACCTCGGAAAACAGCATTCGGATGGAGAACAATGGCCACAGGAGAATCGCTTCCAGCACGTGGCCGATCGCGCCGAAGGACCAGATCCAGCGCGTGAGGACCACCCCTCCCACGCCGAGGATTGCCGCACCCAGGCACCACACCAGGGCGCCGGCAAGGAAGGCCGGTGCGGGCTCGTCGGGCAGCAGCGGCGCGAACCAGCCCAGGAACCGGCCCATCCAGACCACCACATGCCAACGCACCGGGGGCTCCCCCACCAGGTACTCCAGAACCAAGGCCAAGGCCAGGACGATCACAGGCGCTCCTTGAGCCTTGCCAACTTCTGGCCCGCCTCGCGCAGGGCCGGAATCTGTCTCGAGAAATGGAAACGCACCATGGGCCTGCGCTCCTCGCGGAAGAAGCTGGAGCCGGGAACCGCGGCCACCCCGAGTTCGCGGGCCATCCACAGGCAGAAGTCGCGGTCGTCGCGCACCCCCAGATGCGAGACGTCGCAGAGCACGAAGTAGGCGCCTTCGGGGCGAGGAGGACGGAATCCCGCGTCTTCGAGTGCGGTCATCAGGATGTCGCGGCGCTCCAGATACTCCTGCCGCAGGCCGTCGTAGTACGAGCGGGGCAACGCCAATGCGGTTTCCGCGGCCACCTGCAGGGGGTGGGCGGCCCCGACGGTCAGGAAGTCGTGGACACGTCGCACCGCGTCGGTCCACCGCGGTGCCGCATGCACGTAACCCAGACGCCAACCGGTGATGGAGTAGGTCTTCGAGAGGCTCGAGCAGACCAGGGTCCTCTCGGCCATACCCGGAAAGGTGTGCAGGTGCAGATGGGGTCGGTCGAAGACGATATGTTCGTAGACCTCGTCGGTCACGACCAGGACGTCGTGTTCGCAGGCCAGGTCGGCGATCTGCTGCAATTCTTCGTGCGTGAAGACGCGGCCACAGGGATTCGAGGGATTGCATAGCACAAACGCCTTGATGCCCGAAGCGAACAGCCTGCGAAGGTCGTCGGGATCCCAGCAGAATTCCGGCGCGTGCAGCGGCAAATGGACCGCATGGGCGTCGGCGAGAATGCCGTCGGCCGCGTAGTTCTCGTAGAAGGGGGAGATCACTCCGAAGCGGTCACCGGGATCGAGGATCGCCATGAGGGTGGCGGCCATCGCCTCGGTCGAGCCACACGTCACGGTCAGTTCGCGATCGGGATCGACCGCGACGCCGGAGAACATCTCGATCTTGCGCGCCAACGCCCGACGGAATCCGGGGGCACCCCAAGTGTTGGCGTATTGGTGCATCCCAGACCCGACCGCCTCGCGCAGTGCCTGCAGGAGGATCTCGGGGGGATCGAAATCGGGAAATCCCTGGGCCAGATTCAAGGCCCCATGGGCCAGAGCCACACGGCTCATGTCGCGGATGACGGATTCGGTGAAACGGGAGGTGCGTCGGGCTGGTTCCAGCATGGCCCAGGAATTTAGACGTTGCGCAGCCGACTGCGGGAAACCCCTCTAGGCCAATCCTCTCTCCGATCTTGACCGCGACGAGGAAATATCAGAAACTGTCAACAATGGAGCATGTCCCCACGATCGCGTTGCTGATCGTCCGTCTGGACGGCTGGTACCAGAGCCAAGTATGGCATGGAGCGGCCATGGCAGCACGCTTGCTGGGCGTGCGGCTCAACGCTCTGGTCGGGTGCTCGTACGGCGATCCCGAGGAGCGAGGTGGCCCGGCGGAAATCTACCGACTGGCATCCTCCAGCCGGATCGACGGCTACATGGTGCTGTCTTCCGTCTTGGCCAACTATCAGGGAGCGGAACCAGTCCAGCAACTGCTCGGATGGCTTCCCCCCCGCCCGACCGTGAGCGTGGGAATCGAGTTTCCCGGGGTCTCGAGTGTTCTGCCCGACGGCGGAGGTATCGGTGAGATCGTCGACCATCTCATCCAGGTGCACGGCCTGACCCGTCTTGCCTTCATCGGAGGGCCCGCACGCAATCCCGACGCCATTCGGCGCCGCACGGATTTCCTCCAGGCCCTGGAACGCAACGAAATAGCACCGCATTGGTCCTTCCTCCTGGAAGGCGACTTCATCCCGGAGTCGGGACGCGCCTGTGCGGTGGAGCTCCTCGACGGGTGCGCGACCCCGCCGCAGGCGATTGTCTGTGCCAACGACGCCATGGCCCTGGGGGTCCGCGCCGAACTGCGCAATCGCGGATTCCGCATACCCGAAGACATCGTCCTCACGGGATACGACAACATCGAGGAGTCCAGGACCATGGTCCCCTCGTTGACCACTGTCAACGCTTCCATCTACCAGATTGGATTCCGCGCCGTCGAACTGCTGGTCGAGAAGATGAGAGGGGCTGCGGCCACCACCGAATACATCCCCAGCAGCTTGGTGATGCGTCGATCGTGCGGCTGTCGTGCGGGCGCCTCGAGCTTCTCGCTGCCCAAGTTGATGGCCGAAGCCGCGGGAGTCCCGCAGCCTCACCGTTTGCGGGACATCCTGCTCGATCCGATGGCCGCCGAAAGGTTCCTCGCCGGCCTCGAATCGAGCTTCGACAAAGCCGAGCACGCGGAACTCGACCACTGGGAACACTTGCTCCTGGCCGCCATGGTGCCGCCACCGCCGCCTTCCGCTTCGCGAGCCATGATGGAAGCTCACACTCTGATTTCGCAAGCGCGCCACGGGCTGGACTTGCGCAGGCGGCAATCACTCCAGCACCTGATGCGCGACGAATACCTGGCCATGCAACTGCTCCTGCAAGACCTCACGCTGGAGACCCTTCCCCAGCGGCTGATGGAATGCCTGCGGCGGTTTTCCGACGCCCATCTGCGCATCCTGTTGTTCCACCGCGACTTCTCCCCTCGGTCCACACCCGATTTCGGCTTGGAAGATTTCGAGTTGGAGATCGACACCTGGGCCGAATACATCGGCCCTCCCGGTCCCGATGCCCTGTTGCCTTCGCATGACCACGGCCCCGGTCGATGGGCCACATTGTCCATCGCGATGGGCTCCGAGAACTACGGCATCATCCAGTTTCGCGAGTGGGTCTCCAACGAGCTCATTCTCGAGAGTTTCCGCATGTCGCTGTGGATGGTGCTCTCGAGCGCCCGCAAGGACCACCGCGAAAAACTCGCGATGGCGGAATTGCGACGCCTGTCCAACCGCGACGAGATGACCGGTCTACTGAATCGACGCGGACTGTTGGAGCAGGGAGAGGTGCTTGTTCAGGCCGCTCGTCGACAGCGGGCGCGCATCGGGGTGGTGTTGTGCGACCTGGACGGCTTGAAGACCATCAACGACCGCTGGGGCCACGCCGATGGCGACCTGGCCATCAAGTGCCTGGCCCGATCCCTCGAAGACGGATTCCGACAATCCGACGTGGTGGCCCGGTTGGGCGGCGACGAATTCGCGGTACTTTCCGTACTGGGCAGCGAAGGCTCCCTCCAGGGGGCCATCGATCGCGTGCGCCTGGCCCTGGTGAGGCGCTCTTCGGAAGTCGGAAAGCCCTGGCGCGCCCGCACCAGCGCCGGCTGGATGTCGTGGGAACCCTGGGACGGCAGCACCCTCGCCGAGGCGATGGGGCGCGCCGACGCTCTGCTGTACCACGACAAGCGGGCCCGCAAGGCCAACATGGCCGACGAAACCTCGGAACTGCATGTCTTGCCCCCCATTCCACCCGAAGGTTGAATCCCACCTCTTGTAGGGCCATGATCTCGGCGTTTGTCGGTGGCTGTGGTAACAGGCAATCGTGCAACGGGTCTCGACACGCTCGACCACCGGACATCGCTCGACCGGCGAGCGATCGGGAAGATCAGCGCACGCGGAAGCGCTGGGCGGCGGACTTCTCGAACATGCCGAAGTCGACGGCTAGACGGAAATCGTCACCATCGGTGAGGGCGGTGGAGAGGCGAAGCCTCTCGAGGAAGGGGACCACCAGGTCCAGCGAAACGAAAGGCGCCGTTTCCGTGCCGTCGCCGGGAACCTCGGCGCGGTCGGCACCGCAGACGATTTCCGTCCCCCAGTAGAGGTCCTGCCCCAACAGGGAGATCGGGCGAACCGGCATGGCCAGCCAACGGAGTTCCAAGGAAGCCAGGCGCTCCGATCGTCCCTGGAGAGCACCGGCCTCGACACCGCGGGCCGTGTTCGCCCCACCGACGACGAAGGTGCGCCACGGCCCCAGAATCCCCCACTGCGTCTCGGTCAGAAACGATCCGTGCAGCGTCCAGCGGCCCCCCAGCGGTTGCCATAGACGCGCGTCGGTCAGCAACATCCAGCCGTCCGCATCACCGCCCACCCGCTCCATCGAGGCTTCGGCCCGTACCCCTCGGCGCACCAGGCTGCGGCGATCGCGCGTATCGAGCACCAGTCCCAGCGAACCCGAGGCCAGCAGGTCGCGACCATCACCCGAAAGAGATTTTCCCCTGTCGATGCCCAGATCGAGCACCTGGATCGTGCCCTGAGCCCGCCAGGGGCGATTCGTGGGCGCCTCGAGTCGCATCCTTGCGATATGACTCTCCTCGTCGAATCCGCGCATCTTGTCTTCACGGTCGGTGCGGCCTGCGAACAGGTCGAATCCCATGGCATGACCGCCCAGACGGTCTCCTGCCACCGAGGCCTGGAACTCACGTGAACGGCCGATCAAAAACAGAAACTCACCCGCCACGGCGCGCCCGAACAGGTTGGGGGTCTTGATCCCCGCCCCCAGAGCAACCCCATCCTCGTCGGAAATTCGTCCATTGGGCACCGGGAGAAGCCACGGAAGCTCCCGCACGCGATAGACCAACGTGTCTCCGGAGCTGTCGACGGCCACCTCGGCGAACACCCCGAGGCGGTCGAGGGCATCCAGGTCGGTTTGGACCCGATCGGAGGTGGTCACCTCGTCATGGGTCAATACATGTCGGACCGTGGCCTCACGGGTGCGGCGCAGACCATCGATGCGTACCGGGGCCGAGCGCCATCGATCCGAGGCGCTGTCGGTGGTCGCCACGGCATTTCCAGGTCCATCCCGGGCAACGGACGCCGCCGATGCGACGAGCGACACCACCACCACAATGCGGATGAAGACGTGATGGAACTCAGGGGTACGACGCATCGGGGCGGAAAGATGCATCCCCAGCCGCGATCGTGTTCAATGAGAGGCCGTGGCAGTCATCGGGGCGAGGGAGTACTTTTCCGACCCTTCCCATCCACCTTCGTCCTTGGAGCACCTCATGTCGATCACCGTCAATTCCTACTTCGAAGGCAAGGTCCAGAGCCTCGGATTCGCCGCCCCCTCCGGCAAGGCCACCGTGGGCGTGATGGTCGCCGGTGAATACGAGTTCGGTACCGGCGCACCGGAACTCATGACCCTCGTCGAAGGTGCCTGGGAGCTGAAGCTGCCCGGTTCCGACGCCTTCAAGCCCTTCGCCAAGGGCGAGACCGCCTCGATTCCCGGCAACTCGAAGTTCCAGCTCAAGATCCTTGTAGACTCAGCCTACCTCTGCCAATTCGTCTGAGGACGATTCCAGGGCGCATACTCCCCTTCCTTCCCCGCTCGACGTCCCAAAGCGGACGCCTTCGGGGGTCGGGGCGGGTCGTCTGCATCCCTGGAATCGCCCTCAGATTCTGGCTTCCTGGGGCGCAGATTCGTTCCTTCCCCGCTCGACGCCCCAAAGCGGACGCCTTCGGGGGTCGGGGCGGGTCGTCTGCATCCCTGGAATCACCCTCAGGGATGGATTCCGGGGAGCAGGGGGGTGGCAGACGGCCGAATCAGGTGCCGGCGTCGAGGATGTTCACGGGGCCGAGCTTTTCGGCGGCCTTGATGAACTTGTCCATGGCCAGGTCCTTTTCGGGGACGGCCTTCAGGATCATGCGTCCGATCACCTGGGCGAGCACGCGGCAGTCGTAGAGCGCGCGGTGGAGTTCGGCCTGGTCGAGCTTGAGGCTGATCTCGCCGGTCTGCGCCAGGCGAGCGGCGAGGTCGCTGAGCTTGAAGGAGGCGTTGTCGCGCATGAGGTTCCGGGCGACCTTGAGCGAATCGATGACGGGCAGCTTGGGCACCGACATGCCCACCCGGCGCAACGCCTGCTTCAGGAACGGGGCGTCGAACCCATGTCCGTTATGGGCCACCAACACCGAATTCTGTCCACAAAAGCGCAGGAATGCGGGAAGAACCTCGGCCGGCAGCGGAGCGTTCTGGACCATGGCGTCGGTGATGTGGTTGACGCGCGTGGCCTCTTCGGGAATGTGGCGGTCGGGCTTGACGAAGCTCTCGTAGGTGCCCTTCTCGACGATGTCGAGTTTGCCGGCGACCTTGCCGAAGGTGAACTTGACCGCGCCGATCTCGATGATCTCGTCCTTGGTCGAGGACAGACCCGTGGTTTCGAGGTCGAAGGCCACCAGAGTGATGTTGGGAAGAGCGAACATGGGGGGTAAATGTAGCCCCGCCGAACCGCCGCGATCCAGCTAACTTTCCCGCCCATGCAGATCCTTGCTGACCAGCATCCGACCTTCCCCCGCGGATTCCGCGCCGCCCTCCACACCTGCGGCATCAAGCTCTCGGGCTCGCCCGACCTGGCTCTGCTCGTATCCGACGTACCCGCGCGCTGGGACGCGGTGTTCACCACCAACATGGTGGCGGCGGCCCCGGTGCTGTTCGGGCGCGAACGCCTGGCCGCGCACGGACCGCTACGCGCCATCCTGGTCAATTCCGGCAACGCCAACGCCGTGACGGGCGACCAGGGGCTGGCCGATTCCCGCGAGACCGCGGCGCTGGTCGAATCCGCGCTGGGCCTGGCCCAAGGCGAAGCCCTGGTGAGCTCGACGGGCGTGATCGGACACCCGCTTCCCATGGACAAGATCCGTCATGGCGTGCCGGCCTTGCCCGGTCTGCTCTCGCATGCCGGCGGCGGCGCCTTCGCACAGGGCATCATGACCACCGACACCCGGCCCAAACACGCCGGTGTCGAATTCGCCGTGGCCGGG
>JAMIIV010000068.1:0-71593 GCA_035913415.1 Fibrobacteria bacterium | reverse complement strand
CCCACCCGGTTGGTCTCGACAGGCTCGACCACCGGACGGCTCGAACGCCGGGTCTCCATCGTGGGGCTCGACCACGCGGGAAGGAGGCTCGGTTGGTACCTTTGGCGCCCTATGCCCAAGACCACGAAGATTCGCCCCTCGAAGGCCTCCTCCCCGAAATCCGCACGTTTGCGGGTGGGATACGAAGGTGTGCCCGGAGCTTATTCCGAAATGGCCATCCGCCAGGTCTACGGACGCCGGGTGGAGCCCGTGGGATTCCCCGACTTCCCCTCGGTGCATGCGGCCCTGCGCAAGGGCGAGATCGATCGAGCCGCCCTGCCGGTGGAGAACACCCTCGCCGGAAGCGCCAGCCTGCAGGACAACTGGGATCTGCTGGCCCAGGAGGGCTACCACGCGGTCGCCGAAACGGTCGTGCACGTGCACCACTGCCTGATGGCCATGCCCGGCACGAAACTCTCCGAGATCCGCGAAGTCCGCATCCATCCTCAACCGCTCATCCAGTGCAGGAAGCACCTGGTCCGGCTGGTGCCCCACGCCTCGCGGGTTCCCGGGGACACCGCGGGTTCGGCGCGCCAGCTCTCGCAGACGCGCGAAGCGGGTGTGGCCGTGATCGCCTCGCGCCTGGCCGCCGAGACCTACGGGTTGGAGATCCTCCACGAAGGCATGGAGGACGATCCGTCCAACTTCACGCGGTTCCTGATGGCCGCGCGCGAGGCCCTGCCCCCGCCCCGCGGCAAACCTCTCAAGACCTCCATCGCCTTCACGCTCGACAACGCCGGACCGGGGAGCCTCTTCCGGGCTCTCGGCGCCTTCGCCCTGCGCGACCTGGACCTGGCCCGCATCGAGAGTCGCCCCATCCCCGGCGCCCCCTGGCGGTACCGCTTCTTCGTCGACATCCGCGCCGGCATGCTGGAACCCCGTTGCGAACGGGCCCTGCAGCACCTGGGCGAGATGGTCGAGGAACTTTCGATCCTGGGAACCTACGCCGCCTGGCCCGTCCCCGCGCCCGAAGACGGAATCTGACAACCATTCCCGAGAACACCCGAGGTACCACCATGACAAGAATCGATGGACGCGCATCCGGCGCCCTGCGCCCCTTCTCCATCCAGACGGATTTCGTCTCGCAGGCCGAAGGTTCGGTCCTGGTCACCGCCGGTCGCACGCGCGTGCTTTGCAACGCCACCATCGACGCCGACATCCCGCGCTGGCTCAAGGGCCAAGGCAAGGGCTGGGTGACCGCCGAGTACGCGCTGATGCCCCGCTCCACGAACACCCGGGTGGACCGCGAGCGCAAAGGGGTCTCGGGCCGAACGCAGGAGATCCAACGCCTCATCGGTCGCTCGCTGCGCGCCGCGACCGACCTGGTCGCGCTCGGGGAACGCCAGATCATCGTCGACTGCGACGTCATCGAGGCCGACGGCGGCACCCGCACCGCCTCCATCACGGGCGCGTTCGTCGCCCTGGCCCTGGCCTTGCGAAAACTCGACCCAACGCCCTCCCGCCCCATCCTCACCGGCTGGCTCGGAGCGGTGTCGGTCGGCATCGTCGACGGCCAGCCCATGCTCGATCTCTGCTACGAAGAAGACTCCAGCGCCGGCACGGACATGAACGTGGTCGCCCTCGACGGCGATCGCCTCGTGGAGGTGCAGGGCACCGCCGAACACGGCGCCTACACGCGCCGGGAACTCGACGCCATGCTCGACCTGGCGCAAGCCGGCATCCGCGAACTCAACGACATCCAACGGACCATCCTGGGCGGCCGCCTGCCCTGATGTTCCCGGAGCCCGACGGCTCCCCCATTCTTGAAGCGAAACAGGCGCCTCTTCGGTGGAAGAGGCGCCCGTCGTTTTTCTCCACGCGCCCGTTGGCGGGCGAGGATCCCGATCAGGCCTGGGCGAATCTGGCCGGGAGCTGGATCTGCGTCTGGGTCCCTTCGCCCATGCGACTGGACAGCGAGATCCGACCTCCCAGGGCTTCGATGCAATCCCGCACCGCCGCCATGCCCACGCCGCGACCGGAGATGTCGGAGACCACTCCGGACGTCGAGACTCCCGACTCGAAGATCAGCCCCAGCTTCTGGTCCGGGGTCATCGAATCGACCTGCGACGGATTGATCAGGCCTTCCTCGACGGCTTTGCGCACCACACGCTCCTGATCGATGCCCCCACCGTCGTCGGACATGGTGATGGTGACCTGGTCTTCGGTGATGTTGACTTCCAGCACGATGCTTCCGACTTCGGGTTTGCCGGCGGCGGCTCGCACCGCGGGCGTCTCGATGCCGTGATCGACGGAGTTGCGCAGCATGTGCACCAGGGCTTCGTCGATGGGACCGAAGAAGTGCGGATCGACTTCCGTGGTGGCGGGAAGGCAGTGGAACACCACCTGCTTCTCGAGTTTTTCCGAGATACGCTCCACCAACGACCGGTACTTGTCCCCCAGGCGCGCCAGCGGAACATTGCGCAGGGTGCGGCAGGCCTCGATGAGGGGCCGGAGCGCGTCGGGGTCGGCGATCACCGAACCGGACACGTGTTCCAGGGCAGAGGCGAGCCGGTTGATGTGCTCGATCTTGCGCTCGGAGATCTGGATCAGGACCTCGCCTTCGCCTCCGGCTCCGGCCAGACGCTTTTCGGTCTGCAGGATCTCCTCGTAGGCGGTCTCCATCCGACCCAACAGCCCCATGAGCGAGTCGAGCGTGTTGGAGGTGCGCACCGACACGGGCTCCTTGAGGTCTTCCAGGACGTCTTCCGAGCGATGGGCGATGCGGGCGAGGGATTCGAAGCCGTAGGTGCCGGCATTTCCCTTGATGGTGTGGAGGTCGCGGAAGATCCGCGAGATCTCGTCGGCCATCGGGTGGAATTCCGGCCCGTCGGGGTAGCGCTCGCGGGCCGCGGTGGACCGCTTGTGCATCGAGCTGATCATGTCGCGCAAATCGCCGAAGCGCTTCTCGGTATCCTTGAAGAAGTCGTGGATGGCCTCGGGCAGGTTGTTGACCAGTCCCAGGATGGTCCGGACCTCGTTCTCGTGGCGCTCCTTCTCCTCGGCCACGATCTTCTCGATGCGCCTGGCCTCGGTCTCGTCGGCGACGAGCACCATGACCTTCTCGATGTTGCCCTTGGAATCGAACATCTTCTGGTAGCGGAACCGGATGAACCGCACGTCGCCGTCCTGGCGGGTGATCTCCAGTTCGTGGACCGGAGCGACCTTGGTCAGTTTCTCCCACCTCATGGTGGCCGCCTTGTTCTTGATCAAGGCCAGCCATCCCAACAGATCGTCCAACTGCGAGGGCATCAGGCGCAGGGCGGTGGCCATGGTCTCGAGCTTCTCGACGCCCAGGATCTCGGGAGCGGACCGCGAGTACTCGGGGCTGATGCTGCCATCGAACTCCAGCACGAACAGACCCTGCTCGACGTTGTCGAGGATGTCACGGACCTGGCGCATCTTGGCGGCGATCAATTCTTCCAGATGCTCGGTGTAGGTCTGGACCGTCTGGCGCATGGCCTCGAAGGTTCCGGCGAGATCTCCGATTTCGTCGTCGGAAGCCACCTCGACGGGTTTGCGATAGTCCCCGCCCTTGATGATTTCCGCCGCGGCGGCAAGTTCGGTGACAGGTTTCGACAGCCTGGAGGCCTCGGTCTGGAACTTGCCCAAGGCTGCCCAGGCGATGGCGGCGCACATCACGATCAGCAAACCGATGATCTGCATCAAGGCCATCCGGGCCTGCTGGGCCTCCTCGGCGATGGCCAGTTCCATCAAGTGCGTGGACAGTCCGTAGCGGATCCATCCCATGGGTGGTTCGCCAGCCAGGCCCACGGGCGCGGCGAACTCGCGGATGGTCTGGCCCTTTCGGACCACGGTCCGCATGGACAGAGCCTTCTGCGCCGCGACCCAGGTGAGGGTCGTATCGGCGAGGGAGTCGGCCTTGGCGAGTTTGCCGACCGAATCCCCCTCCTCGGAAACCGCCCAAGGAAGCGAACTGTCGGCCATCATGAAGGTACCGTAGACCACGTCGGCGTCGTCCTTGACCGTGCTGGCCACCAGCGCCTGGATCTGGAGGAAGGCATTGCCTTCCGCCATGCCCATCAGGGCCTGGGCGTTGTTGCTGGTGAGCACGCGTCCCTTGCGCACCAGGGCCGAGTCGATGCGCTGGGCCGTGGCATCCTGGTTGCGCCCGCTGACCCAGACGTTGAGCGCCGCCACCGCCAGGATGACGACCAGAAAGGCCGGCACCAGAACCAGGAGCGACGTCCTGACGAGTTTCTTGCGGATCGTGGTCTTTTGCATGGTTACTCCAGAACCTTGTCGATTTCGCCGAGCTTGTCGGCCTTGACGCCGCCGCGGCTCTTGGCCTGCTTGGCATTGAGAATCTTGACGACCGACAACGGCTGGTCGGACCGCGGATCCTCGACCTTCCAACCCATCTCCTGGATCTCCTGCAGGATGCCGCCCGCCTGGCTACCCAGGGCGTAGTGGTCGGGGAGCACGGCGAAGGTGCCGAAGTCCAGCGAGGGATTCACCAGCGGCTCCACGCCGACGATCGTGAACTTGCGCGCCTTCTTGACCGCGGGCATCCAGATGCCCTGGATGATCTTGGGCGTCAGGAACAGGTTGTCGTTGAGGATCCAGAGGGCATCGACCTTCTCGTCCTTCACCAGCTCGTCCAGGGCCTTGCGCAGCGCCGCGGAGGGATCTCCGTCGTCGGGAACCGTTCGTCCCACCAGGACGACACTTTCCGGCGCGCAGAATTCCGACTGTTTCTGGAAGAAGTCCGCCCACGAGGAGCGATACACCACACCCACGCGCTTGATGGATCCGTTGACGACCGAGCGCAGGTTCACCATGGAGGTGACCGCGGGAATCTCGTAGTTGATGCCCACGGCGTTGCCCAGCCCCGCGATGGCCAGATCGATGCGCACCCCCATGAGTGCCACGACCGGCGTCAGGCTGTCGCCCACCATGGTGCGCGCCTCGCGATAGAGAGCGACCGACCGGTTGTCCATCAGGACCAGGGCTTTCGGGCCGGCGGCCTTCCATACTTCGGCCAGGGATGTGGCGGTGAAGTCCTTGCCGACGACCTGGTCCTGGAAGGCCCAGCCTTCACCCAGGGTCTCGACGATGCCCTTTCGGGCCTCCTCGAAGTTCGGGCCTTCGGCCCTGACCACCAACACCTTGTGCTGCGCCAGGCTTGCACTCGCCAAGGTCAGGAACACCACCGCCAAGCGGCGGAAACTGTTGCGGATCACTTGGTCCATCCGTCCACCCCCAGGTACTTCTTTTCAACGTTTCCGAGCGCTTTCAGAATCGGTTCGACCGCCTTCGCGGCCGCATCGTTGGCTGCTCCGGCAACGATGAAATTCCACTTGGCTCCGGGAATCGGGGTTGCCACGATCTGGGCCGCGGATTTGGCCTTGATCTCGTCGACCTGATCTTCTCCCACCAGGACCGCATCGGCGCTCTTGAACTGCAGCAGAGGGAGGAGATCCTCCACCTTGGTGACGATCTTGAGTTTGGGGGCACCGCCACCCACGACTCCACCGACAAAAGGTGTCATGGCGCCGCGCTCGAGGATACCCACCACACCGATGTTCATGGCCGCGATCCCTTTGGGGTCGACAGCGGCTCCCGCAGAAAGCAGGACGGCATCGCCGGTGGGACCACCGCCCCGCACCCCGCGGAGGAACACGGGGAATCCCTTGTACAGATCGGCCAGGGACTTCGGGACCACGATGACGTCGGGAGGGGTGGTGGTCATCATCGCCGTGAAATCGGCGAGTCGACCGAACACCGTGACCTCGTGGCCGGGCGCCTTGGCGGCCAAGGCGGCCTGGACCACGTTCGGACGCGCCATGGATGGATAGAAGACGTAGATCTTGGCTGCATCGACCCCGCCCGCCAGGGCGAGGAAGACGGCCAACAATCGCCAGCGTGCAATCATGCGGACACCTCCTGGCTGAGATAACGTTGAGATGGTTGCGCGACTTCGAGGGGAATCCTCATGATGAACCTCGTGCCCTTTCCGGGAAGAGCCTCGATGGCCACACTGCCTTCGAGATCGTCGATGGTGGCCCGGACCATGTCCAGGCCCACGCCGCGTCCCGAGAATTCCGTGACTTCGCCCCGAGTCGAGAAACCCGACTTGAACAGGAAGCTGGAAACGTCCGCGTCGGAGAGGGAATCGATGGCGGATTCCTCCACCAGACCGCGGGCCACGATGGTGCGGCGCAGTCCGGAGTAGTCGATGCCGCGACCGTCGTCGGTGAACACGATCACGACGGAATCCGTCTCGCGCCGGGCTTCGAGAGTGACAAGACCCGTCTCGAGCTTGCCCGAGGCCAAACGCTGATCGGGCGACTCCAGGCCGTGGTCGAGAGCGTTGTTGAGCAGGTGGACCAGGCAGCGGTGGATGTCGCGCATGACGTCCACGTCGATGTTGATGCTGCTGATGAGGGAGAAGCGGGCCTTCTTGCGGAGCCGGGCGCTGACGCGGTCGACCACCTGTTGCAAGGTGGGAGCCAGACGGCCGAGGTCGACTTCCCGCATGTGCGCGGCCATGACGGCCGACTGGCCGACGGCATTGACGACCACGGGAGACCAGTTGTGCGAACGACCGGTTTCGCGGATTCCCCAGAGGGTGGACGCGAGGAGGTCGATCTGGTCGATGGGCACCATGACCGTGGGGATGTTGCGCTGGGCCTTTTCCTGGACGCTTTCGTTGCTGCGACCCAGTTTGCCGCGCAGGTCTTCCAGGCGCTTGATGTAGGCTTCCGCTTCTTCCAGACCCTGGGAGATGCGACCGACCTCGATGCCGGCCTGGCTTTCGGAATCCTCGAGGACCGCCTCGTCCCGAAGCCGCGAGATGTTCGTCTCGATCTCCATGGCCAGACTCTGCAGTCCCTTGAACTGGAATTGGCCGGAGTTGCCCTTGAGGGTATGGACCGTGCGGTACAGGCCTTCGATGAACTGCCGGTCGCGATGCGCGCCCTGCACGATCTGGCGGGCCTGGTCGAGCAGTCCCGAGGAATCGAATACGAAGTCCTGGATCTCGTCGGGCTCGAGGTTCACGATCTGGGTCATCAGTTCGACGCCCTCTTCGTGCAGTTTGGAGAGCTTGCGCATCTCGTTTTCGACGCGGCGCTTTTCGGTGACATCCTCGATCATCAACAGAAGACCGTCGAGGGCACCCGACTCCCCGAGGAGAGGAACCCATTCCAGCTTCAGGAGGTTGCCCCGGGTGTTCTCCATCTCGGTGATCGGGCACAGACCCAGGAGGTCGCGGAACGGCATGATGCCGTGGCGGTCGTGGACGATTTCCAGCCACAAGCCCATGTCACGACGAAGCGATTCCTCGTAGCCGAGGAGGTCGACGAGATGTTGTCCGGGGGCCAGTTCGGGATCGCGGAGTCCCACCACCTGGGCGGTGCAACGAGCATGTCCCGGCCGCACGACGCCGGAGCGATCGACGGTGACCAACCCTTGCGGGAATGCTTCCAGCATGGAGGCCACAGACCGCTTGGCGGCACTGGCTTCCTGCACGGACGAGCGCAATTGCTGGATGGCGGCCTGGAGCCGTTCGCCCAGCTCGAGCCCCATCATGTTCAGCACGAAATAGCACTGGATCTCGCCGCCGTCGCTGCTGGCGGACATGAATCCGGCAGGGACATCGGGGTATTCCAGGGATCCCCACACCACCACGGGTGGCAGGAAGGTGAGGGCGTCGAACTCGGATTCCAGACCCGGGATGACCTGCCCCACCGATGTGTTCAAGAGCTCCTTCAGGAAGCCGCCGTAGTCGCCGCGCATGGCGCACAGCTCGTCGTCGGGCATGCCCTCGGACCAGGCCCCGATGAGCGCCGCGGCGTAGGTCTCGTCGAGACTCACGGCGAACTCGCCCTGGATGGCGCCGGTGAAATGGATCATGACCGTCATGGCTCGCGAGGGAAGGAACCTCACCTCGGCGAGCGATTCGGACGACGTGGACAGCTCGACGCCGACCATGTCGCGAATATTGTTGCAGACAGCTGTCGCGAACGCCTCCGCGTGCCGGATGAGGGTGTTGTTTTCCATGATCAGGCGAACACTTCCTCGACGGACTTGCGGAAGTCTTCAACGAAGAGGGTGTCGGCGAACTTCAGGGGCTTCTCGATGTACCCCTTCGCACCACGGTTCAGGCATTCCAGCACGGTATTGCCCTTGACGGCGGAGATCACCATGATCCGGGCGTCGGGGAATTCGGTGAGGATCTCGTTGATGGCGGTCTTGCCGTCCTTGTTGGGCATGGTCAAGTCCATGGTCACCAGTTCGGGCTTGTGCTTGCGGTAGAGGTCCACCGCCTCGTTCCCGTCCTTGCCGATACCCACGACCTGGAACCCGAGCTGGTTGGTGAAGAATTCGGCGATCTGCTTGGAAAGGAAGCTGGAGTCGTCAACGATCAGCACGGTTTTGGGCATGAAAACACCTCCGACGAGATGGACTGGGAACATTTGGGCCGCTTCGATGTCGGAGCTTACCACCGGCATTCGGGCGGAGTCAAGGAGAAACGTTTTTGTCAGTTTCCGTCCGCGACGTCGGCGGAAGGGATGGAGAGGATCCAGCAGTTGCGGCCGCTGTTTTTTGCCTTGTAGAGCATTTCGTCGGCGCTGTGGAGGAAATCCTCGGCCGAACTGGTGAGCCCCGGGATCGCCCAAGCGGCCCCGGCCGAGATGGTCACGATCCCCATGGGGTGCTCGGGATGGCGGATGGCCAGGTCCCGGACTCCGGCGCACAGGGACTCGGAGAGGGCTTCGACCTCTTCGCGGGTGCAGTTGTCGACGACGGCGACGAACTCCTCGCCGCCGAACCGCGCGATGATGTCGTTGGACCGCACCACCCGGGAGGCCAGAGCCTGGGCGACTTCCCGCAGGCAGCGGTCGCCTTCCTGGTGTCCCAGGCTGTCGTTGAGCTTCTTGAAGAAGTCGATGTCGACGAGGATCAGCCCGATGCCGGTTCCGTCGCCGGCCGCGCGACCCCAGCAGAGGTCGAAGTGCTCCTCGAAACGCCGACGGTTGGGAACCCCGGTGAGCGGATCGCGCACGAACTCTTCCTGGAGACGCTGGTTGGCCTCTTCGAGGAGGTCGGCCATGCGCAGCCGAGCGGCTTCCCGGCGCACCCGTTCGCCGAAGCGGTCGACGAGGCGGCGCAGCGAGACGCGCTCGACGAGCAACCGCGCGATGCTGGAAACCCAAGGTGCCAAAACCGGGGCGAGGGAGGGATCCACGCCGGTGAGGGTGTGGATTTCCAGGCTGCCGGCGACGGCCTCGCCGCAACCGGATGCCGCCCCCGCCTGGCACTCCAGGATGATGCCCGCCTCCCCGACAGGAACTGTCCACGAATCGCCCGGGGTCACCCGGAGGAACCCGAGGGAATCGAAGCGCATGTCGCGTCGCCAGGCTTCGATCCACTGGTCGCAGACATCGGCATCCCCGGCGAGGATGACGTGGCACAGTCTACCGGCAGCGGGTGCCATTTCCATGGTTGCGGATTCCTCCCCGCCGCGAGAACCACCGCGGCATCCGAGCCATCCTACCGCTGTCGGGGCCCGCGCGCAAGCACAGATTCGAACTCGGCAGGAAACTCGGAAATAATCGAAGCTCCTACTTGACCTTCCACGCACGCGGCGGTATGATCCGCCAAGGAGGTCCTGGCATGGACGAGCAGATGAACCAGCTCCTTGAAGGAGTCCGCGAGAGTGTCCTGGGAGCGGTCCGCGACGTTTTGGCGCGCGAAACCACCCACCCGGACGACTGGCTCGTCGTGGAGCGAATTCGGAACACCTCCGAACTCGGTGCCACGGTGGGATTCGCGAGCCCCGACTGGCAGGGAGCCGTGACCTTGGGCATCACGCTCGAAGGTGCTTCCACGCTCTTCCCCGGCGGCGATGAAGACTTCGTCTTCGACGCCCTGGGAGAAATCGGGAACATCATCTGCGGGGTCATGGCCGCCAATTCGCAGTTCGTGGAAGTGTTCGGTTTCCTCGAGCAGACGCCGCCGGTATTCAGCCGCGGTGGCGCGTGGCTTCCCCGCACCAAGGGCATCGCCGGCACCATCCTCTCCGGAGACGTTCCTTTGGCCTTCGGATTCTCGATCCGCCACACCAACTGATTCCCGGTCCTTCCGCTGATTTCGACGCCCGTCGCGACCTGGTCGCGGCGGGCGTTTTTGTTCAGGGCAGAAGCCAGTCCTGGAGTTGCACGCCTTCGAGCACGATGTCGTCGACGTCCAGTCGCCCGACCCCGGTGGCCTGGAAAACCAGGTTCCGCAGGCGATCCGCGGTGGCCAACCCCTTTTTGCCCGAACCTTCCAGGACGAAGTCGGAAACGGGGATGCGGATGGTGCTCCAGGCGGTGTCGACAGCAAGCTCACCGACCCAGGTGTCGGCACGGGTGGCTGCGTGGGTGGCCAGCCGGAGGGTCCAGACTCCTTGGCCGCGCACCTTCAGGCGCACGGCGGTCAAATGGCTCAAGGTGGGAAGGCGCGCTTGGGGCAATCCCAGATCGAGCCCGAAGTTGCTCCACTCCGGCGCCGGAACGCTGTCCGAGATGTGGATGCCCAGCCAGCGTCCGCCCCCATCCCCCTGGATCCCCTGGGCGATTTCGGTGATGCCATAGATGCGGATCATGCTGTCGGGGGGAACGGAAGCCCGCAACCACCACCAGGAATACCCGAAGAGGTCGCGCAAAGACCAGGCGATGTCGCCGTCTTCGAAGTCGTCGAGCAGGACACCCGTGGAGTCGATCCGCACCACCAAGCGCTCGAGACCCGCGGCCGAGAGCACCGCATGGCCTGCATAGGAGCCCGCGCCCTTGGTGGAACCTTCCGCGACCAGGGCGTAGCTGCCGCGGGGAACCCCGGAGAATCGGAAACGCCCGGAGGGGTCGACCGAGGCGGCGCGGTCGGTGCCGGCCAGCCGCACCGTGGAGGGAAGGCTGGAGCCGGACGGAATCCGTCCATCAATGCCCGCGGACGGGGCGAGAACGGCGTTCTGACGGTCACCCCAGCGCGAATCGAGGCGAGCGCTGCCCGCGGCCCCCTCGATCTCGACCCAGAAGGACTCCTGGCGGGTGGGGAGCACCACCCTGCCGTCGGACCCGGTGGTGGCGGAGTCCACCTGGAGGGAGCGTCCCGCGGCCAGCCGGGACGGCCAGTCTTCGCCCGCCAACACCCGCACCCGAGCCCCCACCACGGGCTGCCCGGCGCTGTCGCGGACAGCCACTTCCAAGCCATTGGGAATCTCGATGCCACCGCCGCCGGCCGCACGATCCGGACCCGAGCAGCTGGCCAGCAGGGCCAAGCCCACGAAGGCCAGCCACCGCGACATCAGCGGGCATCCTTGGATGTCAATGGAAACAGAGCAAGGTTCATCTGGCAGACTCGATCGGGTGAACGCTCCGAACGCGCCAACGCCAGGATTTCCTGGCGTACCAGGGCCAGGCGCGACCGGATCTCCCGGAAGGTGGATTCCCCTACCGAAAGCGTCAAGGTCGAGACGTCGCGTTCGTCGACCGGAACGTCTTCGAGGGCTTGGCGAGCCATCGCGAAGGTGTGGATCTGGAACTGGCGCACCGCCACGGAACTCCAGCCTTCGCCGAAGGTGATCACGGCTTCGGTGGGTTTCCAGCACCCGAGAGCATCCTTGCGGACCAGTCCGATCTCTTCCAGGAGGGCAACCGATTCCCGGGCCTGCTCCCCCGTGATCGTGGGGCGCAGACGACGCCCAAGGCCTTCCCAGTCGTCCTGGAAGTTGCCGATGCGCAGCAACTCGTGGATGACCGGATGCCACCACTCCTGGCACAGCGCGTACTGCCGCGGCACCAGGCGACGATCGGCGACCCGCATGAGGCCCACCATCATGTCGAGGTGCTTCTTGCGGTCGCGGTGCGTACGAGCCTGTCCGAACCGCACCAGATGCCCGAAGAAATCGGTTTCGCGCTCGTCCAGGTCGAAGGCCTGCGCGAACAGGGGAAGTTTCTCGTCGGGGATGTTCTTGGCACCCTTGAAGATGAGGCTCACATGCCCCTTGGACTTCAACCCCACCTTGCCCGCGATGTACTCGAGGGTGAAGGCCGGCCGGACGGAACGCCGCTGCTGCTGGGAGTCCCTCAGGAATCGACGGAAGTCGAAGTATGTGAAGATGGAGGGACGTTCCATGGGATGCCTTGGGCGCACGGTCTGGATCCGGGACGAACACTCAGACCGTGCGCCACCCCGGAAGGGCTCCTCGCCGAGCACTCCCGAAGACGGAAGGAAGGTGGCGACACGATGAGCCTTCATTGTACCCTATGAAGCAAAGGCCGGGAGGCCCGGTGCTTCAAGCTCCGGAAAACAGGAGTCCCGACGCCTCCAAACCCGTTCCCCGATACCCTGCCAGGATCCCTTGAACAGAGGCATCCTGGAGGAAACTCGTCACCCGGCCAGAAGTGCCCCGCACAACCAAGGCCAGGAAAACTTCTTCTCCTGGCCCGGTGTAGACCTACCCTCAGTTCGAGGGCTGGTAGTTGGGTGCTTCTTTGGTGATTTGCACGTCGTGGGGATGGCTTTCGCGCAGACCCGCTCCGGTGATGCGCACGAACTTCGCCTTCTTGTGCAGCTCGGCGATGGAGGCCGCCCCGCAGTAGTGCATGGAGGTGCGCAATCCCCCGACCAACTGGTAGACCGTGTCCTTGAGCGGACCGCGGTAGGGCACCTGGCCTTCGATGCCCTCGGGCACGAACTTGCGTGCATCGGTGACGTCGGCCTGGAAATAACGATCCTTGGAGCCCTGCTGCATGGCGCCCATGGACCCCATGCCGCGGTAGGCCTTGTAGGAACGCCCTTCGAACAGGACGACCTCTCCAGGACTTTCATCGGTTCCGGCAAACAGCGATCCGAGCATGACTGCCGTGGCTCCGGCAGCCAACGCCTTGGACATGTCGCCGCTGTACTTGATGCCACCGTCGGCGATCAAGCCGACACCGGCCTTGCGAGCCGCGGGTGCGCAGCTCATGACGGCCGACAACTGCGGATACCCCACACCGGCGACCACACGCGTGGTGCAGATCGAGCCGGGACCGATGCCCACCTTGACCACGTCCGCACCAGCCTTGGCCAAAGCGATCACGGCCTCGGGAGTGACGACGTTGCCCGCGACCACGGCGATGGAGGGCCAGGCCTTCTTGATGCTCTTGACCATGTCCGCCACACCCTTGGAATGGCCATGGGCGGTATCGACGGTGAGCAGATCCACCCCCGCTTCGGCCAAGGCGGCCACGCGGTCGGCGGCATCGGGGCCCACGCCCACGGCACCGCCCACACGCAGACGGCCCTTGTCGTCCAGGAGGGACTGGGGGAAATCGACGCGTTTGTTGATGTCGGTGAAGGTGATGAGCCCCTTCAGGACGCCCTTCTTGTCGACCAGGGGCAGCTTCTCGATGCGGTTGCCGTGCATGAGTTCGCGCGCCTTTTCGAGGCTGACGCCGGGTGCCGCGGTGACGAGATTCGAGGACGTCATGAGCTCGCTGACCTTGCCCCCCTGCTTGCGCGACAGGCGGAGGTCGCGATTGGTGAGGATGCCCACCAGACGGCCGTTCTTGTCGGTGACGGGGAATCCCGAGACCTTGCGGGTGGCCATGAAGGCGAAAGCCTTTTCGACGGAGTCGTCGGGAGACAGCGTGATGGGGTGGTCGACCACCCCCGACTGCCAGCGCTTGACCCGCACGACTTCGGCGGCCTGCTGTTCGGCGGTCATGTTCTTGTGGATCACGCCGAGTCCACCCTGGCAGGCCAGGGCGATGGCGAGTTCGGAAGTGGTCACGGTGTCCATCGGGGCGCTGAGGACCGGGATGTTCAGTTTGAATCCCGGAAACAGCTCCGTCTCGGTGGAGGTGTAGGCGGGCAGCACTTCGCTGTACTGCGGCACCAGGAGGACGTCGTCGAACGTGAGGGTCTCTTCGATGGGCACGTGGTTCTCCTCGCAGCCGTGACTCGGTTGGGCCATTCGGGGGGATCGGAGAAACCGGTCTCCCTCAGTGGCCCGGTTGCGTTGCTTAAGAGGGGGAAATGTAGAAAAGGAAGACGCGATGCGCACACACGATCCCGCCGGACCAAGATTCCGGCCCCTGCACCATGGCGCCACCGAGGAAACGGTGGTACACTGCCCTCGTGATCCACTCCATCCCGCAACTCCGAGAAGGTCTGGTCGTTTCCGTGGCGGTCCGCGATCCGCGTGGCCAGATCCTGCTCCCGGCGGGAGCCACCTTGACGGCCGCGAGCATCGCCCAACTGGCCAGCCGTGGCGTGCAATCCGTCGATGTGGACGCCGTGGAAACTCCCGACGAACGCGAGGCCCGCATCACCGCGGAGAAGGTTCGGCTCGACGAAGTCCTCCCCCCCACCCTCACCGACCCGGCCCTGCTGCAGTTGCGCGCCGTCCTGCTGGAGGCTCTGGATGCCTGAGCTTCCCACCGCCTCCGACCTCGCTTCGCAGGTCAAGAGCATCCCCACCCTGCCTTCCGTGCTCACGGTGCTGTCGCGACGGATGGAAGACCCCAAGACCTCGTCGGAAGATCTGGCCCAGGTCATCGTCCAGGACCAGGCCATCGCCTCGAAGGTCCTGAAGTTGGTGAACTCGCCCTTCTACGGGTTCTCCGGCCGCATCCAGTCCATCAGCCAGGGCATCGTCATCCTGGGGTTCAACGCGGTCAAGAACCTGGTCCTGTCCACCAGCGTCATCGACGCCTTCCGCGGCACCACCTCGAGCGACCTGTTCCGCATGGACAATCTGTGGGTGCACTCGGCCTCGGTGGCCAGCACCGCCAAGCTCCTCGCCGAACGCACCCGCATCTGCGACCCCGAAGACGCCTTCGTGGGCGGACTCCTCCACGACATCGGCAAAGTCCTGTTGTGGACTTCCGAACCGAAACTCTTCCAGGCCTGCCTCCAACTGGTGCAACAAAAACAGGTCCCGCTGGCCGAGGTCGAACTTCGCATCCTCGGTTTCCAGGACCAGGAAGCCGGAGCCTTGCTGGCCGAGAAATGGAAGTTCCCCGAAAGCCTGCGTACCGCCATCCGCTGGCGCGGTGAACCCTCGCGGGCCGGCAACCACGCCGGACTGGCCTCGGCGGTCCATTGCGCGAACATCCTGTGCACGGCCATGAACGCCCCGGCGCATCCGGGCTCGATGGTCACGCCTCCGGAAGAAGCCGCCTGGAAGCTGTGCGGCCTCGACTCGCACGAGTCGCTGCGCGAAGTGGTGCGCGAACTGCCCACCCGCCTGGCCAGCGCCAAGGGATTCGTCTCCAGCGCGATCTGACCCGACGGGTCCGGCGCGTCGCGCGCCGGACCGCCGAAAGTCAGAAAATGTCGCAGCCGCCGCGGCGCAGACCGGCGAACGATGGAGACAGGTCCTGTCCGATCTCGGGGCAGTTGCGGGAAAGCGACGCGAGGTTGGTCCCGCAGGGGATCCATCGGGCCTCGAAATTCCACCAGGTCCCGTCCTGCTCGGCGGGAGGGGTGGGCGGAAGGCCCAGCACGCGCCGAGGTCCGTCGGCGAGCCAGGCCACGAGGTCTTCCAGCGAGAACTCGGGGACGAGCCCTTTGGCGCGGGCGGTCCAGAGAGCGGGGAAAACCGTCTCGAGTCCGATGGCTCCCACCGGACTGCGGTCGAATTCGGCGAGTTTGAGCTCGTCGGGGACCGGGACGTGGTGCGAGACGATGGCGTCGATGGTGCCGTCGCGCAGGCCCTCCCACAGGGCTTGGCGGTCGGACTCGCCGCGCAGCGGGGGCCAGAAGCGCCAGTTGGCGTCGAAGCCCTGGACGGCGGACTCGGTGGCCAGCAGATGACGGAATCCGACATCCGCGGTGACGGGCAGTCCTTCGGAGCGGGCCTGGCGGACCATCGCGACGCCGCGTGCCGTGGACAGGCGGCACAGGTGCACACGCGCTCCGGTGAGCCGCACCAGCGGCAGCAGGATGCCCAAGCCCACTTCCTCGACCAGGGAAGGGCATCCCTTGAGGCCCAACGTCTCGGAGACCAGCCCCTCGTGGACCACCGCGCCGCGGCAGAGGCTGGGTTCGGCCGGATGCACGAACACCGGCATGTGGCGCTGGACCGCGTATTCCAGGACCGAACGCAACCGGCCCGGATCGGGAAGATGCTCGCCCAGATGCACACCCACGGCACCGGCCTCGGCCAAAAGGTCCATTTCCGTGAGGGCGCCCTGGTCGCGGGTGGCCGAACCCAGCACCAGCAGGGCGCACTCGGCACCCTCGGCTCGCTGGAGGGCCAGGCGGATCTGGGCGTCCGTGTCGATGGCGGGTTCGGTGAAGGGCTCGAGCACCACCGCCGCGAAGCCGCCGCGGACCGCGGCGCGCAAACCCGACTGGATGGTCTCGGCTTGTTCGGCGCCGGGCTCGCCGAACGCGACACCGAGGTCGACGAAACCGGGCAGGAGGCGGAGGTCAGGCATGGTGGTGGACTCCGGCGAGCAGGTGCAAGGCGGCCATCCGGACGGCGACGCCGTTGGTCACCTGGTCGAGGATCACGGACTGGAGCCCGTCGGCGACGTCGGAAGTGACCTCGACACCTCGATTGATGGGGCCCGGGTGCAGAACCAGGGCGCCGGGCCGGCACAAGGAAAGACGGGATTTGTCCAGCCCGAAGGTCTGGCGGTATTCGCGCAGCGACGGCAGCAGCCCGGACGACTGGCGTTCGTGCTGGATGCGCAGGAGCATCACGGCATCGACGCCTTCCAAGGCGTGTTCCAGGCTGTCGACGACTTCGACCATGGGTCCGTAGGCCAACGGATGGCGCGGCAACAGCGTGGCCGGTCCGAAGAGCCGGACCTTGGCTCCCAGGGTGGTCAGGGCCCAGATGTCGGAGCGGGCCACCCGGGAATGGCGGATGTCGCCGATGATGGCGACTTCGCGCCCCTCGAAGGAGCCGAAGCGCTGGCGCAAGGTGAGCACGTCCAGGAGCCCCTGGGTGGGGTGCTCGCAGGCGCCGTCGCCGGCGTTGATGATCACGGCGTCGGTGGTCTGGGCCAGGAAGCTGGGCACCCCGGCGCTGGCGTGGCGCACCACGAACACGTCCGCTCCGAGGGCCTGGATGTTGCGCGCGGTATCGCGCAGCGTCTCGCCCTTGGCGGTGCTGGAACCCGAAGCCGTGAAATTCATGGGGCTTGCGCCCAGACGTTTCTCGGCGGCTTCGAACGACAGGCGCGTGCGGGTGGAGTTCTCGAAGAACAGGTTCACCACCGAGCGGCCGGCCAGGGACTTCGCGACCGGCACACCGGAATCGAGTGCGTCGCGGAACCCCTGGGCGACATCGAGGAGAGTCTCGAGGTCGGACCGCGGGACCTCCCGCAGGCCCGCCAGGTGGCGGATGGAAAGAGGGCCCTGCTGGGCAATTGCGGACATGGGCATGTTGAAGCGTTATAATAGAAACCGGACCACCGACTCCGGCTGCCGCCGGTGCTCGACGACGTCCCACCCTCTGGAGGCCCCTTGGACACGCAGTACCGCAAGTCGCCCCGCCGCTCGCTGGATCTGGAACAGCTCCAGGACATCCGGGTCCCGGTGAAGTTGCGCCTGGGCGGGTCCCGCATGACCGTCGACGAACTGTTGACCCTGCAGGTGGAGCAGGTCGTGCAATTGGACCGCCTTGCCGGTGAAGCTGTAGACGTGGTGGTCAACAAACGCTTCATGGCCAAGGGCGAAGTCGTGGTGGTCAACAACCACCTGGCCGTACGCCTGGTCTCGCTGCTGTCGCCCGAGGAACGCCTGAAACTGATCTGACGCCTCGGCGAACAACGCTCCTCGCCGACGGCGGCCAGGGAGGTTAGGCTCCGCATCCGCTGATCGGGACGTGCTTGGGTGATCGAGCGCGCGTCCCGTCGGTCGGACCGATCGATACCGGCGGTCCTCGCGACGACGATCTGGGTTGCAACAGGCCCAACCTGCGGACCCGGGCATGTTCAAGTCCGTTGCCCTGGGGCAAGGTTTTCTCCTGGCTCTGACCAGGAAAGGCGAGCTGAAGTTCCGCACGACCATGGAGCCTGACGAGTTCCAAAATCCAGCGGTTCCCGCGGGGATCTCGGAGGTGAAATCCATTGCGGCCGGTGCCCACCAGGCCTTGGCCTTGATGAACGACGGGACGGTTCTGGCCTGGGGCCCCAACTTTCAAGGGGAAAACGACATTCCGGACGGCCTGGGCAACGTGGTCAAGTTGTCCGCCGGATACAGCTCCGTCAGCGCTCTCCTGGAAGACGGCACGGTCCGCACCTGGGGGAACACGATCAATGGCGAAGACCGCCTTCCCCCCGAGCTGAAAAAAGCCAGGGACATTTCCATCGGGCATTTCACATGCCGACTGGCACTGGACTCCGCGGGCCGGATCTTCACGTGGGGGGATCACCCCTGCGACCAGGGTATGCCTCGCTGAGGCCAGGAAACCGCCCCCCCGCCCCCCGGGGTCGGCGATGTACGTTTCCGTGTCTGATGCGTTCGCTCCGACACGCCGCGACGGCGGCGGGCCTTGTGGTCCTCTGCCTTTCCTCCTGGCCCCGCGCGCAGGTGGGAGCGTTGATGGCACCCTCCGCCGGGGCGGTCGAGAATCTCGTGAAGGCGGGGTCCGATTCGGCCGATTCGGTGGCGGCCACCAAACCCGACACCATCCGCTACCAGGGCGACGAACTCGACTACGACGCGGAAACCCGACGGTTGATCCTGGCCGGCCACGCGCGCCTGGAGTACCGCACCACCCTGCTGACGGCCGATTCCGTCTATTTCGACCAAGCGACCGGCCTCCTGGAGGCCGCGGGAACCCCCGACATCAAGGACGCGTCGCTGGCCCCGTTCCAGGGCGAAAGACTTCGCTACAACCTCAAGACCCGTCGTGGCATCCTGATCCACGGGCGGTCGGAGCAGAACGGCGACTTCTACCGCGGCGGCGAGATCCGCCAGAACCCGGATCGCTCGCTGGAGGTCATCGACGGCGATTTCTGCCAATGCAAGGGCAAAGGGGATCCCGACTACTGGTTCGCCTCGGGCCGCATGGCCATCGACCCCGAAGAACGCGCCGTGGCCGCGCCGGTGGTGCTGAACATCTCGGAAGTGCCTGTCGCGGTGGTCCCGTTCGTGATGTTCCCGCTGGGCAAAGGACGCCGCTCGGGTCTGTTGGCCCCCAAGCTGGGCGGCGACCAGCGCCAGGGGTTCTACGCCCGCAACGTGGGCGCCTACTGGGGCATCAGCGACTACGCCGACCTCATCGGCAGCGCCGACCTCGTGGAAGGCGAACGCGGACGGTTCGACCAGGCTTCGGCCACCTCGCAATTGCGTTACAAGAAGCGCTACTGGCTGGACGGCAACGTGTCGTGGAAACAATATCTGCAGGAATTCGGCTCGAAGGGATCGGGTTGGGAAGCGCGCTACAGCCACGACCAGGAACTGCTTCCCGAACCCGGCAAGGCCACGCTCAAGGGCGACGGCGCCTTCGTCTCGAACACATCCATCCGTTCGGACAACGCGTTGTCCGTGGAAGAAGTGCTCGATCAGACCGCCAATGCCACCCTGCAGGCGCAGTATCGATGGAAACGCGCCTCGGCCACCCTGGGCGCCAGCCAGAATTCCAACCTGCGCACGGGCCTGCGCACCCGGGAACTCCCCGCCGCCACCTTTCAGTCGTCCGGGCAGATCTGGGACGGCGGAGACGACCCCGACCCCGCCTCCATCCTCCAGTCCATTCGCTATTCGTACTTGGTGCAGGCCAGTTCCTACCAGGACAAGGAGGCCGATTCCGGCGCGGACACCACCCCACGCCCCATGGAAGTGCAATACCGCGGCGCGGTCCAGACCGGGAGCCTTTCCGCCAGCCAGACGGTCTTCGACCATCTCAAGCTGGGAGCCTCCTTCAACGCCCGCCACGACTGGACCTGGAACAGCTACGAAGAAGGCCCCGTGGCGTCCGGCCAATGGCGCCGCTTCGAATCGGAGCGCTACGATCCCGACCAGACCGTGCGCTGGAACACGGGCGTCACGGCCGGCACCGACATCTACGGCATCTGGCTGCCCAAATGGGGGCGTTTCGGCGGTCTGCGCCACACCCTCAGCCCCTCCACGGGCTACACGTTCTACCCGCACATCGACGAGCGCCCCATGTTCGTCGCCAACCCTCGGCTGGGCCAATCGACCGGCCAGTCCCGCTCGCAGTTGCTGAACCTGGGGCTTGGACAGAAACTGGACGCCAAGATGCTCGCCCCCAAGGGCGACTCCGGAGCCCGCGACGCCAAGGGCACGGCGTTGTCCCTGCTGTCGCTCTCGACCTCGACGGCCTACGACTTCGAGAAGGACGTCAAGCCCTGGTCGAACCTGACCACCTCGTACAACACGGGCCTGCTCCAAGCGATCCAGCTCAACGGCTCCATCGTGCACAGCTTCTACGACCGGTTCTCCCCGGATTCCACCTCCGAGGTCTTCCCGATCCTGGAATCGTGGTCCACGTCCTTCGGCAAAGGGCTGGCCGTCAGCGGCACCGCCTCCGACGGCATCACCACCGATACCGCGGGCTCGTCCTGGAACACCAACCTCAACTACACCTACACGCTTTCGTCCCGGCGCGTGACGCGCACCATCTTCCAGTCCACCCGCACCCAGAGTCTCTCGGTGGGCGCGGGACTGCACCCCACCCGGGCCTGGGACGCGAACTGGCGATCCACCTACAACTTCGACGAAGGCTCCTTCGTCTCGCACGACCTCTCGTTCCGCCGTTCCCTGGGCTGCTGGGACATGAATTTCGGCTGGGTACCGGTCGGACCCGCGCGTGGCTGGACCTTCCTGATCCAGATCCGCGACGTTCCCGACGTGAAGCTCCAGGCCCAGAGCACCACCATTCGCAAACTCCGCAAGCCCGGAGGAGTGACCACGAAATGACCTCCCCCTGGACCGGAACGCTCACCCATCCCCTCGTGCTGGCCAGCGCCTCCCCGCGCCGCACCTGGATCCTGGGCCAACTCGGGATTCCCCACGAAGTGGATCCCGCCCACATCGACGAGACGGTCGTGCCCGACACCGATCCCACCCACCTGGTCCTGGAACTGTCGGCGCTGAAGGCCGAGGCCGTGTCGCGGCGCCATCCCGGCGCCCTGGTGCTGGGCTCGGACACCGTGGTCGTGCTCGATGGCGTGGTGCTGGGCAAACCCGCCGATGCCCTCGAGGCGATCTCCATGCTGGAACGCCTCGGGGGGCGCTCGCACGTGGTCTGGACGGGGGTGCATCTGGTCCGTGACGGAATCCGTCTGGATGGCATCGCCGTCCCCAGCCGCGTCGAGTTCCGCCCGTTGACCCGGCGGGAAATCGAAGCGTACGTGGCCACGGGCGACCCCCTCGACAAGGCGGGAGCCTACGGCATCCAAGGCCCCGGACTGGGGCTGGTCGAACGCATCGACGGTTGCTACTACGCCGTGGCGGGTCTGCCCGTCTCGGCCACCCTGAACCTTCTGCAGAAACACGGAGCCCCATGAGCACTCCTTTCAAGGAACCCGAAGCTCCCCGCCTCCTGCGCGAGGCGCGCGAAGCCGCCTCGCTGGACCTGGAGTCGGCGAGCTTGGCCACCCGCATTCCGGCCGAACAGATCCGCGCCCTCGAAGAAGGGCGCTACGCCGACCTGCCCGGACCTGCCTACGCCCGAGCCTTCGCCCGCACCTTGGCCAACGCCTACGGCATCGATTCCGAGCCGGTCATGGTCGCGATGCGCCGCGACCTGGGCGAGCCCCCCGACGACAGCGCCCTGCGCCGCCCGGCCCCCTCCGGGACCCGCCTCCAGGCTCCCCCCGAGCGCGCCGAGTCGACCAAGTCGTCCAAAGGACCCGTCGTCCTGGTCCTGCTGCTGGTCGTCGCGCTCGGAGCCCTCATCGGCCTGACGCGGCTCGAGCAGTTCGGCGCCCCCGCCACGCCGACGGCCGCTCCCTACGACACCGTGGCCACCGTCACCGACTCCCTCCCCGACACCACCACCCTCCCCGCGGCGCCCAAGGCGGCGCGTCCCCGCACGGTCTCGTTCCATCTGCGCGATTCAGGCTCCACGGCCTTCCTGCTGTACGTGAAAGCCAACCGCGTGCGCAAATGGACCCTCCGCGACCACGACTCCCTGGTGCTTGCCCCCGACACCGCCGCGTTCTTCCGGAATCTGTCCGGGCAGGTGCTGCGCGCCAGCGGAGCCATCGACGTCGACTCGCTGGCCGACAAGTACTTCCACCTCGACCGTTCCGGCGACTCCACCCGTCTGCGCACCGGGGAAGAGGCCGCTTGGCAGAAGGAGTACGACCGCGTCATGGCCATCCGCAAGCGGAACCAACGGGACTCGAATTGATCCGCACGGTCGACAGCCACTGCCACCTGCAGGTGGACGCCTTGCGCCTCGACGCCGCCGCACTGTGGCGGCAAGCGCGCGACGCGGGTGTGGTCGACCTGCTCATCCCGGGAATCGAACCGGCGCAGGCCGAACGCGATGTGGCTCTGGCCGAAAGTCTCGGCGTGTGGTGCTCCGTGGGATGCCACCCCTGCCACCCCGACACCTGGGACGCCGAGACTCTTCGGCTCTGGCTCGGCCACCCCAAGGTGGTCGCCGTCGGCGAATGCGGTCTGGACTACTTCCACAAACCCTACGATGCCCCCCTCCAGGAACGGGTGTTCCGCGCCCAGATCCAGATGGCCCAGGGCGCCGGCCTTCCGTTGATCCTGCACAACCGGGACTCCGATCGCGACCTGATTCGCATCCTGCGCGACACCGGAGCCTCCCGAGGCGTGTTCCACTGCTTCGGAGGAGACGCGACGTGCCTGGAGGAAGCCTTGGGCCTGGGGTTTTTCGTCAGCTTCGCGGGAAACGTCACCTATCCCAAGGCGCACTTCCGGGAATTCGTGCGGCTCGTGCCCCGCGATAGGCTCCTGGTGGAAACCGACGCCCCTTGGCTTGCCCCGGTCCCGCACCGCGGCAAGACCAACCGTCCCGACATGGTCGTGGACGTGCTGCGCGAGGTGGCCCGCCTGCGGGGGGAAGACCCCGTCGTGTTGGGTCAGGCGGTGGTCGAGAACTTCCACACCTGCTTTCCGCGCACCCGGAGGGCGCCATGATCGGACTTTCCATCGGGGCCATCCTCGCCGCACTGGTCGCGATGGCCTACGTTTTCGGAGCGTTGCGGCGTCTGGAGGATTCCGTACGCGATCTCGAGGAACGCGCCCGCAAGAAGGCCGCCGAAGCCGCACCGTCCCCAGGCAAGGAAGCGAAACGATGAGAGAAGCCAGCAGCACCCGCCAGACGCGCGAAACGAAGGTCCAGGCCACTTGGAACCTCGATCGCGCGGGCGCCCCGACCATCCGCACCGGGTCGGGGTTCCTGGACCACATGCTCGAGCAACTGGGCGCGCACAGCGGCACCACCCTCGCGGTGGAGTGCGACGGCGACACCCACATCGATCTCCACCACTCCGTGGAGGACATCGCCATCGTCCTGGGGCGTCTGCTCAAGGAAGCCCTGGGCGACAAGGCCGGCATCGAGCGCTACGGCTTCTACATGGTGGCCATGGACGAGGCGCTGGCGCGTTGCGCGCTGGACCTTTCGGGCCGATTCCACCTGGAGTGGGGCGTCGAGGTCTCCCGTCCCGTGGTGGGCGACCTCGAGGTCGAGCTGGTCGAGCACTTCTTCCGCTCGCTGGCCGAGAACGCCTCGATGACGCTGCACATCGACCTCCTGCGCCACCGCAACGCCCACCACGCCATCGAGGGGATCTTCAAGGCCTTCGCGCGGGCCTTGGCCATGGCCATCGGACCCTCGCGCAGCGGGATGGGGATTCCCAGCACGAAAGGCGTGCTCTGAAGGGTGTCTCGGGGCGTCACGCCGGTTGTCCTGACGCGGACAACCGGCGTGACGATCAGGTGTGGGCTACCTGCACCACCAGCTCCAGGACAATTCCCGTCGAGGGCGAGGAGTCCATGTGGAAGGAGCCGCGGTAGAGGTCGGCGGCCACCCGCAGGGCGGCAAGGCCCAGACCCATGCCGTCGGAGGCGCCGCCACCGGCGCGCATGCGCTCCAGTTCGACCGGTTCGATGCGCCCGCCGTCGGCCTGGAGCCGCAGGGACCATCCGACGCCGTCGGGTCCGCAGGAGAGCCGCAGCGCCTGCCCGGGTTTGGTGCGCCGGAGCGCCTCGAGCATCATTTCCTGGAGGCAGAGCTCGAAGTGCGCGGGCAACATGCCCGGCCGCCCCTCGCCGCCGTGGACCACAAGGTCGGTGGCGCGCGATGTGGAGAGCAGAAGGGCGCGCGCGATCCGTTCCATCTCCTGGGACGCGTCGGGAACGCGTTCCTGGCGCAGGCGTGCCAGTTGACCGGGCTCGGAGAGGGCCAACTGCATTTCGGAGTACAGCAGGAAACGGCGCACCAGCCGGTGCAGGTTCTCGCCGGAGTCGACAATGCCCTGGGCGAGTTCGTGGATCTCGCCGCGGCGCATCGATTCGTATTCGTCCACGAGCATGGCCGACAGGCCCAGGATGCCGTTGAGGGGCGTGAGGATTTCGTGGGGCAACGACCGCGAGAGCGTCTGCTTCAGGCCGGCCAACTGTTCGCGCAGCTTGCGGCCCAGGCCTTCGGCGCGGCGCAACCGGGCCTCGATGGCCGCCAGGACCTCGGCGCGCGTGAAGGGCTTGGTGAGGTAGTCCTCGGCCCCCAGCTCCATGCCGCGGCGGTGGCTCTCGCGATCGGCGCGGGCCGTCAGGAACAGGAACGGGACCTCGAAGGTCTCTTCGCGCTCCCGAAGGGTGGACAGCACCGCCCATCCGTCCTTGCCGGGCATCATGACGTCGCAGATGACCAGATCGGGGGGGCTCGCCAGGGCTTGACGGATTCCGTCATCGCCGTCGACCGCCTCGCGCACCATGTAGCCTTCCGCCTCGAGCATCTCGCGGAGGTTGCCGCGGATGCCCGCTTCGTCCTCGACGACCAGGATGTTGCGAAGGACGTTCATGCTTGCCTCCCGGGCTCCACGGCGGGAGCCCCCTCCGTCAGCGGGACTTCGAAACGGGCCACCGTGCCCTCCCCGATCCCGGGTCGCAGCGACACGTTCGCACCCATGATCTCGGCGCACCGGCGCACGATGGCCAGGCCCAGGCCGGTCCCGGGTATGCCGTCGACGTTGGATCCGCGCTGGAACCTCTCCCACACCCGCTCGGTGTCCTGGGGGGGGATGCCGATGCCGCGGTCGCGCACTTCCAGGACCCAGGCTCCGTTCTCCTGCCGCGAGCTCGCCGTGACCGAGGTGCCGCGGGGCGAATAGCGGAGCGCGTTGCCCAGCAGGTTGGCCATGACGATCTTCAGCAGCTTGGGGTCGGCGCTCAAGGGCCGCCCGGAAGAGGCGTCCTGGTAGGACAGTTCCTGCTCGACCGGCAGCGCCAGGCGGAAATCGGCGACCAGCTCGCGCATCAGGGCCGCCGCGTCCAACGGCTCGGGACGATGCTCCAGGGATCCCGACTCGACGCGCCCGTACAGCCCCACGTTGTCCAGCAGCGAGGTGATCACGACGACGGCGTTGTGGATCTTGCGCAGGTGCTGGACCCGCCGCTCGTCGGGCCATTTGGCGCCGTAGTGTTCCAGGAGTTCGGCGCTGGAGAGGATCACGGTCAGCGGGGTGCGGAACTCGTGGCTCACCAGCGAGATGAAGCGGGTCTTGAGGGCGTTGAGCTCGCGCTCGCGCTCCAGCGATTCCAGGACGTCCTCGCGGCCGCCGCCCAGCGCCTGGAACCACAACGTGGTGCCTTCGTCGCAGGAGTGCGCGGAAACCAGGGCCCAGCGCCATCCGCCCTCGCGGAAAGCCAGACGGATCTCGCGCGATTCGTGGCGTTCGCGCACCAGTCGTTCGGCCACCTCGCGGTCGTCCGGGTGCACCGAGGCGAGCCAGTCGTCGCCGCCCACCAGGGATTCCCAGGCATGGTTGGCATGCAGCGCGCGGCCGGAAGGGGACACCAGCATCCCCGCCACGGGGCAGCCGGAGAGGACGTCGCGTAGAGGGAGGCTCATGCGGGGGTTCCGAAGGAGGAGGACGTGGTGACGCGCCCCAGGAACGAACTGCCGGCGGGACGGGGAAGATCGCGGGAGATTTCGGCGGCCAGGCTCCGGACGGCCTGGGCGAACGGACTGCGAGGCGCGGCGCGGAATGCGGGTTCGCGGCGCAGCAGATGGCGTTCCAGGCCGGGTTCGCGGGGAATCCAGCCGCAAAACGGCAGGGAGCACGACAGAAAACGTCCGGCAACCTGGTCCAGGCGGGCGGCGATCTCGCGGGCCTGGGCCTCGGAGTCGGCGAGGTTCACCACCACCGAGGCCTGGAAATCGCTCTTGCGCGAACGCAGCACCTTCAGCAGGGCGTAGGCGTCCGCCTGGGCGGTGGGCTCGGGGGTGGTCAGCAACAGCAGGCGGTCGGAAGCCAGGATCAGGTTGATGGTGGTGTCGCCGATGCCGGCGCCGGTGTCCACGACGACCAGGTCGGATTCCGACTCGAGAAGCTCCAGCGACTTGCCCAGCCGGGCGACCTCTTCGCGCGGCAGGTTGGCCAACGAGGCGACCCCGCTGGCGGCGGGCAGAAGATCCAGGCGGTCTTCGATGCGCAGCAGCGCTTCGGCGGGGGTGCAGCGCCCCGACAGCACATCCGACAGGTCGCGTTCGGGGTGTTTGCCGCAGAGGATGTGGAGATTGGCCAACCCCATGTCGCCGTCGACCAGCAACACGCGCCGGCCCTGATCGGCGAAGGCAAGCCCCAGGGAAAGCGACAGGTGGCTCTTGCCCACCCCCCCTTTGCCGGAGGCGATGGCCAAGGCGGGAGCGGGAGTGCGGGCCGAAAGAGGGGTGGGCACGGTGGGCGACCATCCGCGGAGGGAATCCATCTGAGACATTCCGGCGTCAGTCTCCCAGGACCATGCGCGCCAACTCGGCGGGCACGGCGTCGGAAATGTGGTCGGGGATGTCCTGCCCGAAGCACAACGCCGCGACGGGAATCCGCTCGCGGCAGGCCAGGGTGCAGAGTCCGCCGTGGCTTTCGGTTTCGTCGATCTTCGTGAACACCAATCGCGACGGGCCGAGGTCGCGGTAAGCGCGCACCGAAGCGGTCATGTCGCGCAACCGGGTGGTGGCCGACTGCACCAGCACGATGTCGGTGGGGCGGATGCGCTCGATGAGGGTGGACAATTCCAGGAAGTGCAACTGGTTGGCGGGCGAACGGCCCGCGGTGTCGACCAACACGACTTCGCAGTCGGCGAGATCGGAGAAGGCCTGGTCGAGATCGGCGTCGGTGAAGACCGTGCGCAGGGGAATACCGGCCACTTCGCAGAAGGTGCCGATCTGCTCCTGGGCCCCGATGCGGTAGGCGTCGCAGCCGACCACTCCCACGCGGACATCGTCGACGCGCGCCAGGCGGACGGCGAGTTTCATGAGCGTGGTGGTCTTCCCCACCCCGGTGGGGCCGGCGAACAGGACCACGCGGGTCTGGTGACCGTGCGGAAAACGCAACGGTTCGCACGGCAGGCGGCGCACCAGCGAGGCCATGACCTCCTGACGGGCCTGCACGCCGGAATCGACGTCTGGCTTCAGGCGCGAGGCGGCCTCCTCGCAGACTTCACGAGCCAAGTCTTCCGCGAGGTCGGAGGCCATCATCTTCTGGTAGAGCGGGAGCACCGGTGCCGACACGGGCAGCACCGATTGTTCCTTCCAGTGGTCGGCCAGGAGCGAGACCACCGAGCGCAACTGTCCCATCTCTTCGCGAACCAGCGCGATGGCCTGGGTGGGAGCCTCGGCAGCTTTGCGCACCGACTCGATGCCGTTCTGGAGGGCCATCAATTCATCGCGGCTGATGGCCGTGTGTTCACGGGTGAAACGCCCCGTCTCGGGCTCGGCGGGGCGGGGGTCGGGGGTCCATACCGGTGTGGACCCGGTGGGCGGCGGTGTGTACACGCTCTGACGCGAGGTGCTGCCCCCCTGCGCGGCGCGGGCACCGGGCCCGTACGCGGGTGATGCCGCCGGCACGGGTTCGGGTTTCTCGAAGAACTTGTCTTCCAGACCCGCCGTGACCTCCCAGCGTTCCCCCCCTCCCAGCAGACCTCCGCGGATCTTCTGGGTGCGCAGGATGAGCGCTTCCGGCCCCATCTCCTCCTTGACCTGGAGAAGGGCTTCACGCATGGTGTCAGCCTGGAACTTGCGGATGCGCAACGTGGGACCTCAGGAACCGTGTTCCGGCCCACGGCCGGATTCGAGGGCCTGGACCATGCCGCGCGACCGGACGGAGGCACCGGGCACGATCTCTGCGTAAGATAGCACCGCCAATTGGGGAAATCCGGCTTCGACCAGGCGACGTACCTGATGGCGGATTCCCGGCGAGCACAGCAGGACGGGTGTCTCGCCCGAGGCGGCCATGCGCTCGACCAGAGGGCGCACCGAATCGAACAAGCGCCCGACGATCTCGGGGCGCACCATCAGACGCGGACCACGGTCGGTCTGCTGCACCGAGGCTTCCATGAGTTGTTCGAGCCCGGGCTCGAGCGTGAGCACCGGGAGCACACCCGTCGAATCCGTCAAGGCCGAGCAGATGGAACGCGAAAGCGACAACCGCACGGCTTCGGTGAGATGCACCGATTCGCGGTTGTGGCGGGCGGAATCGGCCAGGGCCTCGAGGATGGTGGGGAGGTCGCGGATGCTGACGCGCTCGCGCAGGAGGTTCTCGAGGACCTTCTGGACCTCGCCGTAGGCGAGCAACGACGGGATGAGTTCCTCGACCACGGTCTGGTGGGTGCTCCGCACATTGTCGATCAGCGTCTTGACGTCCTGGCGGGTGAGAATCTCGTGGGCGTGGGCGCGGATGACCTCCGTCAGGTGGGTGGCCAGCACGGCAGGGAGTTCGACCACCGTATACCCCGCCAGCTCGGCGGCTTCCTTCTGCGACTCGGTGATCCACAAGGCAGGCAATCCGAAGGCGGGTTCGCGCGTGGCGATGCCCTGGATACGTCGGCTCACCGTACCGGGGTCCATGGCCAGGTGGCAGCCGGTCATGAGTTCGCCGCCGCCGATCTGCACACCCTTGATCCGCACCACATATTGGGCTGGCTGCAACAGGATGTTGTCGCGGATGCGGATGGGCGGGACGATGATCCCCAGTTCGGTGGCGCACTGGCGGCGCAGCAGGGTGATGCGCTCCAGGAGGTCGCCCCCCTGGTTGACGTCCACCAAGGGGATCAGGGCGTAGCCGATCTCCAGCTCCATCTGGTCGATGGCCAGGTAGTTCTCGATGCGATCGTCTTCCGGCGCCTTGGCCGTCGCCCGGGGCACCTCGCTGGCTTTGGTGGCCTCGGCACGCAGGGCGCGGTCCTTGCCGTAGGCCACGGCCGCGACGGCCCCGGCGAGGATCAGGAAGGGCAAGGTGGGCAGGCCCGGCACCAGGGCCAGGCCGGCCATCACCGTCGAGGAGATCCACAACGCGGGGGTGGACTGCGTGAGCTGGGTGGTGATTTCGCGCCCCAGGTTGGCCTTGGAGGCGGCGCGCGAGACGATGATACCCGCGGCGGTCGAGATCATGAGGGACGGGATCTGACCGACCAGGCCGTCGCCGATGGTCAGGTGCGTGAAGGTCTTGAGGCTGTCGACGGCCGACATGTCGAGCATGGCCATGCCGACCACGAAGCCGCCGAAGATGTTGACCAGGGTGATGATGATGCCCGCGACGGCGTCGCCGCGCACGAACTTGCTCGCACCGTCCATCGCGCCGAAGAAGTCGGCTTCGCGGGTGATGTCCGAGCGTCGCTTGCGGGCCTCGGGCTCGTCGATGAGCCCGGCGTTGAGGTCGGCGTCGACGGCCATCTGCTTGCCGGGCATGGCGTCCAAGGTGAAGCGTGCCGCCACTTCCGCGATGCGGCCCGAACCCTTGGTGATCACGATGAAGTTGATCACCAGCAGGATCACGAAGATGATGGTTCCCACCACCATGTTGCCGCCGGTGACGAAGCCGCCGAAGGCGTCGATCACGGTGCCGCCTTGGCCCGTGGACAGGATCAGACGCGTGGAGGCCACGTTCAGGGCGAGCTTGAACAGGGTGATCACCAGCAGGATGCCGGGGAAGATGGAGAAGTCCAGGACCGTGTCGATGAACATGCTGACCATCAGGATGACCAGCGCGAGCATGATCATGGTGGAAAGCAGGATGTCCAGGACGAACGGCGGCACCGGCAGGAGCATCACGATGATGATGCCGATCACCGCGAAGATCAGGATCAGGTCGCGGCGCTGTCCGATGAACCGGAAGACGGGATTGGAGTAGAAGCGGTCGGCCCCCTCCATCATCGCCTTGCCGCGGGCGGCGGCGTTCCCCCCGCTCAAGGAGCCCCCCGGTGCACGGCCAGCAAGCTGGGGCGCCCCATTCCCTGGCCCGCGGTGGAGGCCACGACGGAATCCGACGACACCAGGACCAGCCGGCCGTTTTCGGTGTCGGCCACCCAGGCGAGGTCGGGTTTGTGCGGCAGGATCACGATCGCCTGGGGGCCTGCGAATCCGGAGTGGGTGCGCCGCAACGTGCCGTCGGAGCCGTACAACCGCACGGTGCCGGCTCCGGTCTCGGCGACCCACACGCGCCCGCCCCCGGCGCTGACCGCACCGGGCCGTGAAAGACCCGAGATGCGCCGCACCTGGCGGAAGGCGGAATCGAGGGCCACGACCTGGCCCGCACCTTCGTCGGCCACCCACAGAAGCCGCGCGGAATCGTCCCAACTGATGCTTTTCACGCGGCGGAAGACGCCCCGCAGGAGGGAATCGAGGACACCCGAGGTGGTGCGTCCCAGGAATCCGCTGTCGAGGGAGGCGAACCAGGCCCGACGGGTGCCGCCTTGTTCGACGGCCAGGGCCGTGATGCCTGCCGGCAGGGAGCGGAACTCCGTGCTCGCGCCATCCTGGGCCCGCAGCAGGCCGCGTCCCGCGGAATCTTCATCCCCCACCCAGCAGAAGCCCCCGTCGGCGTCGCAACCCACGGCCCTGGGGCGGCGCACCGTGGCCGACACCGTCCTGGCAAGCCCTTCGGAGGTGTATTTGCGCAGAGCACCCAGGACATGGTCGGCGACGACCATGGTGCCGCCTTCGCGGGCGGGGTCGATGTCCATTCCCGAGACGTCGCGGAAACCTTGCAGGCGGGCCACCTCGACCAACCGACCACCCTGGGAGATCCCGAACTTGGCGAGGTCGGAGTGCAGCCCCACCCAAACGGAGCCGCGTTCCTCGTAGGTGGACAGGCGCATCAACCAGCGGCGGCGCCCCTGTCCCTGGCCATCCATGAGGGTGCAGGCCACGGTGGTGTCGAACAGCGACGAGGGCGATCTCCACAGCAGCACCGAATCCCCCGGATCGCCGTTGCGGCGGTCGAGACTGCCGCCGGAAGAAAACGTCAAGGGCAATCCAAGCCGCACCTGCGCCGGATAGTTGCGATCGGGATCGGTGGTGCGCAGGCGGATGTAGGCGAATTCCCCCGGCCGGACCGCCACCAGGATGGTATCCCCGTGCAGGGGCACCGAGCGCAACGACGAGGAATCCAGTCCCCGACCGGCCTGGACGGAATCCAGACGGGGAAGGATGTTGCCCATGGGCAGGACCGCCGAGGCCAACGAGGCACCGTCGAGGCGGTAGACGAGGGTGTCGCGCGGTCCCGTCAGGGTGTCGGGGGACGGGGGCAGGCTGTCCCAGCGCAGCACCAGGGAATCCATGACGATCTCGCCTTCCGCGGACAGAACCTGTCCGCGGCTGAGGACGAGGGCCCGACCGGTGCTCCACGACAGGCGCGTGGGGTCGCTGCCGCACTTGGACAGCATGGCCCGCACCACGATCTCGCCGCCGCGGTAGGATCCCGAACCGTCCGAGAAGTGCAGGGTGGCTTCGGGGCCTTTTTCGGCGGGTTCGTCGAAGATGGAACACGAAGCCAGCGGCAGGATCAACAGCAGCAACAACACCACGACCGCACGGGGCGCCATCGGCACCGGACGCCCGCGCGCCATGCCCATGACCACGGCCAGAAGCTCGGCCACGGCGGCGTACAGGTCGGCAGGGACCTCGTCGCCGGGTTCCACTTGGGCGTGCAGGGCTCGGGCCAGAGGCGGATTTTCGACGATGGGAACGCCGGATTCCCCGGCGATCTGGCGGATTCGCGCCGCCATGTGGTCGGCGCCTTTGGCCACCACGGTGGGGGCGCGGTCGACCCCCTGCCGGTACCGCAGGGCGACCGCGAAGTGCGTGGGGTTGGTGACCACCACGGTGGCCTTGGGAACCTCCTGCATCATGAATCTACGGTACATCGCCCGGCGCAATTGGCGGATCTTTCCCTTCACGTTGGGATCGCCTTCGCTCTGCCGCGCTTCGTCCTTGACCTCCTGTTTGCTCATCTTCAATTCGGTGTTGCGCTTGCGCCGGCGCCAGAAGTAGTCGGCGATCCCCACCAGCAGCAGCAGCAGGGCCATGCGCATCGCGGCGTCGAGGGCGAGGTCCACCGTGAAGTTCACCTGCATCTCCAGGGGCCAGGCGGCCATTTCCAGGAACGCGCCGCGGTGTGGCCAGACCGTCCACACCCCGATCAGACCCACCAGGGCCATCTTGATGGCATTCTTGACCAGCTCGATCCAGGTTTCGAGGGAAACGAACTTGGCCAGCGCCGCGGGACTGAACACCTTGCTGAAGTCGGGCGCCAGAACCTCGGTGGTGAACAGCAGTCCGGACATCGCCGCTCCCGCCACCAGGGCCACAACCAGGATGGACAGGCTCACCGGTGCGATCAAGGACAGGATATGGAGAGCCCCGGGAAGCAGCCAGGCCTGGAGACCGTCGCTACCTGGCCTCCAGTCGGGGATGGCCCGGAAGCATTCCACCATCACCTCTTCCATGCCCGTCACGGCCTGACGGCCGAACGTCGAGAGCGCCAGCACGCCCACCACCAGGGTGAGTCCCTGGTTGAGGTCGTTGGACTTGGCGACGTTGCCTTTGTTGCGGGCCTCGTCGAGCCGTTTGCCGGTGGGTTCTTCGCTCTTCTCCTCGTCAGCCATGGTCCACCATCATCCCATGGCCGACAGCAGGCTGTCCACCGTGTGGAAGACCTGGGTCTCCCAGCTTCCGAAGACGTGCATCATCCAGGGCAGACCCGCCGCCGTGACACCGCATGCCACGGCGATCTGGATGGGCATGGCCAGCATCCAGGCGTTCATGGCCGGCATGATGCGCGAGACCACCGCCATGACCACCGTGACCATCAGAAGCGCCATCAGCACGGGACCGGCCAACTGCACCCCCGTGATGAACGCGACCTCGATGATGTGCTGCAGGACGGGCACGATGCGCTCCGACCTCAAGGTGGTGGAATCCAAGGGCAGCGCGACGAAGGAATCGGCGATGGTCGTGACCATCCGTCCCATGGCCCCCGAGACCATGAACGACACACTGGCCACCGCCACCAGGAACTGTCCGAACAGGTGCGATGTCTGGCCCGTGATGGGGTCGAAGAGTTCGACCATGGCGTAGCCTGCCTGCGAATCGATGAGGGCGCCGGCGATCTCGACCACCTGGAACACGAGTCCGAAGGTCCAGCCGATGAGCAGCCCCGTCACCACTTCGCGCCCGACCATCACGAAGAATTCGGGCGTGCCGCGCGGCAGTTGCACCGCGCTCTGCGGGATGGTGGGAAAGACGATCATCGTGAGCGCCAGGGCCAGCCCCACCCGCACCTGGAACGGCAGCGACTGCGAACCCAGCACGGGCATGGGGACCAGCATGGCCGAAATGCGCACCAGCACCAGGATGCCGATCTGGAACTGCCCCGCGTACAGCGAGGTGATCGCGGTGAGCGAGTCGGTCACGCGTGGACCTGACGGAACAGCGTGATCATGTGGACGAAGAAGTCGCGGAACTGGTGGAGCATCCAGGGGAAGGTGAAGATCATGACCGCCCCCGCCACCAGCAGCTTGGGAATGAACGTGAGGGTCATCTCCGAAATCTGGGTGGCCGCCTGGAAGATCGAGATGATCAGACCGACCACCAGGGTGACCAGCAGCACGGGAGCGCACAGCAGAAGCGAAAGCCAGAGGGTCTCGCGCACGATCTGGATGATGAGGGCTTCCGACACGGGCGGTTACCGGAAACTCGTGACCAGACCCTGGGTGATCAGGGTCCAGCCATCGACCATGACGAACAGGATGAGTTTGAGGGGAAGGCTCACCATCACGGGAGGCAACATCATCATGCCCAAACTCATGAGCACCGAGGCCACGACCATGTCGATGACCAAAAACGGCAGGTAGACGAGGAATCCGATGATGAAGGCGGTCTTGAGTTCGGACAGGACGTAGGCGGGAATGAGCACCGCGTTGGGGATGTCGTCGACCGTGGCGGGGCGAGGCGACCTGGAGGCGCGCACCATCACCGCCAGCTCGTTCTCGCCGCATTGGCGCAGCATGAAGGTCCGCATGGGCTTCATGGCGCTGTCCAGGGCATCCTTGTACCCGATCTCTTCGGCCAGGTAGGGCTGCAGCGCCGTGCGGTTGATCTGGTCGATCTGGGGTTGCATCACAAACCAGGTGAGGAACAACGCCAGACCCACCACGATCTGGTTGGGAGGGGTGGTCTGGGCGCCCAGCGCCTTCTTGAGGAATCCCAGCACCACCACGATGCGCGTGAACGGTGTCATCATCATCAGGATGCCCGGCGCCAGCGACAGGATGGTGATGAGGAACACCACCTGGAAGGTCACCGAGGCTTCCTGGGGCGAACGCGCCTGATCCACCCCGACCACGACCTTGGGAAGGACCTGCGCGTCTGCCGGCGAGACCAGGAAAAGTCCCGCCAGCAGCACCAAGGCGAACCAGAACCACCGACGCGAACTCATGCCTGGGGATCTCCCGAAGAGGGACGGGCAGGATGGCTGCGGAAGCGCTCCAGGAAGGTGTCCAGCGTGGCGGCGAAGTCGCCCACGGTGACGGCGCCCTCACCCAGCTCGGCGAGGATGCGTGCGGCATCGGCTCCGTGGAATTCGGTGAGCGGGGACACGCCGCCGGGGCCATGCCCCAGGGCGACCACCCGATCCTGGACCCGCACCAAGGTGACGTGGTTGCCCTGACCCAGGGCCCGTGTCTCCAGGACATCCAGCAGGCTTCCGGAGCGTCCGGCGGCGTCGGACTTGCGCTGGCGCACCTTGCGCAGCAGAAGCAGGCCCAAACCGGCAAGACCCAACAGAACCGCCAAGCTCGCCACGATGCGGGCCAGGGCCGAACCTGCGGAAGGCGCGGCCGGGGCCGCCCCACGGGCAAGGGAGTCGCCATCCCAGGCCTTCTGGATCGCTTCGAGCTTGGCCTGCGACTCGCTGTCGGGAAGGGCAGGTACCACGGCGGCGTAGGTCGTGTCGAGGGAATCGGTGGGCACCGGGACCGTGGCGGGGACCGGAGCCTGGAAGGCCAGCAGCAGCGCAAGGGCGAGGCTGTTCATCGTGCCGGCCGGCCGCGGTCTTCGGGACCGACCAGTTGGGTGATCCGGATGCCGAAGTTCTCTTCGATGACCACCACCTCGCCGCGCGCGATCACCTTGTCGTTGACCACCACATCCACCGGCTCGCCCGCCATGCGGTCGAGTTCGATGATGCTGCCGGGCCCGATCTCGAGGATGCGCCGGATGGAGAGTTCGGTCTGCCCCAGTTCGATCTGGACATCGATGGGCACGTCCAGGAGGCGCTGGACCGGAGGATCGCGGGAATCGATCATGATGGTCTGGGGGGCGGACGAGGGCGGGACCTCGCGTTCGAACGGAGCCGGCTCGCCCGAGCGCACCGGAGGCCGGGCCACGGGGGGAGCATCCACACCTTCCCGGAAATCGTCTCCGCGGGGGAATTCGCTGCGCGAACTGCGTTCTTCGTCCAGACGCTGGAAGGACGACTGCAGGCGGCGCTCGACGCACAACACGACCTCGCGGGTGGGAAGTCCCTGCAACTCGATGGCCACCGGATAGCTGGCGGCCTCGGCCGGAGGCTCGCCGTTCTCGACGGCGGCCACGAAATGCATCCGCTGGCCCCAACGTTCGGTCTGGCCCGTGGAAAGCGCCCCGGCCATCTGGTTTCCCAGTTCCTGGAGGGCGTCGCGGTGTTCGTCGGTCCAGGGGGAATTGCCGTCCCCCATCATCATGAGGTCGCAGAGAACCGCGGCCGTGGCGCGGTCCATCAGGATCAGGATGCGGCCTTCGCCACCGTCCTTGAGCCCCATGGAGAGGGAAATTTCCGACGCCGCGGGCAGACCGGGAAGTCGTTCGCCGGGCTGGACCATGCAGGTGCGGCCCAGGGCCACCTTGAGGGTCTGGCGAGCCGTCGCGCAGAACAGCGCCGCGAAGTCGTCGGCATAGGCCAGAAGTTCAATCGACATCGCCGACCTCTCGATCGATCAGGGAAGTGACCTGGACGCACTTGCGTCCGCGGACCTGGCCGGGTCGGCACAGGAAGCGAGCCTTGCCGCCCGCCGACAGAATGAGCTCCGAACCAGCCGGTTTGTCAAGGACGAGAGCGTCGCCCACCTGAAGTCCGAAGATTTCGCGCATGGTGAGCTGGGTGCGGCCCAGGATGGCGCGCAGCTCCACGGGAGTGGTCGACAATTCCCGTTCCACGACGCGGCGGGTGTCGGGGGTGGCTCCCCGGGTGTTGGAGATCCAGTTCTCGGCCGACAGGTTGCTCATCACCGGCTCGAGGAACATGTAGGGCATGCACATGCTCATCAGGCCCGAGCTGTGGCGGCTGCGGAGCTCGAAGCTGATCAGGATGACGGTTTCCGACGCCGGAGCGATCTGGACGAACTGGGGGTTGTTCTCGTAGCTCTCGATGTTGGGATGGAAGATGCCCAGGTATTCCCAGGCCTCCTTCAAGTCCAGAAGCAGGCGCTCGACGATCTTGTTCATGACCGTGCGCTCGATGTCGGTGAGCTCGCGGTTGTACTGCATCGCCTTGCCGGGGCCGCCGAAGAGCCGGTCGATCATGAAGAACACCAGCGACGGATTGATCTCGAAGATGGCCTTGCCCGTGAGCGGCTCCATCTGGTACACGTAGATGCACGAGGGGTTGGTGACCGACATCACGAATTCGTTGTAGGTCAACTGGTCGACGGAGACGAGTTCGACCTCGACCAGGGTGCGCAGGTAGGAGGTCAGCGTGGTGGACAGCACGCGCGCGAAGTTCTCGTGCAGGTTCTGCAACACCCGCATCTGGTCCTTCGAGACGCGGTCGGGACGACGGAAGTCGTAGAGCGAGACCTTGCGTTCGTCCTTGGGGCGGTCCTGCCAGGGGGCGGGCGCGGTGGCGACGGGCGCGGCGGCGGGTGCCGGCGCGGCGCCCGCACCGACCGAGGCCAGCAGGGCGTCGATCTCGTCCTGCGAAAGGATGTCACCCACGGCGCACCTCCCTCACTGCACCAGCCATTCGGTGACCAGGACGTCGTTGAGCTTCACCTTGTGGTGCTTGAGCATCGCGTTGATCTGCACCTTCAACTGCGACGAGATGGAATCCTGGCCGGCGGGGCTCATCACCAGATCCATGGGTGCCGAAGACAACACCTTCTGGGTGGCCGCTTCGATGCGCATGGCCTGTTCCTCGGCGAGCTTGTCGAACTCCTTGTACTTCTCGACATCGTATTCCAGGCAGAACGTGGCCTTGAGGTAGCGCTTGCCTCCCGACCCGTTGACGGAAACCGTCTTGGAAAGCGGGGTCTTGGCGCATTCGAGCTTCTTCGGAGCGGCTTCCTCCTCGCCTTCGCCCTCCTCCCCATCTTCCCCCTCGTGGGCTTCGCCATGCGCCCCCGCGGCGGGCTTGGCGGAGGCGTGATCGGACACGCGCAGCCAACGGACCACCCCGACGGCGAGTCCCGCCTGCAGACCGAGGATCGCCACCACGGCGATGATCATCGGGACCAGCTTGGCCTTGCCCTTCGCGCCGTCGGCGGGCGCTTCCGCCTTGTGTTCGGCCTTGCCTGACATGAATTGTTCCTCCCTGGGTTCCGCGGAACCCACCCCCCGACCCGAAGACTCGGGTCGGTTTCCGGCGGAGATTGTACACCAGCACGAAGCCGGTCGCAACCTCCGATCGCGTTTACCTCACCAGGTTCACCAACTCCTCCAGGAATTTGTCCGAGGTGCTGATCACCCGGGAATTGGCCTGGTAGCCGCGCTGGGTGGTGATCATCTCGGTGAATTCGGCGGCGATGTCCACGTTGGACATCTCCAGGGTGCCCGGCTTGATCACGCTCGTGCTCTGGCTTCCGGGGCGGCCGTAGACCGGGTCTCCGGAGTTGGCGGTGGCCTTGTAGACCGACTCGCTCTGCTTGGACAGACCACCGGGGTTGGTGAAATCGGCGATCATGATCTGCGCCAGGGCGCGGCTGACACCGTTGTCGAACACACCCGTGACCACGCCGTCGCCGCCGATGGCGATCGACTGCAGTTGGCCCATGGTGTGGCCGTCCTGCCCCAGGGCGGCGGCGGTGGACGGGGAACGGAACTGGGTGAGCCCCTGGAAGGAACCAGGGCCGCCAGGATCCAGGGTGATGTTCATGATTCCCGAGCCGTTGCCCGGATCGATCTGCAGCACCGAAGACTGGTCCTGGAAGGCGAAGGTGGACACGGTCCCGTCGGGCCCGAAGGTGACGGAGCCGCGTTGACCGGCCAGCAGGGTTTCGGTGCCCGCGGAGGAGGCCTCCCACAACCAGGTGTCGGGCTCCTGCGAATGGATGAAGGTCACCGAAATGTTGTGGGCGTAGCCGGCGTCGTCGTACACGGTGATCGAGGTGGGCACGACACCGGTGTCGCGAGCCGTCTGGAAGTCCTTGAACGACATGTTCGAATTGAAGATCGACGGCGCCGGAGCCGCATTGTCCGAATTGGTGGCGCGGATGGAGACGTCCGTCAGGCTGAAGGCCTCTTCGGGGAGACCCCGCACGACGATGGTGCCGTCGGGGATGTTGTCGTCGGTGCCGGAGGCATTCATGGAGACGGTCGGCGTGTTGTTGATCGTGCCGTCGGTCATGGGCAGGCGCAACTGGTTGCGCAGGCCGGTGAGCAGATCCCCCATCGTGGTGGTCGCGGCATTGTATGGAATTGGAGTGGTTGGATCGACGGCCCCGTTGATCGCACCGGAGAACAGGAATTCGTCGTTGTCCTGCAGACCGGTGGAGTTGCCCGCTTCGTCGTAGATGTTGGCTACCAGGGTCTCGGCCGTGGCGGGCGCGCGAAGGCCGAGGGTCTGGTCCGAGGTGCTGGCGCCGATGCGCGCTGCGATCTGGAAGGCATCCGTCACCAAGGGCGAGCTGATGGGTCGATCGGACATCACCTGGAAGTCCGCGATGTCCGAGCCGCCCGCGGAGACGATGACCTCTCCGGTTGCGCTGAGCGTCACCGTGGCACCGGTCGATCCCAGCCCAGCGGGACTGGGTGAGCTCAGGAACGTCTGCATCCGGGTGAGGATGTCCTGCAGAGTGGTCGCCTGAGTGACCGCATAGGTCATTTCCCGGACGGGCTGCTGGCCGTTGGGAAGCACTGGCGCACCCAGGTCCGTGCCGGAGAAGGTCAGCGTATCACCGATCTGCAGCCCCAGGTTCTCGCCCGAATTGTTGTAGATGCCAGCGAAGCCCTGGGCGGACTCGACGGGGGTCAGGAAACGCTTGGAGTAGGTGATCGTCCCGCGGGCGATGGAGTCCGCATCGAGGTTGCGTCCGAACTGCACCTCGGTGGTGGCACGCGCGGGGGCCTGGATATTGAAGGGAATCTGGATGTTGTCGACCACCCCCGTCGCGGGGAAGTTGCCTTCGTCGTCGGCGTTGAGGCCTTGCAGGACCATGCCGCTGGAGGGCATCACGAGCTGTCCGCGCGCGTCCAGCGAAAAGGAGCCGTTGCGGGTGTAGAACTGGTTGACCCCGTCGCCGACCACGAAGAAGGCCCCGCCTTCGATGGCCAGATCGGTGGTCTGCCCGGTGGTCTGGAGGTTGCCCTGGCTGTGCAGGGTGTCCACCGAAGCCACTCCGGATCCGAGGCCGATCTGCAGCGGATTCGTTCCGCCGACGCCATCCCCCAATCCACCCGGGCGTGTGGCCCCCGCGATCTGCTGCGACAGGCTGTCCTGGAAGGTGGCGCGGCCGGCCTTGAAGCCCACCGTGTTGACGTTGGAGATGTTGTTGCCCACGACGTCCATTCGCGTCTGGTGGTTCTTCAGACCGGAGATTCCGGCGTACAGGGAGCGCATCATGGCAAGACCCCTTTCTCTCAGTGCTACTTGGTGTCGTCGGTGAGCGTGTAGTTGGCGACCGCGAGCAGGTCGTCCATGCGGTAGCTGTGTCCATCGGCCACCAGCTTGGGGCCTTCGGAGTCGAATTCCACCCCGATGATGGCGGCGTCGTTCCAGACGGATCCTGTCTCGGTCCCGCCCGTGGCGGAATCGACCACCTTGACGGTGTAGGTCCCGGCCTCGGCCCGGACACCCCTGTCGGTGGTGCCGTCCCAGACCACGATGCCTTCCCCGTTCTTGTCGAGGATGGGCTTCTTGTCGGAGGTGTAGCCGTCCAGCGACATGGTGCGGACCACCTTGCCGTCCTTGTCGGAGATCACGAAGCTCGAGCCGGTGTCGGCGGTCACGCTGAAGGTCAGGGGCGCGTTGGCCTTGACGGCGGCGCTCATGGTCGCCTCCGTCTGCCGGAGACGGGCCACCTTCCCGATGAGGTTCGTGGCCGAGGAATTCGACATCGAGAGCGACGACCCCGTCTGCACGTCGACCATTCCCTGGATCTTCGTGGCCATGCTCTCGAGGCTCTTGGCCATGTTCTGCGTCTGTTCCAGCGAGGTGAACTGCGCCATCTGCGCGGCCATCTGCTGGTTGTCCGACGGAGACAGCGGATCCTGGAAGCGCAACTGGGTGACCAGCAACTTCAGGAAGTCGTCCTTGTCCATCCGCGCGTTTTCGTTCTCCTCGATCTGGAACTTGGACGCTTCCTTGGCTTCCTTTTCCTTGAAATAGTCGGAGATGACCATTCCCTGCGAGGAGCTACCGGTTGTTGCCGTGGTGGTCATGGCTCAGCTCCACATGTCGAGGGTGTTGCGGCCGTCGCGGATCCCGGAATCGATGCCCAGGGCCAGGGTCGAGGCGTAGGCGACGGACTCCTCGCGCCAGGCGGCTTGCTCGCGGGGACGCTGCTGGCCGTCCCGGGGACGCTCCTGCCCCGCGGTGCCGCTGCCGCCGCGGGAATCGGGGGCGCCGGAATCGACGCTCACGGAGAGCCGCCCCATTTCCATGCCGTGGCGGGACAGGGCTTCGCGCAACTGCGGGGTGGCGTCGAGGATGGCCTGTCGGACGGATTCCGTCTGGACCAGGATGCGGGCGTCCAGGCGATCCGCTTCGCCCACCCGCAGCGAGAGCCGGACCTCGCCCAGCTCCTCGGGCCACAGGCGCACGGTCAGTTCCCGGCGCCCCTGGCGCAACTGCACGTCCACCTTCTCCAGCACCTGGCGGCCGATGAACTCCGAGGCCATGGATCCCGGCTTGATGCCGCGGGTGGCGGAGGTGTCTTCCAGGGAACGGGGTGCTTCGAAGACCACGTTCGAAGGGGCCAACGCACCGGATTCCAGCTGGGGCGCATTCGCGACGGATGTCGTAGCCGGGGTGGTCTCCTTGGAACCGCCGCGGGGAGACACCACGATGCCTTCCGCCGCCGAGGCGACCTTGGCCGCGAAGGTCTCGGGCTGCGAACGCTGAACAATTTCCGTCAAACCCGAGCGCGACGATGGCGCCGGGCGGGGATGCACGGGAGCCGGATCGATGTCCCCGATCTTGGCCGTTTCCGGCTTCGCGATCGCGGTATCGGTCTCGGTCTCGGTCTCGGTCTCGCCTTGGACCTGGGGGGCGACGGCAACGGCCAGATCGGGATCCGCCTCGATCGCCGCAGAGATCTCGCGAAGGCCCGGCAATGCTTGCGGAGCTGTGGTCGGAGGGGCGATCTGCGCCGACGGAGTCGCCGCGGCGGCCTCGGAAGCCGGGGCATCCATGCGAAGGGAGGCCATTTCACCTTGCACCAGGGTGGGGTTCAGCAAGCTGCGGATGGCTTCGGCCGCCACCAGGATCGCGGCGGGATCGATCCCTTCGCTGGTGAAGGCGGCAGGTGCGAGCTCGGTGGTCCGGGGTGCGGCGGTGTTGGCCCCCTGGAGATCCCACTCCCCCGGCATGAGGTAACCCGCATTTTCGAGCAAAGCATCCGGGGCGACACCCGCGACCACGCCACGCTCGAGGAATTCCATGGCTTGATCGAGTTGGAAGCGATCCATCCCGCCCAAGGCCTGGATGTCGGCAGGCTGGACCTGGAAACCCAACAGACCGAGCAGTTCGGCGATTCGGGCCGCGTCGACCATCGGGATGGTCGCCTCGGAAGAGGCCTCGCCGGTGTCGAGAAGGGTCTCGATGCCAGGCGACGACGGCGCGGTGGGAATGGCCGAAGCGAGCCCGTCGACGGATTCCGGCGACACGGCCCCGGCCGCGACACCGGGCATTCCGCCCAGCACGATCTCGAACAGACGAAGGAATCCCGCCGCACCGCCCTGTGTGGTGGCGGCGCCGGGCGTTCCCGCAGCACCTGCGATCCCGGAAACGGGAGCCATCGTGGAAACGTCGATCATGGCTTGGCCCCTTTGGTGGAGTCGGTGGGCGAAGGTTTGGGCGCGGTCGGCGCCTTGGGAGCCGATTCGGAGGTTCCGCCTACCGATCGGAGAAGTCTTGCCAATGTGGCGGCCCGCTCGGCGTCGATCTTGGCCACGGCCGCAAGGATCTTGGCACGCGGCTTGTCGTCGGTGATGGTGCGCAACACATTGGTGGCCAGGGCATCGTCCAGGCCGACCATGATTTTCGCGGCCTGATCGGCCTTCATGTTCGAGAAGGTGGCCGCCAGCACCCGCAGGCGAGCCCCTTCGAGGCTGTCCTTGCCCGCCAGGAGCGCTTCGATCCGTTTGCGGTCGGTTTCGATCGCCTCGCGCAACTGTTGATCTTCGGCCTTCAGTTCACCGAGACGAGCCATCTCCCGCTGCACTTCGGCTTCGCGACGGTCGAGCTCGACCTCCCGCATGCCCAAGGCGCCTTCCATGTGGTTGGCCGATACCCCACCGGGTGCAGATTCGGAGGGGGGCAGGGCCCCTTCCAGGTCTTCGGGCCGCACCTGGAGCCGCTCGCGAGCGGCGGAACTCGAGACGTCTTCCGGACCGAAGGCCAAACGGACATTGCCGGTCCACATCAGCACCCCCAGGAGGATCACCGGAAAGCTGACGAGGGCCAGGAGCCCGAGTGCAATGATGTCCTTGAGTCGCATGCCTCTGCCGAAATGCAATCTCCAGGCCAACCGACCTGAACGCCCCGGACCACCAGTCCGACGGTCCGTCTGGGCACATCCTGCCGGATCTCCGGACCGACGAGGCAGGCAAGGACGTCCGGGACGGGAAGACCTCCGCGCGGTGCCTGGTTGGCGCAGGGGGCCTCCCGAAACTACTCTGGGTGCCCACACCATGGAACCCAACTTTCCTGGCGCCGACGCGCGCCCTCTGATCCGCCTGGCCCTGGCCGAAGATGTCCGCACCGGCGATGTCACCTGCGCCTTCGTGCTTCCCGAAGGGCATCGCAGTCGTGCCCGGGTGGTGGCCAAGGAGCCCGGGATCCTGGCCGGCCTGCTCCTGCTCCCGATCCTCCTGGAGGAACTCGACAAAATCGACCCCCAGGCGGGCGCTCCCGAAGTGCGATGGTCCAGCTCGCGGCAGGATGGAACCTCCTTCGAAGCCGGCGACGTCCTGATCGAGCTCGAGGGCCCCACACGGGCGTTGCTGGAACTGGAGCGCGTGCTTTTGAACTTCCTGCAGCACCTGTGCGGCGTTGCCCGATCGGCACACGAGTACCAGACGGCGGCGGGATCGACGTGCCGGGTGCTGGACACCCGCAAGACCACCCCGGGACAGCGGGCCCTGGAGAAGTGGGCCATCGTGCAGGGCGGAGGCTCCAACCATCGCATGGGCCTTTGGGACGCCGTGCTGATCAAGGAAAACCACGCCGCCGCCGCCGGAGGGGTCCGCAACGCCGTCCTGCGCGCGCTGGAGAGGCGCCCCGAAGGCATGCCGGTCATCGTCGAGGTCCGTTCGCTGGAAGAACTGGAAACGGTGCTCGACCAACCCCTCGCCCGCGTCCTTCTTGACAATTTCCGTCCCGAAGGCATCGCCGCGGCGCGCCGTCGCCGCGACGAAAGCGGCGCGCCCTTCGCGCTGGAAGCGTCGGGGGGCATCACCCTGGCCACCTTGCCCACCTACGCCGCTGCCGGCGCCGAATTCGTCTCCGTGGGCGCCCTGACCCACACCGTCCGTCCCGTCGACCTCAGCCTGCTCCTGGAGGGCACGTGAACACCAGCTCCCATCCCCTGCCCTTCACCTCCGGCACCTGGGCCGGATTCGGCGTGGCCGGAAACTTCGCCGGGCATCTGGAGCAGGCCGGAGAGATCCGCGACTTCGCCATGCTGGTGCGTTCCGGCAACGGCCCCAAAGGCATGTTCCCCTTCCACCTGGCCGTCGAGGGCCCCCTGGGAATCGACCCCGTCTCTTCCCACACCTTGGCCCTGCCGACCGGGGCCCAGATCCAGGGCGAGCCGGAATCGGCGTTGCTCTGCGACCTTTCCTACCCCACCGAGGGCGGCATTTTGGTGACGCCTCGTGCCTTCGGGGCCTTCGACGACGCCTCGATCCGCCGGGAAGGGGCCCGCAAGATCAGCGAAAAGAAAAACTGGGGCCCCGGCTCCAAAGGCGCCTCCCCAAGCTGGATCGAGTTGCCCGACGGACTTGTGCCGGGATGCCCCATGGACAGGTACAGAATCGCGAGCTTCCGCTTCCGGGCCGGCGCCTGGGAAGCCTACGGCGTGGACAGCCCCGTGCTGGGCTACAGTCTCTACGGTCCCGCTCTGGTGGACTGGATCCAGGACCGCTTGTGGAACCAGATCGACGAAGGTCCTCTGGAGAACCTCCACGAGCTGCTCGAAGCGGCAGGTCGCCCCGAACACGCCGTCATCACCATCGGCGCCACCCGTTACACGGCGTTGGGAGAAACCGGCTGGCTGGAGCCTGGCGATCGCTTCGCGGTGTGCGTCTACGACCCTGCCATGCTGTCGGCCTCCGACCTGCCCAAGCTCTGCGAAGCCAATGTGCAGGTCGAGGGAATGTCACTGCTGGTGAGACACGCGAAAAACGCCTGAAGCCCGCACCGCCCCCGGTGGCCTGGCGAGACCACCCACTTGCCCCGGTGGTCGAGCCTGTCGAGACCAACGCGGTGGGTCTCGGCAAGCTCGACCACCGAACGACAGGCTCGTCGACGGGCACGGGTTTGACATTGTCAGACCTTCGAGGACCGTTCCGCAGGGGCCTTGCAGGAAACCCAACCTGCGGTGTGGGATCCTCACCGGGCGCTTTATCTTTCCGGACATCAAGACAATCAAATCCCTGCTGGTCGTCGCCTTCGCGACCGGAGCCCTGATGGGCTGCCAGAAGAAGGAAGACACCCTCAAAATCGGCCTGGCGGGGGTGCTCACCGGCTCCGACGGCGAAATCGGCACGGCCGCGCAGCGCGGATCCGAACTGGCCATCGAGGAGTGGAACGCCAAAGGCGGCCTGCTGGGCAAAAAAATCGAGATCGTCTCGCGCGACGACGAAGGCAAGGCCAACCAGGCCGTGGCCGTGGCGCAGGAACTGGTGGCCGCAGGGGTACAAGCCGTGATCGGCCACTGGAACTCCGGTTGCACCCTGCCCGCCTCCGAGATCTACCAGAAAGCGGGCATCTTGCAGGTGACGGCCGCCAGCACCAATCCCCAGGTCACCGAGCGCGGCATCCCCACGCTGTTTCGCATGTGCGGCCGCGACGACCAACAAGGCGTGGTCATGGCCAACTTCGCCTTCGACACCCTGAAGATCACCCAGGTCGCGGTGCTCCACAACAAGACCGCCTACGGTCAGGGCATCGCCGACGAATTCAAGAAGTCCCTGGAAGCCCGCGGGGGCAAGGTCGTGATGTTCGACGGTCTGGCCAGCGAAGAGATGGACTTCCGCGGCGTGATCGCGGCCATCCAGAAGTCCGGTGCGCAGGCCGTCTACTTCGGCGGCATGTACGGCCAAGGCGGCCCGTTCTTCAACCAGTTGCGCCAGGCGGGGATCAAGGGTGCCGTCATGGGCGGCGACGGCATCTACGACGCCAAGATGATCGAATCGGTGGGTGCCCAGGCCGAATCGCTGTTCGTGACCTTCGGTCCCGACCCCGCCACCCTGCCCGGAGCCCAGAAGCTCTTCGCCGACTACAAAGCCCGGTTCAAGGCCGAACCGGGCGGCTACACCGTCTACGGCTACGATGCCGCCAACACGCTCCTGGCCGCCATCCAGAAGGCGGGCACCACCGAAGCGACCAAGCTCGCCGAGACCCTGCGGTCCCAGTCGTGGCCCGCCCTCCTGGGCGGCGCGGACTTCGACTCCAAGGGCGATCTGAAAAAAGCGAACTTCGTGATCTGGACGCAGCGCGCCGGCAAATACGTCGTGCGCTGAACCCGGAAATGCTCGAAGTCCTGATCAACGGCCTGTCGCGCGGCTCGGCCTACGCCCTTGTCGCGCTGGGCTACACCATGGTGTACGGCATCCTCGGCATGATCAACTTCGCCCATGGCGAAGTGTTCATGGTCGGGATGTTCGCGTGTGTCTGGGCTTTGGGCGCTTTCGGTTCCGCCGGCCTGGTCGGGGTGGGTCTCACCCTTCCCCTGGCCATCGTGGTCGCCATGCTCTTTTGCGCCGTGCTGGGGTGGACCAACGAACGCGTCGCGTACCGTCGCCTGCGGGGAGCCCATCTGCTGGCTCCCCTGACCAGCGCCATCGGGATGAGCATCGTCTTGCAGAACTTCGTGATGCTTTCGGTCACCAAAGGCAAGATCGACTTCCCCCGGGCCGTCTCCGAGCCCTTGGCCGGACGGAGCATCGAAATCCTGGGCGCCGCCATCAGCCTGCTGCAAGTGTCCATCCTGACCACCACCTTGCTTTTGATGGCCGGACTGTTCTGGCTCATCCAACGCACGCGGGTGGGCATCGCCCTGCGCGCCGTCGCGCAGGACCGCACGATGGCCTCGCTGGTGGGCATTCCCGTAGACCGGACCATCGCGATGACGTTCATGCTGGGATCGGCGCTGGCCGCCGCCGGGGGCGTCATGATCGCCATGTACCAAGGGGTGCTGCGGTTCGACGCTGGCTACCAGATCGGCCTCAAGGCCTTCATCGCGGCCGTGCTGGGAGGGATCGGAAACATTCCCGGAGCCGTCCTGGGTGGACTCCTGCTGGGACTCGTGGAAGACGCCACCTCGCTTTGGATCAAGAGCGAATGGAAGAATGTGACCGCCTTCGCCATCCTGATCCTGGTCCTGTTGCTTCGCCCTCGGGGCATCCTGGGCGAACGCGTGGCGGAGAAGGTCTGATGGCATCGCCCACGCGTCCCTGGCTCGCGCCGGCGGCCATCGTGGTGCTGGCCGCGCCCTTCCTGCTCACGGTCCTGCAACCCGACTTCGTGACGGGCAACGTCGCGCTGGCCTGGGATCCCGCGCGTGGACTGAAGTTCCTGTCCGTGCTGGGGCCCGCGCTGGTCGTGGGGCTGCTGGCAGGCTTGGGCCTGCGCTGGCAGGAGCGGTCGGCCCACCGCCCCATCCTGACGGAATCCGTCCACGCGGCGCTCGACCGTCCCTGGATCCTGGGGCTGGTGGTGCTGGCCCTTTCCCTTTCGGGGCTGGCCATGGGCACCAAAGCGCTGTCGCTGGGCACCTTCGTCTGCCTGCACATGATCCTGGCCCTGGGGCTGAACGTCACCGTCGGCATGACGGGACTTCTGGTGCTGGGCTATTCGGCGTTCTACGCCGCCGGCGCCTACACCGCGGCGCTTTCGGGCCTGCCGTGGATCTTGACCCTTCCGTTGGCGGCGCTCGTGGCCGCGCTGCTGGGATGGCTCGTGGGTCTGCCCTGCCTGCGCCTGCGCGGCGACTACCTGGCCATCGTCACCTTGGGATTCGCCGAGGCGTTCCGCGAACTGGTCCGCACCCTCGAGGTCACGGGCTCCGACATGGGCCTGGTGGTCCCCTCGACGTCCCGTTTCACGGACATCGGCCCCCTCTCGGCCAACCAGGTCTCCTGGATCGTGGCCGTGGGGGCCACCGCGGCCGCCACCCTGGCGATCCACCACCTCTACCACAGTCGTGTGGGTCGCGCCTGGATCGCCATCCGCGAAGACGAGATCGCCGCCGCGTCCATGGGCATCCCCGTGGTGCGCCTGAAACTTCTGGCCTTCACCGTGTCGGCGGGTATGGCGGGACTGGCGGGGGCCTTGTTCGCCGGATTCGCCGGGTTCGTCGACCCCTCCACCTCCACCTTCGAGCAGTCGGTCCTGATCCTGGCCATGACCATCCTCGGGGGGCTCGGTTCCATCCCTGGCTCGCTGGTGGGCGCGGCCCTGCTCTACCTGCTGCCGTCGTTTCTGCGCGACTGGTTTCCCGCCATCTCCGACTACCGCCTGCTGTTCTTCGGAATGGTGCTGGTGGCGATGATGGTCTTCCGTCCCCAGGGACTGTTGGGGTCGCCGCGCCACAAGGTCGAACTGGAGGGCGGGAAATGACCGCGCCCCTGCTGGTGGCGACCGGCATCGGCAAACGCTTCGGTGGTCTGCAGGCCGTACAGGGCGTTTCTCTGGAGGCCCACGCCGGCCGCATCGTTTCGGTGATCGGTCCCAACGGCGCGGGCAAAACCACCTTCTTCAACTGCCTCTCGGGCATCTACCGTCCCGAAGCGGGATCGGTGAAACTCAACGGCCGGGACCTGGTCGGACTCAAGCCCCACCAGGTCAACCACGCGGGCCTGGCCCGAAGTTTCCAGAACATCCGCCTGTTCCCGGAGATGACGGTCCTCCAGAACGTCCTGGTCGGGCGCTTCGCCCATACCCGGGCGCCCCTGTGGCAGATCGTGTGCCGGACCTCAGGCTACCTGGCCCAGGAACACGCGGCCCGCGAGAAGGCCCTGGAGCTCCTGGAGTTCGTGGGGCTCGCCGAGCGGGCCACCAATTCGGCCCGCGACATCACCGACCGCTTGCAGCGCCGGGGGCTCGCCGAACGGGCCTCCGACTGGGCCCGCAGCCTGCCCTACGGTCTGCAGCGCCGCCTGGAAGTCGCCCGTGCCTTGGCCACCGATCCCAAGGTCCTGCTGCTGGACGAACCGGGCGCCGGCATGAACCCTTCAGAGATCGTGGACATGATGGACCTGGTGCGCCGCATCGCCGCCACCGGAGTCGCGGTGGTGGTGATCGAACACCACATGAAACTGGTGATGGAAATCTCCGACCACATCCTGGTCCTGGACCACGGCGAACCCATCGCCGAAGGCTCCCCCGAACACGTGCGATCCCATCCCCGCGTGCTCGAGGCCTATCTCGGCGCGGAGGCCGCCGCATGAGCGCGTCCGTGTTGCTCTCCCTGTCCGACGCCCGCGTGGGCTACGGCCCCAACGACGTCCTGAAGGGCGTCTCGCTGGAGGTTCGCGAAGGCGAGATCGTCACGCTTCTGGGCGGCAACGGCGCGGGCAAGACCACCACCCTGGGGGCGCTGGCCGGACTGCTGCCGCTGCGCTCCGGAACCCTCACCGCCTTTGGTCAGAATCTGTCTCACGAGCGCCCCGACGAGCGGCTTCGTCGCGGCTTGGTGCTGTGCCCGGAAGGGCGACGCATCTTTCCGCGCCTGACCGTCGAAGAGAACCTGCGGGCGGGGTCGCTGCGCTTCGATCGCCGCCGCGACGGGGAGAAGATGGACGCCCAGTTCGCGCGCTTCCCCATCCTGGCCGCGCGCCGCAGCCAACTGGGCGGCACCCTCTCCGGCGGCGAACAGCAGATGCTGGCCATCGCCCGGGCGCTGATGTCCGAACCGCGGCTGCTGATGCTCGACGAGCCCTCCCTCGGTTTGGCGCCACTGATCGTCGAACAGATCTTCGCGATTCTCCAGGAGATCAACGCCGCGGGCACACCCGTGCTGTTGGTGGAGCAGAACGCCCGCCAGGCCCTGCGCATCGCCCACCGCGCCTACGTGCTGGCAGTCGGCGAGATCGTGCGCGAAGGCACCGGCGCGGAGCTTTTGGGCTCCGACGAGGTGCGCGCCGCCTACCTGGGAGAGTGATCGGCCGCATCGAGGAATCGAGCCTGGTTCCGGTCGTTGAGCGGCAGTTTGGTGGTGGGGCTTTTGTCCGTTGGTCGAGCTTGTGATCGGTGGTCGAGCTTGTCGAGACCAGCCGGGTGGGTCTCGACAAGCTCGACCACCGGACGGCTCGACTACCGGACAAGCTCGACCAACGGACGTCTCGACCACCGGCAACCGGGAGCGGGGACGCCCCCGGAAGATCAGAACCGGAAGTGCAGACCCACCTGGCCGTCGGGCTGGACGCCGAAATCGCCGCTGACGTCTTCGTACCAGCCGGCCAGGCCGACCATCGCGCTGGCCGAAAGGCGCCAGCGCGAGATCTCGCAGCCACCGCCGCCGCCCAGGCGGAATTCGCGGCGGGTGCGGTAGTAGTCGTCGTACCAGCGCGTGCGCGTGGTGCCGTCGGCCTTGACCATCCAGCGGTCCATCTGCTGCTGCTCGACGGAAAGATCCGTGGACCCCGCGACGTACGACAACACCTTCAGTTCACCCGCATCGGAAAACAGCGGGACCTGCACGATCTGGTGCAACCACGAGAGCCCCGCGACCAAGGATGCCTCGAGGACGAACCCGCTGTCGAGAAGACGGTTTTCGTCATTGGGATCTTCCGATCCGGGATAGTTCGAGCGCGAGATGAACGGGGTCAGGTTGATCTGCAGGGCGTTGGCATCCCCGAACCAGCGACGGAACGAGAAGCCGTAACCCGAAGCCCCGCCTCCGGCCAGTCCGACCTGCCATGCCCCGAACCGCTCGGCGGTGCTGCGATGCGGCGCGGGCGAGGTCGACGGTGCCGTGGCAGCCGGAGCGGGCACGGTGGCGACAGGCGGCGGGGACACGGGTGCAGGAGGTACGACCACCACGGCTGCGGGCGCGACCACCGCGACAGGCGCCTGCGGGAGCAGGACGGCGGTGTCGGAATCGCCGCCGAACTCCGGCAGCGGAGAGACGTTGGGATAAAGCGGGGGCATCGCGACCGAATCGGAGGCGGCGTGGACCAGAAGTAGGCAAAGCAGCGGAGACATGGACATGGCGTTGGATTCTCCGATAAGGGACGACCGTCGGGGCAATGCCCCGTAGACTGACCGGACTGGAATCCATAATGTCATAACTGCAAGGCCAAGTGCAGGACTCTGCAGGTACCAAATGGGGAAAACAGTGTTGTCCCTTCCGTCCACGGAATCCACCGGCACGGCGTTCCGACGCTGCGGAAAGTACTTTTGGCCCCACTCATGATCATCATCAGCGAACTTTCCAAGCAGTTCGGGGATCGTCCCCTTTACAGCAACGTCAATCTCAAGCTCAAGGGCGGCAATCGTTACGGCCTCATCGGCGGCAACGGTTCGGGCAAGACCACCCTGATCAAGATCCTCCAGGGCGAAGAGACGCAGACCGACGGCTCGATCGAATTCGAGCCCAACCGCACCCGCGGTTACCTGCGCCAGGACCACAACGCCTTCGACGGGTTCAGCATCCTCGATACCGTGCTGCAGGGCCACGCCCGCTTCTGGGAGGTCCTCAAGAAACGCGAGGAACTCTACGCCAAGACCGAGATGACCGAGGAAGAAGGCAACCTGGTCGCCGACCTCGAAATGGAATTCGCCGACATGGACGGGTACACCGCCGAGTCGCGCGCCGGCGAGCTTCTGGAAGGCCTGGGAATTCCCACCGAACAGCACAACGACCCGCTCACCAATCTGGTGGGCGGCTGGAAGCTGCGTGTGCTTTTGGCCCAGGCGCTGTTCGCACGTCCCGACATCCTGATGCTGGACGAACCGACCAACCACCTGGACATCCTGACCATCGCCTGGCTCGAGAGGATTCTCAACCAGTACGAGGGCCTGGTCATCGTGATCTCCCACGACCGCCACTTCCTGGACAACGTCTGCACGCACATCCTGGATGTGGACTACAAGGAGATCAACCAGTTCACCGGCAACTACTCCCAGTGGGAGACCGCCGTCAAGCTGGCCCGCGAGCGCGCCCAGGCGCACAACGACCGCATGAACAAGAAGAAGGAAGAGCTTCAGGAGTTCGTCGCGCGCTTCTCGGCCAACGCCTCCAAGGCCTCGCAGGCCAGCTCGCGCCAGAAGCAATTGGAGAAGATCAAGGAAGACATGGTCGAGCTGCGGCCCAGCTCGCGCGTGGCCCCGCGCCCCATCCTCAAGATCGAGAAGCCCTGCGGTCGGCAGGTCGTGGGCCTCAAGGGTCTCACGATGGCCTTCGACGGCGGCACCCCGCTGTATTCGAACATCGACCTCGACATCGTCGCCGGCGAGAAGGTCGCGATCATCGGCGTCAACGGCGTGGGCAAGTCCACCCTGCTGAAGCTCATGATGGGCCAGATCGAACCGGTCAAGGGCTCCATCACCTGGGGACAATCGGCCGTGCGGTCGTATTTCCCGCAAGATCCGTTCGAACTGCTCGATCCCGAAATGACCGCCTTCGACTGGCTCTACCAGTTCCGTCCCACCTGGAGCCAGCAGGAGATCCGCGCCACGTTGGGTCGCATGCTCTTTTCCGGCGACGCCCAGATGAAGCAGACCAAGGTGCTGTCCGGCGGTGAAAAGGCGCGTCTGCTGTTCGCCATGCTGATGGCCCAGCAGTCCAACACCATCGTCCTGGACGAGCCCACCAACCACCTCGACCTGGAAGCCATCTCGGCCTTCAACGAAGAGCTCAAGGACTACGAAGGCAGCCTGATCTTCGTCTCGCACGACCGCACCTTCGTGAGCTCCCTGGCCACTCGCGTGGTCGAGATCGTGGAAAACCAGTTCATCGACTTCCAGGGCCCCTACGACGACTACCTCAAGGCCCGCGACGAAATGGTGTCCCGCGCCAAGGCGCGCAAGAAGGGCTGAAGCCCTTCGATTCCATATTGCTGGAAGGCCCGTCCTGCAACGCAGGGCGGGCCTTTTTCGTGGGGACTGGTTCGGGGGCGACCGGGCGTCGTGCCCTGGCGACGCTCGTCGCGAAGAGCACATCCCCGGGGATGGACAGGTCTTGTCAATATCCGAGAGGGAGCCCCCGGCTCAAGGGACCACGATCCGTCGCGTCGCCGTGGCCTGCGCCCCCTCCACCTGCACGATGTAGAGCCCCTTGGTCATGGTCTGCAGAGCATACGCCTTGGTTCCCGGGCCTTGTCGGTGATCCGCGACGCGGTGCCCGCGATGGTCGTAGAACGTGACCGTGGCCGAGCTGCCCTGGGTGCTGATGTAGAGGGTCCGGCCTTGCAGGACCATCCCCGGGGCCGAGGCCGCTCGTTGATTCTTGTTGGAGATCCCGGTGCTGTAGGTCCCCCAGCCCGGCATGTTGCCCAGGCTGATGATCCTGGGGTCTTTCAGGTTCTTCGCCCAGACGTTGTCCGCGGTCTGGTTCAGGAAGCCGCTGCCCCAGGTGTTGTACCAGGGCATCCACCACGACCAGACGGCCCCGTCGATGGCCATGCTGTCGACGTCGGGGATGGGCCCGTTCTCGGTGAGGGCCAGGAGCTTCTTCGCGCCCATGGAGGCAACGATCTTGCTGAACGAACCGATGTTGGACTTCTGGTCGTTGGCGCTGTTGTAGATGTCGACGCCGATGACGTCGACGACATCATCACCGGGGTACCATGCCGGATTCAGCGCGGTGTAGTCGTACCCGATCTTCGGATCGCGTTCGATGTTCCACACCCAGATCAGGTTGCGCACACCGTTCACGCGGACCATGCGGTCGAACGCCAGGCGGTACAGGGACTGGTAGCAGGAGCTGCCCCCCACTCCCCACCAGAACCATCCGCCCGCAGCTTCGTGGAGCGGACGCCAGATCGCCGCGACCCCCGAATCCTGCAGGCGCAGGAATCCGACGGAGATCTTGTCGAGGTCGGCCACCAGGGCCTTGTATTCGACCGAGGAGGTATCGGTGTCCTTGCAACTGGCGTCCGAGAACGCGTTGGTGTAGTCGAAGCAGGTGTTGTCGGCCGATGTCCCCATGACCCCCTGGGTGCAGCCGGCGCTGTTGAAGCCCGACGCCTTGGTGTAGAAGACGGTGTCCTTGCCCACCTTCCAGTGCCAGGTGAACGCGGGAATGCCTCCGAGGTCCCACAGTTGCTTTGCCATGCGGAGGTTGTTTTCGGTGTAGCCCCGGAACCATCCTTCGTCGGAGTGGCCTCCCGTGGCGAACAACTGGTCGAACCCACCCAGGGCAGGATATTCCCCGGACCTCTGCTTGAAGAGGCGGATGTCTTCCTGGCCGAGGAACGTGGTGAGGGAGTCGGCGACCTTGCAGGAATCCGTCGGGACGCACCTGTCGATGAGACGCATGTTGCCGTAGTCGTAGTTGAACGCGTTGTCTCCGATCATCATGCCGGAGATCGTCTTCGTGCCGAAGTTCCGGGTCAGGAAGGTCTTGACCTGGAGCGCCGCTTGGGTGGCATTGGGAGTGACGGGCGCCGCATCGAGCTGGAAGACCACCGGTGGTTGGCGATCGAGGGTCAGAACATCGAAATTGGCCGTCCCCCCCGTCACGGCGATGGTGTTCTTCCCCGCGGTCAGCTTGGCGCTTGTGGTGAGGGTGTACGGGGTGAAGGCGAGGTTCGGGGAATTGGTCAGGAAGCTCGCGGCAGCGCTCGTGCTGCTGTTGATGAAGATGGAACTGTTGAACCAGTCGTACTGCTTCACCCACATCTTGATCGCGATGTCGTAGATCCCGGTGCTGTCGACCGTGACCGTGAACGTCATTCCGTTGGAATTGACGTACTTGTTTCCCGAAACCCCGGCGCTGTCGCGGACGACAGCGCCGGTCCCGAGGGCTTGACTTTCCGCTTCGATCGTCGTCGCGAGCACGGGAGCCGCGCCAAGCGCCAACTGCGCGGTGAGCAGGAACTGGTACCATCGATGCATCTTCATGTTTCCCTCTATGTGCCTGTGCCGCCAAAACCGGGCGGCCTGTCCCTGCTGGCTGGATCGCTCCTTGGGGGGCGGATCGAGGCGTTGTTGACCTCTGGAAGGCCGAGGATCACCGCCATTGCCAAACTGTCCTGGTCTTGCGGCAAAGGTAACAGGCTCCCCGGTGCCGCCGAAAAACGAGTGTTGAACCCCGTTTCGCCTGATCGTCCCAAGACCGCCTTGGCGATATCGTATCACCATTCCACGTGGATCGCAACGGGCCGGGCACGACCACCTCCCCACCCCTCAAGGCCCCACACAGCGGATGCGGCGGGGGGAGAATCCCCCTTGTCCAGGAATCGAGCTAGCCCCCCGGACGCGGCGCAGCGAACAGGGCCCCTACTCGTACACCCCGCAGCAGAGAATGAGTTCCCCCACCTTGCGGATCCAGGTGATCTTGGACTCGATCTTGCCCGTGAGCGGATTGCGGTACTTGTAACTCACCCACCCCCAGCCACGGTCTTCGGCAAGCCGCATCATCTCCTGCCGGAAGAGTTTGCCTTCGACATCGGGGACCCCCAGCATGCTCTTGCCCACCAGTTTGGGATTCATGGGGTGGGCAGCCATCACGCATCGCAGGTCGTAGGCGAAGACGTAGAACTCGCCGTCCACAAACCGCCCATCCCGACGATTCAGTTCGGCCAATCCCTTCACCAGTCCCTCCTGCTCGAGGAACACGGCCGCGTCGCGAACCATGGCGATGGCCTTCTCCCGTTCGGGTCGCCCGCCCCAGGCCAGCGTGAACAGGCCAAGAATCAGAAGCAGTCGTGTCACACGGGCGAGACCCATGGACACAATCTACCACGGTCGCCCAGCGCAGGCGACCCTGGATTCAATATCCGTCTTCCAATCGCCGCAGGAGGTCTTCGACCTGGAGCTCGTCCATGAGGACCTCGCGGGCCTTGGAGCCGCGGTCCTTGCCGACGATGCCCATGCGTTCGAGCTGGTCCATCATGCGGCCGGCGCGGGCGAAACCGATCTCCATGCGCCGCTGCAGCATGGAAACGCTCCCCTGGCGGACCGTGACCACCAGGCGTGCGGCCTCGGCGAACTTGGAGTCGAACTTGACGGGAGCGTCGTCGTCGTCGCCCTCGCCCATTTCGTCGGGGACCTCGAAGCGGTCGAGCATGGGGAAGACCACCCCCTGCGAACTTGCGGCCAGGGCGGCGGCTTCGGCTTCGTCGTCGGAGACGAACGCGCAGTGCAGTCGCACGGGCTCCGGAGCGTCGATGCCGCGAAAGAGCATGTCGCCACGACCCAACAGGTCTTCGGCGCCCTGCTTGTCGAGAATTGTCCGCGCGTCGATCTGGCTGGCCACCTGGAAGGCGATGCGCGTGGGCAGGTTGGCCTTGATCACACCCGTGATCACGTTGGTGGAGGGGCGCTGGGTGGCCAGGATCATGTGGATGCCCACCGCGCGGGCCTTCTGGGCGATGCGCGCGACGTTGGTCTCGACTTCCTTGCCGGCCACCATCATGAGGTCGGCGAATTCATCCACGATGAGCAGCAGGTAGGGCATCCGCACGGCGTCTTCGGGGGCCATGGTGTCGGGAAGGTTGCCGGCCACGAACTTGTCGTTGAACCCCGCGATGTTGCGCACCCCGGCCGAGGCGAGAACGTCGTACCGACGGTCCATCTCGATGGCCACCCACTTCAGCGCCAACACGGCTTCTTCGGGCTTGGTGACCACGGGGGCCATCAGGTGCGGAATTTCCGTGTAGGTGGACAGCTCGACCACCTTGGGGTCGATCAAAATCATGCGCAGGTGTTCGGGGCTTTGCGAGAACAGGAGCGAACTCAGGATGGTGTTGATGCACACCGACTTGCCCGAACCGGTCTGGCCCGCGATGAGCAGGTGGGGCGCACGGGAGAGGTCGGTGAAAGCGGGGTGGCCCGCGGTGTCCTTGCCCAGCACCACCGGCAGCTTGAACTTGGGATCGCGGAACTGCGGCGCGCGCAGGAGCTCCTTGATGAAGACCGTCTCGGCCTTGCGGTTGGGAATCTCGACACCCACCATCGATTCGCCGGGAATGGGCGCCTGGATGCGGATGCGGCGGGCCTTGAGGGCCAGCGCCAGGTCTTCCGACAGGTTGGAGATCTTGCGCACGGGGGTGCCCGGCGCCAACTCGATCTTGAAGCGGGTGATCACCGGACCCGGTTCGATCTGGAGCACCTTGCCCTGCACGCCGAAATTGCGCAACTGCAGCACCAAGGTGTCGGCCATGGCCTGCAGGGCCTTTTCGTCGAACTCGACCTCCTGCGAAGGAGGGTCGGGCAGGATGGACACGTCCGGAACGCGGTAGCGGCTGGAGGCATCGAGGGTGGCCTGGGCGAGCTCCTTCTGCGTGGGGGCCGCGGGCATGAGGGACCGTTTGACGGCAGGCCGGGGCGCGGGACGCGACGCGGGGACGGAATCCGTCAGGGAGGGCTCCGGGGCGCGCAACACCTCGGCGGGTTCGTCGTCTTCGGGCTCGGGTTGCACAACCGGAGCGCTCCGGCGCGCGGGGGCGCGGGCGGGTTTCTCCGGAGCGGGCACCAAGGGCGCGGCCTGGTCTTCGGGTTCGGGGGCGGCGATGCGCGGGCGGCGCGCCACCTGGGCCTGGACCTCGCGGTCTTCCCACTCGTTGAGCATGGCCGCGCGGCGCACCTCTTCGTCGCGGCGCTTGAGCTCGCGCACTTCCAGAGGATTGAGGCCCACGAGGTCTTCGGGCCGCAGGGGGCGCCACTTGGACAGATTCTGGTAGACCTCCAGCGCCTTGCCGGCCAGCGCGGCCTCGGCGCTGGGATCGGCGGGGGCTGCGGAGGCGGCCGCGGCCGCGGCGAGCTGGGCTCCGGGCACCAGCGGGGTGCGTCCCTGGCGGGGCCGAGGGGCCGCCGCCGGAAGCACCGGCAGGGCGCCGGTGGGCATAGGGAGGACCGCGCCGTCTTCGGGCTCGGGGCGCACACGGCGGTCCAGGAACCGGCCCTTGGGTTCGATGCCCAAGGCGAGTGCGCCGCCTTCGAGGAATTCGCGTTCGGCGACACTTTCGGCGTGCGAAGTTTCGGGTCTGCGGAAGCGCTCGCGCAGTTGTTCCCACAAGGAGAGTCCCACCCCACCGGCGGTGGAGAAGGCCTCGACCGGCGCCATGCGCAGGGCCAGCAGGAGGGTGGCGATCCCGGTGATGGCCAGCACCAGCGCAGGCCCCAGCCAACTGGAGCCGAACACCGGCAGGAACAGGCTGTCGACCAACAATTGTCCGAGGGCCCCCCCTCGTCGCGACAGGGCTTCCGGGGCCAGGTCGGGATGGACCAGTCCGGGAATGGCCATGGCCAGGAGGGCGTGGATCCAGCCCAGCACCCCCACCAGCAGCACCCGGTTGCGCAGCGGGCCGGTGCCCATGACCAAGCGGATGCCGCAGGCGGCCAGGACCAGCGGGAACAACAAGGCCGGAAGGCCACCCAGGGACCACAGCAGGAATCGCGTCATTTCGCGGCCCAGCCAAGGCCCCAGGGGGTGCTGCTCGCCGTAGACGGCCCCCAACACCAACGCCAGGAGCACCCACACCGCCACGGCACACAGGAGGGCCCCGAAAATCTGGGCCTTCATGTGGGGATGTGCGCTGGTGTTTGACGCCGGTGCGGACCGCGTGAGGGTGGCACCAGCAGGAGACTTGGAACCGCGCGCCTTTTCGGCGGCGGTCTTCAAAGGCTTGGGAGGCGGTTCCTTGGGGCTGGAGACCCGACGCAACTGCGTCACCTCGGTCCGCTGTCGCGCCTTCCGTGGCGGTGCCATGGGTGGGCGGGCGCGGTTCAGGAGCGGACGACCTGGCGGCGATCGACCACCAGGGCGGGTTCACGACGGCCGCGGATGTCGAGTTCGACGCGATCGCCCTTGGAGACGCGGCCGGTGCTCACCAGCGCCATGGCAATGCCGGCGCCGAGCGTGGGGCTCTGGGTGCCGGAGGTCACTTCGCCCAGGACCTCTTCGCCCAGGAACACCTTGTACCCCTGGCGCGGGATGGCACGACCTTCCATACGCAACCCCACCACCTGGCGCGGCACACCAGCGGCCTTCTGGGCGCGCAGAATCTCCACCGCGGTGAAGTCCTTGGATAGGTCGCAGATCCAGCCCAATCCGGCTTCCAGAGGGGTCACGACGTCGTTCAATTCATGCCCGTAGAGGGAATACCCGGCCTCCAGGCGCAGGGAATCGCGACACCCGAGCCCACAGGGAGCGATGCCGTCTTCCTGGCCGGTGGCCAGGAGGGCATCCCAGACGATCACGAGGTCGCTCAGGAGGGGGTAGATCTCGAACCCGTCTTCACCGGTATACCCGGTGCGGCTGACCAAGACACGTTTGCCCAGCACGGTGGCGAATCCACACCGGTAGGTGCCCATCGAGACATCGAGGTCGGGGGCCAGACGCGACAGGATGCCCACGGCCTTGGGGCCTTGCAGGGCGATGATGCCGTGGGTGAGGCTCTCGTCGAGGAATTCCGTGGCACCCGAGAGGGCGCTGCGGACCAGCTCCCGATCGGCATCGAGATTGCCGGCGTTGGCGACCACCTGGAATTCGGTTTCGCCCGTGCGCCCCACGAGGATGTCGTCGACCAGGCCGCCTTGGGCGTTGGGCAGCGACGAATACTGGAACTGGCCGATCTCCAACCGCGCGACGCGGTTGGTGGTGATGGCTTCCAACTGGGCGAGCGCCTGCGGGCCCCGCACCACGAAACGTCCCATGTGCGAGACATCGAAGAGTCCCGCGCACTGGCGCACCGCGTTGTGCTCCTGGACGATCCCCGCGTACTGCACCGGCATGCTCCACCCGGAGAACGGCACCATGCGGGCTCCGAGGGACAGGTGGCGTTCGGCCAAGGGGGTCTTGCGTTCCAAGGGAGGCTCCGGTGCGTGGTGCGGCCGCGGCACGGTCGCGAGTGTGACGGAATCTGTCTGCAATCGTCCCGGCGCCGCCGCCGGGTGCGACGGTCTCAAAGGTCTTCGTCGGTCTCGATCTCGAGCACTCTCGACAAGGAGGTGATGTCCAGCAGGTGGCGGCACGGCGCGGACGGGTTCACGAGCACGAGCCGCTTGCCCTGACCGCGCAGCAGGTTGAAATGGGAGACGATGGTTCCCAGGCTCGCGGAATCGAGGAGCCGGGTCTGCGACAGATCGAGGTAGACGGCCTTCTTCGCTTTGGCGGCCGCCTCGGTCATGGCCTGGTTGAAGGCGTCGAGACTGTACTCGCGGCAAGAGCCGGAAAGCACCAGGCAGGGGTCTTCCTTGCGGATCTCGAGACTGAAATGGAAATCGAACACGTTCAGGCCTCCTGGGCCAGCAGGGCGCGGACTTCGCGCCAGAGAGTGTCATGTTCCACACGCAAGACACGCTCCCCGAGGGTTTGAGGGGTGTCGGAGGGGCGGACAGCGATCACGCGCTGGCGGAGGATGGGCCCCTCGTCGTAGGACTCGGTCACGAGGTGAATGGTAACTCCGGTCCATTGCGCTCCACGGGCGAGGACGGCCTCGTGCACGTGATGTCCGTACATGCCTTTGCCCCCAAAGGCGGGCAACAAGGCGGGGTGGATGTTGACGATCCGTCCCGGAAGGCGTTGCAGGACCGCTTGGGGCACCACCCGCATGTACCCGGCCAGCACCAGCAGCCGAACGTTGTGCTGGTCGATGAGTTCCACCAGTTTGCGCCCCACGCCGTCGTCCGAACCCTCGGTGCGGGTGGAAACATGGTGTGCCGGCACCCCGGCCGCGCGAGCGCGCTCCAGAGCGAAGGCGTCGCGGTTGTTGGCCACCACCCAGGCACACCGACCGGGAAGCTCACCCGAGGCGGATCGATCCAGGAGGGCCTGGAGGTTGGAGCCTCCGCCACTGCAGAGGACGGCGTAGGCGGGAACCGCGGAGGAGTTCGAACTCATGGCACAAATGTGCATGATCTTGCCGGGCCCGCCAAGGTTCTAGCTTGGTCCCCTCTCATGTCGCGACTGCTTTCCTCACCCTATTCCCTGTTGCTGGCCTGGCTTGTCTTCGGCCTGCTGCGCACCGCTTCCTTGGCCCTCCACTACCTGTGCCTCGATCCCTACGGCGTCCCCATGGTGGCCCGCGTGGACCGGTTCCTGCCCTTCCATTCGTTGGTCGAGGCGGGCGCGGTGGCGCAGGTCCTGTTGCCCTTCGCCCTGTGGTCGCTGTGGAAACCCCGTTTGGCCGTGCGCGCCGGCTGGATCGCGGCCGGGCTGTACGTGCTCTACGGGCAGTTCGATCTGGAGGTCGTGCGATTCTTCCGTCAGCACGCCACCCTCTCCTATCTGGGCACGTACTTGCGCCCGCAGGCGGTCTTCGACTCCACCACGCTTCTGTCTCTGGGAGCCGACCCCTGGGGAATCTTCCGAGCGGTCGCCCTCGCCCTGACCGCTGGGGTCCTGGGGCTGCTGGGGGCTCGCGCGGCCTCTCCGGGGCGCGGATCCATATTCGCCGCACTCCCCTTGGCAGCTCTCTCCGCCGGCTTGGGGACCTCTCCCTGGTGGCTCAACCACACCACCAATTGCACCGAGCGCATCCTCCCCCCCACGTATGTCCTGACCCGCGATCTGGCCGCCATGGTCTTCGGCGAGGTCTCGCCCGTCGACGAAACCCTGGCCCTTTCCACCCTGCGTTCCCTCCGGCTGCGCCCCTTCGACTCCCTCACCTGGTCGCCCACGGGATTCCCCCTGTTGCACGGACGACTGGAGCTCGCCTGCGCCCAAGGCTGGACCACAAAGGAATGTTCCGTCGACAGCGACACCGACGGCTTCGACCGGACCCGCGATTGCGACGACCGCGATCCGGACACCCACCCCGGTGGCCTGGATGCCCCTTCGGACGGCAGGGACCAGGACTGTCTCGGGGGGGATTCGCTGCCCGTCAACATCGTGCTGCTGCTGGTGGAAAGCCTCAACCGCCATGCGGTGCTGGCCGAACTCGACAAACCCGGGTCCCTCCCGAACCTGCGGCGTCTGGAAGCCCTTGGCGGTGCCTGGTACCTGCGGGGGCGCTCCAACGGGTTTCCCTCCGTCTACGGCGTGGCCAGCACGTTCTTGGGACTGTGGAGCCACCCCCACCGCAACTGGTTCACCTCGGCCACCGGCATGCAACTGCGGGGCATCCCCGACCACATCCCCCGCGAGCGTTTCGCACGTCTGGCCTTCAGCGGCGCCGACCCCACCTTCGACAACCAGATGCCCTGGTTGCGACGCTGGTTCGACGTGGTCGACTTCGATCCCGCCAACGGCAACGATGCGGCAGATTCCGTCATCGTCGACCAGTGCCTGGCACGACTGGATTCATTGGGCACCACCCGCCCCTGGTTCGCCCTGGTGGCCACGCACAACATGCACATGCCCTTCCGGGCCCCCCAAGCCTGGATGCCCGAGGCACCCCAGTCCACCGACGCGGAACGCTTCAACCGCTCCCTGGCCTACTTCGACCACCAGCTCGGACGGCTGCTGGACTCCCTCTCCCGACGCCCCGACTTCTCGCGCACGGTGTTCCTGGTGCTGGGCGACCACGGCTTCCCGGTGCTGCCGCGCGACTTCGAGCGCCCGGAGGGGATGGTCGGGGAACGCACGGCTACGATGATCGGGCTGTTCTCACCCAACCCCGCGCTGCACCTGCCCCAGGGGCGACTGGACCGCGCCGCGTCGCAGACCGACATCGGTCCCACGGTCCTGGGGCTTTTGGGCATCCGGAGCCTGAGCCACTTCCAGGGACGCGACCTGCGCGACACCAGCGCGCGCGGAGCCCTCTACTTCAAGGATGCGGGCTGGGAATACCACAACGACACACTGGACTTGTTCGGGCAAGGACCCGACGGGCCGGTGTGGCGCCAAAGCGACGACGGATTCTGGCATCCGTGGACCGACACCACCGTGCCCAAAGCGGTCGACCGGATCGCGCACCTGACGGCGCGCAAAGCCTGGAAAGACTCCATCGACGGCAAACTAGACCACTGAAGTTCGACCACCGAGTGCCGGCTGGACCACCGAGGGTCCTTACGGCCTCAACCCTCACCCCGGAACGCGACAGATTCCGACGCTACGGAACGGGCCCGGAATCTGATCAGATGCGGCCCACGGCGTCTTCGAGCCGCATGGTGAGGTCTTCGAGCATGGCCGACAGATGGGCGCGAGCCGGTTGATCGGGAAGATGGACCAGCTCGGCGGAGGCCAGGGAAAGTTCGGCGCGCACCAGTTGGGAGGCCATGGCGAGCACGCCGTTGCCCTGCAGATGGGCCAGCAGGGCGGGTGTGTCCAGGTGGGCCAGCAGGCGGAGGTCTTCCCCGGCCAGCTCGCGCGCCAGAAGGGCGGGAAGGTTCAACAGGCCGTTGGCGAGGTCGGTGCGGGCGGGTTTGTCGAGGTCGGCGACGCCACCGAGGTCGAGGAGATCGTCGCACATCTGGAAGGCCATGCCGAAATGCCGCCCGAACCGCGCGGAAGCCTGCGAGGCGGTTTCGTCGAGTCCGCCCGCCAAGGCGCCGCACAAGCAGCACGTTTCGAGAAGGCAGGCGGTCTTGAGGAGGATGACCTCGCGGTAGGCGTCCAGGGTGGGTTCCGGCGCACGCGCCAGATCCAGCTCGGCGACTTCCCCCGCGGTGAGCATGCACGAAACCGCATTGATGGCCTCGACGATGCGCGCGGATCCGGTATCGATGGCCAGGCGCATGGAACGCGCGAAGGCGTAGTCGCCCACCAGCACAGCCATCTGGTTGCCCCAGCGGCTGGGTGCGGAAGCTTCGCCGCGGCGCAAATCGGATTCGTCGATGACGTCGTCGTGGGCGAGCGAGGCCAGATGCAGAAGCTCGATGGACGCCGCGCTGTGCAGGGCCACGCGGCGATCACTGGCGACGCCAAGTTCGGCGGTGAGCAACAGCAGCGTGGAGCGCACCCGCTTGCCCTGCCGCCCGAACAGGCTGCGCAGTCGGGAGGAAAGTTCCCCTGGTGCGTCGTCGGCTTGCTGGACCAGCAGAGACCAGGAATCATCCAGCCCGGATTGGACGCTCAGGCGGGCCTGATCAAGGGCCCGGGAGCCCGCGGCGAGCACGGCAGCGAAGGTTCCGGTCGAATCGGGACGGTCAGGGGCGACACTGGAAGGCATGGAGTTCTGGATCAGCACGAGGACAAAGGTACTTGTTCGCCGGGAATCTTACGTTTGTGGACCTCATGGAATCACGCGCCGCAAAATGGATCGATTTCTCCGGCTTTGCCGACCCCGACCTCGCCTCCGACCAGCTCTTCGAAGCTGGCGCCCTGGGACTGGAGGAGCCCGACGGAACCACCGGCGTGCTCCGTGCCTGGTTCCCTCCCGACCTGACCCCCGATCTGTCGGGGACAAATCTCGTCCAGGTCGGCGACGGCAGCGTCGAGGCCCGCGATTGGGACCTTTCGTGGCGCCTGCAACAGGAGCCCATCCAGGTGACCTCCCGACTCTGGGTGGTTCCCTCGTGGGTGAAGCCCCCCGAAGGGGCCGAGTACGTGCTCACGATGGAGGCCAAACAGGCGTTCGGCACGGGCGGGCATGAGAGCACCCGTCTGGCGGCGAAGGTCCTGGAGCGACTGCCCCTGGTGGGCCGGTCGGTCTTCGACCTGGGCGCGGGCACGGGCATCCTGGGATTCTACGCCCGCAAGCTCGGCGCCGGAGCGTTGGATCTGTGCGACATCGACGCCGATGCCCTTCCGTGCATCGAAGAAAACGCCGCCCAAAACGGCATCACCGAAGACTGGAAAGCCTGGGCGGGCAGCATCGACGCCGTTCCCGCCGCCCCCACCTGGGATGTGGTGCTGGCCAACATGCTGCGCACCGAGTTCGAGCCGCTGCGGCACGACACCCTGGTGCGCATGACCCCCGGCTCCCACCTGGTCTTGTCCGGCTACCTGCTGTCCGACCGGGAACGCATGCTGGCATGGTTCGCCGAAGCGGCTCTGGTCCTCGAACTTGAGGAAACCGAGGGCGACTGGTGGGCCTGCGCGGTCCGCAAACCCTGATCTCCCCCTTCCGCTTCCCCCACTGCCCAAGGAGCTTCGCCCATGGACCTCACCACCGCCCTCCGGGATCGCCACAGTTGCCGCGCCTTCCTGCCCAAGCTCCCCACCAAGGAGTCCGTGTTGCGGGCGGTGGAATTGGCCTCCACGGCGCCCAGCTCCAAGAACGGGCAGCCTTGGAAACTCTTCGTGTCGGTGGGGGAAGCCTGCGACCGTCTCCGCGACGAACTGTGCGCCAGTTTCGACGACGCCCTCGAGATGAATCCCGACTACCGGTACTCCCCCGCCGACATGCCCCCCGAGATGCTCGACCGCGCCCGCACCTGCGGCATTTCGCTGTTCGCGCACAAAGGCATCACCCGCGACGACAAGGATGGCCGCAAGGCCCACGACCGCGAGAATTTCCGTCTCTTCGGCGCCCCTGCCGTGGCCGTCCTGACGCTGCCTCGTGTGGCCGAAAAGGGCACGTTCCTCGACGGCGGACTCTTCCTGGCCCAGTTCCTCCTGGCGCTTAGGGGTGAAGGGTACGAGGCGACGCCCATGTACTCCGTGGTCGGATATCCGGATATCTTCCGCGAAGAGATGGACATTCCCGACGACCGCCTCGTGGTGTGCGCCGTGGCTTTCGGCAAAGAAGACCCCGCCGCCCACGTCAACACGTTCCGCACCCCGCGCGAGCCCGCCGAGAAACTCGTCGCATGGGCCGAATGATCCCCCTTTCGCGGCAGCAGGGCTCGTTTCTCACCGCGTGCCGGGGGGAAATCCCCCATCAGGTCCCGGTCTGGATTTTGCGCCAAGCCGGCCGCTACCTGCCCCAGTACCGCGCCGTCCGGTCGCAGTTCCCGAGTTTCCTCGACTTCCTCGCCGCCCCCGAGGCCGCTGCGGAAGTCACGCTGCAACCGACCGAACTCCTGGGCGTCGATGCCGCCATTTTGTTTTCGGACATCCTCACGGTGCTGCCGCCTCTGGGCCTCGATCTGGCCTTCCTGGAAGGGGAAGGACCGCGCATCTCCAATCCTTTGACCGAGGGCCGCGAGAAGCTCCTGCCCCGGTTCGATCCCGTGGTTGAACTGCCCCACGTGCACGAGACCATCCGCCTGTGTCGCGCGGCTCTGCCCGAACACCTGCCCCTGATCGGATTCGCGGCGTCGCCCTGGACCCTGGCCTGCTACGCGGTCGACGGCGGCGGTGGACGCGACTTTTCGCGCACCCGCGCCTGGATGCACCGCTCCCCGGTGTCTTTCCGCAACCTCCTGGAACACCTGGGATCCGTGCTGGTCGACCACCTGGCCGCCCAGGCGGAATCCGGTTGCGACGCGCTCCAGATCTTCGAATCGTGGGGATCCCTGGTCGCCCCGGAAGACTATCGCACCATGGTCCTGCCGGTGGTACAACGCATGTGTGCCGAGCTGCACGAGCGCACCCAGGTGCCCGTGATCTTCTACGTCAACGGAGCGTCCACCCTACTGGACGAAGTCGCCGACGCTGGTGCCAACGTCGTGGCCGTCGACTGGCGCATCCCGCTTTCGAAGGTGCGGGCACGTGTGGGGGCCACCCCCATCCAGGGCAACTTCGACCCCACCCTCTTGCACGCGCCTCCCGAGACCATCGCGGAACGCGTGCGTCAGGTCGCCCCCCAGACCCGCGGCGGCGCCTGGATCGCCAACCTGGGGCACGGCATCCAGCCCGACGCTCCCGTGGCGGGCCTGAAGGCCTTGATCCAAGCGGTACACGCCCTGGACGCGCGAGCGCCATGACCCATCGGATCCTCGTTGTCGGGGCGGGTGTCACGGGTCTGTCCACCCATTGGTTCCTCGAGCGCGAAGCGCGTCGCTCCGGCCTGTCGGTGCACGTCGAAACGTGGGATCCCCGCCCCGCCCCAGGCGGCAACGTGCGCACCTCGTCGGAAAACGGCTGGCAATGCGAAGAGGCCGCCGAAAGCATCCTGAACTCCCGTCGCGAGACCATGGAGCTGGCCCTGGAGCTGGGCCTGGCCGATCACATCGTCCAGGCCTCTCCCGCAGCGCGCAAGCGCTTCATCCTCTGGAAGGGTCGACTTCGGGCCATGGGCCCGGCGTCCGTGTTCGGCCCGTTCCCCACGTGGGGAGCGAAACTGCGCGGTCTCCTCGAACCGTTCATCCGCCGCGGCCCCGAAGACGAAACCGTCGCGGCCTTCGGCGCCCGTCGGCTCGGACGCGGGCTCGCCGACCAGATTCTGGACCCCATGGTCACCGGCGTCTACGCGGCCTCCCCCGAACGGCTTTCGGTGCGCTCGGCGTTTCCCCGCATCAAGACCATGGAGATGGCCCATGGGTCGCTGTTCTCGGGGCTGCGCGCCAGCGCGCGCCAGCGCCGCGGCCTGCCACCCGACCAGCGTCCGGGATCGGGATCGTACACCTTCCGCGGCGGCATGGCCGAACTGGTCGCCACCCTGGCCTCCCGGACCACCGGACCCGTGCGGCAGGATCGACAAATCTTGTCCATAACGAAGAGCGCCGAAGGGTGGACCGCCACCGCCGCCGACGGCTCGCACGACACCTTCGAGCGGATCGTGCTGGCCATCCCCGCCTTCGAGGTCGCCCGCATCGGTGGCCTGCCCGTCGAACTGGTCTCCGACCTCGAGCGCCTGCCCTACAACCCCGTCACGGTGGTGGCCTTGGGATTCGATCGCACCCGGGTACACCACCCTCTGGATGGCTTCGGATTCCTGGTGCCCCGATCGGAAGGCCGCAACATCCTGGGCACCTTGTTTTCGAGCACGCTGTGGCCCCACGCCGCACCTGCGGGCAAGGTGCTCTTGCGCACCATGGTCGGCGGCGGTCGCCAGCCTGAGCTTGCCGGACAGCCGGACACCGCCCTCGTGGAGATGGTGCGCCGGGAGCTCGCCGACCTCTTGGGGGTCGAAGGCGCGCCGGAATACGTCCACATCGCCCGCCACCCCAAAGGCATTCCCGAATACCCGGTTGGGCACCACGACACCGTCCGACGGCTGCGCAGCCAGCTCGGCGGCACCGGACTGCATCTGGCAGGCAATGCCTGGGACGGCATCGGCGTCAACGATTGCGTGGCGGCGGCGCTGCCGCGTGCCCGGATCATCCTGGAGGAATTGCAGGAAGCCTCCGACCTCCGACGTCGGGAAGCGATCTCCCCGGGAGTGTGAAACCGCGTCGCCTGGCCCTGGCGCTCCCACTCTCGCGAGTGTGAGCACCCGCTTCGCCCGTCCTGGTGCTCACTCTCGCGAGTGTGAGCACCCGACATGGCCCCATCGTAGACTGTTGCCGAGGTCCGGCGCGCATTTAGATATCCTTGCAGTGGATCTCACGATTCCCCAAATTTCTCATCGCACCACCGGAGTCGGCATGAAACCCCTGCGCATCCTCCCTCTGCTGATCCTCGGAGCTGCCGCCCTGATGGCCGCGTCGTTGCCTCCCACCGGGCAGGAGTTCGAGGAATTCGTGGTCAAGCGCGGTCAGACCGCCAGCTACATCGCCTTCCAGAAATACGGCGCCTTCAACGACTCCATCGTGGCACTGCTGAAGACGGACAATCCCGGCCTGGCCAACCTCGACCAGATCCACGTAGGCCAGACCCTGCGCCTGCGCAAACCGGCCGCCACTGCCGCTCCACAGGCCCAGGCCAAGCAGAATCCACGCAAAACGGTGCAGTTGGCATCCCGCCGCGCCGTGGTCACCCTGGCGACCGGCACAGGCAGCATCCGGCGTTCCGATGGCTCCACCGAGGTCCTGGCGGCGAACCGCTTCCTCCAAAAAGGGGACGCCATCACCACAGGCCCCGACGGCTACGCCGAAATCGTGATCGACAACCAGAGCGTGCTGCGCCTGCACCGCGACACCGAGATCCGCCTCAACGGCATCCAGGAGCCCCGCTCGGCCACCGCCAAGGACCAGCGCCCCTTCGTGACGCGCCTGGCCCTGATTCGCGGACGTACCTGGACCCATGTGCAGAAGTGGGCCGGCGGCATCGTGAACTACCAGATCCAACTGCCCACCGCCATCGCCGGTGTGCACGGCACCGTGTTCGAGACCGAAGTCGCCGCCGATTCCTCCGGCTCCGTCGGTGTCGTCGAGGGTGAAGTCGGTGTGGGAGCCGGCGCCGCACCAGAAACCCCGCGCCGGAGCCTGGCGCCCAAGCCGGTCGATGGCCCCAAGGAAGTGGCCGTCGACGAATGGATCCGGCTGGTGCGCACCGGCATGAAATTGTCCGTGCCAAAATCCGGCGTCCCCGGCGAGCCGAAGGCCTGGAAACCCACCGAGGCCGACTGGAACGCCCTGACCTCCACGCGCGAAAGCCTGGCCGACTGACATGGGAGCCAAGCGGATCGGATTTTCCATCCTCGCGGTCATCGTGCTGTTGCTGGTGGCGGTGCGCCCCATGCGTTCGGTGAACCGCACCTGGCAGGACGGCCTCGCCAAGTGGGCTCCCTCGATGCAAGCCTCGGGGCAGGTGGTCATCGTCTCGATCGACGACGCCACCATCGCCAAATACGGGACCTGGCCCTGGAACCGCGGGCAGACCGCCCGCCTGTTCTCGGCCATCGCCCAAAACCGCGCCAAGGTGCTGATCTTCGACGGCTGGTTCCCGCACCGCCCCGATCCGCTCCCGGGCGATTCGGCCCTGTCCGACACCCTGCGCTCCATCCAAGCCTCGGGCACCAAGATCATCCTGCCCCTGGAATTGCGCGCCCCCACCAACATTCCCTCCGCAGACGACACCCTCCCCGTCGAGATCCCCGATCTTCTGCGCACGTCGGCCTTCCAACTGCTCCCCGACAAACCCGGCTCCGATCTCCTGCCCATCCTGCGCTCCCGCGAGGTCCTGTTCTCCGACACCATCTACCAGAGGTGGTCCTCCCCCACCGGGTTCATCACCTCCAGCGCCGACCCCGAAGACGACGTGTTCCGGAATCTGGGACACGTCCTGAAGCTGGGCGACGAATACTTCCCCTCCCTGGCCATCGCCGCCCTGGCCGCCTACGGCGACGCCAACCTCGCCGAGGTCAGCTTCGAACCCGGCATCGTGCAAGTCCGCAACACGGTGGTCCCCATCGACCGCATCGGACAGACTCCGTTGCGCTTTCTGGGACCCACCCCGTCGGTGCCCATGATCGATGCCGGAAAGCTCCTCGAAAACCCGCAGGAGTTCCGTCAGCAACTGGAAGGCCGCATCGTGATGGTGGGCATCACCTCGTCGGCGGCCCTCAACCGCGAGTCCGGCGACTTCTTCCGCACCCCCATCGCCGACCGGTTCCCCGGCGTCGAGATCTGGGCCGTGGGCCTGGAGAACATCCTCCAGAACCGCGTTCCCCAACGGCCGTTGTGGGCCCGCGTGTGGGAGTTCGCCCTGGGGGTCTTGTTGTTGTCCGTGCTGTGGGCGTTGACCGCCCGGCAGATCCCCATCCCCACGCGCTGGACGGTGGCGGGTGTGGGGTTCCTGGTGCTGGCGCTGCTGCAATTCGTCGTCGATCGCGCCGTGTCGGTCCACACCGCGCTGGACCTCCCCCTGGTGGGAACCCTCCTGGGGCTGGTCGGATTCTGGGCGCTCCGCCCGGCACCCGCCAAGGCCGCCCCCCTGCCCCATCCTTCCGACTCCAGCCCCGCCCGGAGCACTGCGGCACCCGATGACGGAATCCCCCGCATCGGACGTTTCGAAATCCAAGGGGAACTCGGACGCGGCGCCATGGGCGTGGTCCACAAGGGCTACGACCGCTCCCTCGATCGCCACGTGGCGATCAAGGTCATCTCGGCCGCCCGCCGCCTGGGCGAGAAACAGGATGAATCGTTCACGCGTTTCGAACGCGAGGCCCGTGCCATCGCCAAGTTGAACCACCCCTCCATCGTGACCATCCACGAACTGGGGGAATGGCAAGAGACCTCGTTCATCGCGATGGAACTCCTGGAAGGGCAGTCTCTCGAAAAACTCATCACCACCCACCGGCTCTCCTGGAAGGCCGTGCGGCTGTGGGGTCTGCAGATGATGGAGGCCCTGGCCTACGCGCACACCAGCGGCGTGGTGCACCGCGACATCAAGCCCGCGAACATCATGGTCGTCGAGAACGGCCGACGGGTCAAGCTCACCGACTTCGGGCTGGCCCGCCAGACGGACAATTCCGCCACCCTCACCCAGGAAGGCCAGGTGCTGGGCACCCCCTTCTACATGGCCCCCGAACAGATCGACGGACGCAAGTCGGAAACCATCGATGGCCGCACCGACGGACGCTCCGACCAGTTCAGCCTGGGTGTGGTGCTCTACGAGATGGTCGCCCGGCGCAAACCCTACGAAGGCGAAGATGTCCGCCAGGTCATGTTGTCCATCCTGCTCCATCCCCACCCCCCCCAGG
>JAMIIV010000067.1:0-1495 GCA_035913415.1 Fibrobacteria bacterium | reverse complement strand
GGACTCGCCCGTTCAAACCGCCCGGCGGAGATCCGCAGGCAGGAACAGTGGCGACGCCCGGAGGTGCATTTTACCGGGATTTCGGACGAAGCGCGGCGGGACCCGGTAGGCTGCAAGCCGGTCGCAGGATCGAGGCTTCAGCCTCCTGCTCGCGTTCGCCCGGGCGATGCGTTCATTAGACTCCGAACTGCGTCAGGTGGTGGTCGGAGTGGCGGGCCGCCAGCCGGCCCCATTCCTCGGTGCCGAGATCTCCGAATGCGGGATGGGTGCCCCACCGGGGCTCCTTCTCCTTCGATCGCTGAAGGAACCGGTCGAAGGCGGTATTCCAGTCCGCCACGTCCTTCTCCCACTCGGCTGGTTCCGTTCGCTGAAACTCGGGCGTCGTGGGGACCTTCCCTTTCGGAATCGGAAGCGTGTGGACGAAGAGCCAGCGAAGCGGGTAGAGGCGCAGCGGGGTCCACTTCACGACGACCGGGACCTCCCCGAGCGCCACGCGGAAGGAGTCGGTCAGGTGGCAGACCATCTGCCGGGCGTTCATCCGTCCCCAGAGGGCCGGCGCATCGGGCTTCAGGGTGTCGACCCGTGCACGGAATCGCTTCTCGGTCTCTGCGTCGAAGAGAGTCGTCATGGATCCCTCCGTGAGGGCCCCATCATGCCCTCCGGCCGGCAAGGACGCATCCCGGAACGCCGTCCCCACAGGCCCGGACGCCACGTTCCAAACGACCCGGCGTACCGCAGGGACGGCGCACTCCCCCGACATCGTGCCAGGCGTGCAATCGTGTATTGTTGAAAACAATACACGATTGCACGCCTGGCACGGTCGTCCGCCGATGGTCAGTTGATCGGCTTGCCCGCCTCCAGGCTGGCGATGAGGTTCTTCAGGTTGCTGCGGTTCCCGTCGTCGGGTGCCTGCGCGAGGGCCTTCTTCGCCGCGGCGAGCGCTTCCTTCGTCTTGCCCTGGGCGGCGTAGGCGCGGGCGAGACCGACGTTCACCGGCCAGACGTCGGGATGGCGCTTGGCGTTGAGGAGGAAAACGGCGACGGCTTCGTCGGTCTTCTTCTGCGCCTGGAGCTGCCGGCCGTACATGTGAAGGTCGGTGACGGTCGCCGTCGGGTGCTCGAGCGCCTTCTGCATCGTCGCCTTCGCCACCTCGGCCTGGCCGTTGGCCGCCTGGGCCTGGGAGAGCGTCGACAGCGTCCGGAAGTTCTCCTGCCCGGTGAAGCCCGGCGTCGCCGCGTGCTCGGCCCACTTCAGGGCCTCGGGGAGGTTGACCTTCTTCCCGAGGCAGAACTGCGCCGCCTGCTCCCAGGACTGCCAGTCGAATCCGGTCGCGTTGCGCAGCTGGTTCCGGATCTGGCCCAGGTAGACCTCGGTCACGTCGGGCACCTGAACGCGGATCGGGACCTCCAGCTCGTCCCATCGGAGGACGACCGTCGCCTCCTCCGGCTTCCTCTCGACGAAGTCGTACGTCAGCCAGTGCGTGTACGGCGCCTTC
>JAMIIV010000066.1:0-45405 GCA_035913415.1 Fibrobacteria bacterium | reverse complement strand
CATGGAGTCCCGGCGCGGCATCTTCGGGAGCATGGCCTCGGCGACGAAATCCGGGGACTCGGTGCGCAGGCGCGTGGCCATCGCCAGGCGGTTGGCGACCTGGTCGGGGGCGTCGGCTGTCGCGCGCGAACAGAGCATGACCAGACCCGCGAGGCGGGTGGGGTAGCGGCTGGCGAGGTTGAGCAGGGCGTAGCCGCCCATGGAGTGCCCGGCGACGATGGCTGGGCGGTCGCCCAGCCGCGTGATCAGCTCGGCAAGGATGTCCGCGTAGGCGTCCATGGAAGGGGGTTCGGGTGAGATCGCGCTTTCCCCGAAGCCGGGTAGATCGACGCAGACGGTGCGGAACTGGCGTTGCAGCCGGGGGACGACCTCGGCCCACATTCCCTTCTGGAACGGCAGACCGTGCACGAGCAGGAGAAGGGGGAGGGATTCGTTGCCGGATTCCGACCAGGAGATTTCACAGCCTCGGAGGGTGTCGTTCATGCGTGCGAAACCTAGAACCCCCGCGATGGCGATGGAGAGCATCTTTCCCGGGATGGTCGACATCCATCCAACCGCCGTTCCCCCGACCCTCGGCTCGAGGGCCGATGGGCGCGAGCCGCGTCGCCTGGAGGTGTTGCGCCTGCGGATCCGGCGACGGACGTGGGTGGCGATCCTGCTGGCCGCGGCGGGGATCCTGTTGTTGGCGGGGCTTTTGTACCTGCAGCAGCGTTCGGTGGTCATCGAATCCCATCTGCTGCGGCAAGATCGCATCCTCGAGGAGATCGAAAGCGAGTTGGCCCAGAAACTGGAGCGGGAATCGCGTCTGGCCTGGCTGATGGCCCACATCGTCCGCCGGTTCCCCGAGGGCAGTGCCTCACGTACCCAGGCGTGGTCGCTGCTGGCCTCCGATTCGGGGATTTCCCACCTGTCCATCGTCGCCCCCAAGGGGGCTCGTCTGCTCTGGAGCCGCGGGGAAAGCCAGCCTTGGCTCGCGCGCAAGTTCTTCTCGTGGAAACGCGACCTCTCGGTGTCCGACCTCGAAGCGCCGCCCCTGGATCGCGATTCGACCTGGGACGCGGTCGTTTCCGTTCGGGTGAAGTCCGTGGAGCCCGGGCGCGATCTCGAACTGTCCGGCACCGGACGCTCCCTGCGCCGTGCCCTCGAGCCGTTCTTGACCAACCGCGGAGTTTCGCTGGGTTTGGTGAACTCCTCGGGGATCTGGCTGCCGTTGTACGATCGCGATGAGCAGAGCGCCTCGGTGGTCCGAGGGGAGGCCCTGGCGCTGGGCGTGTTCAACCAGCTCAAACGCGAGCCACGTGGAGTGTTGTGGAGGGGCCCCGGCGGGGAGGGGGACCCCCTGCCTCCGGGCAGTCTGGTCAACGTCCGATCCATCAAGGTCTGGGGGGGCTTGGAGTGGTTGCTCGTGGCGCACTTGCCCCGGCGGGAAGTCACGGCCCCGCTGATCGCGCAATTTGGTTGGACGGCCCTGATTTTCCTCGGATTGTCGGCGGTGTGGGTCGTGTTGGCCTGGGCTCTGCTTCGCCGTGACCTGCGCCTGACGCGTCTGGAAGCGGATCTGGAGCGCCTCCAGGAGCTGCGGCGCAAGGACGAGCAGCTCCTGCATGCCGAGAAGCTCGCCACCGTGGGTGTGCTGGTCTCCGGTCTGGCCCACGAGATCGGAACGCCTCTGGGGATCATTTCCATGCGCTTGCAGTTGCTGCGCCGCAAAACCGCCGACGGAGACGACGACCGCAGGACCCTCGACACGGCCCTCGAGCAGCTCGACCGGGTGACGGGATTGATCCGGCAGTTGCTCGACTTCGCCCGTTCCCGTCCCGGACCACCGCAAAGGGTGCTGCTTCACCAGGCCGCAGGTGCGGTTCGCGACCTGGTGGCACCCTTGTCCCATCGCCGTCGGACGAGCCTGGTCTTCGAGGTGCCCTCCGATCTGCCCGCGGTCTCCGGAACACCGGACGGGTTGCAGCAGATCGTGCTCAATCTGGTGATGAACGCGCTGCAAGCCGTCGAAGAGGACGGATCCGTGACGGTTTCCGCCAGCGCCGAAGGTGACGACGTGTTGCTCATGGTGGACGACAACGGGCCGGGGATTCCCGAGGAACACCGGGCGGCGGTCTTCGATCCGTTCTACACCACCAAGCGCCAGGGAGAAGGGTCGGGCCTGGGGCTGACCGTGGTGCTGGGGCTCGTGCGCCGTATGGAAGGAGAATTGCGCGTGGGGGAGAGCCCTTTGGGTGGAGCCCGGTTCGAGGTGCGTCTGAAGGGCTGGCGGAACTAATGTTCCAGTCCTCATGAGCCGTATTCCCACCTACGATGTCGTTGTCGTCGATGACATCCTCGAGATGGCCGAGGCGATCCGCGACCTCCTGGAGGCCGAAGGAATCAAAGCCGAAGCCGTCTCCGATCCTCGCCATGCCCTGGGACGGGCGCGCGACGGCAAGGCCCGGATCATCCTTTCGGACGTGAATATGCCCGGGATGACGGGACTCGAGCTGGTGCGCGAGATCCGGCGTGCGGACAATTCCGTCCCGGTGCTGTTGATCACGGCCTTCGCCCGCCTGGAAGACGCCATGGAGGCGGTCCGTGCCGGTGCGTACCACTACCTGACCAAGCCGGTGCGCGACGAAGATCTTTTGCTTTGGGTGCGACGCGCCTTGGACGAAGTTCGTATCCGCCAGGAGCTGGCGGGGTTGCAAGGGCAGGACGAAGCGTTGCGGTCGTTGAATCCGCCGATGCAGCGGATGTTGTCGCAGATCCCGCGGTTGGCCCAGCTTTCGGGCACCGTGCTGGTCACGGGAGAGTCCGGGACCGGCAAGGAGCGGGTTGCCCGAGCGTTGCATTTCCAGTCGCACCGTTCAGGAAAACCGTTTGTCCCCGTCAACTGCGGCGCCATCCCCGAGAGTCTCATCGAATCGGAGCTGTTCGGCCACGAGGAAGGGGCCTTCACGGGTGCCCACCGGGCGCGGGAAGGGCTCTTCGAAATCTCCGGCGAAGGCACGTTGTTCCTCGACGAAATCGGAGAACTCCCCCTGCTCATGCAGGCCAAACTCCTGCGCGTGCTGCAGGAGGGGCGTTTCCGACGCGTGGGCTCGGCGGTCGAACGGGAATTCGCCGCCCGCGTGGTCGCGGCCACCAACCGGGACCTGGCCGTGGAGGTCCGCGAAGGCCGCTTCCGCGAAGATCTGTTCTACCGACTCAACGTCATTCCCCTCGAGTTGCCCCCGTTGCGCGAGCGTGTCGAGGACATCGTGCCTCTCGCGCAGCGCTTCCTGGAGCGGCATCTGCAGCGGGCCGGGCATCCTGCCCGGAAATTGTCACGCGACGCGCGGGACATCCTGGAACGCCACCCCTGGCCCGGCAACATTCGGGAGCTGGGCAACGCCATGGAGCGCGTGGTCGCTTTCGCCGAGACGGAAATCGTCGAATCCGCCGATCTTTCCTTCCTTGCGGCCGGACGTGCGCAGCGGGACGGAGATCATCCGTTGCAGGCCGACTGGCCCACGCTCGAGGAGCTGGAACGGCGCTACATCGACCGTGTCCTGCGGATGACGGGTGGGCATCGGGCTCGCGCGTGCGAAATTTTGGGCGTGGATCCCAAAACACTGTACCGAAAGCTTCAGAAGTCGGGCGATTCGGGAGTGTGATCGGGCAAAGCGCCCGATTCAATGCGGCTCGAAGCATGGAAATTCGAGTCCCTGTGCCGGTTCAGGAGATTGGCACACTTCATGCGTTGGTGTGAACTCAGTGAGACATTCGTCTCCCCACAACCACCATTTTCAGGAGTCTATCTCATGAAGAAGTTCGCCTTCGCCGCCGTCGTCGCCCTCGCTTTCGTTGCTTGCCAGAAGAAGGAAGAGGCTGCGCCCGCCGTTGACTCCACCGCCGTCGTCGCCCCGATCACCGACTCCGTCAAGACCGACTCGACCGCCGTCGACTCCACCAAGACCGACTCGACCGTCAAGGCCGACTCCGCCAAGAAGTAATTCGCTCCCGCAAGGGAACGAATTCCGGAACCCCGGTCCATTGCGGACTGGGGTTTTCTTTTCTTGTTCCGGGTGCTTGCCCGGCGGGTGAATTCGAGACGGAGTTTCACCGTCCCTCTGGGGATCCCGGTTCTATATTGGGACTCCCTTGTCCGGACCCACCACGGGACGGAAGGGGTTGCGCGCCGGGGTGTCCACTTCGGCACGGAAATTCTCATGTAGCGGGAAGGATCGGATCGATGAGCAAGGCGCGCTCCTTCGAGGAAGCCATGGGTAGACTGGAAGACGTCGTCTCGTCCCTCGAGGGCGGAGATCTTCCTCTCGACGCGGCCTTGGAGCGCTACGAAGAGGGAGTCGGCCTGGTCCGCTCCTGCCGAGAGGCTCTCGAGACCGCCGAACTGCGTGTCCGTCGACTTGTGGAATCGGGGCTCCAGGACGTGCCCCGGGGAGAATCCGCATGAGTTTGTCCAACGAATACCTGATGGCCGCCAAGGTTCGCGTCGAGGCCGTCCTCGACCGTGTCGTCCCTTCCGTCGACCATCGTCCCGGCAACCTGCACGAGGCCATGCGCTACAGCCTGATGGCAGGTGGGAAGCGGCTCCGTCCCGCCCTGTGTTACGCGGCTTTCGAAGATTGCGGGGGCACCGGGGAAGCGGCGGATTACGGTGCCGCGGCCCTGGAGATGGTCCACACCTTCTCCCTGATCCACGACGATCTCCCCTGCATGGACGACGACGATTTCCGTCGCGGCATGCCCACGTGCCACAAGAAGTTCGGCGAAGCCATGGCGGTCCTGGCCGGCGATGCGCTGTCCATCCTGGCCTTCCATGTGCTTGCTCGCGCCGGTTCGGCCGAAGCCGTCACCCTGTTGGCGCAGGCCCTGGGCTCCGACGGCATGCTCGGAGGGCAGGTCGTCGACATCGAGAGCGAAGGCCAGGCGCCCGTCCTCGAAACGGTCGAATACATCCACATCCACAAGACCTCCGCGCTGATCGAGGCCTCGCTCGAGCTGGGGGCCCTGCTGGCCGGAGCGTCCTCCGAGCGTCGGACCCTCTACCGCGAATACGGCCGATGCATCGGGTTGGCCTTCCAGATCGTCGACGACATCCTCGACATCGAAGCCTCCACCGAGACCTTGGGCAAGGACGCCGGGTCGGACGTGGAAAACCAGAAGGCGACCTGGCCGGCCGTGGTCGGGCTGGAGCGTTCCAAACAAGAGGCGCGCGATCTCGTCGCGCGCGCGGTCGAGCTCTGCGGGCGCATGGGCTCCCGCGGGCCCGTCTTGGCCGATCTGGCCCGATTCATCGTCGAACGCGGAAACTGAGAGGACCATGAGCGAAGACACCCACGGGATCCCCAAGCCGGGGCCCCTGCTTGCCACCATCGCCACTCCGGCCGACGTCAAGAAACTCGAACTCGATCAGCTCAAGGTGCTGGCCAGCGAGGTCCGCGAGTTCATCGTGTCCACCATCTCACGCCATGGTGGACACCTCAGCCCGAACCTGGGCACGGTCGAACTCACCTTGGCCTTGTTCAAGGTCTACGACTTTCCCGCCGACCGCGTGGTCTGGGACGTCGGGCACCAGGCCTACCCCCACAAGGTGCTCACCGGCCGGCAGGAGCGTTTCCACACCATCCGTCAGCATGGCGGTCTTTCTGGCTTCCTGAAACGCTCCGAGAGCCCCTTCGACATCTTCGGTGCCGGGCACGCCTCCACCTCCATTTCCGCCGCCCAGGGCCTTGCCGTGGCGCGTGACCGCCTGGGGCGCAAGAACCGGGTGTTGGCCGTCATCGGCGACGGTTCGCTCACCGGAGGCATGGCCTTCGAGGCCTTGAACAATGCCGGCGATCGCAAGGAAGACCTCACGGTCGTTCTCAACGACAACAAGATGTCCATCGCCGAGAACGTCGGGGCGCTGTCCCGTTACCTCAATCGCGTCATCACCGATCCGCGCTGGTCGCGCCTGAAAGGCGACGTCTGGGACGCCTTGGGCGTGTTGGACAAGGTAGGCAAGGGCTGGGCCACCCATGCGCGCGAAGCCGCCCGCCGTGTGGAAGAGGCCGTGAAGGGAATCGTGCTTCCGGGGTCGCTGTTCCAGGATCTCGGCTTCCACTATTTCGGCCCCATCGACGGGCACGACCTCCCCGCCCTGATCGAGATCTTCCAGCGGATCAAGGACGTCCCCGGCCCCAAGTTCGTGCACGTGGTCACGGTGAAAGGCAAGGGGTACGAACCCGCCGAACAGGATTCCTCGGGCAAATGGCATGGTTTGGGCGCCTTCGACAAGGAGACCGGGAAGGTCGTCCCGACGGTCGACACCCGGCCCACCTACACGCAGGTCTTCGGAGAGGCCCTGACCGAATTGGCCAAGGAGCATCCCGAGGTGGTGGCCATCACCGGAGCCATGCCCAGCGGCACCGGGGTCAGCATCATGGCCAAGGCCTTTCCCGACCGCGTGTACGATGTCGGCATCGCCGAGCAGCATGCCGTGACCTTCGCCTCGGGGTTGGCCGCCGAGGGGTTGCGTCCCGTCGTGGCCATCTACAGCACCTTCCTGCAGCGCGCCTTCGACCAGGTGGTCCACGACGCCGCCATCCAGCACCTGCCTGTCATTTTCTGTCTCGACCGGGCCGGGCTCGTGGGTGCCGACGGCCCCACCCACCACGGGGCCCTCGACCTCGCCTACATGCGATGCGTCCAGGGTATGGTCGTGATGGCTCCCAAGGACGAGATGGAACTGGTGGACATGCTCCACACGGCCTACGCGTTCACCGACGGTCCGGTCGGAATCCGCTATCCGCGCGGCGCCGGCGCCGGGCTGGAGCGCAACCGTCCCGCGCGCACGCTGGAGATCGGCGTTCCCGAGACCCTCGTGCAGGGCGAGAAGGCGGTCCTGCTGGCCATCGGCGCGATGGTTCCCGTCGCCCTGGAAGCGGCGAAGATCCTCGCGGGCAAGGGCGTGAACGCGACGGTGGTCAACGCCCGCTTCGCCAAGCCCTTGTCGGCTCCGCACTATGCCGAACTTTTCCGAAACCACCAGGTGGTGGTTTCTCTGGAAGACGGCGTGCGGTGTGGTGGCTACGGATCGGCCGTCGCCGAGGCCATGGCCGACTCCGGCATCCCCCGGCGCCATGTGCTGCTGGGGCATCCTGCGGATCGTTTCGTCGACCACGGCGACAACGAGAAGCTCTTCGAGGAATTGGGATTGGACGCGGCCTCGGTGGCCGGCAAGACGCTTGCGGCATTGGAGGCAGCATGATGAACCAGGGCAACGGTGGCAATCGAGGTGGACGAGGCGGTCAGGGCGGCTTCGGTGGTCGTGGACAGGGTGGAGGCGCTCCGGACTGGAAGCGCCGTCCCCGGGCCGCGGCGGCCAAGATCGCCATGGGCGAAGGTGGAGCGGTGTGGCTCGACGAAGAGCTGCGTGGCGTCTCCGACCTCAAACACGATCGCGGTCGCGAACGCACCGGACAGTATCTGGTCGAAGGTGTCCGCGCCGTCGAGACGCTGCTCGATCGCGCCCGCGAGAACGTCGTGGCCCTCTACGAGACCGAAGGCGTGGCCTGGAATCGCGCGCTTCTCGACAAGGTGCCGGGGCGCATCCCGCTGCGGCGCATCTCCGAGACCGAGATGGAGATGATCTCGTCGACCAAGACCCAGCAGGGCCTGGTGGCCGTCGCCGCCGCTCGCTCGCTGCGCGTGAACTGGGAGACCGCACGTCGCGTCACCCTCGTCGACGGCATCCAGGATCCCGGCAACCTGGGAGCCCTCTTCCGGTCGTGCGCGGCCTTCGGATTCGATGCCTTGGTCCTGGGCAAGGGCACCGTGGATCCGTGGAATCCCCGCGCCGCCCGTGGTTCGGCGGGCCTGGTCGCCACCGTGCCCTTCGAGGCTGGTGTCAACCTGCAGACCCAACTGGACTTCCTGCGCGGCAAGGGATTCACGATCCTCGGAACCTCCCCCCACGGGAAGGACACCATCGAGAACGTGAATCTCAAGCGCAAGGTCGCCATCCTGGTGGGCAACGAAGGCAAGGGTGCCAGCCAGAACTTCCTCGACCAGTGCGATGCCAAGGTGCGCATCCCCATGGTCGCGGGCGTCGAATCGCTGAACGTCTCCGTGGCCCACGGCATCCTCGCCGCGGGGTTGGTCGCCCGCGACTGATGCGCGGCTGATCCGCCTCCGGCACGACGGATTCCGTCTGAGCCGGAGGTGCGCCGAGCGCGTGAGAAAAACCTCGGAGCGACCAAAATCCACCGCCTGCCCTTCGAGACGCGAGGCATAGCCTCGCTCCTCAGGACGAGCGGCTTTTTGGCACATCGTTCTTTTTCACCCTCCGAGCCTTTGCTGGAAGCGTGCAAAGCCTAGGTCGGAAGTGCGCACAGCCTCCGGACTTCGGTCACCAGGGTGGCCATCCGGAACGGCTTCAGCACATGTCCCATGGCGCCGGGGACCTCCGGTTCGCTGGTTCCTGTTCCCAGTTCGTAGCCGGTGACCACCAGGATCCGCTGGGACGGATACCCCTTCAGGATCTGTGCGCAGACTTCGCGTCCCGAAATGCCCGGCAAGGACAAGTCGAGCACCACGAGGTCGTAGCTGGTGGGCTCCATCTCGAAGCGATCGAGTGCCTTTTCACCGCTGCCGGCCAGAACCACGTCGAATCCCGCGTCGCGCAGCGCCAAGGCGCCGTGTTCGCGGATGGTTTCTTCGTCGTCCACCAGCAGGATGCGCGGATGGCGACTTCCCGCGGGGCTTGGGGGGGGCGCGGAGGGGGACGGGCTTGGGGGCGTCGGCACGGGCAGAGAGGATTCCGCTTCGAGGCGGGGAATCAGGAGGCGCAGTCTGGCTCCGCCCTGCGGGGCGTTGTCGGCCAGAAGCTCGCCCCCGTGGGCTTGCACGGTGCCCAGGCAGTTCCACAATCCCAGTCCGGTTCCTTTGCCCGGGCTCTTGGTGGTGAAAAACGGCTCGAAGAGATGCTTCAGGATGTCCGGGGGAAATCCGGGACCGTCGTCGGAGACCTCGATGCAGATCAGGGGTTTGCCTGCCACCGAGGCGGGGAGTTGGAGATCGGGAGGAGGGTCCCCGACCCGCAACAGGACGCGGCCTTCGCCCAGATACTCGCTCAAGGCGTCCCGGGCGTTGCCCAGGAGATTGACCAGGGTTTGGGCGAGCTGGTCGGAATCGCCGCGCCCCAGGAAGCGGTCGATGGGGGCGTCGAGTTCCAGTCGCACCCCCACCGGCAACGAGGGCTGGACCAACTCGGCGGTCTCGTGAGCCAGGCGACCAAAATCGATGGGGCCGGTCTTGGGCTGCCGTGGACGCCCGTGGTCGAGCAGCCTGCGGACCAGCGCCGCGGCGCGCTCCGCCGCCGCCTCGATGCCGTCCAGTTCGCGTGCGATCGCCTGGGAAGGCTTGCGAGCGCGGGCCGAATCCAAACGCGCCAGGATGGAGGTCAGCATGTTGTTGAAGTCGTGCGCGATTCCGCCTGCCAACCGTCCGAGGGCTTCCAGGCGGCGTGACCGCTCAAGAGCCTCTTCGGCCGCGAGACGATCGCCCTCTTCCTTGCGGATCACCTGGAGGTCGCGCCGGTGCAGCCACGCGGTCGCGAGGATGGTCGCGGTGGCGGCCGCGAACAAAATCGAGGTGCCGATGGTCTCGGCGACGGGGATGTGGAAGGCCAGGAGTGGAAGCAGGGCCAGACCGAGGAGGTTGGCGAAGCCGATGCGGAGGCTGTATCGGAAAGGAAGGAAGGTGCCGACGAAGAGTTGGGCGAGCACGAGGGGCGCCAAGGTGCGGACCAGTTCCCGCGAATCGGGAAGCTGGTGCAACATGACCACGATGCGGCTCCAGATGGCCACAACGGCGAAGACGGAAATGCCGATCGAGGCGATGCGCGGCCGGGGCCCCCGCGAGATGAGCCAGAAAATGACGCTCATGGGGAAGGCGGAAGCGGGGAGCAACCAATCCGGCCGGGTGAGCAGATGGGCTCGACCGTAGACGGCGGGGATCACGATCAGGGCGAAGAGAAGATCGAGCGCCGCGCTGACCAGAAGGATGGTGGAGAGGACCTGGGCCCGCGATCGCGCATGGGCATCCTTGATGGACGCGTGCGGCGTGGTCGCGGATTGCCAGAGCCGGAGGAATGCCGAAGGAGGTGCTGCCACGGTGGGGAAATCATACCTCTTCTCCCCGGGCTGGGTCGAGTGGGGATCACGAGGTTCTGGAAAACCTGTTGTCTGAATCGCCCTGCAGGCTCTCAGCGCAGGAACAGCAAAGCGCCCACGGCCAGCACCAGGAGGATTGCTGCCACGGCTACCCACAAGGGGTGGCCACGATCGAGGGTTCCCACGGGTGTCCCGGGAGGGGTGGTGTCGTCTTCGCCCGGCAGGCTCACGCCGTCGAGGTAGGTGTCTTCGCTCCAGCCCGTATTTTCGTCGGAGCCGCATTCTGGACAGAATTTGGCTCCACCGGGCAGGTCCGCCCCGCAGTGGGGGCAGACAAAATCCTCCGCTGCGGGCCGGCTCACGAGGAAAGCCTGCGTCCCAGCTCCACCAGCGTGCGCACCCCGAAGGAGGTGGCGCCTTCGGCCCAGTACTTCCATGTCTTGGTGGCGAAGGCGGTGCCGGCGATGTCCAGATGCACCCACGGAGTGTTCTTGGGCAGGAATTCCTGGAGGAACAGCGCGGCGGTGGTCGCGCCGGCTTCCACTCCACCGACGTTGCGGAGGTCCGCGACGGGATCGTCGAGTTTGGAGCGGTATTCGGGGTCGAGAGGAAGAGGCCAGAGTTTTTCGCCATGGGCCTGGCCACACATGCGGACCAGATCGCCGAATTCTTCGTCGTTGGTGAACAAGCCTGCGATGGACCCACCCAGGGCACGCACCACCGCACCCGTCAAGGTCGCGAGGTCGACGATGTGCGTGGCGCCCAGAAGGCCGGCTTCGTGAAGCCCGTCGGAAAGCACCAGACGCCCCTCGGCGTCGGTGTTGTCGACCATGACCGTCAGGCCATTGCGGGCCTTGAAGATGTCGCCGGGCAGGACCGAGGCGTTGCCGGGGCGGTTCTCGGCCAGGCACACGACGGCCGAGACGCGCACGGGGAGTTCCAGGGCGGCGATGGCGGCGAGGGCGCCGATCGCGGTGGCGGCCCCGGCCATGTCGTTTTTCATTTCCCACATGCGCTCGGAGGGCTTGATGGAAATGCCTCCGGTGTCGAAGGTGATGCCCTTGCCCACCAGGACCAGGTGGTGGTTCGTGGCGTTCTTGCGGGGCGTGTATTCCGCCACTCCCAGGATCGGCTCGTGGTCGGATCCCTTGCCGACGGTGACCAGGCCTTGGCAGCCTTCCTTGTCGAGATCCTTGCGCCCCCAGGCGCGCCATTTCACCCCGCGGGGCTTGACCAGAGACTCCATGCGGGCGGCGAAGGCCCTGGGGGGAAGGGCGGAACCCGGCTCGTTGACCGCGTCACGAACCCAGTCGGTGGCTTCCATGATGCGCGCGGTGCCCTGAAGCAGGCTTTCGGAGAGAATCATGGTGTCGGATTGGATGCACAGGACCAGCTCGGCGGGGGCAGGAGTGGGCTTGCTCTTGTAGGACTCGAAGCGATAGGAACCGAACCACCATCCTTCGAGGAGCAATCGCTGGCGTTCCGGGGGGATGGCATCGGCGAGCAGCAATACGCGTGCAGGAGAGCGCTGCGAGGCGATGCGAACGGACTCCTGTACGGCGACGCGTAGGCGTTCGTCGGCATCCAAGCCGGGCTTGTCCGCGACGTTGGCGGCAAGTACGCGCAGGCCTTCCGCTTCGATCCACTCCGGAGCCTTCGAGCGGCCCTCTTTCTGATCCCGCAGCGACGCGACGATCCGGTGGCGCGCCACGGCGAACCTGGGGCCGGGAAGTTCCCCCGAAGGGGTGCCATCGAGCCCCAAGGTGATGAGAACGTCGTCGGCGGAGGGTTGGACGGAGGAGGTCGGCTGCAGGTTCCATTTTGCCATGATGGTTTCAAAGATATCCACCGGGTCGAAAATCGGCCGCTATGTTTGGGCGGTGCGGGGCATGGCAGGCGATCGTCGTCGAAGCCGGTTGGTCCGATCCTTGCATCTCTAAAGGAGTGCCATGACACGCGACTTCTTCGAACACCAGACCCGTACCCTCAACGCCCTCTACGAAGTGAGCCGAGTACTGGGTTCCAGTCTCGACCTCGGGGTGGTGGCGCGCCAATGTTTGCGCGCCCTCTCCGACAATCTCGATCTGGAGCGCGGCCTGCTGGCGATGCCCACCATGGAGCGATCCGAACTGGCCGTGAAGGCCAGTTTCGGGTTGACTCGCGAGGAAGCCTCCCAGCTTTTCCCCGTTCACGGGGGATTCCTTGGAAAGGTCTACACCACGGGTATGCCGATTGTCGTGACGGACCCGTCGAACATGGAGCCTGCCGAGGTCGAGGAGATTCGCAGGCTTTGCCCGCTGGATGCTCCCACCATTCTCATCCTGGTGCCGGTGACCCGGGAACGGCGTTGCGTGGGTGTATTGGTTGCCAATCGCCGCCCGGACAGCGCCACCATGGTGGACGAAGACCTCAAGGTCATGAAGATCACGGCCTCGCTCCTGGCGCAGACGGTGCACATCGCCGAGCTGATCGCCAAGGAACGAGAGGTCCTCGAACAGCAGAATCGCGAGCTGCAGGAGGTTCTGGCCGAGAAATTCCAGCCCGACAACCTAGTCGTCCATTCGGGATCCATGCAGAAGACGCTGGCGATGGTCAAGCAGGTGGCCAGCACCGAGGCCGCCGTGTTGCTGCGGGGCGAGTCGGGAACCGGCAAAACTCTCCTGGCCCGCACCATCCACTTCAACAGCACGCGCCGCAAGGGGGCTTTTGTCGAGGTCAATTGCGCGGCGTTGCCGGCGAGCCTGATCGAATCGGAGCTCTTCGGCCACGAGAAAGGCGCGTTCACAGGCGCCCACGCCCTGCGGATCGGCCGTTTCGAGATGGCTCGCGGAGGCACGATCTTCCTCGACGAAATCGGCGAATTGCCTCCGGAGACCCAGGCGAAGATCCTGCGGGTGTTCCAGGAAGGCACCTTCGAACGCCTCGGTTCGAGCGAAACCCTCAAGTCCGACGCCCGCATCATCTGCGCGACCAACTGCGATCTGGAGGGGATGGTGCGGGAAAAACGCTTCCGCGAAGACCTCTATTACCGATTGATGGTGGTCCCCATCCATGTGCCGCCCTTGCGCAGCCGGCGCAGCGACATCGTGCCTTTGGTGCTCAACTTCCTGCGTTCCTTCATGTCCAAACACAGCAAGAAGGTGGCGGTGTCGCGCGAGGCCCTCGAATTCATGCAGCAGTACAACTGGCCTGGGAACGTCCGCGAGCTCGAGAATACCTTGGAGCGCACGGTGGTGTTGGCCAACGACGGGGATACCTTGTCGGCCCAGGACATCCCGGTACTGGACCGGCTTTTCCCCTCGATGGGGTATGCTCCGCTGGAGTCCGCACCGCACCCGCACATTGCACCCCAGGCTCCTGCGGGCTACGCGACGGGGCCTTCCGCCCCGAATCCGTACCTGATGGGAGGAGCTTACGGCGGGGACCAAGGGTACATGGGAGAAATGCCGCGCCGTCCCTACCAGCGAGCCGTCCTGACCCGTGAGGCCCTAGTCCAGGCGCTGGGTGCGACCAATGGTCATCAGACGTTGGCAGCCAAGGCTCTGGGGGTCACCTTGCGCCAATTGCGGTACAGAATCCAGCAATTGCAGATCGAGCCGCGGGATTACCGCAGATGACAATGTCCAGAAGTGTCGCCAATACTGTGACATTGTCGCGAATGTGTCATCAACTGTTGCTGCGGAATCGTGCCTTGCGAAATGATTCGCTTGGCCCGAGATTTGATCATACAATGGGTCAGTGAAAAGGACGCGAGGCGGCGGCCATCCGCCCCGCGTCCGGGAATAGTCCAGACCACCATCGAATCGAGTTCCGGGACCAATCCGGGCTCAAAGCTAGAAACCCCGGGCCGTGGCCGTGAGGCCGCATCCCGGGAAGACTCTTGCTTCTCCCATCCAATCCTCCATTGCCTCCAGGAGTCATGCACATGAAGATGATCGTCGCCTACATCAAGCCCTTCAAGCTCGACGACGTGAAACTCGCCGTCGGCGAGGCCGGTGCCCAGGGCATCACTGTCATGGAAGTGAAGGGCTTCGGCCGCCAGAAGGGACACACCGAGCTCTATCGCGGTTCGGAGTACCACACCGACTTCATCCCCAAGGTGAAGGTCGAGATGGTCGTGGCCGATTCCATCGTGCAGAAGGTCATCGCCGCGATCACCTCTTCGGCACGCACCGGCAAGATCGGCGACGGCAAGATCTTCGTCGTGCCCGTCGAAAGCGCCACCCGCATCCGCACTGGTGAATCGGGCGAAGACGTACTCTGATCATTTCCTGACAGAATTCGTCTTGGAAGGGCTCTCCGCCGTGCGGAGGGCCCTTTTTGCGAGGGCTTCGCGAATCCGGCGGCCGAGGGGTGCCGGCTCTTACTGGGTACGCACGCGCTGGCGGTACAGCCAGTCGAGGCGTTCGTGGAACCCTACGCCATCCTCGTCGGGGATGCCGCGGCTGACGAGAAACTCGCAGGAGGCGATGGCGGGGTCCCAGATCTTGCGATTCTGGAAATACGTGCAGAGGGCGCCGCAGATGGAGGCGAGGAATCGCTCGTGGATGCCCAGGCGCTTGCTCTCGTCGCGGAAGAACGCGAGGATGGCCTCGGCGGAGCTGACGCGATCGAGTTTCGCGCTCGAGTTGCGGATGCGGTTTTCCGCCTGCTCGATGAACTCGTGGATTTCTTCCACTTCGGCGGGGGAACGATCGGAGGATCGTGCCCACACGAAGAACTCGGCGATGACCTTGGGGTCGTCCTTGGCCAGGCGCTGCAGGTAGTTCGGCGAAGGCTTGGGCGTGGTGCGGTTCATGGAGTCTCCCTGTCGGACGATGTGCGTAAAGATGCGTCGCGGGAGACCGGTTGCGGTGGCGCGACCGCGTTCGTTCTGCGCAGGAACGGGAAACCTGGTCGTGCGCGTTCCACCCGGCGCGCCTCGAGTCCGCGGCGCCGCCGAGGACCTGCGCAGCGGATCAGGCCGGAGGCAGGGCCTCGAGCATGGTCCGGGCGTCGGGCCAGCGCAGGTCGCGTTTAGCGGCGAGGGAACGGCGCAGGAAGAGGTCCCACGCGGGGGGGAGTCCCGGAAAGTGGTCGGCGGGTGTCCCGGTGAACATCGAGGGATCTTCCGACGCCCGGGTCCGGAAGATCTTTTCGGGGCGTTCCACCCGCACCGGCAGGAAGCCCAGGACCAACTCCAGCAACACGCACCCGAGGCTGAAGAGATCGGCGCGTCCGTCGAGGTCGTCGCCTCGCGCCTGCTCGGGAGATATGTACAGTGGCGAGCCCAGGATGAAGTGCTTCTCGGCCTCGTGGGTGGCGTAGTTCACCGCCGACAAACCGAAATCCGTCACGATCGCCCGCCCCGACGTCCCGGCCCAGAGGATGTTCTCCGGCTTGATGTCGCGGTGCACCACGCCCTGGGAGTGGGCATGGTCGAGAGCTTCCAGGAGTTGGCGTGCCAGATCGCGCACTTCCTGGAGGCTGATCCGGCGTTTGGAGGGAATGGGGTGTTTGCCTCGCCGACGGAGCCACTCGGAGAGCGATGGACCTTCGATGAATTGCATGGCAAACCAGATGCAATCCTCCCGTTCTCCCTGTCCGTACACCGTGACGATGTTGGGATGGTTCAGGTTCGCGGCCGTTTCGGCTTCCTGCAGGAAACGCTCCGGGGTGACGAGCTGGTCGAACCGGTCCTTCATCAGGACCTTGATGGCGACTTGCCGGGCCAACCCCTCCTGCCAGGCCGTGTAGACGACCCCCATGCTGCCTTTGCCGACGATCTTCAACAACGTGAAGGTGCCCAGGCGCTCGCCCGAAGGCAGCACGCGCGTGGGGGCGGTCATCGGGAGCCGATCGTTCATGGATACGTCTCCAGAGGCTGGATGTGCACCGAATCGAGAGCGAAGATGCCCAGTTCGCCGTCGAAAGCGCCCGTGGCTTGTTCGGGCATGGAAAAACGCAGGTACCGAGCGTCGGGGAAGGGCATGTTGGAGGTGGGGTCCCAGTCGCTCCAGCGGCCATCGATCTCGACGCTGGTCCAGGCATGGGCGTAATAGCCGTCGGGGGAGGCCAGAAGCCCGCGTACCTGCCGGGCGCGGAAGCCCAGTCGGCGGGCGCCTTCGGTCATGAGCTGGGAGAAGGCCTTGCAGTCGCCGGTGCCCCGTTTCAGGATGGCGTCGCAGTTGCCGGGGAAATAGTCGCGCTGGTATTTGATGGCCCTGTAGACGGCGGCATAGAGTCGGAGAATCCGGAGGCTGTCGGGTTCGTTGGGGGGGATGTTGCGCACGAGGGCCTCGATGAGGTCACCTTCCTGGGGGGACGGCAAGCGGGTTCCGACAGTGTCGAGGGGCGGAGGGACCTCGCCGCGGGCCACTTCGACGACCAGGCGCCCGGGAGCGTGTTCGACCACGGTCTGTCTGGCGCCCAGCTCGAGTCGTTCTGGCTGCAGCAGAACGGGAGGACCTTGGAGGGTCCAGCGGGAGCGGACGAGGGATGTTGTTAGCGGAACGTCCGGCGTTCCAGGGGCGATCCGGCCCGACCGGATGTTGTCCATGCGCAGGCCCCGCGACTGGATGAGGTCGGGGATGGACTGGAGGCCGATGGAGAGCGCCGTGCCGATGGCGACGATAGCGACCAGCTTGATGCCGTGGTAGCCACGGACGAAAACGGGCCAATCGACGCCGCGCCAGGTTTTCGATGGGCGCAGGCCGGCCCCGACGACCACAAGCGCCATCCAGAGCGTTTCCCGCCCAAGGGAGAGTGCGATGCCTCCCAGGGGGCCGGAAACGATCCAGGCCAGGGGAGAGGTCCACAACCAGACCAGGGAGCAGCCCAGGCCGATCCGCAGCAGTCCGGCACGGGGCCCGGACGGGGAAAACGGCAGCAGCAGGAGGGGGAGCAGAAGATGGACACCCAAGGCGACGAGGTGTCCCTGGAGGAGGTAGGTCCAGTGGAAACGGATGCCCATGCCGGTGGGATCGGGCTCGAAGACGATGACGGCCAAAGCCACGGCGTACCAGGCCAGCAACGCCGTCCAGCTTCGGTCGGCGAACCGACTCGGTGAGAAGACATCCAGGGGAAGTCGGAGGGGTGTATCTTTCGGGGCCCGCATGGATGCAAAGATAGAGGGTCTCAGGAGGAACGCCGCGATGGCCGATGGACAGCCTGGAATGGATGTTGCCAGCCGCCTGGATCGGAGGGACGTGGAACTGCTCGTCCGCGGCTGGAACCTCATCTTCAACCGTTGCATCTCGTACTCCTTCCAGCATCCCCTGGTGCAGGAAACCGTGCCCAAGGTGTGGGCCCTCGTCGAACAGGCCATCCACCGCTGCGACGGAACTCTGAACATCCTTCTGCAGGAGGCGATGTTCTTCGTCGACGGTGTGGACGTGATGTACCAGCCCAACAATCGACGCATCGCCGACCACCTCCGACGCTTCGGTGTCGAATCCATCTCGCTCCAGCACGGCTTCTCGGGCGCGGACTTCGCGATCCTGGTCGACGCCTGCAGCCTCACGCACCCCGATGCCCCGACCTTCCTGCGCTACATCGAGCAGAAGGGCTGTCGCACCCTGGACATCAACAAGGTGTCGCTGCGTGCGGTGCGCGATGGCGAGGGCGGCGGCATGGGGGGCGGCACCGGGACCTTCGATGTCTTTCCCTCGGTCACAGGTGGTCATGCGGGCACCGAGCCCGGGTCCTTCGAGGATATCGTGATGCGGGCCATGGTCGGGCGACTCACGGCCTCGGAGATGGAGGGCAACGTCGCCCTGGTCCAGATGCTTGCCGACCCGCAGGCCATGGGGAAAGCCGCGATCGAGGGCACCGCCGGACTCGCTCCCGAGGCGCGTGCCGCGGGCATGGGCCAGATGGTCTTCAACGTGCTGTCGCACTTCGCGACGCAGAAGGCGCGCGCGGGATTCTCGATCGAGGAGCTCCTGGCCGGCATCTACGCGATGCGCTCCGAGATGCTGACCATGGTCCGGGCCCAGAAGAACCTCACCCAGGGTCTGATGGAAGAAGATGTGGAGGCCGCGGCCGATTCCGCCTTCGATCAGACGGTCGGGCGCATCATCCTCGACGAATGGTTGTCCTCGAAGGGCAACGTCAAGCGCGTGGCCCACGTTCTGGGGCGCGTGGTTCCCGGCAAGAAGGAATTGCGGCGCATCCTGCCGCGCTTGAAGGTCCAGTTGCTGGGCGCCGGGTGCAGCCTGCAGGATTGGTACGCGTTGGTGGCCGAGCTCGCGAACATCCTGCACGGGGACAAGGCCCTCGAGCAGCTCGCCGAGGCGGCCGTCGAATTCGGTGTCGGCGCCGACGAGGTCGTCCAGGAACTGCGCCGCGACCCGCGGGGTGCGGCGCGCCTGCTGCTTGTGGCCTCGGAAATCCGGCGGTCCGGCGGCGAACAGGCCGCCGAGCAGGCCATCCAGGCCATGCTCGACACCCTCGAGAACGCCGGCGACCGTTTGGCGGAAGAGGCCGAGGCCTCGCCCGACAAGGCGGTCCACATCGCCGGGATGATGGAGCGCCTGCACGGACAGATGCGACAGGAATTGTCTTCCCGCGAGATGGACTCGGCGCTCAAGGGCACCATCGAGAAGAAGCTCGACCTGCGCATGCACCGCGCCATGGGCGATCTCAAGGCGCGCGTGTTCGCCACCACGCTGCGCGACCCCGACCAGGAGATGGATGTCAAGGTCGGCACCATGTGCGAGCTGGTGCGCGACGAAGGCGAGGTCGAAGGGCTCATGGGGTTGGCGCTTTCGCTGGCCGGTGGCGACGAGACCGTCCAGGCCGTCGCTCGCCAGATCGCCGACCGCGTGCGCGCGCGCCTGCGGGAAGATCGCGAGCGGGCCGCCTCGCGGGAGCTGCCGCAAGGCGTCTACCCCAAGGCCGTCGCCGAATTCTTCCTGCGCTACGAGACCCGTCGGTGCGCCCGGTACGGTGTCCCGTTCGCGGTCCTCCTGGTCTCCCTGCAGGGGCTTCCCGAAGACAAGGAATCGCTCGAACGCGATTCCGGAGCGTTGCGTGGATTGTTCCACGTCTTCGCCGGCGACCTCCGACGACTGCTTCGCGACGTCGATTTCGTCGGCAGCCTAGGTTACAACAGGCTCCTGGTGGTGCTGCCGATGACGGTGGCCGACAACCTCCAGGCCGTCCTGGACAAGATCCGTCACAACCTCCAGCGCGAGATCGCCCTGCCCGGCGCCACGCGCGGTTGGGTCCGTCCCCGCATCGGGCAGGCGGCCTTCGACCGCCCCGACGGCGCGGGGCTGCGCGAGGTGATGGCCGCAGTGAGCCAGAAATGGCAGGAGGACGTCTGATGACCACCCCGTTCCGCTGGAGCCTCGACAATCCCCGCAAGGGTGTCGCCCGGCTCGTGCTCGTCGGCGACATGACCCTGGGGGCCCGCGACGCCATGCGCGAAGCCTTCGAGGCCGCGGTCGCGACGCCAGAATCCGACGTCCTGGTAGATTTCGCCGCCGTGCGCCTGGTCAGTTCGGGCGCCATCGGCGAGCTGGTCCGTTGCCAGTCGCGTCTCTCGGCCGCCGGCCGACGCGTCCACATGTTGTGCCCCTCCGGCGACGTCCTCGAGACGCTGATGGTCGCCGACATGCACCGACTCCTCCCCCTCCATTCCGACCTCGCATCGTTCCTGAAAGGACATAAATCGTGAAGGACAACCTGCTCGCCGCCCGCCAGGGGCTGCTCGACTCGCGCACCAAGCTCGCCGCCACCAAGGCCACGATCGGCTTCGACGGCTTCCTCGACGAGATCATCCAGGCCGTCGACGTCCGCTCCGACAAGGACAACTACGAAGCCATCCCCACCATCGAGGCCCTCGGCAAGCGCATCCTGTCGGCCGCGGGCAAGAGCGCGAACATCGAGCTGGTTCCCCTGCAGCAGAAGCTCGGCGGCAACGGACCCCTCATGGCCTCGGCCCTGGGCTCGCTGGGTCCCAAGATCATCTGCGTCGGACTCATGGGCAAGCCGCTGCACGGCGTCTTCGAGAAACTGGCCCGCGATCTGCCCAACATCGAGATGATCTCGGCCGGCGATCCGGGGTACACCCAGGCGCTGGAGTTCACCGACGGCAAGCTGATGCTCGGCAAACCCGGCACCATGCGCGACATGAACTGGCCCAACCTGGATGCCGCCCTGGGCGCGCGCCGCGACGAGGTCCTCTTCGGTGGGGCTCTTCTGGCCTGCACCAACTGGACCCAGCTCACGGAAATGACGCCGTTGCTGATGGAAATGGAGAAGGTTCTCCCCGTCACCCCCGAACTCACGATCTTCTTCGATCTTGCCGACCCCGAAAAGCGGCCCAAGCAGGACCTTCTGGAAGTGCTCCAGCTCATGGGCAAGCTCCAGCGGAAAGCCAAGGTCGTGTTGGGTGTGAACCTGCGCGAAGCCGAGCAGGTTTCGGCCGTGCTGGGAATCACGGAAGTGCCGGAAGACTCCGTCGAAGGTGGCAAGGTCGCCTCGCGCCGCATCGCCGAGACCATGGGCATCCACGGCGTGGTGATCCACATGGTCGCCTACGCGTCGGCCCATGTCGACGGCGTCACCGCGGGTGTTCCTGGGCCCTTCTGCGCGCGTCCCGTCTTGACCACCGGTGCGGGTGACCACTTCAACGGCGGTTTCACTGGCGGCTATCTGGCCGGGCTTCCGCTCGAGGCTTGCCTCTGGACCGGTGTGTGCACGTCGGGCACCTACGTGCGCATCGGTCGTAGCCCCACGTTCGAAGAGCTGACCGGCTTCATGGCCGATTGGGCCGGAGCCAAGATCGCCGACTGCCCGGCTCCCTGAGTCGTACCCTCCAGATGCGTTTCAGGCACCTCGATTCGGTCGGGGTGCCTTTTTTGTTATTGACACCACGAAAATCGTGACACTTCTGCTGACAAATGCGCGATTGTCATTGTCAATCCAGTTTGACGGATGGGTTTGTGGTGCGGCAGGTGGAATCTCACATTGGCACGGATTTCGATTTGGGTAGAAGTCAACGCCCCTGGCGTCGTTCCACAACCCATAGGAGTCCTCGATGAAGAAAATCGCCTCTCTCGCCGTGCTTGCCGCTACATCCAGTGTGTTCGCCTGGGACGAATACGGAGCCCTCTCCGCCAAGAAGCTCGAAGTCGACGTCATGGTGAATTACACCGCCGGCACGGGTGGCTATGACGAGGATGGAAAGAAGCTGGACAACGAGGATGGTTTCAGCCCGGCGACCACCGTTCCCGTTCTGGGAGTGAAGTACGGCATCATTGATGGTCTTGATGTCGAACTCGCCGTGCCCTTCACGATGTACAACGAAGACGCGTCGCCCACTGGTGAAGCCCTCAGCGGACTCGATCGCACCAACCTGGGATTGAAGTACACGCATGCCACTGGTTTCGGTGGTTTCGTGGCCGTCGACCTTCCCTTCGGTTCCGAGGACATCGTGACCCCCGATCCGGCCACCAGCATCTACGCCGCGATCCAGTACACCAAGACCTTCGGCAAGGTCGCTCTCAATGACTTCGTGCTTTACAAGACCACCCTTGAAGTCAATGACTACAAGCCTGCCGATCTGCTCGAGATCTACATCAAGCCCCAGTACAACGTGACCGACAAAATCGGCCCTTACCTCGGTGTCGACTACCAGATGAGCCTCGGCAAGACCAAGATGGGAGAACTCGAGATGGATCCCAAGTCCTCTCTCCTGACCCTCAAGCCCGGCATCAACTACATCGCGACCGACGCCATCGGCTTGGAAGCCAATGTTCCCGTCACCGTGATGGGCAAGAGCGCCGGAGCCTCCATCGGCGCCTACCTGGGCTTCTACTACACCATCGGTCTCTGATCGTTTCTCGGGGATTTCCCTGGGATACCGGGCTCTCCGGCGGTACGCGCTTCACCTCCGCGGGGGCCCATGGCCCCGGTCCTCATTGGGATGGACCGGGGCCTTTTTCGTTCTTGCCCGCGTACGGGCCGCACATCGTCTGCAAGGACCGGAGCGACCCAGTTCCAGACAAAAATCGTCAGAATCCCGAGAACGGACCCCTCGCTCGGATTCAATCGCCCTGAGCGTTCTCCATCGCCGTGAACAATCGCGCTACCTGGGTCTCGATGTCCTCGACGAGGGCTCCCAGCTCCTGCGTGGAGGCCGAAGGGGCCGCGTTCTCCAGCATCTCGGCGGCGTGCGCCAGGGCCTCGCCCGACATGTTCGCCGCCGCACCGCGCAGGGTGTGCGCCCGGGTGCGCACACCGGCACGATCGCCCTCGACGGTGCCGCGTCGCAGGGCTGCGACCTGTTCGACGGTTTCCGTCCGGAAGATCGCGATCATCTTCTCCGCGAAGCGGGGATCGTCCATCGTCCGCGACATCAACTCCCTCCAGGAGAACACCTGGAGGTCGGATTCGACACCGGGGATTTCGGACGGGTTCGCCATGATGGGGATCTGCTTCGGGAAAATGCGGCGTTCCGCAGCTCGTCGGACCCCGCTCACAAGAGCGCCGTGCGGTCGCGGCCCCGACAACGGGAGCGAAGGGAGGCTTCGCGACCCTGGGGGCATTATCCGATACCGGTGGGCAATCGTGCTAGGCCCGGGAGCGTTGATGAAGGCGTCCATCGCGGGGCACGGTGGTGTGTGTCGAGGCTATCTTGGAGCTTCAACGCCCAATGAGGAGATCACCGTGCTTGCGGCCAAAGAACAGCTCGAGATCCTGCGTCGCGGGGTCGTGGAAATCATCGACGAGAAGGACCTCCTGGCCAAGCTCGAGAAGTCCGTAGCCACGGGCAAACCCCTGCGCATCAAGATGGGTGTCGATCCCACCGCCCCCGACATCCATCTGGGATTCACCGTGGGCATGCGCAAGTTGCGCCAGTTCCAGGAACTGGGGCACCAGGTGATCCTGATCGTGGGCGACTACACCGCCACGGTGGGGGATCCTTCCGGAAAATCGAAGACGCGCGCGCGCCTGACGCACGAACAGGTGCTGCAGAACGCATCGTCCTACACCGAGCAGTTCTTCAAGGTGGTCGACCGCGACCGCACCCAGGTGGTCTACAACGGCGAGTGGTTCCGCACCCTCACCTTCGACAAGGTCACCGAGTTGATGGCGCGGATCACCGTGGCGCAGATGCTGGAGCGGCAGGACTTCCAGAACCGCCATGCCGAAGGCAACCCCATCTCCCTGCACGAGTTTCTCTATCCGCTGATGCAGGGGCTCGATTCCGTGATGATCGAAGCGGATGTGGAGCTGGGGGGCACCGACCAGAAGTTCAACGTGCTGCGCGGTCGTGAACTGCAGCGCGACGCGGCACTTTGCGAGGTGTTCGGCAAGCCCGCCCAGGAGGCGCAGGTGGGTCTGTTTGTTCCCATCCTTCTGGGGACCGACGGTCAGACGAAGATGAGCAAGAGTTTCGGGAACTACGTGGGCATCACCGAAGCCCCGCAGGTCATGTTCCACAAGATCTACGCCCTTCCCGACGCCTTGGTGGAAAGCTGGACCACGCTGCTCACGGACATGCCGCTGGCCGAGATCGAACGGCGCAAAGAGCTGGTGGGTGTCGACGGGGCCACCATCAACGAATGGAAGAGCTGGCTTGCCCATGAAATTGTGCGCCAGTACCACGGAGAGGTCGAAGCCGACGCCGCGCGGGAGCGCGAGGCCGCCGTGCACCGTGGGGACGCGCTGCCCGACGATACCCCTGAATTCGTGGTGCCCGACGGGTGCGTGAATCTCCTGGATCTTCTTTTCGCCTGCGGGGCCGTGCCCAGCAGGGGAGAGGGCAAGAAGCTGCTCCAGAACGGGGGAGTCCAGGTCGATGGCCTCAAGGTCTCGGACCCCGGGGCCTCGCTCCCCGATGCGGAGTTCGTCCTGCGTGCGGGCAAGCGGCGCTTCTGGAAGGTGCGCCGGTCGTGATCCCCTCGTTGTTGCTGGCCTTCAGTGCGGCTTCGGGCATCGAACTGGGTGCCGGAGCGGGTTTGGGGCGCATCCTCGGCGAAGGTGAACCCGCCCTGGGGCGCGATCCCCGTGCCGTGGACGCCGTGCGGGAGCCTTTTTCGTGGGGTGGGTGGATCGGTTACGAGTGGATGCCGGGTCACATCCTGGGCATGCGCTACCAGGCCTGGAGCGCTTCAGGCAAGGTGGAAGCCATGACCGATCTTGGTGGGGATGTCGAGGAACGCCTTGATTTGTCCGTCTGGGGCTTCGAATACACCCGTGTGCTGGGCCGCGACCCGTTGCGCTGGCGCCTGGGAGGCGGGCTCGGATTCGCCGAGGCGACCGATGTGTTGCAGTTTGAATCGGATGAACTCGAGGCAAGTGGTGCGGGTATGGCGCTCTGGTTGCGCGGTGGCTTGCAGCTTCCTGCGGGGCCATTGCGCTTCCATCTCGATGCGGCCGGAATCTGGACGTCGTTTTCCCAAATGAAGCCCAAGGGTCAGGACTCCTACGAGACCTCGTATCCGATCGTGCAGATTGAGGCCGCGCTCTCCTACCGAATCTGACTGAGGGCTGTCTCGGGGCGCATCCTCGCTCCCCTCCCCACTGATCCCGGCCCATTCGGGCCGGTGCCCCGCCGACTCGCGGCCATCTGGAGCGGTCGCTGTCCCAGAGCGGACAGCGTCGGGGGCGTGTCGCTTCGCCTGCATCCCCGATCCAGCCCTCAGACTCTGGTCTCGGGGCGCATCCTCGCTGGCACCCCCGCAAAGGGGGCACCCGGTGGTCGAGCGTACCGTCCGGTGGTCGAGCTTGTCGAGACCCACCGCGCAGGTCTCGACAAACTCGACTACCGGACGGGTGCTGACGGGGGACGCAAAAAAGGGAGAGCCTTGCGGTTCTCCCTTTTTCGTATCATCCGTGTCGATGCTGAAGCATCGATTTCCCGCTGCCCGAAGGAGCGGGGGAGGAGATCAGGCCTTGTTGCGGATATCGCGGGTGTTGCGATCCTTGATGCGGGTGGCCTTGCCGGTGAGCTCGCGCATGTAGAAAATGCGAGCGCGGCGAACGGCGCCCTGGCGCACGATCTCGATCGAGTTGATGCGAGGCGTGTGCATGGGGAACACGCGCTCGACGGAAACCTGGCCGCTCATCTTGCGGACGGTGAACATCGTGGAGATGCCGGCACCGCGTACCTGGATCACGACGCCCTGGAAGGGCTGGATGCGTTCCTTGTCCCCTTCGACGATCTTGTAATTGACCTTGATCGTGTCGCCGGCGCGGAACTCGGGGAGGTCCGTGCGGAGGTTCTGGAACTGGATTGCCTGAAGGGTGGTCGACATTGCTTCGTCTCCAAATCGTAAGGACGCCAAATTTACACAGAAAGGGGATGAATCACAAGCCCCAGGATGGAAAAAGTTAACGGCGGCCCGGAAGACCCGGGAAGCCTGCAGGCATGCCACCGGCGCCCATGCGCCCGCCCGCGAGTTTCTGAAGCTGTTTCATGCGCCCGCCCATCTTGCTGAACTGGGCCATCATCTGCTTCATCTGGTCGTATTGCTTGAGGACCTGGTTGACCTGCTGGAGGCTGGTGCCGGAGCCTTTGGCGATGCGCGAGCGGCGCTTGCCGTCGAGGATCTTGGGATTGGCGCGTTCCTGCTTGGTCATGGAGCTCAGGACCGCCTCGACGTGCAGGATCTGCTTCTGGTCGATGTCTCCGGCCTTCTCCTTGAGCTTCTGTCCGCCGGGCAGCATGCCCACGATCTCGGTGAGGTTGCCGAGTTTGCGGACCTGGCGGATCTGGGCGAGCATGTCTTCCAGATCGAACCGGCTGGAGAACATCTTCTTGCCGAGGCGCTCGACCTCGGTCTGGTCCATGCGTTCCTGGGCGCGTTCCACCAGGCCGACCACGTCGCCCATGCCCAGGATGCGTCCGGCCATGCGGGTGGGATCGAAGACTTCGAAGGCCGAAACACCTTCTCCGGTGCCCACGTACAGCAGCCTGGCGCCGGTGGCCTGGCGCAGGGAGAGGGCCGCACCGCCGCGGGCGTCGCCGTCGGTCTTGGTGAGGATCACTCCGGAAATCTTGAGTTTGTCGTGGAACACCTTTGCCACGCGCACGGCTTCCTGGCCGGTCATGGCGTCGGCGACGAAGACGATCTCCTGGGGTTGGAGCTCGCGGCGCAACAGCTCGAGCTCCTTCATGAGAAGGTCGTCGATCTGCAGGCGGCCGGCGGTATCGAACACGACCAGGTCGCAGTTCTGGTCGCGGGCAGCCTGACGACCACGCCGCGCGATGGCCAACACGTCCTTCTCGCCCGGTTCGGCGTGCACAGCCACACCGATCTTCTTGCCCAGCACGACCAATTGGTCGACCGCCGCAGGCCGGTAGACGTCGCAGGCCACCAACATGGGGCGGCGGGCGCGTTTGTCCTTCAGATGCAAGGCCAGTTTGGCCGCCGAAGTGGTCTTGCCCGAGCCCTGAAGGCCCACCATCATCACCAAGGTGGGGGAGCCCGGGAACGTGGGCTCCGACGCCTCGCCGCCGAGGGTCTCCACGAGGGTGTCGTGGAGCACCTTGACCATGTGCTCGCCGGGCGTCACCGAGAGCGTGACGCTTTCGCCCAGGGCCTTGTCGCGGGCCTTGGCGACAAAGGCCTTGGCGACGTCCAACTCGACGTCCGCTTCGAGCAGGGCTCGGCGGACATCGCGCAAGGACGACTGGACGTTTTCGTCGGTGAGGCGCGCTTCGCCTCGGAGAGATTTCATCGCCTCTTCGAGGCGGCGGCTCAGGTTCTCGAACATGGGAGGCAAAGGTAACCCGTGTGTCGCACCCTCGACGGTGTGATGCACCTCACATTCCCCGGACCAAGGTTGCGCGCCTCGCCGCGAGAAGACTATGATGAAGATCCGATGCTGATCGAATTCTGGGGGGTGCGTGGCAGCATTCCCGTCCCCGGCGCCAACACCGTTCGCTATGGAGGAAACACGTCCTGTGTCTCCGTCCGTATGGGCGACCACTGGGTGGTCTTCGATGCCGGGACCGGAATCAGGTCGCTGGGTCGGCGCATGCTGGCAGAAGCGGGGCCCCTCGAGGTTTCGCTCTTCCTGTCGCATGTCCACTGGGATCACATCCAGGGCTTCCCGTTCTTCGCCCCGGCCTTCCAGAGCCGTGCCCACATCCACATCCACGGCTCGGACAGCCAAGACCGTACCCTGGCCTCCATCGTGGGGGGGCAGATGGAAGGACCCAATTTTCCCGTCGCCCTGGACCAGATGGGCGGACGCGTGCGTTTCCGACCCCTCGCGGAAGGTTCCATCCAACCCCTGTCGGGTGCGGATGGGGTCCCGTTCGCCTCGGTGGCCAATGCCCGCCTGAACCACCCCAACGGAGTCCTGGGGTATCGGCTCATCGAGGAATCGACCGGGGCCTCCGTGGTGTACGCCACCGACACCGAACACCGCGCTGGCAGTCTGGACCACACCCTGGTGCAGCTTGCCCGCGGAGCCGATGTTTTGGTCTACGATGGCATGTACACCCCCGAGGAATATCCGGCCCGCCAGGGTTGGGGGCATTCCACCTGGCAAGAGGGACTGCGTGTGGCCCACGCCGCCGGTGTGCGGCATCTTGTGGTCTTCCACCACGATCCCGAACGCACCGACGACCAGCTCGACCACCTCCAGCAACTTGCGCAGGCGGCCGCGGCGGCGATGGATCCGTCCCTTCGAGTTTCTTTCGCCCGCGAAGGAAGCGTCCTGGAAATCGAGCGGGGATGATCGACTTCCCCGCACGCATGACTTCCCTGGTCCCGATGGTCCGCCACCGCCTCCAGGACGGCCTCGAACCGAACCTCCACTACCATGGGGTCCACCACACCTTCGACGACGTCCTTCCGGCGGTAGACCGAATCTGCCTAGGCGAGGGCGTCGCCCCTTCCGACCGGGAACTGGTCCTGGTGGCCGCCCTGTTCCACGACACGGGGTTCCTGGAGCGCTACAACGGCAACGAACCCATCGGGGCGCGCATCGCCGCCGAGACCCTTCCGGATTGGGGGTATTCCTCCCCGGAGATCGAGCGCGTGCTCGACCTGATCCTGGCCACCGAGTTGCGCGAAGTGGACGGCGTCATGCTGCAGGCACCCGGGCCGGACGCGCTGAAGCGCATCCTCTGCGATGCCGATCTCGACAACCTGGGGCGCACCGATTTCTTCCAGGTCTCCGACCGTCTGCGCCAGGAGATCGAGGAGCACGGGCGCCGCATCGGCGATGTCGCCTGGGTGTCCCGGCAAGTTCTGTTCCTGTCGCAGCACCGGTGGTTCACCGGCACGCAGCGCCGCGATCGCGGACCCGGGAAAAAGGCCAATCTCCAGGCCTTGCGGGAAAGTCTCGCGACCGTGAGCGCCAACCCCAAACGCGAGCCCTCCGCGTCCGACTCCTGAGGGGGGCTCCCCCTCTTGCCTCAGCGTGCGACGTTGACGAGCGTGCGGAGCGTGGCTCCAGACGTGGGGTCCACGAGGGACACCAGCAGGATTCCCCGCGCCTTTCCGGTGGGAATCGGGGGGTGTTCGTTCGCCAACGATCCGCGGAACAATGTGGTGCCGGAAACGTCGGAAACGGTCACCTGCATGGGACGGTCCAGTCCGCGGAGGATGATGCCGTTTTCTGTCAGGTGACCGCGGATCGAAGGGAGCGAGCGAGCGGATGAGGGCTGGACGCCGACGGGCCTGGGCTCGACGGTCATGGCGAGCTTCATGAACTCGACCACGTACGAACCGTCGGATTCGGGAGCGATGGTGGTCGTGCCCTGCTTGACGACCAGGTCCGTCCCGAAGGTGGCCGACGCGAGCTTGACCCGCAGCTTCACGCTGCGCGGCATCTTCGGATGGGGCGAGGTCCACTGGACGTTCCACGCCGAGCCGGACTTGGTGGCGGTGGCCGCGTCCATGGAGAAGTGGGCGCGGTAGTAGGCGGCGACGTCCTCGAAGGTGGCGACCCACAGCTTGTTCGACACCGCGGCATCGAGCATCTTCTTGTTGTCGGCGGGGGTGAGGCTGTAGGAGTCGGGGTTGTCCTTGACGTCGTGGACGATGGTGGTCACCCAGGAGTTGCTCGACTTGGCGGTGCCAAGCATGCTGATCGCGGTGGAGACGCTCGTGGGAGTCAGGATGAGTCCCTGGACGTTCATCCAGTCGTAGGGCTGGTTTCCCCAGGCGTAGCTGGTCTGTCCACAGCCGCGGGCGACGAAGTTCTCCGAACCGACACCGGTCTTGCCGTTCACGGTGCAGTTGGGGTAGGCGAACGTCACGCCTTCGACCACAGGATCCAGAGCGCGCAGGTAGGTCGCCATCTCCTTGATGATGCTGGCCGCATTGGGGTCGGCAGGAACGTTCACGTGGCTCTTGGTGTGGTTGGCCAGCTCGTGGCCGTTCTTCGCGGCCTGGATCCAGGAACTCTTTTTGGCTTCGAAATCTCCGCCCGTCCCTGTCACGGCGATGAAGAACGTGGCCTTCAACCCCAGGGCGTCCAATTGTGGCAGCAGGTTCGGGATCTGGCTGCTCCGGGCATCGTCGTAGGTGAAGCTTGCGGCACCGGTGTATCCGTTCCAGGGGACGGTGGTCACGGGGCCGGAGGGGAGCGCGAATCCGAGGGCGAGCAGAGGGAGGAGAGTCATGGTGGTGAAGATGGGGTTGATTCCGTCGCGGGACAGGGGATTTACGCCAGAAGGTGGTGGCGAGCTGTCACCGTGTGGTCGAACCCGCCCGGCGGTCGAGCGAATCCGGTGGCCGCGCCTGCCCGCTGGCTAAGCAAATCCGGTGGTTGAGCCTGTCGAGATCAGTCGGGTGGGTCTCGACAGGCTCGACCACCGGTCCACAGGCTCGATCACCGGTCCACAGGCTCGACCACCGGTCCACGAGCTCGACCACCGGGAAAACGCCGACGGCGATTCGATATGTCATCGATGATCCTGCATAACCAGGGCTTCACCTGATCGGACAGGCCTTGGCGTTCAACGAGGTCTGGATCTCGGCGATACGGCCGGTCATGAAGCCGCGCAGACTCTGGATCTTGGCCGTGTTGGGGTTGGCCGAAGCCACCCACGAGGCGTATTTGTCGAGCTTGGCCTGGAAACTCGCCACGCTGGCCGCGCCCGCGATCACGTCGGTCATGTACTTGCGGTACGATTCGCAGTAGTTCTTGTCGGCCAGCAGGTTCTTCACCAGCGGGAAAGGTCCCAGATTCATGAATCCACCCGCGGCCGCATCGTACCAGATGCTGGTCCGCGACACGATGCCGTTGGTGGCCATCTGGTAGTCGAAACTCCAGCCGAAATCGTAGGTGATGAACCGGAACGTGCCGCTGTCGTTGAACAGATAGTAGTTGTGGGCCAGGTTGCCGTAGGCGTCCCAGTTCATGATGGCCGTGCTGGCGGCGAGCCAGCGCAGGAATCCCTGCACGTCGAGGACTCTCTCCAGGGCGCGGTGCCAAGCCGCGGAGTCCGCGGTGCGCTGCGATGAATTGATCATCTCGATCAGGGTCTTCGCGTCGGTGCGGTCGCCGGGGATGTCCTCGTCGACCCATTCGCTGTCCACGAACTTGTCGAGTTTGGAGAGTGGCTTGTACAGATTGCCCGAATCGTTCTGGAAGTTGCGGGTCAGAAACGGCTCGTCGGGCACCTCCACCATTTCGTAGATGCCGACGTTTTTTGTCGTGTCTCCGAATTTCAGGACGATCTTGACGGGCACGGAAAGGGGAGCGGGAATCCCGAACTGGCGGAAGATCTCTCCGGCGATGGGTCCTCTGATGCTGGTGGAGTCCTGCTGGGAGTTGTAGAAGCTCACCTTCTGGAATCCGTAGAAACGTTGGTTCTTGGTGGTCGGGATGGAGTCCTCGAACTTGTCGGTGTTGATCCGGAAGGGGAGCGCGTAGTTGCCCGATGTCCAGGCGGTCTGCAGCGAGGCGTTGCCCTTGAGGCGGATCGCGACGTCGCGCCAGACCTGTCCGTCGGTCTCCAGATCGGCGGGGACCCAGATCAGGGCGGTCTTTTCGATCAGATCGTATTGGCCGTCCTGGCAGTTCCTGCTGGTGCCGCCGGCAAATCCTCCCCCCTTGGTCCCGAACCTTCCGCAGGAATCGGCCATCGCCTTCATCATGCGGTCCCAGTTCTGCTTGGACCATTTGAAGGTCATGGTCCGGAAACCCTTGGTGAATCCGTTCAGGGTGTCGGCTTTGCGGTTGGCGTGGGAAGAATCCACCCAGCCCTCGTAGCGGATGCGTCGGATGCTGTCTTCGCGTGTGGAGCTGACCAGGGACGCCAAGGGGATGCGCCGCTGGATGTACCCGTCGCGGACCAGGACCAGGGTGTCGAGCACGGGTTCCATCCCGCGGGTGGCCGGCGCAGGCGGGGCCGGCACCTCACCCGCGGCGAGGATCCGCCTGCCCCGGTGGTCGTGCCCGCCAAGCTGCAGACGGATTCTGCCGTCTTCCAGGGCGATGCCGTCGCGATGGATCGCCCCCGTTCCCGCAAGGCGCTGGATGGAAGACACCCCTTCGAGGGTCCAGTCGCCATTTTTGGCCGTGGTGGTGCGCAGACCCGCCACGGCCAGCGAGACTTCGACGCTCTTCAATCCGTTGCCCTCTTCGGCATCACGGACCTTGCCCGACAACTGCCAGCCCAAGGCGGTCGCGGGTGCGAACAAAACGAGGGACACCAATAGAGAACTCAAGGCCTTCTTCACGATGGACACCTCTTTCCTTTCAGGTCTGCCCTCAGAACGCTTCGGGCGCGGACGATACGTGTACGAGTGTTGTTTCCTTGATTTGGCACACCCTGGCTCCATCTCCCCGCACGGCCCCTGTTGTGCGGACAACAGGGACGTCGTGCCACCACGACCGTGGTGTTCAGGTTGTCGACGGGAGGAGTCTCTCGAATCTGCTGGGATGGGCTCCCGAACGCGCCGGGTATGCTCCCGACGCCTATTTGATCGGGCAGGACGTGTTGCGCAACGAGGTCTGGACTTCGGTGATTCGTCCTGTCATGAAGGGGCGAAGTTTGGAAACGGGAGACACCGTGCTGGTTATGCCCGAAACCCACGGCCCGTATTTGTCAACCAGGGATTGGAAGTTCTGCGCGCTTGCAGGACCGGCCACGGCCAGTTGTGCGTAGGTCCGGTACGCCTCGCAGTAGGTCTTGTCGGCCAGCAAGTTCTTGATCAGCGGATAGGAGCCCTGGGCGCTACCCAGGCCCGAAGGCTCGTTGTACCAGATGCTGGTCCGGGAGCCCAAGGTGTAGTTGAAGCTGTTGCCGAAATCGTAGGTGATCCACCGGAAACGGCCCAAGTCGTTGAACAGGTAGTAGTTGTGGGGATAGATCCCGTACGAGTCCCAGTTCATGATCACGGTGCTGGCCGCCAGCCACCGCAGGAAACCATCGACATCGAAGACCGCCTCCAGATTGCGGTGCCAAGCCGCGGAGTCCGAGGTGCGGTTGCTCGCGTTGATCACCGAGATCAGGGACTTGGCGTCGGCGCGGTCGCCGGGGATGTCTTCGTCCATCCATTCGGAGGCGACGAACTGGTCGAGCCTGGATTCCGGCTTGTAGAGATTGCCGGAATCGTTGCCGAAATGGCGCGAAAGGAATGGTTCGTCGGGAACCTCGACCATCTCGTAGGCACCCACGTCCTTGGTGGTGTCGCCGAATTTGAGGATGAGGTGAACCGGCACGGAGATCGGGGCGGCCACACCGAATTGACGGAAGATGGAGCTGGCCACGGCACCGCGGATGCCCGTGGGATCCTGTACCCCATTGTAGAGGCTGACCTTCTGGAATCCGTAGAACCGCTGGTTCTTGGTTTCGGGAAGGGAATCCTCGAACTTGTCGGTGTTGAAGCGAAACGGGAGGGCGTAGTCCTTGGAGGTCCAGGCGCTGCGGAGGGACCAATTGCCCTTCAGTCGAACTCCCACGTTCTTCCAGACCTGACCGTCGGTCTCGATGTCGGCGGGAACCCAGATCATCGCGCTCTTCTCGATGTAGTCGTATTGGCCTTCGCTGCAGAGCTTGCTGGTGGCACCTCCGGTACCTCCGGTTCCGAATGCCCCGCAGGAGTCGGTCATGGCCTTCATCATGGCGTCCCAACTTTGTTCGCTCCAGCGCAGGGTGAGCGTCCGTGGGCCGCGCAGAAACCCGTTGAGGGTGTCGGCTTTGCGGTTGGCGTGCGATGAATCCACCCACTCCGCGTAGCGGATGCGCTGGATGCTGTCTTCGCGTGGGGTGGTGACCAGGGAGGTCAGCGGAATACGCCGCTGGATGTACCCGTCGCGGACCAGGATCAGGGTGTCGAGCACGGATTCCATGCCGCGGCCTGGTGGTGTCGGGGTTGTGAAGGCCGGGCTGCCCACGAGAACTTGCCTTCCCCGATGGTCGTGCCCACCCAGGCGCAGGCGGATCCTGCCGTCTTCGAGAGCGATGCCGTCGCGGCGGAGCGATTCCGTCTTGGCAGGACGGTGGATGGACGACGACCCGAGAGTCCAGTCGCCGTTTTTGGCCGTGGTGGTGCGCAGACCCGCCACCGCCAGCGAGACTTCGACGTCCTTCAGGCCGTTGCCCTCCTCGGCATCGCAAACCTTCCCCGAGAGGGACTGGGCGAAGGAGGTGGTGACGAGCAGGAGAAGGAGCGCCGCGAATCGCATGGGGGCCTTTGGGGCATTGGGTGGAACATTCGTCCCCGGAAAAGCCGGGGGATGATGTCTCCATCCTAGCCACGGGGACACCATGTCACCGCGGCGTTTTTCAAACGTGTTTCAATCGCCGTCGCGTTGTGGAATCTGCGGAGTCCGGTGGGGATGCAAGTTGTCGAGGCCGTCGCGGCTGGTCTCGACAGACTCGACCACCGGGCGAGGGGTTCGACCACCGCCGGAGAGGCTCGAGCACCGGACCGATTCGACGGTGACGGGGCAGAGTCTGGCTAGCGGGACAACCTGGCGATCAGAACAGCAGTGGCTTGTTCCGGGCCTCGGGTGCGGAGGGGGCGGCGGCAGGGGCCGCCACGCCTGGCAAGCTGGAAGGGGCCGCGTTCGGCGCCACAGGAGAGGACTGGGGGGCGCCGATGGAGGGATTGCCCCGCACACCGAACTCCATGCGTTCCTGCCCACAGGTGCCGTCGGCCTTGGGTTTGGCGCAGGCGGTGAACGTGACCACTCCCGACGGGCGCGGCCACTCCACGGGCTTGATACCGAGGTGGGCCGTCTTCATCACGTCGATCCAGATGGGCAAGGCGACTTCGCCGCCGGTGAATCCGGAGCCGAGCTTCTTCTTCTGGTCAAAGCCCATCCAGACGCCGCAGGTGTACAACGGGGTGTAGCCCACGAACCACGCGTCGGTGTAGTCGTTGGTGGTGCCGGTCTTGCCGCCGGCGGGGAAGGTGAAACCGGCCCGGATGGCGGGGAACCCGGTGCCGTGGCGGATGACGTCGCGGAGCATGTCGTTGGCGACGTAGGCGGGCGCCGAGTCCATGACCCTGTAGGAGCGCTTCAAGGTGCGCTCCAGGACGGTGCCGTCGCGGGTGGTGATGGAGTCCCAGAGCCGGGGTTCCATGCGGGTGCCCAGGTTGGCGAAGGAGGAATAGGCCGAGGTCATCTCCAGGAGGGTCACGTCGGCGGAGCCGAGCGCCAGGGAGTAGACGCCGGGGAGCTGGGATTTGATCCCGGCGCGGCGGGCCAGGTCGATGACGTTCTTGATGCCGTAGCGGATGGCGACCTGCACGGCAGGCATGTTCTTGGACAGCATGAGGGAACGACGCAACGTGACAGGTCCCTCGTATTTGTTGTCGTAGTTGTGCGGGCTCCAGACCACTCCGGAGCCGTCGTCGATGGCGAGGGTGTCGTCGAGCATGATGTCCGACGGGAGGGCGCCTTGCTCGATGGCCGAGGCGTACACGAAGGGCTTGAAGGTGGAGCCCGCCTGGCGGCTGGCCTGGATGGCGCGATTGAACTTGGAATCGTCGAAGCTGCGACCACCCACCAGGGCGCGCACCTCGCCGGTGGCGTTCTCGATGACGATGACGGCCGCCTGGACCTGGTAGTACTCGATGCTGTCGGCGTACTCGGCGGAATCCTTCCAGGTGGTGCGCCCGGTCTCCTTGAGGTATTTGCTGAACAGGCTGTCGAAGTGGTAGGCCACCAGGGAATCTTCCATGCCGTAGCGCTTCCCGAGCTTGAGCTTGGCGTTGATGCGGCGGTACACCGCCCGCTGGACTCGCGCCACGCGGTAGGCCACGGCGGAGTCGGCGGCCAACTGGATGCGGCGATCGACGGGCAGGTGGACTTCGAGGCCGCCATGGTAGAGCGCTTCTTCCCCGTAGGTCTTCTCGATGTGCCCCCGCACGATCTCGAGATAATACGAGCCATCGGTGTTCAGTCGCTTCCAGGGCTTGGCCTTCACCGCACGGGCGGAGGTCTCGTCGCGCTGCTCCTGGGTGATGTAGCCCACCTCGGCCATGGCCGCCAACACGCGGTTGCGGCGCTTGGCCGCCAGTTCGGGGCGGCGGTCGGGGCGGTAGCCCTCGGGCCTCTGGATGAGGCCGGCGAGGGTGGCGCATTCGTTGAGGTCGAGCTTCCAGACGTCCTTGCCGAAGTACATGCGCGAGGCCGCCTGCATGCCGTAGGCGCCGCCGCCGAGGGCGACTTCGTTGAGGTAGTAGGTCAGAAGTTGTCGCTTCGTGTAATAGCGCTCGAGCATGACGGAGGTGATGGCCTCGCGGATCTTTCGGGCGAACGTTCGCTGCTGCGTCAGGAACACGTTGCGTGCCAACTGCTGGGTGATGGTCGAGCCGCCTTGGCGGCGCCCGCGGAGCATGTTCACGGCCGCACCCGCCGTGCGCCAGAGATTCATGCCCCAGTGTTGGTGGAAACGACGATCCTCGATGGCGATGACGGCGTTCTGCAGGGTCTCGGGAATGCTGTCGAGAGGAACCCAATTGCGGCGCTCGACGAAGAACTCCCCGAACGGCTTGCCGTCCTTGTCGAAGACCTGCGTGGACAGGGTGGGCGTGATGGAACGGAGGTCGTCGAGGGGGGGCACGTCCTTGGCGAAATGCCAGAAGAGGGCGAACACACCCACGACGCCGATCAGCGCGGGTATTCCGAGGACGAGGACGCAGTTGAGCAGCAACCGCGCGGAGAACCAGGACTTGGCCATAGACGCGCAAAGGTAGGATCCGTCGGGCCGAGGTTGGTACCTTTGCCCCATCATGGCCCCCAATGGCGACATCCAGCTCTTCCGTCCCGCCCCGCTGTGGAAACGGGCCCTGGCCCAGTCGGCCGACCTCGCCCTGTTCATCCTGGTCGGCGTGGCCTTTTCCGACGTTGTCAGGCTCAGCTACCAATGGGGAACGATGTTGCCCACCGGGTTGCTTGTCGTTCTCTGGCAATCCAGTCTCGTGGCGTTCGTGGCCCATCTGGGCGCGACCCCTGGCAAGTTGCTCCTGGGACTGCGAGTCAACGTTCCGGGGCAGGCTTCCGTGGGATGGCGGAGGGCGTGGAATCGGCAGGCCCCTTTCGTGGCGGTTCAGATCCTGTCGTTGGTCGAGCAGGCCGGCGCCATGGCGCGCCTGGGGCCGGGAGCCACCCTCGACGAACTGATGGCCGAAGCCGCCACGAATCCCTCCGGCTGGGGATGGGCGGCGCATCTGGCCTTCATGGTGGTGTGGGTTGCCGCGCTGTTTGTCCTGATGCGCCCCGACAGGCGCGGGCTGCACGACCTGTGGGCGGATTCCGTTGTGGTCGAGGGGCGATCGTTCCGCGCCTGGCGCGCCTGATCGGCGGCGTGCACGCATGAAGGGATTCCTGTCTCCCCGCGATTGCGACGCGCGCGTCCAGCGCTGGACCTCGCCCCATTATCTGTCGCGCAACGACAGGGTGGTGGCCGCGGGGCGTCTGTGCCTGATCCTGCCCGGCACGGGGGGGCTGCCCCGCGACTACCGTCGCGTGGCCGATCAGGCCGCCGATCTCGGCCTGCACGCGCTGGTGCTGCGTTATCCCAACGACGTCTCGATCAACGAATTGGCTGGCGGCGACGTGTCCCGCCACGAGTCTTTGCGCCGCACCGTGTGGGACGGAGTGGCGCGCGATGGGGCCGAAGCGCTTCCCGAGGGCGAGTGTCTGCGCGACCGTCTGGCGGCCGTCCTGGCGGAAGCCGTGCGCACCCGGCCCGACGAAGGCTGGGAGGGATTCCTGTCCGCCGGCGAACCGGTCTGGGGTGCCCTGGCGTTGGTGGGCCATTCCCTCGGTGGAGGCTATGCGGCGTTGATGGCCGTCGAGCACTCCCTGGAGAGGGTGGTGTGCGCCGGTTGGGCCGATTGGGACCGGGGGGAGGGAAACATCGCCTCCTGGATCTCCCGCCCGTGGTCGACCCCGACCTCCCGCCGATTCTGCCTGTTCCATCGCCGCGACGAACTGGTGCCCGAATCCGTGGCCCGGCGGATGGCCGCGGCGGTCTGCCCCGATGCGACGGAATCCGTCGTCGAGTCGGAGGACCCGCCCTACGCCCACGCCCGCGTGTTGTGGACCGATCTGGATCCGGCGCGCGAGCATCCGACGGCCGCGCCGCACCACAACGCCTTGGCGGTCGACGTGGAGCTGCCGCGCTTCTGGGACGGAGCGAACATGCTCGCCGACGCCTGGACCTACCTGCTGGTCGGAAACTGACAACAAGGCGGCGCTGGGCGCGGCCCGGGAGTGGTCAGTGTTCGAAGAGCTCGAGGTGCCAGCCGTCCGAGCCGACACCGTACCCGGAACGATGGAGGTCGGCGACCAGGGCGAGTGTGTCCATCGACCGCCAGGCCAGGTCGGACATGGTCTCGCCCGAAGCGAGGGTGCCGCGGGCGGCCAACATGTCCACAAGACGCTTGTAGAGGGCGATCAGGTACAACACGTCCGAGGCGGCGTATTTGAGCTGGGTTTCGGACAGATCGGGGCGCGACCAGTCGGTCTGCTGGGCCTGTTTGTCCATCTCGATCCCCAGGAATTCCTTCACCAGGTCCTTGAGGCCGTGGCTCTGGGTGTAGGTCCGCACCAGCTTGGAGGCTGTGCGGGTGCAGAAGAAGGGACGTACGGTGACCTCGAGACTTTCGCGCAGGAACGCGATGTCGGTGAGGGCGAAGTGGAACAGCTTCAGGACCGAGGGCGCTTCCAGGAGGGTGCGCAGCCGGGGCGGGCAGCTCGAGAGGCCGGCGGTGCGGACCAGTGCCACGTTTCCTTCACCGTCTCCGACCTGCACCAGCAGGACCTTGTCGCGACCCAGTCGCAGGCCGTGGAGCTCGGTGTCGACGGCGATCTCGGGGAGGCGGAGCCAGGCGTCGAGTTGGGCTTCGGTGAGGTCGGTCTGGAGGGTGTAGCTCATGCGGGGGTGCCTTTGCGGGCGCGTTCGCGCCAGAAGGAGTAGGCGACGCCGAGAAGGGTCATCGCGAGGGTCGCGACGAGCCAGGTCCAGGCGGCGTGGCGGAGGGCGGAGGGAAGCAGGGTCAACAGACCCAGGCCCAGGAAGTGGGCCAGGTAGTAGGCCAGGGAATGGCGTCCCAGGAGCGAGAAGATGCGCACGTCGGAAGGGATGTGACTGGAGGCGGTGCGGAAGAAGACGATGACCAAGGCGGCCAGGGCCACCAGCAACGGCACGATGACCGGCTTGGTGTGCCAGAAGCGCATGGTCTTCTCGCCCACCTCGACACCCGTCGCGAGGTCGCGCATGAGGGCGAATCCACCAGAGCCATGGAGGGAAACCGCGTACCTCTGGAACGTATCGGTCATGCCCCAGTCGCCCCAGACGTTGCGAAAGCCCGGGTGGATGGACTGGACCACGATCACCAGGACCGCGGCGACGGACAAGGCGCTGCGGAGGTGCTCCCGCTGGTGGGAGAGGCGGGTCCAGGAGTGTCCGAGCAGCAGCAACGGGACACACGGGAACATCGGGAACGATCCCTGGTTCAGTCCGTCGATGCGGATGCCTTGGGAATCGAGAAGTGTCCAGCCCACCAGCGAGGCGATGCCGACCAAGCCCGAAGCGATGGGGGAGGCCAGCAACGACGCGAGGATGATTCCGGTGCCCAGGCATTGCAGGATGCCGGTCGAGAGGATGGATTCGGGCCACTGCGGCCCATGGTAGGGCAGGAACAACAGCCACGAGAGGGCGATCAGCGCCAGCCCGCGCAACAGGTGGTGTGCCCGCCAATTGGCGGCGGGACGGCGCTCCTGCGAAGCGGCCAGACCGGCTCCGGCCAGAAGGGCGAACAGGACCGGGGTCACGGGCTCCAGGCGCAAGAGCCAGATCGAGAGGTCGGAGGCCTGGTCGGGGCGCGCGACCCGCAGCGCGTGGGTGCTGGTCATCAGCGCCAACGCCAGGGCGCGGGAGGCGTCGGTGCCGTAGGAGCGCTGGGGATGGTCACTCATGGCAAGGTGTCCATGGCAAACGGGGCGATCGCGCAGATTCCTCCGCCGGGGACGCGTTCCTTGCGCAGACGGATCAGACCCAGGAGCTTCGGCAGCTTCTTCTGCTGGACCATCAGCTCGTAGGTGTCGGCAGTCTCCCACCAGACGGCTTCGATCTGGCCCATGTCGCCGCACATGCGCGGATCCTCGAAATTGCCTGAACCCGCCTGCAGGGCGTTCAGACGGATCCCTTCTTCGAGGAGGTCGACGGAGGCCTTGCCTTGGTTGACCAGGGTGACCCGGATGGCCCAAAGGCCCGTCGAGTCGAACTTCAACGCGTGGCGGTGTTCGATGCCCCACATGATGCGGGTTTCGGTCAGCGTGGCGGGCACGGGTTTTTCGAAGCGACCGACGGGGAATCGCGCGAGGAAGTCGGAGCGAGGAATGCCCCAGGCCAGCTTGTAGTGGCCCAGGTCGTACCAGTGGTCGTCGGCCGAGGTGGAGGAGGCTTCGCCCGAAGAGGTGGCCGCCTGGGTGAACAGCTTCGATTTCTCTTCCAGAAGCCGGCGATTTTCCCGACTCCAGGCCAGCAGTCCGGGAACGGTGCTGTCGAGGGCGAGCGCTTTCTGGTAGGCGTCGTCGGCCTGGGCCAGGTAGCCCTTCTCCTGCCAGGACCGGCCCAGCGCGAAGTGCAATGGCGCCGAACGCGGGTAGGCACGCACCAACGGCTGCAGGAGTTCGACGGCGAAGGTGACATCGCCGGATTTCGAGCCCGCCATGTCGCCGCCCATGCGCGACGATCCGTGGAGGGGCTTCAGCCCCAGGGTGCGAAGGGCTTCCTCCGCTTCGGGGAGCCGGCCCGAGGATCGGGCCTTTTCGTAGTCGCGACGGGCCGAGGCCGTGTCGCCTTTGGCTTCGGCGAGCAGACCGCGGATCCAGTAGTAGCGGGGTTCGGCGGGGTAGCGCTCCAATCCGACACGGAGGCATTCGCGGGCGGAATCGTCGCGCTCCCTGGCGAAGAGGATCTCCGCGACGAGGTCGTAGGGGAGGGTGTCCCGCTTTCCGCCCAGCGAGATGGACAACTGCGCCATGCGCTGGGCGCGGGCGAGGTTTCCCGATTTCATCTCGATGCGGGCCAAGGCTTCCATGGCGGGGCGGAAGGTCGGGGCGAAGTCGAGGCTCTTCTCGAGTAGCTCCTGGGCCACCTTGCGCTCTCCGCGCGACTCCAGGGTGCGGGCGCGCAGCAGCAGCAACCAGGGGTGTCCCGCATCGTGGACGAGTCCGCGGGCCACCAGGGTGTCGGCCAGGACGGAATCCGCAGGCGTGCGGGCATCGAAGCGGACCATGGCGGCCATGACCCAGGCTTCGGCGAGCCGGGGGTTGCGGCGCGTGAGTTCCTCGAACAGTTCGAGGGCGCGTCCGGGTTGGCTCTTGCGCAACTCGATGGCCCGACCCAGCAGGGCCTTGTCGGCAGCGGGGGCTCCGGAGGCGTCGCCGGGCAGGGCCACGTTGCGGCCCACGAACAAGGTGGTGTCGCCCGTGAACCCGAAAGGCATCTGCTGCGGATGAACCACCGCGGAATCCCGATTCCACCAAAGGAGGGCGCCCAGGCCCAGCACGAGCAACGGCAAGGCGTACAGGGCGTTGCGGACCACGCGGTTCATCCGGCGGTCCTCGGCGCCTTGGGAGCGGGGAGTTGGTGCGTGCGGTGTGCGGCGGGGGGCGGGTTCATGCGTCGGGAGACCTCGAGTCCAGGAACGGCTTGAGGATGTCGTTCGCGGGCTTGTTCTTCAGGAGCTTGTTGAGACTCTTGTTCTTGATCTGGCGGACACGCTCGCGGGTGAGCTTCAGTTCCCTGCCGATCTCGTCGAAGGTGAATTCCTTGCTGTAGTTGATGCCGTAGTACATGGAGAGGACCTTGGCTTCGCGCTCGGTGAGCAGCTCGCGCAGGACCTTCTCGAGCATCGATTTGAGCTCGGCCATCTCCGACTCGATCTCGTGTTCGCCATCGCTTCCCAGCAGATCCAGCAGGGTGGTGGTGTTTTCGCCGTCTTCGCCGCCGCCGATGGGGCTGTTCAGCGAGATTTCCTCCATCTTCTCGAGGAGTTCGGGGATCTCGTGGGAGTAGTCCTTGAACTCGGGAAGCTCGATGGTCTTGTCGTAGTCGCCGCCGTTGCGCGCCAGGGTGCGCTTGAACTTGTTGGCCAGCGCCAACTTGTTGGGCGGGATGCGCACCGTTCCGACCTGGTCGAACAGGGCCTTCTGGATGCCCTGGCGGATCCACCAGACGGCGTAGCTGATGAACTTGACTTCCTTGCTTTCGTCGAATCTCTGGGCGGCCTTGAACAACCCGATGTTGCCCTCGGAGACCAGTTCGAGCAGCGAAAGTCCGCGATTCTGGTAGCGACGGGCCACCGAGACCACGAAGCGAAGGTTTCCCGTCACGAGCTTGTCCTGGGCATCCTTGTCGTCGGGATTTTCCTTGAGACGGCGGATGTAGCTCTTTTCCTCCTCCGGAGTGAGCACGGGATGCCGGTGGAGATCGCGGATGTAGAGCTGCTCGTTGAGGTTGTTCATCTCAGGCCTTGACCATGGCGCGACCCTTGGTGGGGAAACGCGACAGCACCGCCCCGATGGCGATCATGGCCAAGCAGAGCACCTGGCCCATGCTCAGGGAGCCGAGCACGAAACCCAGTTGGGAGTCGGGTTGGCGGGTGTATTCGATGAAGAAGCGAATGATGCCATATCCCATGATGTAGCAGGCCAACGAGCGGTTGTGGAACCAGGGCTTGTTGCGAAGCGCCCAGAGAATGGCCCACAGCAACACACCTTCACCCATGGCCTCGTAGAGCTGCGACGGGTGGCGCAGCGGCGGAGCGAGACCCGCCAACGCGTTGGTGGTGTCGGCGGGAAAGCGCATGGCCCAGGGGACGTCAGAGACACGGCCCCACAGCTCGCCGTTGAGGAAGTTGCCAAGCCGCCCGAAGGTGTACCCCAGCGGGACGGCGGGCACGTACAGATCGGACATGCGCAGGGCGTCCAGTCGGTAGCGCCTGCCGAAGAGGATCATGGCCACGGCGAAGCCGGCGAGGCCCCCGTGGTAGCTCATGCCAGAAATCCCGATGAAGTGGAAGCCGCCTTCGAAGGAGAAGGGAAACACGATTTGCAACGGGTGTTGGCTGAAATGCTCCCAGCCATAGAAGAACACGTACCCCAGGCGGCCACCGAGAAGGACGCCGACCACCATCCAGGTCAGGGCCTGGTCGATGTGTTCACGGGTGAATTCCCAGGTTTCGCGTTTCAGACGGCGCATGACCAGCAGGTAGCAGACCGTGAACGCGACGGCGTACATGAGTCCGTACCAGCGCACGGCAAGGGGGCCCAGTTGCACGGCGATGGGGTCGAGGTGCCACTGGAGGTGTTCCCAGTCGAAGGGGGCGGATATGGGCATCGAGGGAAAGTTAGACAACGGTGGTCCTGGGGGTAGGCGCTGGAGGATCGCGCCAAGGGAAGATGTCGAGATGGGTACGGGCCAGCAGTCCCCCGGAAGGGCTGTCGACCAGCGATGTGGAGAGATGGCCGAGCTCTTGCGGGACACTCAACCGGCGTGCGCGACGGAGTGCCTCCAGGAGCGCGAGCCCGGTGCGGAAGCCGCATTCGGCGTCATCGCCGGTGCCCTGGTCGCCCCACTCCAGAGGAGGGATGCGGACTTGGGCCAAGGCGTCGAGTCCACCTTGGCGCCAGGCTTCCACAGCGAGGGCGGGCTGGTACCCGCAGGTGCGGGCGATGGGAACGGTCAGAAACGACGTACGGCGCAGCGCCAGGAGGGGGCAGGCGGGATCGGCGAGGACGGAGAGCTCGGGCAAGAGCGCGGAGAGAAGGGGGCGCGCCAGGAGGCGGGAAAGATCGCTGCCACTGGCGCTCTGGTACCCTTGCGCGAATTGCAGGGCCGGTAGCCGACAAAAAGCGGCGACCAGGGCGGCGACGGCATCCAAATCCAGGCGCACCAGCCGGGCCGGTACCACGAGAAGGATGTCTGCGCGCGAGTGGGTGAGGGCGCGGACGAGGCCATCTCCATGCGCTGCCGGACCCAAGGAGGCGGCTTGGGGGGCATCGGGGGGGAGGGTCTCGGCGAGTGCCTGCTCGGCGATTTCCAGGGTGGTGTCGCTGCTGCCGAGATCGGTGACGAGGATGCGCCCGAACGGGCATTCGTTGCCTGGCCAGCCGTGACGCAGCGTGAGGAGGTGGCGACCCAAGGTGGTGGCGGCATCGCGGGTCAGGAGCACGAGATCGACCGTGAGACCGGTGGCGCGAAGCAAGGCGGGAAGTTGGCGCGCTTCGTGCTTGGCGGGCTGGAGAGTCCGCCGTTCGAGCCAATCTTCGGGAGTCAGGATCATCATTCGGCGGGGCTCCCCGCGAAAAGGATTGCCGTGGCCAGGGCTTGGCGAAGTCCGGTGGCCAAGCTGGACAGCTCGATGGTCTCCATGCCCGTGCCCAGGCCGACCGTCTCGCACAAACCGATGGTCACGGCGGCCACGCCGTAGTGGAGGCAGACCGAGGCATCGGAGCTGGAGGCGCCCAGGCGCGGCACGAGTCCGGCCCAGTTCTGGGCTTCTTGGGTCGCGGTCACCAGCGGGTGGTTGGGAAATAATCCCGTGGCGTGGCGGAACCCGCGCTGGCGCAATTCGCATCGGGCACCGGGCAATCCTTCGCAGAGGGCGGATGCGGCCGATTGGGCCCCGCGGATCATGCGCTGGAGTTCCGCTTCGCCATCGGAACGGAACTCGAACCACAACACGGCGCGCGAGGGAAGCGTATTCCAGGAGTCTCCCGATTCGAGTCGGGAGGGATTGTAGAGCGTGCGAGGAAACCCCGAACCGGGAAGCGACTCCATGCTGGTCGAAAATTGCATGGCCAGGCGCAAGGCGTTGGGTCTGCCCGCATCGCGCCAGCAGTGGCCACCGGGGGCCCAAACAGCCAGTTCACCCCTATAGGTTCCGACCGACCAATGGTCGAGCCGTCCCAGACCTGGTCCCTGCAGGCAAAGGACCCTTCGGGCGGCGGTGGGCAACCAGGGGAACAGGTTGCAGGTCCCGCGCAAGTCGCCGGCCATTTCGGATCCGACCGTGGCCACGAACCAGATGTCGCCCAGGCCTTCGACGGGTTGGGTGCGCAGCGTCCGGGCCAGTCCCGCGAGACTTGCCAGCGCGATGGCGTGGGAGGCGACCCCTCGGCCGGACAGTCGGGAAGGGCGCACGTCCACGACGGGTTGGGTCCCTTCGGGATACCCGGAGTCGAGAGGCGCCAGCAGCATGGTGCCGGGGCGATCGGCGCGCCCCTTGAGGCAGGCGCGAACGTTGCCAGCAAAATCGATATGGGCATCCCCCACGGCTTCGGCGAGCAGTTCGCGTACCGCCAAGGCGCGGGATTGTTCATTGCCGGTGGGGGCGGGAATTTCCGCCAAGTGGACCGCTTCGGCCTCGAGTCTGCTCTGCTCCCCTTCGAGACTCTCCAAGGCGGTCCAGAAACCCGTCAAACGGGACGCTTCCGGCAGGGTCAGCAAAGGTCAACCCGAGGCGAAAAACAACTCAAGGGCAAAAGCGGAGAGACCGAAGAGCGACTCATGGAAATCCATCCCGACTCACCCTCCGACTTCTCCAGCATCAACCAGGCGTCGCAGATCCAGACCACGCTACTGGTGAAGGCCCAGGAGCAGGCCCGCACCCAGATGGCCGGCATCATGGCGTCGATCTCGGCCAATCCGCCGAACCTGGGACAGAACGTCAACGTCAGGGCCTGAGCCTTCGCGCCGACACCGGCGGAGCCAGCACCAGTTGCGCGACCACGGCCTGCCGCAAGGTGGATCGCTTGAGCAGGCGCGCCGCACGCGAGGGAACATTCCGGCGCATGGCCAACTGCCCCTTTTCTCCGC
>JAMIIV010000065.1:0-1195 GCA_035913415.1 Fibrobacteria bacterium | reverse complement strand
CCTGCTACTCGATGACCTTGGCGACGACGCCGGCGCCGACGGTCCGGCCGCCCTCGCGGATCGCGAACCGCAGCCCCTCTTCCATCGCGATCGGCGCAATCAGCGTCACCACCATCCCGATGTTGTCCCCGGGCATCACCATCTCCGTCCCCGCAGGCAGCTCGCAGCTCCCCGTCACGTCCGTCGTCCGGAAATAGAACTGCGGCCGGTACCCCGGGAAGAACGGCGTGTGCCGACCACCCTCCTCCTTCGACAGCACGTACACCTCGCAGCTGAACTTCGTGTGCGGCGTGATCGACCCCGGCTTCGCCAGCACCTGACCACGCTCCACTTCCTCCCGCTTCGTCCCCCGCAGCAGCACCCCGACGTTGTCCCCCGCCTGCCCCTGGTCCAGAAGCTTCCGGAACATCTCCACGCCCGTGCACACCGTCTGCAGCGTCGGCTTCAGACCCACGATCTCCAGCGCGTCCCCCACCTTCACGATCCCGCGCTCCACCCGCCCCGTCACCACCGTCCCGCGACCCGAAATCGAGAACACGTCCTCCACAGGCATCAGGAACGGCCCGTCGATCGCACGCTCCGGCTGCGGAATGTAGCTGTCCAGCGCCTCCGCCAGCTTGAAGATCGACCCCTCCCCCATCTCCCCCTTGTCCCCTTCCAGCGCCAGCTTCGCCGACCCGATCACGATCGGCGTCTTGTCCCCAGGAAACTGGTACTTCGACAACAGCTCCCGCACCTCCATCTCGACAAGCTCCAGAAGCTCCTTGTCGTCCACCATGTCCGCCTTGTTCATGTACACGATGATGTACGGCACCCCAACCTGCCGCGCCAGCAGAATGTGCTCACGCGTCTGCGGCATCGGCCCGTCCGCCGCCGACACCACCAGAATCGCCCCGTCCATCTGCGCCGCACCCGTGATCATGTTCTTCACGTAGTCCGCGTGCCCAGGACAGTCCACGTGCGCATAGTGCCGCTTCGCCGTCTCGTACTCCACGTGCGCCGTGTTGATCGTGATCCCACGCGCCTTCTCCTCCGGCGCCGCGTCGATCTGGTCGTACGCCTTCGCCTCCCCACCGTACTTCTTCGACAGCACCAGCGTCATCGCCGCCGTCAAGGTCGTCTTCCCGTGATCCACGTGACCGATCGTCCCCACGTTCACGTGCGGCTTCGTACGCTCGAATTTGCCCTTTGCCAT
>JAMIIV010000064.1:0-5854 GCA_035913415.1 Fibrobacteria bacterium | reverse complement strand
CCAGCCGAGTGGGTCTCGACAAGCTCGACCACCGGACTCTTTCGACCACCGGACTCGCGACCAACGGACTCGCTCGAGTGTCGATTGGTTCAGGGGCGGATGAGGCGATGGCCCGAGAGGGACGTGGGGTCTTGCACTTGGAGTACAGTGAGGCCCGGGCCCGTCGCCGGAAGTTCCGCGACCTGGCGTCCAGCCGGTAACACCCCGGTGGCGACAACACGTCCCTGGGGATCGAGCATTCGCCAAGGCACCGGGCGGGAGGAGGCCACGGCCCGCTCCAGTCGCCAGCCCGAGGCCGTGACGCGGACATGATCGGTGGAGCCGCCGCGACGTGGCGTGATTCCCGTCTCGGATTCGCCATGGAAGGCGATGGAGCTCACATAAAATCCCGACGAAGCGGAGGCCAGCGCAGGAGGGAGCTTCACTTCGAAGGAAAGGGCCACCAAACTGTCGGTGGAGAAGGGTTCGATCCACTCGGCGAACGAGGGTTGCTGGAATCCGGACAGATCCAGGCACCAGGTCCGCTCCTGCGGGCTCCAGGGAATGCGCACCTGGTGGTCGCGTCCACCTTCGAAATCCCTGCGGGCCTTGCGCAGATGCACGACCACGCCCCCCAGAGCCTCGGGAAACCCCGATTCGAATCCCAACTGGAAGGAGAGAGCCTTCATACCCGGGTACGACCGCGATTGGGGAATCGAATTCAAGGAGGGAGCCAACTGGGTTTCGATGGCCGCGTACCCGGACCACACCGCCGACCGCTCCAGGTCGAAATTCATGCGCACGTGGTGGCTTTCCTGGTCGGGGCCAAGCCAGGTCTGGGCGCTGTCGGGCTGGGTCGCGTTCAGAATGCGGCTACGCCCCAGAGCCAGGGAATCGGAGGAGGTGCGATCCGTGTAGGCATACCACCAGCCGCCCAGATCGTTCTGCCGCGCCGGACCCGCGGCGAAAGCGTCGATGGAGAGCCGTTCCTTGGAACAGTCCCCGGCCGCCGGGTCTTTCCAGGCCCCACCCACCCCATGCAAGCGGATGTCATCGAGCTCCAGGAAACCGGCATCCAAGGCACAAATGCCACCTTTGGCTTCGCAGGCGATGTCGAACTGGAGCGCAAACACCTGTGACAGGGCTTCCTCCCGGGTGGCGGGGGGGCGCGTGGTGATCCAGTAGGGCCAGGAGAGATCACTGGCGCGAATGGTCCAGGACGTCCAGTCGGGGCCCAGGACGGTGTCGCGGCCGAAAGTGACGCCATCGTCGGCGACCGCACGCAAGGAACTGTCGGTGGAGGCCAGCGAAAGTCGCACGACGCGTTTGCGATCGGAGCGCAAACGGAGCGTGATGGAATCCAATCCCCGGATGTCCATGGGCGCGGCCCCGTCGAACATCAGTCCCAGTCCGGCGGAGGGGAACTTGGCACCATCGAGCTGGAAGTCGAGCCGTGCGATGGCCCCGCCGGAGGATGTACGCGTCAGCGAAGCGGTATGCTTGGGAGTCTTTCCCGGAGAGGAACTCGAAGGGTAGACATATCCATAGACCCCTCCGACCCCGCCGGGCCGAAGATCGGGCGTGTCGAAGGTCCAGAGCAGATCAGCCTGGACTGCGGCCACCATCAGGGCCATGAATGTGAGAAGGTTTCGGGTCACGACGTCTTGTTGGTCGGAAAAGAAACGCTCCGGGTTCACGAGAACCCGGAGCGTTGTCATCAAGATACTCCTTCGTGCAGGACGAAGGGCCGGATCAGAACGCGGCCAGCGACGCCCGGAAGGCTTCGCCGTCGGCGAGAACCTCGAGAGTGAACAGGCCGGAGAGGCCCGAGGGACGGCTCATGGCCAGACGTGTGGAGCGCTCGTCGGCCTGGACGGCCGAGGCGCCCTGGGCGACGACATGCCCGCGCATGTCCAGGACGCGAACCGTCGCGGACGAGGCGCCACGCAGCACTCCTTGGGGCAGGACCAGCTCGGACCCAACCCACTGGGCGCGGGTCGCGGTGACGGGACGGGCCGCAACGCCCACCGCGGGAGCGATGGTCAGGGAGGTCTTGGCATCGGCGGCCACCGGGATGGATTTCCCGGAGACACGCAGCTCGGCGTTGACGGTTTCGCCGCCCAGGAACTTGACGGAGGTGAACGACTGCAACATGCTCGTGTTCCACTTCACGCTCACCGACGTGGCTCCGGACAGGATGGAGCGGTACTTGGCACCGGAGGTGGCTCCCGTCAGCATGAGCGTGCAGGTGGCCGCCTTGGAGAGGGTGGCGGTGAACAGAGCGGTGTCGGGCTTCTTGCCCGATCCAAACAGGTTGATGGAGGTGATGTTGCTCTTGAGCGCGGCAGTGATCTGGGCCGAGGTGTCGGGGACCACCCAGGGGTTCTTGAGGTCGTCCCAGACGTTCACGGCGCGCCCCGACAAGGCAATGACGCCCAACAGGCCCAGCGACTGCGCGAAGTAGTTCATCGAAGGCTTGCTGGTGGCGTTGTCTTCGTAATACGACAGGTAGTTGCGGGTATTGATGATGCCCGAAATGTTCTGGGCGATCGCGACGAACGCGGCCTTGCCCGCAGCGTCGGTGTCATAGAGTCCCAGGGCGGAGGCACCCCACATGGCGCGGGTCATGAAGCCTTCGTACTGCGGCGTGCAGGCCCCCGAGTTGATGTCGGCGACGTCGCACCAGCCCCACAGCTTGGGTCCCCCGGACAGGTTGTTGTACATACCCGGGCGTTCCGCGGTCACGATGCCGCCGTTCCAGGCACCTTTGGCCCAAGCCGCTGCCTTGGTGCTCTTGTACCAGATCAGGTCCAGACCCACGCGGAAGGGCACGCGGCAGGCGTCGAATCCCATGTCGTCGCGGGTGGGCATGGAGGTGCCGTCGCCCTGGGCGCCTCCGGTGGTGGTCGAGAAGTTGCGGGCCATGCCCTTGTTGCCGCTGGGCTGGGCAGCCAGAAGCTGGTATCCGCCATTGTAGATGGTGGTGGTCCAGCCGGGATCGGTGGCGTTGTTGGCCTTCAGGAATTCGGCGAACACCTTGTACCAGTGCACTTCCTGGTAGCTGGGGTTCATGGCCCCGGTCCAGTTGCCGGACTTGATCATGCCGCCGGAGATCATGTCGGAGTGGATACCCGCCAGGTTGATCAAGGCTTTGGCCTTGTAGTTGTTCGCGCCCACCTTGTAGTCGGTCCAGTGGCCGGCATCCACAAGAGCCGAGGCGAAAATGAGCATGCCGGCGATGTCGAGATCGGCGTCGGCGGCCCAGGAGTTCTTGTCGGAAGCCTTCCAACCGTAAGACTTGCCGTTCCACATGTTGGCTTCGGTGGCCGCCCAGATGGAGTTGAACGTGGCCTGATCATTGAGCCAGAGCGCCATCATCATGCCGTAGGCCTGGCCTTCGGAGACGACCGACTTGTTGCCCGAGGGATCGTTGCCTTGCACCTGACCACCCACCACGAACCGGCTCTTCCAGCCCGCCCAGAGGGTTTTCATGGGCTCATCCCAACTGACGAGCTGGGGGTACTTGAGCTTGAGGGAGTTGTAGGGAAGGATCTGGTCGGAGGCGGCGGACGCCCCCTGGGCCATGAGCATCCCGCCAAGGCAGGCGAGGGAGAGGATGGAGCGTTTCATGAAATCCTCGGTGGGGCGATTGGGTTGGTTGGTGTCTGGAGATGGCGAGGAGACCCAACCTGGCATCAGGGCGGCGGAAGGAATCGCCGCGATCTGAGGGTGAGTCGATCCGGAAGTGATAGGCGGGGCCCCTAGCGACCCAGCAGTCATGGAGTATAGCCTCGATTGGTGCGATCCGGGGGGCCGTTTGTGGGCTCCCTTCGCCTCTTTCGTCGCCTGTAGATGCCACCAGGTTCACCCGAAACCCGGATTCCTGGCACCTTTTGGTGCCAGAATCGTACCGAACCTCAACGCGTCACGGCCAGAGAGCGGGAGAGAGCCGGCCGACCTTCGCCGCGGGCCACCAGCAGGTAGGCGCCGCGATCGAGGTGGAGGCGCACTGTCGAAGCCACCGGCAAGGAGGCAACCCGAGCACCGGAGAGGGAGACGATCTCGAGGGTGGCGTAGCCGTCCAGGCCGCGCAGCGACAGGAGGCCTTCGGTGTACCGAGCCGAGAAGTTCGGTGCGGCCCGCTGGAGGCGAGGCCCCACACCGACGGGCAGCTTCGCGAGGCCATGGAACGTGACCGCCCCGACCATGAACCCCTGGGCGGGAACCGAAGTCACCACACCCGTCTGGTCGGCGATCTTGATCTCCCACGAAAGCCTGGTGACATCTTCGGGGCTGAACTCCTGGAATCCGGTCTTGCCGATCATCCATGCGGGCATCTTGAGCATCCCGACATCGACACAAATGTCCGTGGGGCCACCAGCGAACTGGTACGCGGGGATGAACACCGAGTGCGTGGCAGAATCCGCCACCGATGCTCTCGCGACCTTGAATTCGATCCCCTGGACCTTGTCGACGTCGATTCCCGCCCCGGCCGGGATGGCCAGCGGGAATCCGATGGCGGCCAGTCCCGTCAGATTCAAGAGATCGCCTTCTGGTGCCCCGGATCCGATCCCCGCAAACCCTCCGTAGACGCTCGTGCCCGGCCGCTCCAGATTGGCCACCAAGGTGGCGGCCCCCAACGCCGTGTCCACCGCCCAGGCCTTGTCTCCCGCGGGCAGGACCACCGAGGAGGCTCCCTTGGCGGGTCCGGTGGCGCCGGTATCCGTGTAGGCGAACCAGTAGCCCCCGGCGGCGTTGCTGGGCGATTTCATGTCGGAGAAGACCAGGGAGGGGAGTTTCGCCTGGCACCCGACGCCGTTGACGATGGGCTTTTCGTAGCCCACCAGGACGATGTCGTCGACAGAAAGTGTCGTAACGCCCGCAGCGGGCGCGGTCCACTTGGTGGGCCCCGACCAGGCGGGATCGATGTTGAACTGGACCTGCTTGACGGTCAACGCCACGTTCACGGCTTCGTCGGCGTATCCTGCCTCGGCGGGGTCCGTGATGATGGAGGCTGCCGTGCCACCGGGGTATTTCTCCTCGTTTTCCATCCAACTGATCCAGGCGAACGCGGGGGTCGGCGCCAAGGCGATGGTGACCGTGGTCCAAGCCGAAGTCACCTTGACCGGGGCGACTTGCACGACACCTTCCGCTCCGAACTTGTAGGCATCCGAGCCCAACGCGACATTGACGTTGTAGGCCCCCGAGCCCTTGATCCGGAAGGAGATCGCCGTGACCATGCGGATGTCGGTCGGGGCCCACAGGCTGTTGAGCGGCATCAGGATGCCGCCGTTGGCGGAGTATTCGCCTCCCGGCTGGTTGGCCAGCGTGGTGGTCAGCGTGAGCGCACCATCAGCGACGGACAGCGCCCTGGGCGAGGCCGCGTTGGAAAACGACGAGGCCCCGTAGGCCTTCTTGACCGCGAGGGAATCGGCGGCCGGAGTGTCGAACGTGCCGAGCACGAGATCGGCCGAGGCCGAGGTGACGAGCAGGGCGGGCAGCACGAAGTGGGACCGGAAGCCTGACATGGAACACCTCCGAAGCGAGGATCTTGGGGCGGTGGCCGCGTCGTCGCGGTCATGAATTGAGTCGAGGGCCCGAGGTGTCGGGTTCACGGATTTCTTGGGTTTCCGCGCTTTTCGTTCGTGCCGCGCCCTTCAAAAGCGACACATTCTGTCCGACGCGGGCACAGGCCCCGTGAGACGTCCGCCAGGCCTCCCCCGTTCGCTGCCCGGAGGAGCTTCCCATGCCCCGAACGGAAAGAGCCCCGCTCCCTGACCCGGGAACGAGGCTCCAATTCTTTCGGCCCAAGCGCCGAGGATGGCCTCCTCCGGTGCTCGACGATCCTCCGGTGGTCGAGGCTCCGGTGGTGGGG
>JAMIIV010000063.1:0-2006 GCA_035913415.1 Fibrobacteria bacterium | reverse complement strand
TGGAAAACTGGTCTTTCCGCCGGGACAACCTGGCCCTCCTCCAGATGCGCCGCGCGGGGCTGTTCGGAAACCCCGTCCACGCCCACTGCGCCTATTCGCACGACTGCGTGGAGTGGTTCTGCACCCCCGATGGAAAACAGCAGTGGCGGGGCGCCTTCATGGGAAAGAGGAACTGCGGAGCTGTTGAGAAACCCCCTCCAGCTTCCGCTTTGCGAACTCGCTTCTCATGCGGCGACCTCCGCCGGGAAGGTCGACATGGTTTTTCCGGAGATGGTGTTTGGAGGCGTCAGGAGGGCTCCTATGGCCCTCCAGAGCGCGCAAAACGCCCCCGCACACTTCTTGAGGTTCATCACTGCGGCGGTCAGGTAGGCCTGGATGCGCACATTGTCCAGTCCCCGACGCGCGGCGCGTCGCAGTCCGTGCCGGGTCTTTGCCTGTCCGTGCGTGCCCTCGACCAGCCATCGGTGGCGCCGGTAGCGCTCCCTTGTCGCGGCGTCCCATCCCTTCTCCTTGCGGCGACGCGCCCGGAGAAGCGCGGGGTATCCGTCCACGATGAAGACCTGCCGGACGCGCGCCGTGGGGGACAGGCACCGGTCCCGCATCGGGCAGCCCCGGCAGTCCGCCACGCAGGCCCGGTACCAGGTGCCCGTGTCCGCGCGGTCCCGGGAGCCGCGGCGCAGCGTGTTGCCCGCAGGGCAGACCACGCGGCCGTTGTGTTCGTCGTATTTGAAGCGCCGCGCCGGAATGCGCTGTGTCCCCGCGGCTCTGCGCGCGGTGCGGGCGGGGGGGATCACCGCGTCCGTCCCCGCGCGCTCCAACGCATCGTAGTTTTCCGCCCAGGCGTACCCCGCGTCGCAGGTGACCACCTGTGTCGGAACCCCCGTCCGCTCCCGCACCCGCGCAAGCTGTCCCTCCAGTTCCGCGCCCTCGCTGCGCTCGCCCGTCGTCACCTCCACGTCCACCACCACCCCGTTGCTGTCCTCCACCGCCGTGTGCTGCTTGTACGAGGGCTCCAGGTGGTAGCCGGCGCTCGAGGTCGCCATGGTAGCGTCGGGGTCCGTGGGGCTGTGCCGCTTTGCCTTTTCCGTTCGGGGCCGTCTGCGGCCCCGGGGCTTTTCCGGGCCGACCCCGCCCTCGTCGCCGGAAGGCTCCGGCTCCGTGTTGTCCTCCAGCACCTGGTCCGCGTGCCGCGTCACCAGGCTGTCCCAGCTCACATCCGCGCGGATCAGCGTCGCGTCCACATGCACCGTCCGCGCGTCCACCAGCCCCGCGTCCATGCACGCCCGCACCGTGCGCTCGAAGACCCGGCGGAACACCTCCACACCCCACCGCGCGCGTATCCGCGTCAGGCTGCTGTGGTCCGGGAGGGTCTCGTCCAGGCGGTATCCGGCAAACCACCGGATCGCAAGGTTCACCTGCGCCTCCCGCATCAGGCGTCGGTCCTCCGTGATCCCCTGGAAAAACCCCGCCAGCATCAGCCGCAGCGCCGACTCGGGGTCAATGCTCGGCCGCCCGTTGTCCTGGCAGTAACAACCGCGCACCTCCTCGTGGATCCACGAAAAGTCCAGCGCGCGGTCCACCCGCCGAAGCACATGGTCCGCGGGCACAAGCCCCTCCAGGCCGCCCGCCACGAAAAGCTCGCCCTGCCACCGGTCCTTTCTGGTCTGCATGCGCTACCTCCTGTAACGCTACTATCATATCATACTACAACGCCTTATGTCAAGGCCGGGGGCGATCAGCGGGGGTTTCTCAACAGCTCCACAGTCACCGTTTAGTTTGACTCCTTGGCCTACACACCGAACACGGGGAGCGAGAGCACGCGGAGGAACCCGACGGACGGTCCGCAGATGGCGCAGATTTGCGCAGAGGGGGGATGCGGGGCCTGGGATCGCTGGTCTCCTGATTGGCCTCTTTGAGGACTGTCGCACGGGATAGGGACATTCCCAGGCGGGGCGAACCACGGAACACACGGAGGACACGGAAGGGGGAGATGAGGGAAGGGAGGA
>JAMIIV010000062.1:0-30369 GCA_035913415.1 Fibrobacteria bacterium | reverse complement strand
CGTTCCGGCATCTTGCCAACGAAGTCTCCGGCGGGTGTTCGGTGGAATTGGCTCATCCTCTTCTCACCCGTCGCACGGTTCTTCCAGCGTGCCACCCACCACCAGGGCGAGCCGTCGGCGTGGGTGTACTCGTGGATTGCCTCGAGAACCATCCCCGGCTTGGTCCGCATGGCAGAGGCGAACGCCTCCACGTCCGCCGGGGCCTTCGGGAAACGCCTCTGGGGGGCGTTGTGGGCGGGCGCTGGCTCCAGGACGGGCGCATGTGCAGCCACCGCGACCGAAGGCGTAGCCGCCCCCGTAGCGGGGGCAAAGGTCCGATCCGTTTCCTCCCGAAGCATCGTGTCGGCTTCCTCGAAGGTCAACCCCTTGGTGTCGGCTACAGCCTGGATCATCGCGTCCATGCACTCCTTGGGCGTGAGCTTCTGGGTGGGTGGGTGCTCGAGGACTTCGACGCCTTCCAGCGTGTCCAACTCGAAGAGCAACAGGTCGGTAACCCGCACGCCGAACCGCTCCCCGAACCGAAGTCCGAACGGCCCCCATTCCGGGGCGCTGGCCTGCACCTCGACAGCGGTGTCCCCGGGGTGGGATTGCAGGATGTCGCGCAGCGTGGCGGGGAACGAGTCCGCCGGAGAGCAGAGAGCCAGGGCGAGACGCAGGACGGGCGCATTCATGCCTGCACCTCCCAGGCTCCGAGGATGCCAGCGGCGCCCACGAAGGAAAGGCCGTGCCGATGCTGGACGTAGGCCACCAGGTCGCCGGACCACCCGCACGACATACAGCGCAGGCGCCCCGTCTCCAGGTTGCCCCGCAGGGAAGGCCGGGTGTCCTTGTGGAAGGGGCAGAGTCCGAGGTCAACCCACGGGCCTTCCCCTCGCCAGGTGAACCCCTCCGAACGGAGGAAGGCGGGAACGTCGATCCAGTCCCGGCGGAGGCGCCCCCGGGATCGCGTATTCATCGCGTTCATGGATCACGCCCCCTTCACGATGGAGGGGCGGGCCGATTGCCTGGACTCGATCCAATCCAATACCGACGAAAGATTCCAAGCCACCGAGCGCGTGGACAAGCGGACAGGTGCAGGAAACGCCCCGGTCGCGACGTAGCCGTAAAGGGTGGACTTGGGCAGGCCCGTGAGCGTTTGGACTTCGGGGCGACGGACCAGGCGGGAGGGGGCTCGTTTTTCCATTGGGAATCTCCGTCCGTCCGAGTCCGAGAAACACTCTCGAAGCCTGAACGGTACGGACACGTTCCGTCAAAGATTTGGGTATTCAATCCGCAGCGAACCCCATAGAATGGGCGTTCCAGCGTGGGTAAGGGGGGTGCTACCCGGAGATCGGTTTCTTGATCGCCTTGCGGATCGTTTCAGCCGACCCAAAAATCCCGGGCGTCACGTTCCTTCCGTTCGCCTTCTCCCCCCTCGCCAAATTTTCAGCGACCGCACGGGCAGACAGCTTTGGGTTCCGCCTCCACCAGTCCAGGGCCGCAACCTGCAACCGGTCCGCCATTGGTGCCGATGGAGGACTTCCCTTGGATCCACAGTTTTCAGCAACCAACAATGCGTGTTCCAGGTCGGTCATACCCTCCGGGCAAATCGTGCGATCTACGCCCTTCTGCATCCGGGCAGTCACCCGATCATACAAGGCAGTGGCGACATCCGCATAAAGCAACGGCACCAGGCCGGAGGATGTCGCACGACGCCATGTGTTAAAGTCCTCGGCAGTTGCCAGACCTTCCTTGACCATCTTCGCGAGCTCTTCATCTTGGATCCGAAGAACGATCAACGGTTCGTCAGAGTGAGCCGACAGCCTCGCCAGATACTCAACTCGTGCGCGGTCGGCATCTTCGGCCAGCATCCTGTCCCGGGCAGCGCGGACTTCGGGGGGGATGTCCTTGTCCTTCTTGAAGCCTATACACTCCCCGTTGTCATCATAATACAGCAGGGTTCCGCGCAGGTCGGGCCGCTTGCTCATGCCTCACCCCGCTCCAACTTGTCCAGGTAGTCGGCCCATGCCCGCATGAGGCGCCGTCGCTCGGGTAGGTGCTGGGTCCGGTCGTATGCATCCCCCAGGGGGCCGCTCTTGCCGTGGGCCAGTTGCTCCTCGATCACGTCGGGGGCGAATCCGAGAACCTCGTGGCAAAGGGTTCTCGCCATTGCCCGGACACCGTGCCCGGTCATTTCGTCGCGGGTGTACCCCATGCGGCGCAGAGCGGTGTTCACGGTGTTGTTGGACATCGGACGATCCGCAGACAGGACCGACGGGAAGACGTACCGCGACCGACCAGCCAGGGGCCGCACCGACTCCAGGAGGGCGACCGCTTGGGGTGCCAGCGGCACCACGAAGGGGCGAGCGGTCTTGATCTTCATCTTTGCCCCCGGGATCCGCCACTCTGCCCGGTTGGGGTCCTCGAGGTTGTGGAACTCCGACCATTCCGCCCCGCGCAGGTTCCCGGGGCGAACGAAGGTCAGCACCCCCAGCCGGAGGGCGATTTGGGTGGGCGTGGAGCCGTGGTACCCTGCGATGGACCGCAACAGCGCGGCCACGTCCGCCGGGTCCGTGAGGGCGGCGAAATGCCTTTCCGCTGGCGTTTCCAGGGCGCCGCGCAGATCACGGGTCGGGTCACTCTCCAGGATGCCACAGGCGACAGCGTACCGGAATACCTGGCTGCAAATTGATTGGATCCGGTGCGCGGTCTCATTGGCGCCCCGCTGCTCGACCAGGCGCAGGGGGGCGAGGATGTCCGCCGGGCGCAGGTCGCCAATTGGACGCGACCCGATGAACGGGAAGATGTTGGCCTCCAGCCGTCGGAGGTTGGTACGGGCGGTCCCTTCCGTCTGGTCCTTCGATGCCTTGCGTTCCCACCACTCCCGGGCGACCTTCTCGAAGGTGTTGGCGGCGAGGGCTTCCGCTTCTCGTGCATCAGCAACCCGCCGGGCCTCTTCCTCTTGTCCGGCCTTGCGTACCCTTGCTGGATCCTCGCCCCGGGCCACCATTGCGCGCAGGCGGTCGGCTTCCTTCCGTGCATCCTTCAACGAGGTGCCGGGATACCCCCCCTTGATTGCCAGGTTCTTTTCCTTGCCACCGAAGCGGTACCGGAGGATCCAAACTTTGGAGTGCTCGGGCGGATCCTCCGAAATGGTCCTCACCCGAAGGTTCAAGCCCTTTCCATCGGGAACCATGCACTCACCGGAGGGGAAATGCTCCTGAACAGCAGGGTTCTTCCAAAGGCTTGCGGGTTTCGGTCCTCCCGGCTTGGCGTTCCGAAAGTCCGCATCGGTCAATTGCTTGGCGAGCTTGGGCATGGTTTTGCGTACACTCCGACCGCTTCCAGGGGCGAAAATACGCAACCAGGGGGGGGCGGCATACGCAAAATGTACGCACCTATACCGGAATAGGTGGTACTTTACGGGAACGCTCCGGACCACGGAGGGAACGAAAAAGGGCCGGGACCCGCCATTTTACTGGGTTTCCCGGCCCTTGTTGACCTTTGCTAGACCTATCGAAAGTGGAGTCTAGGGGAATCGAACCCCTGACCTATTCATTGCGAACGAATCGCTCTACCAACTGAGCTAAGACCCCGATTGCAAACGAAGGCCCGACCGATGCCAGAAGGGACACTTCAAGGGGCGGAAACGTACAGCCTCAGGCGGATCCTGGCAAGGGCGTCGGAGTACCAGACAACTGCGGGCGCGCATCGCGGTGGACACACGGGCGGCGTGAGGGCATACTTCCAGGAGGGAGCCCGAAGTGCGGTGATCGCCTGATCGTCGACCTGGACCGTTTCCCGGTTCTACCCCTGGGCAGGGGGGGGGCCGGGAGTGGCCCTTCCCGCTGGCGCGCCTTCAAGGCGCTGTCCTCGAAGATTCATCAGCCGTGCAGGAGACTACCCGTGAACCAGTGGTACATCGTCGAGGAGATCCCCGGAACCGAAGAGACCCGGAAAACCCCTCTTCCGAACACGGAAGACGAGCTGCGCGAATGGCTCCAGGTCGCGATCAAGGAAGGGCGCAGGCTTCGCGACATCCACCTCGACAATGCCCGCCTGCGTGGCATCCAGTTGCGCAAAGCCGACCTCGAGTGCGCCTCTCTTCTGCGCGCCGATCTCTCAGACGCCAACTTGCGTGGGGCCGACCTGGAAGACGCCGAGATGGCCCATGCGATTCTCGCGGGAGCCAATTTCAAACATGCAGACCTTTCGGGCGCCAACCTCGCGGGTGCCGACCTTCGCGGCGCGAATCTGGCGCAAGCCAATCTCGAGGGGGCGGATCTTTCCGACGCCGATCTCACCGGCGCGACCCTGACCGAGGCCAACCTCGACGACGCCATCCTGGTGCGTGCCAAGTTCGACAAAGCCGACCTCTCGGAAGCCAAACTCAATCGCGCCGATCTCCTCGAGGCGTCCTTCGTCGATGCCCGCATGGTGGATGTCGACCTGATCGAGGCACGATTGATCTCGACCGATCTGCGGGGCGCCAATCTCATGCTGGCCGAATTCCAGGGAAGTCTGCTTCGGCATGTCCGCCTGGAAGGCGCTGGGCTGGGGGGCGCCGACTTCACCGGCGTGACCGTCGAGGAAACCGATCTGTCGCCGGCCGAACTCGATCACGCCAGCGGTGTACCCGGAAAACACTCCCGGCATTGGAAAACCGTCGTGCATGGTCGTGAGGCGGCGCGTATCCTGCTCCAGAGCCACGAAGAGCTCGTGCCCGCCTTGGAGATCGCCGCCCGTGAAGGACGCACCTTGTTGTCCGCCGATCTGGCGGGCGAAAACCTCGAGCGCGCCATGCTCCAGGACATCGACCTGCGTTGGGCCGATCTCGAGGGGGCGCACCTGTCTGGGGCACTTCTTTCGGCTGCCCGTCTGCGCGAAGCGCACCTGACCGCCGCGGTGCTGGAAGGCGCCGATCTGGAAGATGCCCACATGCAGGAGGCCTGGCTCGAGAGGGCGAACCTCAAGGGCGCCAATCTCCGGGGTACGTGCCTGGAAGGGGCCGATCTGACCGAGGCCAACCTCGTCGAGGCGGATCTCCGTCGCGCCAATCTCCGGGGAGCTCGACTGGCCGGGGCCAACATGACCGGTGCCCGACTGGAAGGCGCCGATCTCGAGGGCGCCATCTTCGAGCACCTCGTCTGAGCGGCTTGTTCAGGGGCTGAGCCGGGGGGGGGGATTCCACAGAGTCCGCCGAACGGATATTGCATGACCGACGTGAACCTCCCATGGCGGTTTTGCGACCAAACTTGTGAAGCAAGTTGCTCTCTTTGGGGAATCGCCCACACATTCTCACCCACCGAGCCCGGAGTTTTATCCGTGAAATCCCTATTCGTTGCCGCCCTGACCCTGGTCGGAGCCGCCCAGGCCGCCACGAAATACGCGTTTCCCTATTTTGCAGAATACCCCTACGGCGCGCGGGCGCGGTGGGCGCAGCAGACTGCCGCCGCGAAGATGCAGCAGAAGTTCACCGACTGGAAATCCAACTACTACGCCGAATGCCCCGACGGCCAGCGGGCGCGGGTGTTGTGGAAGGACTACAAGGCGACCTCCGCCGGGTGCACCGAGGCCGGCAGTTGCACGGTTTCCGAGGGCATCGGGTACGGCATGCTCATCACGGTGTACATGGACAACGCCACCAACAACACCAAACCCATGTTCGACAAGCTCTGGAAGTACTACCAGTCCTTCCTGGACGACAAGGGACTGATGCACTGGAAGATCGACGGTTGCAACAGTGCCAAGAGCACCGGTGCCGCCACCGATGCCGAAATGGACGTCGCCGTCGCTTTGGCGATGGCCTACAAGCAATGGGGCAACGAGTCGTATCTGACGGACGTCAAGGCGCTCCTGGGCAAGATGTGGACCTCCGAAGTGGATGGCAACAAGCTCCTGAAGCCCGGCTCGCAGTTCGGCTCACCGTACAATCCCAGCTACTTCGCGATCGGTGCCCTGCGCCTGTTCGCCACGGTCGATCCCGCCCACGACTGGAAAACGGTCGCAGACAATTCCGTGGCGTTGCTCAAGAAGAACCAGAATCCGACCACGGGTCTCAATTCCGACTGGTGCAACAACAACGGCAATCCGGTCGACTACAACGGAACCGGCACTTCCATGTTCGGTTTCGATGCCGTGCGCACCCCTTGGCGCGTCGCCGTCGGCTACGCGTGGTTCGGCGGCACCGCCGAGAAGGAAGTGCTGGCGAAGATGAACACCTGGATCCGTGGCAAGTGGGCCACCTTCGGGACCATGCGGGCCGAAGTCGCCCTCGACGGATCCACCGTGGGTGGGTATGTGAATGCCCTCTACAAGGGCGCCTACGCCGTCACCGGCATGATCAACCCGGCCGATACCACATGGCTCACTTCGGGTGCGAGCTCCGTGGCTGGACACACCACGGACCTCTATTACAACGACTCCTGGCAACTGATCTATCTGCTGACGCTCACCGGGAACTTCCAGAACTTCTGGGGCCCGCTCAAGCCGGTCGGTGTCGAGCGCAGCGCCGAGCCCGAGGTCCATTGGTCGGCTCGCACCGCGGGCAATCGCATCGAGGTTGTCGGCAAAGGAGCCGCGCGGGCCGAGTTGCTCGATGCCCATGGCCGCCTGCTGGGCAGCGCCCAAGGCACCGATGCCGTCGCCTTCGAGAGGCCCGCCGTGCGCGGGGTCTACTTCGTACGCCTGTCCGGAGACCAGCCTGCCTCGTTGTCCTTCGTCGTCGACTGAGAAGGTGTTTACGAATTCGGAAATAGCCCTACAACCCCGCTCGTCCTGAGGAGCGAGGCTTTGCCTCGCGTCTCGAAGGGCGGAGAATCATGGCTCAAGCAGCAAATCTCGATCCCCAATCCCACCCAATTGGACATGCAGCCCTCCGCACGCCCTTCGAGACGCGCCTTTGGCGCTCCTCAGGACGAGCGGAGAGTTCGGTTCGATATTTCGTAAACACCTTCTGAGAGAGTGAGAAAAAAACTCGGAGCGGCCGAAATCTACCGCTCGTCCCTTCGACAAGCTCAGGACATGCCTGAGGAGCGAGGCTCTGCCTCGCGCCCTTCGGCCTTGCTCAGGAGAGCTCTCGCAGGTCGGGCGGTGGATTCGCGTTCACACGATGTTGTGCCCAGCGCGCCGCCGTTGCCCTTCGTGCCCTCATCCGCGCACGAACGTCAGACCGAGAAGACGACCGTCGATTCGAACAGTCGAACACGCTCCTTGGCCCCCAGCCAACAGCGGAACTCGAGTTCACGTTCCAGCAACTGCAGGCGCACCGAAACCGGTGTGGGCCACTCGTCGTTTTCCTGGGCGGCCAGGACACCGGGGCGGAGGCCGTTGCGCAGGGTTTCGCCGCGCAGCGCCAGGGGCCACACGCCGAATTGACGCTGCTCCCAGGGCATACGCACCTGCCAGTCGGTCAGAACCGAGACGACGGAGGCTTCCAGCGTGGGTAGCAGCAGGTCGGGATCATGGATCTGGGGATTCCAGCGCCGGGGCTCGGGCCCGCGCCGCGACAACTCGCGAGCGGCCGTGTACCACAACAACGGGGTTGTGGGCGACCACGGTTGGGTGGAGCGCCATCGCGGGTCGCGCGCCGAGTGGCGGGCCTGCTCGTGCTGGGTGCACAGCCGGAAGAGGCGCCGCAGCCAGGCGCCCAGCATTTCGCGTCGCTCTTCGTCCAGGCGCGCCACGGCTTCCCGCAGGTCGGTTCGGCAGTCGAGGGTCCAGCGGAGGAATTCCTCGGCATCGGGCAGCAGGGAGTCGGGACGTTCGTCGCCGACGGAGAACAGGAGGTCGATGGCATCGGACCCGGAGGGACTCCAGCCCCCGCCACGGGCTCGTTCGAGACGCTCGGCCCGCTGGATAATGGGGGTCCAGGATTCCCGCGGCCAATGACGGATTTCGGTCGCGATGGTGCTGGGGTCCACGGCGATGCGCGACGTGCTCGAGCCCACCCGCATGGCGCGGCGATGCCGGGTCTGGAGCAGTTGTTCGAATTCGCGCCGCAACAGCGTGACCACCTGGTGTTTGTGGCCTTCCTGGCGGTAGATCTTGCGGTAGAGGGTCCGCTCCAGCGCGGTGAGGGTGTCGCCGACGGGGTGGTTGCGCGAGCTTGCCAGGAGCTTGCGAGCCGATTGCAGGACCAGATCGGGGGGGTGGATCCGGGAGGCTTCCATGCGGAAGGTGGGGTCGCTGCCTTCGTCGGAAAGTGACAAGGTGCCGTCGACGGCGGCATGGTCCACCTGGTCGAGCCATTCGTCGAGTTCCTGGCGGCGTTCGTTCTCCAGCGGCAGCACCAGGTCCAGCAAGGCACCGACCCTCAGGTGGAGGGTGCGGCTGTTGGCGAGCACGGCCCGGGCCCCCAGGCAGGCATCCAGAGGCGTGATCAGGCGCCCGGCGCGCTGTCGGGCGTGCTGGGAGACGTGGACCAGGTGCAGGAACAGGTGGAGCGCGTCGGTCGCGGCGTACTGCGGCCATCCCACCAGAGGATGGAGAGTGACTTCGTCGAGGTAGCGCAGGAGGTCGGCCAGGCCCCGGAGGCTGCGGGGGTCGTTTTCCGCCAGCGTGACCAGCAGGGCGGAAGACAGTTCGGGATCGACGGGACGCTCGCTGGATTGCATTTCCCGCAATCGGCGTCCCAGTTGGTGGAAGGAACGCCGTTCGACGGCGGTGAGTCCGGTGGTGGCCGTGTCCGCGACGTCCATCGAAAGACGGACGAGGCTCAGCAAATGGCCCGGCACGTAGTCCGGATCGCGCGAGGCCAGGGAGTCTTCGAGTTCGGCGAGCAGATCGGCCGAAATGGAGGCGCCATCACACGTGCGGGCACTGGTACCGCGGGCCTCGACCAGTTTCCGACAGTCGTCGGCCAGCTCCACGGCGGCTTTGCGTGGGCGGCGCTGTTCGTGGCGGAACAAGGGGAATCGTCTTCGTCCCGGGTAGGCGAAAGTGACTTGGTCGTTGGCCAAGCGTAGACCCGCAGCAACCACTTGCTGGAGAATCAGTTCTACATGCGCGGGTGTCAGTTCCACCATGGCCATGGTAACATTTCCTGGCCGACAACGCCAATTCCGCGATTCCCAGGAGACCGATGATGCCGCACGCCGAACCTCGAACCGTCCCCCTCCGCACCGAAGCCTTCCCACAAGGCTTCCTGTGGGGCACGGCGACCTCCAGCTACCAGATCGAAGGTGCTTGGGACGCCGATGGCAAAGGCGAGTCGAACTGGGATCGCTTCTGCCACACCGAAGGGAAGATCCTGGAAGGCCATACCGGCGACGTGGCCTGCGACCACTACCGCCTGTGGTCGGCGGACCTGGATCTCATGCGCGACTTGGGGCTGAAGGCCTACCGGTTTTCCGTCTCCTGGCCGCGGATCCTCCCCAATGGGACAGGATCCGTCAATTCGCTCGGCCTGGATTTCTACGAGCGTCTTGTGGACGGTTGCCTGGAAAGGGGCATCGAGCCGTGCCCGACGTTGTTCCACTGGGACCTGCCCCAGGCCCTGGAGGATCGGGGCGGCTGGCGGCAGCGGGATACGGGCAAGGCGATGGGGGAGCTGGCCGAAGTCCTGGCCTTGCGGCTGGGCGACCGGGTGAAGCGCTGGATGACCATCAACGAAGGGCCGTGCATCGCCGACAACGGCTACCGCCTGGGCGTTTTCGCGCCGGGGCTGAAGGAATCCGAGCAGGTGGTGCGCCAGTGCCGGCACACGGTCCTGCTGGCGCACGCACACGCCTCGCGGGCCTTGCGCGACGTGCTGGGGCGCGATCGAGCCAAAGTGGGGTTTGTGCACAATCCCTGGCCCATCCTTCCGGCCACCTCGTCGCCGGAAGACCGCGAGCTGGCCCGGACGCGTTTCGAGAAGGCGACCGCGTGGTGGTTGGATCCCCTCTATTTCGGGGCGTACCCGGCGGAGGAATGGGCGAAATTGGGGGCTGATGTTCCCGAGGTGCTGCCGGGAGAGATGGAACTGATCGGCGACCGACCCGACTTCCTGGGCTTGAACCTCTATTTCGCCGATCGGGTATCGGTCCACGAGCCGGAAAACTGGCGGCGCCCGGAGGCGATGAAGACGGATTTCGGATGGGTTGTCGAACCCGAGATCCTCTACTACGTGCCCCGGTTCGTGCAAGACCGTTGGAATCCCGGCGAGATGTTCATCACCGAGAGCGGCTGCGCCTGGGAAATCGGCGGCCTGGACGACCAGCATCGCGTGGCCTACTACCGGGAGCACCTGCTGGCCCTGGCGCAGGCGTGCGCCGAAGGTGTGCCCGTGCGCGGATTCTTCGCCTGGTCCATGCTCGACAACTTCGAGTGGGCGCACGGTTACACCAAACGCTTCGGCGTGGTGCACGTCGATTTCCAGACCCAGGTCCGTACACCCAAGGCCTCCGCGAGATGGTTGGAGCGGGCCGCGCGCGAGAATCGTGTGTGGGACGCGGGTTCGGGAATCCCTTTGGCTTGAGCCCCACCGAGGCAGGTCGGGAAGCCGTTCTTCTAGAGACTCCGTGCCCGCGATCCGTGAGACCTAATGCGCCCCGAAGGGCGCCTGGCTAGGGGCTTCAGCGCAAGGGAAGCCAGCGGTCCCAGGGCATGCGCGACAACACGGCCACCAGGGCGAGGCCGTAGAAGATCGCCATGGTGCGGAACTTTTCGCGCGGAACCTTGAGTTTGCGGACCTTCACGGAGCCGATATGTGCCAGCGCGATGGCGACGAGCCCCATGGTGGAGTGCTCCATGGCGTAGAACCGAACCTCGGGGATCCGGATGGCTTCCCCCAGCGGGGGAAGAAAGGCGAACAACACCAGGCCCAGCAGGACTTGGATGTCCATCGCGATGGGGAACAGGCGCCGGGCGCGTTCGTCGGAGGGCAGCCATCCACCACGGGCCAGGAGTCCGGAGACGGCACGCCACAGCGCCCACAGGGCCAGGGCGAGGACCGCGTAACGGCCGGTGTTGTGCAACGTGAGGAGAACGGCGTGCATCGAGAGGGCTCCTGTCGAAGGTGGATACCTGAAGCAATGAACAAAAATTCCAGGAATACCTACTCTTTGGAGTAGCACCCATGTCCATCCTGATCGTCGACGATTCTCGTTCCAACCGGGAACTTCTCTCGGGCCTTGTGCGCGTGGGGGAGTGCCCCTTCATCCAGACCGCTGCCACGGCCGAAGACGCCTTCGTGCTCCTGGGGCTGGAAGCCGACGGCTCCGAGCCGCCGTATCGCGAAGACGGACCTGCTCCCGCGGCGGTCGAACTCATCCTCATGGACATCGTGATGCCCGGCGTCGACGGTGTCGAGGCTTGCCGGCGGATCAAGGCCACCGAGCGTTACCGCGACGTGCCCATCATCATGGTCACGGCCCTGGAGCAATCGGCCCATCTGCGCGAGGCCTTCCTCGCCGGCGCGACGGATTATGTCGTGCATCCGGTCGACGGCAAGGTGCTCCAGTCGCGCGTCAATTCCGCGTTGGCCGTGCGCAACGTGATCTTCGAATACCGCGAGCGCGAGAAGGAATGGAAGCTCCAGGCGTCCAACCTGGAATCCCGCAACCGCCGGCTCGAGGAAATCGCCGGTCACGACCCTCTCACGGGCATCGCCAACCGGCGGCGGTTGGAGGCGGTACTCGATCGCGAGTGGCTTCGCAATCTCCGCTCCATGACCCCTGTTTCCCTGCTCATGATCGACATCGACCACTTCAAACGCGCCAACGACAGCCAGGGCCACCTGTTCGGCGACCGCTGCCTGCGCGACGTCGCCCAGGCGCTGGTCACCGCGGTGCGCCGGGCCGGAGACCTGGTCGGCCGTTTCGGCGGCGAGGAATTCGCCGTGCTGCTGCCTGCCGTGCCGGAAGATGGTGCGCGCGTGGTCGGCGAGACCGTGCGCCAGGCGGTTCGTTCCCTGGCCATCCAGGTCGACGGCCACCCGCTCACCATCTCGGTGGGTGTGGCCACCATCGTGCCCACCAACCAGAGCTCCCCCTTCGACCTGCTCGAACACGCCGACAAGGCGTTGTACGCCGCCAAGGATGCCGGGCGCGACCGCGTGGTGGTCTGGAAGGCCCCGTAGTAGCTGCGCCGGGTGGCGCCGGCTCGGTGGTCGAGCCGCTTGTCCGGTGGTCGAGCTTGTCGAGACCAGCGCGGTGGGTCTCGACAAGTTCGACCACCGGGGCGCGTCAGGCCTTGTAGAACTCCGCGACCTTGGCCACCAGATCGGCCTTGGGCACCAGCTGCATGTCACCGCCGGCGCGTTCCTTCCATTCGAAGGCGCCTTGTTCGCGCGACTTGCCGCCCAGGGCCAGACGCACGGGCACGCCCCAGATGTCGGAGTCCTTGAACTTCACGCCGGGGCGTTCGTCGCGGTCGTCCACCAGGACATCGAAACCGGCGGCCTCGAGCTCGCGGCCCAGCGAGAGGCAGTCTTCCAGGATTTCCGCTTCCTTGCCCAGCGGCACGATGTGCACATGGAACGGGGTGACGGCCTTGGGCCAGACGATGCCGTTGTCGTCGTGCGAATTTTCCACGATGGAGGCCATCAAGCGGCCCACACCGATGCCGTAGCAACCCATGACCGCCGGCTTGGAGGTCTTGTCCTCGGCCTGGTAGGTGCATTCCAGGGCTTCGGAGAACTTGGTGCCCAGCTTGAAGATGTTGCCGATCTCGATGCCGCGGACCGACTTCAGGCGATGCACGCCGCCGATCTCGAGATGGCCTTCGGCGGCTTGCGCGACGTCGACGGGTTCGGTGAACTTGCCGGTGCAGGTGAAGTCGCGGCCGAAGTTGGCGTTCTTGACGTGGTAGCCGGCCTCGTTGGCGCCGGTGACCAGGTTGGCGCTGACGGGAATGGAAAGGTCGACCAGGAGGACCCCGGAGGTCATGCCGATGGGCGAGGCGAATCCCGGCACCATGCCGGCGGCGCGGATCATGTCGTCGGTGGCCGGATACAGAAGCTTGGCCTTGAGCGTGTTGCGGACCTTGGTCTCGGACACGTCCAGGTCGCCGCGCAGGGCGACGGCCACGAAGACTTCCTTGCCCTCGATCTCGGCGCCGAACATGACCATCTTCAGGGTGTTCTTGGCTTCCACCCCCAGAAGCTTCGATACGTCCTCGATGGAGGATTTGCCCGGGGTCGCGACCTTCTCCAGAGGGAGGGGTTCGCCGGAGATTCCTTCGCGGGCGAACTGGGCGATCTCGGCGTTGGCCGAGAAGCCCGTCTCGGGGCAGAGGATCAGGTAGTCTTCGCCCGAGGGACTCTGCAGCATGAATTCATGGGCGAGTTTGCCGCCCATGATGCCGGTGTCGGACTGGACGATGACGGGTTCGATGCCGCAGGTGCGGAAGATGCGCACGTAGGCGTCGTAGGCGCGCTGGTAGTAGGCGTCCAGGCAGTCCGTGTCCTTGTGGAACGAATACGCGTCCTTCATGGTGAATTCGCGTACACGGATCAGGCCGCCGCGGGCGCGGGGCTCGTCGCGGAACTTGAGTTGGAACTGCCAGAGCATGAAGGGCAGCTGGCGGTGGCTGGAGAGTTCTTCGGAGGCCACCTGGGTGACGGCCTCTTCGTGGGTCATGGCCAGCACCATGGGGTGCTCGGTGCGATCCTTGAAACGCACCAGTTCCGAGCCGATGAGCTGGTACCGGCCGGACTTCTCCCACAGCTCGGCGGGCTGCACCAGGGGAAGGGACAGTTCTTGTCCGTCGATCCCCTCCATCTCGCGGCGGATGACGTCCTCGATGCGGCGGATGACGCGCTGGCCCAAGGGCTGCACGGCGTAGAGGCCGGTCGAGAGGCGGCGGATGAGTCCTCCGCGGGCCAGCCACACGTGGCAGGCCATCTCGGCGTCGGAGGGAGCTTCACGAAGGGTACGACCGAAGAGCTTGGAAACGAGTTGCATGGGAGTGCCAATGTAGTTGTCCGCGAAGGGCTTGCTGGAACCTTGCGCGAGGTCGTACCATTGGCTCCATGTCTGCCCGTCGACGCCGCCCCGCCGCGGCGGAAGGAGCGCACCGCTCGCCCCAAGATGCCGCCAGCGAGGTCGAAGCCTTGCGCGATCGCCTCGCCGAGGTGCTGCACGACCTGCACACCCCGCTCGCCTCGCTGAGCCTGCTCGCCCTGCCCGAACCCGTCGACGGCTCACCCGAGGACGACGCCAGGCGCCAATTGCGCCGTGCCGTCACCACTCTGCGCCGCCAGACCCAGATCCTGCGCGACCACCCCCTGCTGCGCCAGGAGGCGCCCCGGATGGCACTCGTTTCCTGTCGGGTCCGGGGGTGGTGCGCCGAGTTGCACCCCGTACTGGAGGAGATCGCCCGAGCCCGGGGAGTCGAGCTCGAGTGGTCGCCGCCGACGGAAGACGGTCGGTTCTTCGCCGACATCCAGAGGCTGGGGTGCGCGTTGGAGCATTTCCTGTCCCAGAAGGCCTGGCGCTCCGTTCGGCCGGGTTCCCTCCGGGTCCGGGTGGCGCTGGAAGCCCACGAGGTCGTGGTCTCGATCGACGGCCGGGAGGCCACCACCGAGCCGCCCTCCGAGCGCCCCTCGGCGGCGATCGAGTTCGCCCTGGCGGTCGTGGAATCCCACCACGGCCAGGCGTCGGAAATTGTCCTGGGTGGTGGTTGGCGTCGCTGGCGGATCGCGCTACCGCGCGACACCAGCGCGGATTCCTCCACGGGGCCCGAAGATCTCGATGTGGACGATGCCCCCCATCGAGTGCTCGTGGTCGAAGACGACCAGGCGTTGCGCGAGTTGCTGCACGATCTCCTGTCCATCCGCCATCGGGTGGTGGCCTGCCGCGACGCCTCCGAAGCCCTCCAGAGCCTCGCGGAGGGGCTTCCCGATCTGTTGGTGGTCGATCAAGGCCTTCCCGATGGCACAGGCCTGGACCTGGCCGTCCAGATCCGACGACGTTCGGGGCGTCCGATTCCCGTGCTTCTGGTCACGGGTGCCACCACGCTCGACTCCCTCGACCGGCTGGAGAACATGCGCATCCTGACCAAGCCCTTTCGGGGGTCGGAGCTGCTGGCGTGCAGCGAGGAAATGTTGCGCGCCGCGACGGGGAGCTGAACTGGCGGCAGGATGCAAACATGTCGGTTTCGGGATCTGCCGAAGGTCCCCGGCAACTTCGACGAATGAGCTACCCTTTTAGGTCTGATGACCAGCCGACAAGCCCCCCGTCTGCGCAGCCGAGGCCCTTTTCTCGCCTCGATGATTGCCCTTTCCCTTGCTGCTCTCGGCGGCGCCCAGGAGACCATCGCACCGGATTCGATCGTCCGCGATCCCCTGGTGGTGGCCACGCCGCCTGCTACGTCCGTCCAGGCCTCCTCACCAACCCCTCCGGAATCGGGGGAGCGCACCACGCGATGGTTGGTGATTCCCGCCCTGTTTTCGCTTCCCGAGACCGGGCCGGGCGCTGCCATCAAGACCCGCGGGCGTGATTTCCTGGGGGTGCCGGGGTACCTGGACGCCAAGGTGGTGGTCACCTGGAAGAAGCAGATCGATTTCGACCTGGAATGGCTGCGCGATTCCATCGCAGGAGTCTGGCGTACCCGCAACGGGGTCCAGGTGGGACGTTTCCCGTCCTTGTGGTACGGTTCGGGGAATCCGCCGCCCGACCACCTGAAGGCCTCCTACGACCCCCTCTACGTCATCGCTGAATCGCGTGTGGCGCGCTACCTACCCGCGGGGTGGGCGGTGGAGGGCAGCTTGATGCTGGACGTCGAGGACCTCACATCCGAACACGAGGGCGCATTCCGGGCTCCCACCGTGGCTCGGGAGGGCGGGGTTTTCGTGGTCGCGGGCGCCGCGATCGAACACGAGGGGCGCGACCTCCCGGAAGATCCGCGCCACGGCATCTACTTCCGCTCCCGTGCCCAGACCTCGACTCCCGGGTCGGAAACCGTCTGGCACTCCTGGCAGAACGATGTCTCCCAAGCCGTCACGCTGTGGCGTCTCACGGCCGTTGGGCGTCTGCGGTCGGTCAACGGCTGGGGTGACATCCCGTTCTGGGAAACGCCTTACCTGGGATTCCGCGAGGCTCTGCGGGGTCTGCCAGATCGCCGGTTGCGCGGTGAAGCCGTGCAGTGCGCGGGTGCGGAACTGCGCCTGCGCATGCCCAAGCTCTGGGGCGCTCCCTGGCAGATCGCCGGCTTCTTCGAGGAAGGACGGGCCGGCACCCATCGCGGCGTCTGGACCGCAGAACCGTTGCCCGCTGGTGGTGGGGGACTGCGTCTGCTGCTCGATGGCGGCCGTTCGGTTCTGCGCGCGGACTATGGAGTGAGCCCCAAAGGCACAGGAATCTACCTCGACTTCGGCCAGGCTTTTTGATCCGGGCTTTTCCTGGGCGCATACTTCCCCTGGCACGGGGCGGGCCCGTGCCCCACCGACTCGCGGATGCCGAAGTGGTCCTCCCCCTCTCGGCGTCCCGAACACGGACGCCGTCGAGGGTCGGGGCGGGTCGTCTTCATCCCTGGAAAAGCCCGGATCGTCGGCGCTGACGGCGCTGGGGGGGAGGGAGAGGGGCGTTGGGCACTTCGCTTCGCTGGTGCCGGGCGGCGTGCGTTGGTTGGTGCTGGGGCACCTCGCTTCGCTGGTGCGGAGCAACAAGGGGCGTGGGTTTGGGGCTAGGTTCGTCGCTTGTGATGGCTTCGAATTGTTTTGGACAGGCGTGGGGAGCGTCGGGGAAGTAGCGTTGGGAGAATTTTCCTGTGGGATTTTCCGGAGTCGGGAGATCCACTTTCCTGTGGAAGGACCGATGGTGGCGGCAGCTCCGATCGGGGCTTGTTCTTGTGGGGTGGTCCATGGATGAGTTTGCTGACCGCTGGGTACGCTCGACGCACCCGGGGGACGTTCCGAACATTCACTGTCGATACGAAGTGCTCGAGGTGGACGGATTCCGGATGCCCATCAGCATCCAGGACGATCGCGGCGCAGAGCCGGATAGCTGGGTGGTGTCGTACTCGGCCACCTTCGGGGACTATGCGCTGGAAGAGATTCGGCGTCTGGAGCGTCCCTTGGTCGGAATCCTTCTTCGGGCTCTTGCCCTTTGGGTCCGTCGACGGCTTGTCGTCGCGCGGTCCGATCGGATGGTGCAGGTGGGCAACTACCTCCTGTCGACCAATCTCCACCCGCCTTCCTGGGACGCCGCCGACCCAACGGCGCTTGCGCGGACCTTGGCGGAACGGTTTCCGGACCACGCGATCGGGATCCGGTCCCTGAATCCGATCACCGACGGAAAACGACTTCAAGGATTCCTCGATTCCGGGTGGATCGCCCTGCCCAGTCGCAGGGTCTGGATCTTCGATCTCAGGCAAGGCTTCGCATCGGAGGCCTACCGAAGCCGCAATTGCCAGGTTGACGGTCGACTCCTGCGCTCCGGTTCGTACCAGACCGTGCACGGTGCAGATTTGAAGGACGAGGACTGGGAGCGTCTGGCGGATCTCTATGCCCAGTTGTACCTCCGGAAATACTGCCCTCTGAATCCCGAGTTCACCGCAGGGTGGATGCGGCGGCAATGCGAAGCTGGAACCCTGTCGATCGGGGCTCTGCGCCGGATCGAAAACGGCAGCATCGATGCCTTCGCCGGCATGTTTGAAAACGATGCCGTCGTCACGGTCCCGATGATGGGCTACGACATGTCACGTCCTCGTTCGGAGGGGCTGTACCGCCTGGCTTCGCGTCTATGCATGGACCATGCCGCTGCCCGGGGCAAGATTCTCAACTTCAGTTCCGGAGCCGGTTCCTTCAAAAAACGTCGGGGAGCGATGGCCTATCCGGAATGGTCCTTCGTGCATGTGGCCCACCTTCCCGCGTCGCGCCAACGCGTCTGGCGCCACCTGTCGCTGCTGTTGCGGAGCATCGCTCTTCCGCTGGTGGAAAAGCTGGATCTTTGAAGCCGAATCTCTCGAGAGTCGAACGTATCCGCGTCGCGCATGTCCTCCCCCCGGGAGCATCCGCAAGGGTATCTCTACAGGCGCTTGGACACGGAGAGAGGGGTCAGGCGTAATAGACCGGACGGTTTCGCGAAGCCGGGGACGGTGAACTCACAGCGACTCCGCACAGGGTTTTGATGGACCAAGGGTGCATGGGAAGGATCTTCGCGATGGGGCTGAGCCGATCGGCGGGGCACATGAGAAAGGTTCCCTTGCCCCGGCATTCCCACCGGACGGTCTCGAACAGATGGCGAGCCGCCTCGGCTTGGCCGGGGGTGAACCAGAATCGACTCAAACCCAGGTCCGAAACGGTGCGATCCAAGGGAACCGCCTTCAGGAGCCGATTCAGGAATTCGTACGCGGGAGGCATCCGTTCCACGACGACCTTGCGCAGGCGGGCATTTTCTGTCAGACCGAGGCCCGCGAGGATGTTCCCCGAGCGGTCGGAGACCACATGGTAGGTCTGGTGCGGCGTATCGAACACCGACGGTCCGCACCACCGCGCGAGGGATTCGGCGGTCTCCGGGGGATAGAGATTGAAGGTGTCGTGGAAACCGTTCTGCCTGACGGAGACCTCCTCCATCTCCTGCGGTGAAATTTGGCGAACCTGGAATTGGGGCGCGTTTTCGGGCGCTCTCGAGCGGGGCCGCACCGCAAGGACCACCAAGCGGTTGGCAAGAAGGTCGCGGTACCATCTGCGGGCGGTGCGTTCGGAGCCCTTGTTGCTCTGCTGAATCATCCCGAAGGTGACTCCACCCTCTGTTCCGAACTGTTCGCGGGCGAAGCTCTCCCTCCATGTGGAGATGCCGGCCGCGACGCCGCATCGGCGGAATGCCGGGTGCACAACGAGGGTGTTGTGGAGACCATAGGGCACGGTTCGACCTTCCCACCGGCATCTTCCCAATTGGACCATGCCCGCTCCGACGAACCCCGGGTGCCGGGGCGATTCGGCCACCACCCCCGAACTACCCGGATGGATGCTCATGATGGCGGTGAAGGGATCCGTCTGGTACTTCTGCGAAACGCGGAATTTCCCGGTGTCGGCGCCCGCCAGGATCAGCTTCCCGTACTCCGTGGCGTCGGAAGGGACGAGTCTCCGGAGCGAGAAGGGAAGGTCCATGGGCCAGGGTGCGGGTCAGGACAGGATCTGAAGGGCTTGCCAGAGGTCGGGGACTTCCCGGATCTCCAGACCTTTGACGGATTTTGTCTTTCCGCCGGCGGGGATGAGGGCGGTGGTGAAACCCATGTGGACGGCTTCGCGCAGGCGGGCGTCCAGGTGGGCCGTGGTGCGCAGTTCGCCGCCCAGGCCCAGTTCGCCCAGGGCGATCATGCCGGTGGGCAGGGGGCGGTCGCGCAGGCTGGAGGCCACGGCCAGGGCGGCGGCGAGTTCGCCGCCTGGGTCGTCGAGTTTCAGGCCGCCGGCGACGGAGAGGAAGACGTCTGAGCCGGCCAGGCTCATGCCGCCGTGGCGCTCCAGGAGGGCCAGCAGGATGGTCATGCGACGGGCGTCGAAGCCGGTGGCCACGCGCTGGGCCATGCTGTAGTGGGTAGGGCCGGCCAAGGCCTGGACTTCCACCAGAAGCGGGCGCGATCCTTCCAGGGCGGCGGTCACGCAGATGCCGGGGCGGGGGCCCCGGTCGCCCAGAAAAAGTGCCGACGGATTGGCCACACCTTCCAGGCCCGTGGCGCGCATCTCGAAGACACCCACCTCGCCGGTGGCGCCAAAACGATTCTTGGTGGCGCGCAGCAGGCGGTACAGGTGGTGCCGGTCGCCTTCGAAGTACAACACGGTGTCGACCATGTGCTCCAGCACCCGAGGTCCGGCAAGCTGTCCGTCCTTGGTCACGTGCCCCACCAGGAAGATCGCCGACCCGCTGGTCTTGGCCCATTCCAGCAACGCCGCGGCGCTTTCGCGCAGTTGGGTGACGGTGCCGGGGGCGCTTTCGAGGGTGTCGCGGTAGACGGTCTGGATGGAGTCCACCACCACGATGCGGGGTTTCAGGCGTTCCAGTTCGGCCAGGATGGCCTCGATGCGCGTCTCGCACAGAAGCCAGATGTGCGCCGCGCCGCCGCCCAGACGCTCCGAGCGCAACGCCACCTGCGCGGCGGATTCTTCGCCGGTCACGTAGAGCACCCCGGCCTGCTTCTCCAATCGGCCGCACATCTGCATGAGCAGCGTGCTCTTGCCGATGCCCGGGTCTCCGCCCACCAGCACCAATGAACCCGGCACCACGCCGCCGCCCAGCACGCGGTCGAATTCCGCGATGCCGGTGGTGATGCGCGCGGCGTCCACAAGGGAGATGTCGCCCATGCGGCGGGCCTGCGACCCCGGCACCGCCTGCGCGGTGCGCCCGAAGGTGGGCGAGGCGGCTTCTTCCTGCAGGGTGTTGTACGCGCGGCAGCTCGGACAGAATCCGCCCGATTTGGGGCTGCGATGCCCGCACGACGAACACACCCAGACCGTCTTGGCCTTGCTCACCCGATGCCCCCGGTCGAATCGGTCGCGGAACTCCGGGCGCGCGCGGAATTGACGGAATCCGTCACTCCGGCACGGCCTCGAGCTTGCGCATGCCGCGGATGAACTGCTGCACGTAGGGGTTCTTGGTGGCCTTCACCTCGTCGGGGGTGCCCACGAAGATGATGTGTCCCTGGTAGAGCATGGCGATGCGGTCGGCGACCTTGTAGGCCGAGACCATGTCGTGGGTGACCACCACGGAGGTGACGTGGAACTGCTTCTGGGTGTCGATGATGAGGTCGTTGATCACGTCGGAGGTGATCGGGTCCAGGCCGGTGGTCGGTTCGTCGTAGAGCACGATCTCGGGTTCGACGGCCAGGGTGCGCGCCAGCGAGACGCGTTTCTTCATGCCTCCGGAAAGCTCGGAGGGCATCTTCGAGGCGAACGCCGGATTGAGGTTGATCAATCCAAGCAAGCGCGCCACGATCTCGTCGACCGAGTCTTCCGGGATGCCCGGGTTGTGTTCGCGCAGGGCGAAGGCGATGTTCTCTCCCACGCTCATGGAATCGAAGAGGGCGCCCATCTGGAAGAGCATGCCCATCTTGCGGCGGATGGTCGCGGTGTCGAAGAACGTGGGCGACGAGATCACACGACCGTCCACCTCCACTTCGCCCGCGTCGGGCTGCAGAAGCCCGATCATGTGCTTGAGGATGACCGACTTGCCGCCGCCCGAACCGCCGATGATGACCATCGTCTCGCCGCGGCGGATGGAAAGGTTGACGTCCTTCAGGACCGCCTGCTCGCCTTCCTTGTTCCAGAAGCTCTTGCGCAGGCCCCTCAAGTGGATGATCACGTCGTTGGGATCGATATGCACGCCGGGCACGGGTGGTCTCCTTGGACGACGCTCAGAACAGGAGCAGGAACGCGATGAGGAAATCGAACATGAGGATCATGACCGACGAGCTCACGACGGATTTCATGGTGGCCTCGCCGACGCCTTTGGCGCCGCCGGCCGCATGCATGCCGTGGTAGTAGCCCAGAAGCGAGATGAGCAACCCGAAGACGGTGGCCTTCACCAGGCACACGAAGATGTCGTAGTTGCTGAAGAACATGCGGGTTCCGGCCAGGAAGGTGTAGCTGGTGACCCCCAGGCCTCCCACGGACACGGCCCAGGCGCCCACGACGGCCAGGAAGGTGGCGATTGTGGTCAGCACGGGCAGGGCGAGCATGCCCACCATGATGCGCGGGGCGGCCAGAAAGCGCAGAGGATCGAGGTCCAGGACCGTGTAGGCGTCCACCTCTTCCTTCTCTTTCATGGAGGCCACCTGGGCGGCGATCGATGACCCGATGCGGCCCGACATCACCAGGGCGGTCAGCACCGGACTGAGTTCCAGGAGCGTGAGTTTGGTGACCGCGGTGCCCAGGTATTTCAGGGGCACCATGTTGCGGAACTGGTATTTGGCCGAGACGGCCGCCACCATGCCCACGAAGAGGCTGGTGACGAAGATCAGCGGCATGGAGGCCACGCCCAGCTCCATGGCCTGTTTCATGATCAGGCCCGGATGGCGGAAGGCCTTGGGAAACAGCAGGAAGACGCGCACGCAGGTGGAGACCATGTCTCCGACCGACATCAGCGCGCCGATGATGAAGGCGCGGACGCGCGCGAACGCGTCGGTGGCGATCTGGCCGATCCCTTCGAGGATGGCGACCGGAATCGAGGACCTAGAATCCATGGTCGGGATCCATGCGCATCGAGTAATCGTAGTACCTCGTGAATTCCTTGCGGAAGGTCAGAGGAATGTCGGCCTGGGCGCCGGCACGGTGTTTCTTCACCAAAAGCCACACCTTTCCGGGTTCTTCGGCGTCGGGATGGAGGAACGCCACGATGTCGGCGTCCTGCTCGATGGCCCCCGATTCGCGCAGGTGGTGCAGGGCCGGCTGGGCATCGCCCTTGGCCGGTTCGCGCGAAAGCTGCGACAGGGCCAGCACCGGGCACTCCAGTTCCTTGGCCAACTGCTTGAGTCCGCGCGAGATCTGGGCGACTTCGGCCTGGCGGTTGTCGCCGCCGCTCTTGTTGGGCGATTCCATCAGTTGCAGGTAGTCGACCACGATCAGGTCGAGTTTTTCGCCGCGCTGGCGCAGGGTCGAGGCCAGCCGCTTGCAGCGGGCGCGCAACTCCAGGATGTTCATGCCCGAGGTGTCGTCGATGTAGATCGGGGCCTGGTACAGGGGCTCGATGTCGCGCTGGAGCTTCTGGGGCATGTAGTTGCCCTTGTGCAGCGCGTGGCCGTCGATTTCCGCCGCCGAGCAGATCAGACGCTCCACCAGTTCCATGTACCCCATTTCCATCGAGAAGATGGCGACGGGGTGTGGTTTGTGTTCGGGGTCGCCCACGCCGGTGGCGGCGTTGAGGGCGATGTTCAGGGCGAAGGAGGTCTTGCCCACGCCAGGACGGGCCGCCAGCACGATCATGGCATGCGGACGCAGGCCGCGCAGCAAGGCGTCCACATCCACGAATCCGGTGGGGGTGCCCAGAAGGGCCTCGCCGTAGGTGGAGATGTTGTGCAGCGTGGGGTGGATCAGGTCCTTGATGGGCTGCAGCTTGTGGGCGGCGCCGCGCGAGGCCAGCGCCATGATCTCCGACGAGGCGCGGTCCAGCACCGTCGCGGGGTCTTCGGCGTCTTCGAAGGCCATCTCGTTGATCTTGCGGGCGCTCTCGATGAGGGCGCGCAGCGAACTCTTGGCGCGCACGATACCGGCATGGGCCAGGATGCCCGCCGCCGAGACCACCGAGTCCGCCAGGTCCATGAGGTAGACCTCGCCGCCGGCCATCTCCAGCAGGCGGTCGCGGCGCAGGCGCTCCGAAAGCGTGACCAGGTCCACCGGTACCTGTTCGGTGGCCAGTTGGCGCATGGCCTCGAAGATGGCGCGGTGGCGTTCGGAGTAGAAGTCGTTGGGGGAGACTTCGGCGAGAATGTCGTCCAGGACGCGCCAGTCGCGCAGCACGCCCCCCAGGACGGAGCGTTCGGCTTCTTCGGATCGGGGCAGCCCCAGACGTGGATCGCTCATCGGTGGGTCAGGCCTTTTCCAGCAGGGTCTTCAGGAGGGCGAGGTCGGAGGCGACCTCGGGGGCGAGCTGGGTGCTGCGCGCCAGGCGCGCGGGGTGGTGGGTGCTGATGGCGGGCAGACCTTCGAGGGTCCAGGCCTCGCCGCGGAACGCGGGCCAAGCCACGGGGAAAGCGGGGCCACGGGCGAACTGGGTGGCCTTGTGGTCCAGCACCAACACGGCGCGCACGCCCTGCAACTTCAGGGCCTGGGTCCAGTAGGGTCGGCACCGCACGGCCTCGGTGAAGCCCTGGATGGTGGTGTCGGCCGGATCGGTGGGGGCACAAGCAAGCAAAGGCAGCACGACCGGGGCGGGCAGGCCCGAGGCCTTGACCAGATCGAGGAAGCCTTGCGCGTAGGTGCCGGACAGAAGTTGTCCACGATCGGCGTCGTCGGCCCAGCCGTAGAGGGTGAGCACCGCCCAGGTGGACGACGTGGCGGCACCCTCGAGCACCTGGGCGCGGCGTTTGCCGTGCAGGATGCAGCGGGTGCAGGCGCGGGCATGGGCGTGAAGTTCGGGCAGGGCGCTGAAGACGGGGATCGCCGGAGCGCGGGTGGGCACGGGGCGAGGCACCGGGGCGGGGGCCGGAGTGCGCGGCGCCTGGGGCGGCGGGGCGGGCCGCGCCAGCGGAGGCATGGGCTCGCGGCGGGCAGGCGGTGTGGCTTGGGCGGCTGCGCGGTCCGGGCGTGTGGGAGGTTGCTCGCTGGTCGAGGACCTGGAACCCTGCGAGGACCCCGGTGCGCCTGGGGAGACGGGCGCGGCGCGGCGCGGTGCGGCATCGGGGCGCACGGGAGGGATCGTGGGGGCCGATGCGGGAGGCGCCCACGGTTCGTCGAGGAAGATCTCGTCGAGGCCGAGTTCGCGCTGCAGACGGATCCAGCGGCGGACGGTTTCCGGAGAGGGCGACATCAGGCCGGCCCGATGGGGGCCGACGAGGCCTCGAGCGCGCCCAGCACCCCCGAGGCGAGGTCCGGTTTGGACATCCATGCCGGTGACGGAACCTGTCCGGCGGGGCCGATCCAGCCCCAGACGCGGTTGGTCCCGAAGCCGCCCTGCGCGGGATCCTTGAGGGGATCGTTGCAGACGGCCAGATCCACACCCTTGGCGGCGAGTTTGGTCGATCCCCGGCCCAGATCGCCGGCTTCCAGTGCGAACCCGACCACGCGCTGGTCGGGGCGCCGAGCGGCGCACAGGTGCGCGAGGATGTCGGGATTGGGGGTCAGTTCTATGGACGCCAGCCCGCGCGAGGCCGGGATCTTGCCCGCAGCCGGGGCGGCAGGTCGGAAATCCGCCACCGCCGCGGCGCACACGGCCCAGTCGTGCTCGGGCCACAGGCGCAGGGCGGCTTCGTGCATCTGCAGGGCCGTGGTGACGGGCACTACCGTGGCGCCCTGGGGGACGGCGGCTTCGCAGGGACCCCGGACCACCGTGACGCGATGTCCGCGTCGCAGGGCCTCGGCGGCGAGGTCGGCGCCGGTGCGGCCCGAACTGCGATTGGTCAGGATGCGCACGTCGTCGATGGCCTCCTCGGTGCGGCCCATGGTCAGAAGCAGCGAGCGACCGGTGTCGGGCACCGCCAGCAGCTCGGCCAGGCGTGCGAGGATGGTCTCGGGATCGGGGAGGCGGCCGGGGCCGGTTTCGCCGCAGGCCAGTTCACCCACGTCCGGCCACAGCAGGCGGGCGCCGTCGGCTTCCAGCGTGGACAGATTCCGTCGGGTGGCGGGCGCGTCCAGCATGCGGGTGTTCATGGACGGGCACAGAAGTTTGGGGGCCTGCACCACCAGCCAGGCCATCGCGACGGGATCGTCGGCGAGCCCCGCGGCCAGGCGCGCCAGGGTGTTGGCCGTGGCCGGGGCCACCAGGTAGGCGTCGGCCCACTGGGCCCATTCGATGTGGCGCGTGTAGACCGATCCGTCCTGCCCGAAGATCTCGAGCTCCACCGGGTGTCGGGTCAACGCGGAAAGCGCGGCCGGTGAAACCAGCCGCGCCGCGTTGTGTGTCAGGAGGCAGCGGACCTCGGCCCCCGCCTTCTGCAACTGTCGGACCAGGTCCGGAGTCTTGTAGGCCGCGATCCCGCCGCTGACTCCCAGCAGCACGCGGCGGCCCGAAAGCCCCTGACCCACCGGGTCACTCCCCGTTGGAGATCGTGATCTTGCCGGCGCGCAGGCGATCGAGAGCCACGGTGGTGGGCTTCTCGCCATCGAGCTCCAGGAAGCCGAGGCGCGCCTGCTCGTTGATGAAGCGGGCTTCCTGGGCGGCGACGACGACGGCTTCGAAAGGGGACATCCCCTTGGCGTAGATCTCGTCGGGGTCGAAGTGGAGCTTCTGGGTCATGGAGCGTTCCTGTTCTGGAGATGGACCAAGGTGGGCAAATATACTCACTTGTCCGCGGGTGGGGGGGGAGGAACGCGGTCTGGCTCCGGTTTGCTTGCCGGAGGGGTGCGGTGCGGCAGGTGGGGCATCGGGATGTGCGGCACGTGCAGGCGCTCTTTGAGCCGCTCCATGACGCGCTGCTGGCGCAAACGCATGGCGGTGCGGATGAGCAGGACCATGGTCAGATACGCGACCAAGGCCGAGGCCAGCGACACCAAGGTGATGCCCAGGAAAAACGAGGCACCCAGCTCCATGTACTGGTCGAACTTCTCGCCCATGGTGCCGCCATGGGGGATGAGTTCCTGGAAGCCGCTCCACTCGCCGGTGGTGACCAGGCGGCCCACGAACACGGAAGCGCCCAGGATGAACGGCGCCGTGATCCAGTTGCTGGTGAAGGTGCCCACCACGGCCGGGATGGTGCGCCATCCGAGTTTGCGCGGGATGAGCAAGGCCAGCACCGTGGCCAGCACCGAGATGGGCATGAACCCGAGGAAAACGCCCAGCGCAAACGACTGGGCGGCCCCATGGGGATCGCGCGAGCGGTGGACGACATTCATGTGGTGGAAGCGCCAGGCCCGCTGGAGCCAATGGAACTTGTGCTCCAGCCACGAGTCGCCTTCCGGAGCGGTGCGGTGCCGAGGTCTCATGTCGCGAATGCCTGATCCAGGAAATCGAGGACTTCCTGATAATGGGTCCGAATGGTTTCCGCCTTGCGCCACCCGTGGCCTTCGCCTTCGTAGAAACGCAGCAGCGGCGTACGTCCCAATTCCTGGAGCGCGGCGGCCAGTACCCGGGCCTGGTCGGGCGGAACCACACGGTCTTCCGAGCCCTGGAACAGAGCCAGGCGATCGACGATGCGCTCGGCCTGGTGCACGGGGCTGCGACGGCGGTAGGTGTCGCGGCTCTGCGGCAGGGGGCCCACGAGTCGATCGAGGTAGCGTTGCTCGAACTTGTGGGTGGTGCGGGCGAGGGCTTCGAGGTCGGTGACGCCGAAATTGGAGACGCCGGCACGGAAGGTCCCGGGATGCTCGATCAGTGCGTTCAGCACCGTGAGGCCCCCGGACGAGCCGCCTTTGATCGCCATGCGGTCGGGGCGGGCAATGCCGCGTTCGGCCATCGCTCGGGCCCCGCTCACGCAATCCTCGACATCGAGTTCACCCCAGCGGCCATCGAGCGCACGGCGGTAGTTCTCGCCGTAGCCGGTCGAGCCGCGGTAGTTCACTTCCAACACGGCCCAGCCACGGCTGGTGAAGAATCCGGCCTCGGCATGGAAGCCCATCAGGCGCTGGGCCGTGGGGCCTCCGTGCACACCCACCAGGAGAGGGTGGCTTCCCGTGGAGTTGCGGGGCTGGTACAGCAATCCGTGCACCGTGTGGCCGTCGGTGGATGTCCAGGACGTTTCCTGACAGACGGGGTAGGCGTCTTCGGGGAGGTCTTCCGGATCGGAATGGGTGGCGACCAGCCAGTTGCCATTCTCCCAGACGACCACCCGATCGGGGATGGAGGGCGCCGAGGCGAGCACGGCGAACCGCGCCGCGTCGGGGGCGGCGGTGATCTGGGCGAAGTTCGAGTAGGGGCCGGGGTCCAGAACCGAGGTCGTGCCGTCGAGACCCACCCAGACGATGCGTCCTCGACCTTCGCGGGGCGCGAGAATCCACAATCCGGCGCCGTCGTGCCGCCAGGTCCAGGCCCGCATGCCCTGCACCCACGCCGGCGGCAACAAGCCCTTGTCGCGCAGCAGGACTTTGACAGTTCCCGTCGCTTCGTGGCGCAGCTTCAGGACGTGGTCGTCGCCGTCGGTGGCGATCCAGGCCAGGTGGGAGCCATCGGGCGACCATCCGGGCTGGAAGACGGGATGGGAATCGTCGCCATCGATCGTTTCGCGCGAGGCCAGGGTGGAGGATCGCCCCTCCTCGAGGGTTCCCACGACCAGCGTGCCGCCATCCCAGGGCATCTGGGGGTGGTTCCACTCCACCCAGGCCAGGCGGCGGGAGTCGGGAGACCACACGGGCTGCATGTAGAAGTCGGCTCCACGCACCAGGTCGATGGGCCAACGGGAGCCGGCGGGGTCGCACAGCGCGATGACATCGAGGTCTTCCTGCGTGTGGATGCAGGCGATCCAGCGTCCGTCGGGGGACGGGGTGGGGGAGGCCACCGAGCCGAAGCGCGGCAGGATGGGTTGGGCCAGTCCGCGGGGCAGGGCTTTGCGTTGCAACGGCCCTCCGCGTTCGACGAACAGCAGGCTGTCGCGGTCGAACGCGAAGTCGCCGCCGCCATATCCGACACCGGCGCGGACCGAATGTTCGGGGGTCAGTTCGCGGGTGCTTCCTTCCAGTCCGCGCACCACGACCGTGCTGCGGTCGGAGCGTCCTTCCAGCCATGCCAGCTCCCCGCGGGAGGTCCACCCCACATCGTCCAACCGCAGACGGAGGGACATGCGGGAGGCGGACCAGGCGGTCATTCCTTGTCTTTCCAGTATTCCTCGATGTGCAGGGAGCCATCGCAGGTGGAGCTCCACTTGCGGTACCCGAGCGGATCGAGGATGGCGTGGATGTCCTTGACCATGCCGGGGGATCCGCACAGGTAGACGTCGGTCTGGAGGGGGTCGAGCTCGAATCCCGATTTTTCCTTCAGGAGAGCGCCGCCCTCCTGGAAGAAGACCGTCAGTCTGCCGGTCTGTCCGGGCCAGGTGGGATCCAGGTGCGGGCGCGAGATGGCCGGCAGGTACTGGAAGTTCGGCAGTTGGCGGGCCAGCGCGTGCAGCTCGCCGTAGTAGCCCAGCTCGCGCCGATGCGTCCCTCCGTGCAGGAGCACGTAGCGGCGTTCGGGGTCTTGGGCCGCTTGGCGGGCGAAGGCGATGAACGGGGCGATCCCGGTGCCGGTGCCGACCATCAGGATCTGACGGGTCTGGGCGCGGGCGATCGTGAAGTTGCCGATCACACGGCGACCGATCTGGATGCGGTCGCCGGCTTCGAGGCTCCAGATCCGAGGCGTGAGGGAGCCCCCGGGAACGAGCGCCACGTAGAATTCGATCTCGTCTGTGCGATCACCGGGCGAGGAAATCGAGTAGGCCCTCAAAACCATCTTGGCGGGGTCTACTTGACGGAACTCGGGGGTGGCGGTGGATGTGCGCGGGACGGACCCTTCCAGGCCCAGCGTGACGTACTGGCCGCTGGTGAAGGGGTCGAGCGGAACATCCGGGCGAACATGGATGGTTCGCAGTTCGGGGGAATGGTCGGATAGTGCGACCACGGTCGCGTTGTAGTGCTTTGAATCCGGTTGCATAGCGAGTTCCTAGATACAAATCCATCCCGACCTTCCGGTGTTGCGGAACGATTGCCCGGCCCTTGGTCGGCATGGTATCCTCCACAAACGTTCCCTTGCTGGAGCAGGGTGGCGCAGCGGGAGAACCAGGGATGAAGGCTTCGGGTTGGAAACGGGAATTCGAAACGGGCATACCGTTGATCGACCACCAGCATCGGCGGCTCATGGAAGGGCTCGAGGGGTGCATCCGAGCCCTGTCGCACGGTGCCGCCAGAGGGGTGGTGCTGGCGCTGGCCCATGAGATCCAGGCCCATGCGATCGATCATTTCCGGGACGAAGAAGACCTGATGAAGCGCAGCGGCTATCCCGATTTCGAGGCCCATCGCGCGCGTCACGCCGAGCTCGCCGCCGTGGTCGCAGATCTTTCCGACGACTACCAAGCCGGGCGTCTGGCAGTCCCGATCCAAGTGGTGCGCACGTTCGCGCACTGGATGGAAGAACACCTTTTGGGCGGCGACCAGCACGCCGCCGCCTGGATCCGCGCCCACATGGCCCCCGATCGCTGGTCGGACCACCCCAGCGCCGAAGAGGATTGACGGGGGCGGGAGCCTAGCTGAATGTGAAAGGCAAGCTGCGCGCGATGGACCAGAGCCGGTCTTGGCCAGATTGAGCGTGGGCCTGCAGGAGCCATGCCCCCACCCTGCGGGCGTTTTCGCGATCGGGTCCAGCATCCTGTTGTTCGATCCAGTCCTCAAGCCATTCCAGTCCTGTCCCGGGTTGCTCCAGTTCCAGATCGAGGACCTTGACCACCAGGCCCATCCAGTCGGTGGCGAGCCAGATCCTGTTCGGAGGATCAAGCTCCAAGTGGGCCACGGCGTTGCGGGCTTCGGTCCAGTCGCCGTCCTGGGCAACCAGAATGGCGACCCATTTGCCGACAAGCAGAAGCGGGAACGTTGAACGGGTCTGGGTGGCAACGGCGGCCCATGAATGGATCAGCGGAGTGCTGTCCGGAGACGGCTGGTTCAGGCTCCGGTTCCGCAGGGCGTGCCATTGTGCGTGGTGCAACGCCAGGAATGGGTATTTGCAGAGCAGTTCGGGAGTCCATGGCAGCGCGGCATCCAGCTTGGACCAGGCAGGCTGGGCCTCCTGGCATTCGCGAAGATGGAGTCTGGTCATGGTTTCCAGGTCCGCCTGCTGGAAGGCGGTGGCGACTTGGAATCCCAGGGCGAGGGACGCGTCCCAGGCTGTGGGGGCGTGGAGTTCGTCCAGTCGGAAC
>JAMIIV010000061.1:0-5743 GCA_035913415.1 Fibrobacteria bacterium | reverse complement strand
CCCAGACGGAAACGCTCAAATCGGAGGGTTCGAGGGTCCCCGGGTCGGGAGCTTGCAGCGACTGCGCGCCATCGAAGGCCCGGGCATCCCCCATCACGCCCGCGATCGGGGTGGAAGATCCCGAAAACGCGAGATCCCCCCGCACAGCGCTGGTGAGGCTGCCGTCGAAATGCCACACCCCACGCCACGCCAGGCCCGTGTCGAAGACCGCGGCCTGCGACGACCAGACCGGAGCTTCGTCGTTGCCCCAGAGAATGGTGAGATGGTGCTCGTTCGAGGAGCCGTCGACCCGATCCAAGGCGGCCCAGACACCCGCCCGGGCGAATGCCGAAGATGGCGTGTACGCATACGGGCGGCTGAGGCCGTTCTCGTCGCGCACGCGCAGATCGGAGGCGTCGGGCTGGAGCCTGGTGACGAGGGTGTCGTGCAGGGGAATCCACAAGGGCACATCCTCGACATCCCGGGTCTGCCCCGTCTGCGTGTTGTCGAGGACCAGCCGCAGACTGGCGCTCCAGTCCTGGGCCAATTCTTCGGCAAGGGTGAGCAGAGCGACACGCCCGATGTCGGCGGTGGCGCGCGGCGGCACCACGGTGCGGACACGCGCCTTGCGCAGCACCCCCGCGGAATCGGCGACCAGATCGAGGGTGATCACCCCGGCGGGGACTTCGGTCCTGCGGAAGGCTCCCGTCGAGTCCGTCGGAATCTCGATGTCCGTCCCCAGGATGCGCACCACGCCCGGCCAGGCGGGAGCGAATCGACCCGCGATGCCACCCACGCGCACCAGGGTGTCCAGGATGGCGGGCTCTCCGGTGCGCAGCTCGCGCCGCAGGGCGATCGTGCCGCTGAGCACTTCTACGGCGTAGGACCCCGAACGGAACCGTCCGGCATGGAGGGACCCCGACGAATCGAGAACGGTGTCCAGGCGGGTACGTTTTCCGTCGGCGAGCAGGGACTCGCTGGGGGCCCCACCCCAGTCGGCGGGACGGATCTTGACCACGGCCCCCGCGACGGGGCGCCCCGAATCGTCTACGAAGCGTGCCGCCAGGGTATTGGAGGTCTCGGTGGAGCTTCCTCCGGCCACGGTGTCGCGGGATTCGGTGCACGCCAAAAGCAGCAACGCCCCGGCAAGCGCCTGCAGCGCCGTTGGCAACGCCAGGCGACTCACTTGGTCTTCCCGCGCACCCGAGCCACGGGAAACAACTGGATGTTCAGTTGGAACACGCCGTCCGGCTCGGGGCACTCCTGGGCGATGTTCTGGATCTGACGGCGCATCTCGGACACCCTCTCGCGCACCTTCGGCAGATCTTCCCACCGCAGGGTCACCGTCAGAGAAGATATGTCGCGTTCATCCACCGGAACTTCTTCCAACGCGCGTTCGGCCAGGCGCATCATCTGCCCCTGGAAACGACGCACCACTTCGGCCGGCATCTTCTGGCCGGGATGCACATGCGGCTCGGCCAGTCGCCAGAACCCCTTTTCGTCTTCCCGCAACAGCCCCAGTCGCGCCAGCAGCTCCACAGATTCCTTGATTCGCTCCGCCGACACCCGCGGCGAGATCATCTCCCCCACCTGGTCGAACCCCCCGCGGAACGGGACGATCCCCGCCAGCGAGCGAACCACGGCGTGGTGCCAGTTGTGGAAGTAGTCGGCCTGGTCGGCCTCCAGCCCCTTGACTTCGACCCCTCTCAGCGTGACCAGTCGCTCCGTGAGCTCCTGGATCTCTCCCCGCGTCTTGGCGCGCCCCAAGCGCACCAGGGTCTCGAAATAGGCCTCCTCGCGGCTGTCGAACCGGCAGAGTTTGGAGACGGCGGGAAGTCGGGCCAAGGGCATGTGCAGCTTGCCCTGCAGAACCTTGACGAACTGGCCCGGATCCATCTCGATCTTGCCCGCCATGTAGCGCACGGAATACCAGTCCTTGTCGGCCTTGCGCGCCTCCTGGTAGGACTGGAGGAAGGCGCGATAGTCGATGAACGAGAAGACCGAGATCAAGGGAGCATCCGCCGCATCAGGTCATGGCCCATGGAATCCATCGTACACCTCCCGCGAGTTTCCCGCCCCGGGATCGCGCGGACTCCCGCACATTTCCCGGCTTCCCGCGTCTTCTGCTGCTTAAGGTACCGCAGCTTGCCCCCCCCCACATCCTTCCTGCCCCGAACCCTGTTGAAATGTCGATCAACGATTCGCGAAACAACCGTGAACCTTCGCACGACACTGGTTCCTAGGTTCTCCAGGTTCCCCCGCAGGTGACAGGCGGAACGCACGAAGGCCTCGCGGGATGGATCCCGAAGGCCTTCGCGGGAACAGCTTGGCGAAGAGTCAGCGAACGGCGCCCACGGTGCGGGATTTCACCCCCTCGGCGGACCGCACCTGCACGATGGCCAACCCGCGCGGAGCGGGCAGCACGACACGGCCCCACGCGGGCAATGCCACGTTTTCGGACAGGGCCCGACCCGACATGTCCAGGAGCCGAACAGAACCTTCCACACCTTCGTTGCGAACTTCGATCCCCTGGGGGATCTCGGCGAGGGCGAACGTGGTGCCCCGGGCCACACGCTCCTCCAGACCCACAGGAGGACCCCAGGCGTCGATGGTCGGACCGGCGCCGTCGGCCGCACCGCCCACGGTGGCCTCCAAGCCCGCAGGGGACAGCAGTCCCGTGAGGGAATACGGCGGGGTGAAGACCTGCGACTCGTTGATGCCGACCTTGGTGCCGGAAGTGTTCTGGAACACGTTGTCGGCGGTCACCTTCACGCGCTGACCACTTTCGTCGGTGAAGATGTTGATGGGGTTCTTGGTCTCCACGAAGAGGTTCTTCTCCACCAGGATGTTGGCCTTCTGACCAGCCCGCACGGCGTAGTTCGACGTGTTGGTCTTGACGAGGTTGTTCACGACATGGACCTCGCCGAAGCGCACCCGGGGCATGCGCTCCACGACGCCGTCGGCCCAGTAGCTGTTCAGGATGGTGGTCTTGAGCTTGCCATCGTCGGTGGTCTTGGTGGCCGAGCTGCCGATGAGGTTGCAGTACTGGTGGTTGGAAGACAAGCTGGTGTACGAGAACTTGGTCCAGCTCACCGTGACGTAGTTGGCGCCGTTGGTGATATCCAGGTTGCCGTCCTGCCCGTCGGAGACCAGCACGTGGTCGATCCAGATGTTCGTCGCGCTCGTGCCCTCGATGTGGATGGGGTCGTTGCCGTCGATGTCGTAAGCGCCGGGTCCCCAGACCGCGACGTTGCGGATGATGATGTTCGGCACCTTGATGTCGAACCCTCCCTTGATCGTCGCGCCGGGCAGCCCCAGGAACGTCTTGTCCGCGACCGGGGTGATGCGGTCGCCACCCTTGGTGGTCTTGGATCCGGCATCGCCCATCGTGCCCTTGATGTAGATGATCCCCTTGCCCGCCTTCTTGGCCAGGGTCTGCAGTTCGGACATGGTCACGGCGGTGTCCACCCAGCCGCCGGCGCCGCCCGTGGTGCCGCCATTGAGGGAGGCGAAGCCCTGGGGCTTGTCGGTGGGCGAAGCCGTCAGGGCCAGGACCGGGGAGCCTGCCAGCAGCAAGGCGATGGCACAGGGGGGAACACGACGTCCAGCGATCATGGAGGCGTCCTTTCGACGATGGGTGAGCGATGTGAGGTGACGGTCCGACTCACGTCGCGACCCTATTGCCCCGTTCTATCCTTCGGGAAGCTACGCGAGGCCTGGATCCGTTCGCAGGGCTATGGTCGAGGCGAACGTTGACAACACGTTCAACAGGGCAGCGAAACACTCCCGTCCGCTTGGGCCTGGGGGTCTCCACCGGGCGCGCCTCACTCCATCACGATCACCGATTCGTCTCGTACCTCGGCATCGTCGAGGACCTGGATGCGGAAGGTGTCGGCATCGACGGCTCCCCGCGACCAGAAATGGTGAAACCGATACTTGTCCAGAAGCAGGAAACCCTCCGGCGCCAGCGAGACGGAGGTGTCGACCACCCATGTCCCCCGGGTTCGATGGGAGAAGACCGCCGACCACCCCAGCGGAGAAATGTCGGAGGTGTCCAGGATGCCGACCATCAAGGTGCCCTGCACCACCGCCCCGGGCGCGTCGAGGATGAAGAATCTCTGGCTGCGGCACGCAACGAGAACGGGCAGGCACATCGACGACAAGGCGAGGGCGAACAAGACACGGCGCACGGGCATTGGGGACACCTGTGGTGGGGGCATCGGGTGAATCGGGTACCAAGAAAACCTAGTCATGCGCATTTCCCGATCTCGCCCCTCAGAAACAGGGGGCAAGCGGAAACGCAGACGGAAAGCGGCGTCCAGAGGGCGGATGGGGCCGTGCACCCGGTGCCACAAGGGGGTACGATCCGACCATGCTTCCCCCGCATCTGCGACCGTACCTGGTCCAGGCTTCCCTTCCTCTCGCGCTGTCGGCAAGCCTGTTGAACATCGGCTGGACCCATGTGTTCCTGGCCTTCCCGCTGGCGATCCATCTCGCGCTGTTCCTTCGGGTGGCCGCCGCCTCCCAGGATGTCCTCGACCGCAGCCCTTGGCTGGACCTGCTCCAAGACGCGAACATCGCCGCGCTGTACGCGGTCCACATTCTCCTTCCCGATTCCCGCGACACCCCCGATTCCCTGCGGTGCGTCTTTGGCCTGGTCTCCGATCGCACCCTGGTGGCGCGAGCCGGCGACGGGGCCCGCTGGGCGTCGATCGCCAGCGTGGCAGGTCTCCTGGTCCAATCGGTCTGGGTGGGGGTGCTCCATGCGCGAGACCGACGCCCGCCCCGGGTGCGCCCCCCGTTTGTTCTTCCCTCGAACACCCCACCGATCCGTCCGGCCTCAAACGGCACGACCTGGCACTGGCCCTGAGATCCGCACCATCCGAACGAGGATGGCTCCGGAAATCCCAGGCGCCCTGGTCCGAAGGTGTCCCGACCTGGAACCACCACGAAAAAGGCCTCCGCGGCGAATCGCCGGGAGGCCTTGGAGCTCGAGTGGAAATGTTTGGGATCAGGCCGTGGTGGCGGGTGCGGCGACCGGGAGCACCGTCCGGATGGACAGTTCGCGCAACTGCTCCGGAGCCACCGGCGACGGGGCCTGGCACATCAGATCCGAGGCGCTGGCCGTCTTGGGGAAGGCGATGATGTCGCGGATGGTGTCGATCTCCAGCAGCAACATGACCATGCGATCCAGGCCGAAGGCCAGTCCACCGTGCGGGGGAGCGCCGAACTTCAAAGCGTCGAGCAGGAAGCCGAACTTGAGCTTGGCCTCTTCTTCCCCGATACCCAAGGCGCGGAAGACGCGCTCCTGCACTTCGGGCGAATGGATGCGGATGGAGCCGCCGCCCATTTCCACACCGTTGAGCACCAGGTCATAGCTCTGGGAGCGCACGTTGCCCGGATCGGATTCGATCTTGTCGAGCTCTTGCGCGTACGGAGCGGTGAAGGGGTGGTGCACGCTGTAGTAGCGGGCGGTCTCGTCATCGTATTCGAACATGGGAGCCGAGTGCAGCCAGAGGAATTCCCACTGGCCCTTCTGCGCGAGCTTGAGGGTCTCGGTGCCCAGCTTGACGCGCAAGGCTCCCAGGACGTTTTCGACATTCCTGCGCTTGTCGGCGCCGAAGAACAGCACGTCGCCGTCCTGGGCGTCCACCTGAGCGGCCAGCACGGACCGCACCTCGGGGGAGATGTTCTTGGCCGCGGGGCCGTTCCACTCGCCGTTCTGGATCTTGATCCAGGCCAGACCCTTGGCGCCCAGCTTGCG
>JAMIIV010000060.1:0-48501 GCA_035913415.1 Fibrobacteria bacterium | reverse complement strand
CCCTGGCCTCCAGCGCCGGGTGAGAGGCCAGGACGGCCCAGAGAAAGGGGAAAGGCAATGAGCAAGGCGTACGAGGTCATCGCGGCGAAGATCACGGAGATGCTGGAGCAGGGGACCATCCCCTGGAAGAAGCCCTGGCGTAACAACTCGGCGGTCCTCCGGTCCTACCAGGGCCGGGACTACCGGGGCATCAACCTCTTCCTCCTGAACGCCTGGGCGCAGGCGGAGGGGCACAAGGGGTGCTGGCTCACCTTCAACCAGGTTCAGAAGCTCGGCGGGAAGGTCCGCAAGGGTGAGAAGGGCTGCCCGGTGGTCTTCTGGAAGTTCCTCGACGAGCTGGACGAGGCGGGGAAGGCTACGGGGAAGACCATCCCGCTCTGCCGGTACTACACGGTCTTCGCAATCGACCAGTGCGAAGGGATCGACGAGCCCTCCTGGGTCGCGAAGATGAAGGACCAGGCCCCGGTGGATTCCATCGAGTCCGCCGAGGCCGTCTGGGGATGCTACAGCGGTCGGCCGGAGCTCTGTGAGGGTGGCAACCAGGCCTCTTACTCCCCGCTGATGGACCGGATCCAGATGCCCGAGAGGGCGTTCTTCAAGGACTCGGCTTCCTACTACGCGACGCTCTTCCACGAGGCGACCCACTCCACCGGGCACGAGAGCCGGCTTTCCAGGTTCAAGGACAACCGGTCCTCGAGCTTCGGCACGGAGACCTACAGCCGGGAGGAGCTCGTGGCCGAGATGGGCGCGGCCTTCCTGTGCGGTGCGGCTGGCATCGAGGACTCCCGGACGCTCGAGAACGCGGCGGCCTACATCAAGGGCTGGCTCAGGGCCATCAAGGACGACCCGCGCGCCGTGGTCATCGCAGCCGCGCAGGCCCAGAAGGCGGCCGACCTCATCCTCGGGAAGAAGGCCGAGAAGGCCAACAACGGGAGCGCCGAGTAGGCGCCTGGTTCAAGAGGAGGAGACGACCATGTCAGCGATCGAGAGAAGAGAGTTCTTCTGCCGGGCTTGCGGGGAGGGACCATTCGAGGAAGAGCCCGAGGCCTGCCCGAAGTGCGGCCATCTCTCCTTCAGGCGGGACAAGTTCCTGACCTGCGCCTGTGGGCGCGAAGTCATGTGCAACGAGTTCACGAACACCTGCGACTGCGGGCTCGAGTACAACCACGCCGGACAGAGGCTCACGCCCCGTTGCTTCTGGGGGGAGGAGACGGGCGAGACCGCGGCCGACATCCTCACGGGCGGAGACCCGTTCGGTGGGGATGGGAGCGCCGAGTAGGTGCCTGGCTGGGCCTCCGGGGTCTGGCAGCAGGCCCCGGAGCCCGGCCGGCTTTTCTTGAGGAGACGAATCATGACGAGCAGCAGCTTTCAACCGACCCACGAGATCAGCTTGGACCTCGGCGGCAGCGGCCGCTGGACCTTCTTCGCCCGGTTGCTCGGCCCCGCGGGCTGGACTCGTGGCGCCTGGGGCTCCCACGCCGACCTCTACCGGGAGAACGGCAAGGACTGGTTCTGGCTGTGCAGGGAGGGCGCGAAGCCGTTCGCCGTGACCGTGCGGACCTTGCTCGGCTCGAAGCTCCTGGGCCCCGCTGGAGTGACCGATCTGCCGCTCATGACCATGCGGGACCTCAGGACCGTGGCCGAGACCCTGGAGGAGAACGAGGCGATCCAGGTCCTGACCCTCCGGGGGAAGAAGCTGGGAATGCTCCTCCGGAGGCCTGTTGGGGGCCGGCTTGTTCGAGAGTCCGCGATCGCCGTCAACTTCGGAAGGTAGGGGGAGCCCATGATCATCAAGACCCAGAAGATCGTTTGTGACGAGTGCAAGCGGGAGTGGTTGCTCCAGGCGCGGCCGTCCTGGCTGCTGACCCTGAAGGTCACCCTCGAAGGCGAGGGCGGGGCGGCCCTGTTGTCGAAGGACGTCTGCTCCCAGGAGTGCGCGGCGGATGCCCTCCGGGCGCTCGAGGAGAAGCTCGCCGAGCAGCCGACCGAGGTCGGGGTCTGGCGGGAGGAGGAGGAACTCGAGGAGGCCGGGTTCTCGGACCGGGACCCCGACGACAGCGACGAGGGCGACGACAGCTCGAACCCCTGGGCCACCTACGAAGACGACGACGAGGCCTCCGACGCCGCCGGCCTTCTTGAGACCGGCGACTAGAGGGAATTTCGGCCCGGCGGGCCGCCCCCGTGCGGCCCGCCGGGTTGTTCTGATCGGGAATGCAGGGTAGATTCCGGGCCAGAGGGAGAAGCGTGATGGCATCGATCAAATACCACGAAGGGCGCTTTCCACCGGCGGCGCTCGACTGGCAGGCGTTGATCCCACTTCTCGGACCCGCCGCAGCGGCAGTCGCTCGCTACGACGGGATGCTGACCGCCATCCCCAACCCCAGTGTGTTGCTGGGACCGCTGACCACGCAGGAGGCCGTGCTTTCCTCGCGTATCGAGGGTACCCAGGCCACCATGGGTGAGGTGCTCGAGTTCGAGGCAGGTGGCGAAGCGGCCTCCCCCGAACGGCACGACGACATCAATGAGGTGCTCAACTACCGGGCGGCCATGCGAGCGGCCGAGAAGCTACTCGAGGAGCTGCCTCTTTCGCAGCGCGTAATCAGGGAGGTTCACAAGGTCCTGCTCTCGGGCGTGCGAGGGCAGAATAGGTCTCCCGGCGAGTACCGCCGCGTTCCCAACTGGATCGGCCCGCCCGGATGCAAGATCGAGGAAGCGCATTTCGTTCCTATCGGTGCGGATCGGCTGCCGTACGCCATGAGCCGGTGGGAGCGCTACGCCCATGGGGACGCCCCGGACCGGTTGGTTCAGCTCGCCATCCTCCATGCGGAGTTCGAGGCGCTGCATCCCTTCCTCGACGGCAATGGACGGCTGGGGCGCATGCTGGTGCCGCTTTTCCTCTGGCAGAAGAAGCTCATCCAGCAGCCGATGTTCCACATCAGCGCCTACTTCGAGGAGCGGCGCGATGCCTACTACAACGGGCTGATGGCGGTCTCCCGCGACGACGACTGGACCGGCTGGTGTCGGTTCTTCCTGGAGGCGGTTCGCGCGCAGGCCGAGGACAACCTTACGAAGGCCAGGGCCATTCTCGATCTTTACGAGGACATGAAGCGCCGGGTGGCAGAGATAACGCGTTCGCAATACGCTATCCATGCTGTGGACTGGATCTTCGAGCGCCCCATCTTCAAGAGCTCGGATTTCATCGGGTCGGCGGGGATCCCGGCGCCCACTGCCCGACGCTTTCTCGGGGTCTTGCAGAAGGGCAAGGTCCTGCGGGTGCTGACTGCCGGAAGCGGACGGCGGGCTTCGGTCCTGGCATTCCCGGCCTTGCTGACCATCGCCGAAGGGCGGAAGGTTCTTTGATGCGCATGGAATCTACGCAAATCGGTTTGTTGCTCACTTTCGGCCTTATGGTGAGCGACAAAGTCGCTTGCTGGTAACAGGTGAGCATGAAAGTGGGCGCTTTCGCCCTCGATGGGACCGAGAGGGAGGGGGAGATCCTGCAAGGCTTCGGAGGAATCCGTTCTCCGGACCCCCTTGAAGAGAATTTCGTCCGGCGGGCCGCCTTCCCGCGTCCCGCCGGGGTTTGCTTGGGTCGAAAGAAAAGGGTAAGACCAGAACGTGCTCGGGCAGTGGAGGGGAGGGCCATGGACGACATGTTTTTCCTGGTGACGAAGGTGTTCAAGAGCGGGCAGGTGAGCCTGCAGGTGGTGGCGGCGCCGTTCCGGAGCACTGTGGAGAGGACGTTCAAGGACACGGACGAGTACCTGTACCGGATCGAGTCCTACCTGGACCTCCAGGTGGCGGAGCTGGAGGCGCGGCTCCGGCTGACGAAGGCGATGCGGGCGATCGCCGAGTGCGAGGGCTTCGCGGACCTGCCCGACGATCAGGCGGACGCCATGTACGAGGAGCGGGACCGGGCCCAGGAGGCCCTCGATGCCGCCGAGGGCCGCGCCACTCACCTCCTGGAGACCAGCCGGGTGCTCAAGAACCCCGGCCAGATGGCGAGCTGCTAGACCCCTTGATGCGGCGCAACCTTCACAAGTGAGTCAAGTACCCCAGCGAAGGCACCCACCCAGGCACATCGGGCTGGAATTTCGAGCGCTTCCAGCGCGCAGAAATTCCCGTGTGCCGCGAAGTTGGCGGCGCTAGATCATTCAACCGTGTGGCCTGGAGTTGCAGCCAGTTGGGCTGATCTACCGTCATCGATGCGTTCCGAATAGGCAACCTGTTCGAAAAGTTGAGTGGGGAATGTTTGTGGCTTCGGCAGGATCGTACTCAAGCTGCAAATCAGGGCGCGAGTTCCCAGATGATTGGAGTCGGGAGAAGCCTGTTGTTCGTTGTCCCGTCTCCGAGCTGTCCATGCAGATTATTGCCCCAGCAACGAGTGCGTTCAGACGTAGTAGCACAGGTGTAGGAGTTTGCTAGCGAGAGCCCAGTCACGCCAAAGATCTCACTGACCACAACGGGTCTCCTGCGGCCGATGGTGGTCCCATCGCCAAGCTGACCGTAATTATTGTGTCCCCAGCATAGCGCGGTCCCATCTGTGAGCACAGCGCAACTGTGGCCCGTACCCGCAGAGACACCAATCACCTGAGAAAGAAAGCTGACCACTACGGGTGTATAGCTGTTCGTCGTGGTCCCATCGCCAAGCTGGCCATTGGTGTTGTCTCCCCAGCACCGTGCGGAGCCATCAGACAAGTACGCGCAAGTATGGCTAAAACCGAGCGAGATTCCAGCTACCTGAGTGAGTCCGGTAACGACGACGGGCATCGAGCGGCTATTGGTAGTTCCGTCGCCGAGTTGCCCGGCATGGTTTCGTCCCCAGCATCGCGCTGTGCCATCTGCGAGAATAGCGCATGAGTAGAATGAACCTGCCTGAATTCGGATTACCTCGACAAGGCCGCCGACCTCCACCGGTGTCAAACGATCCGTCATTGTTCCGTCGCCGAGCTGGCCGTGTGCATTATTTCCCCAGCAAAAGGCAGTGCCAGTAGGTAGCCTGGCGCAGCTATGACAAAAACCTGCCGAAACCTCAGATGCTTGAGAAAGGCCGCTGACCGCCACAGGTATCGGACTATCCACCGTAGTCCCGTCACCCAGTTGACCTGCCTCGTTCATGCCCCAGCAACGCGCGGTTCCATCCGCAAGACGGGCGCAGCCATGTGTGCCACCCGCCGAGACCTCGACTGCCTGAGTTAGTCCACTGACGGGTGCGGGGGACCAGCGATCCACGGTGCTTCCGTCACCGACCTGGCCGTGGTCGTTGACGCCCCAGCAGCGGCCAGTCCCGTCCGAGACAAGGGCGCAGGTGAGATAAGCGCGGCAGGAAATCTGCACTATAAACAGGTTGCAGACGTACTGGGTCTGGTCCACCTCGGGGTCATCGAGGATTCCATCCGCGTCGTCATCCACGCCGGTCTCGACTTTTACTCCTCCGCGCTGGCAAACCCCACCCCACTCCGCGTTGCTAAATCGCAGGACTGTGTTCAAGCCGTTGCACACGTAGCTCGTCGTGTCTATTTCGGCGGGCTCCAGGATAGTGTTCCCGTTGTCATCCAGACCAATTTCAACCCTCTGGCCGCCAGTAGGACAGGCAGCTCCTGCGGGTTCAGTGGTCACGGATACCAGCGAGTTGGTGACCCCGATGCCATCTTCGCCGTTGCACACGAAGCTGGTCGAGTCCACCTCTCCCGGGTCGAGAACGCCGTCGCCATTGTTGTCCAGGCCAGTCTCGACCTTCTTCCCGGCCACCACCCCACAGCCTCCGCCTGCCGCCTCGTCGCTCACTGCGACCAATGAGTCCAGGCCATCGGCCCCATCCGAGCCGTTGCACAGGTACCGGGCCTGCGTGATCTCGCCCGGGTCGAGGACTCCGTCGTCATTTGTGTCCAGGCCTGTCTGAACCTGGGTTCCGCCGGTAGGGCAGTTGGCCCCGGCCGGCTCGTCCAGGAGTTCGAACAGGCTCGCGTGCGCGGGCGCCCCTGGCTCTCCGTTGCAGACGTAGCTCGTCGCCATGACCTCGGCATCGTCCAGGTACCCGTCCCGGTCCTCGTCGAGCCCGGTCATCACGACCCTACCCTCGAAGGGGCAGTCCCCAGGGGCCGCGTCCTCCTGCCGGACGAGGGACGTGAGTCCGGGCTGGCCGTCGGCCCCCGCAGCCCCGTTGCACACGTAGTCGGTGGAGGTGACTTCTTCGGGCTGGAGCAGCCCGTCCCGGTTCGTGTCCACGCCCGAGCGGACCGCCTGACCACCGGAGGGGCAGTTCGCACCCGCGGCCTCGTCCATGACCGAGACCAGGCTCCCGAGGCCGTCCTGGCCGTCCTCGCCGTTGCAGACGTACTCCGTGGCGGTGACCTCCTCGGGCTCCAGGACCCCGTTGCCGTCCAGGTCCAGGCCGCTGGAGACGATGAAGCCTCCAGCGGGGCAGTTCGGGCCAGGTGGCTCTTCGGCCGTGGAGATCAGGGTCGAGTGCCCGTCCTGACCCGTCTGACCGTTGCACAGGTACTCGGTGGAGGTGACCTCTTCAGGATCGAGGATCCCATCGTCATCCAGGTCCAGGCCGCTGGAGACGATGAAGCCTCCAGCGGGGCAGTTCGGGCCAGGTGGCTCGTCGGCCGTGTCGATCAGGGTGGAGTGGCCGTCCTGCCCCTGTCCGTTGCAGACGTAGCTGGTCGAGGCGACCTCTCCGTCGTCGAGGATGCCGTCCTCGTCCTGGTCGAGGCCCGTGAGCACAGCCAGGCCGCCCTCGGGGCAGTTCACTCCGGCTGGCTCCGACTCGACCCGGAGGAGGCTGCCGCCCGAGCCCTCGGAGGTGCTTCTTCCGCAGGCAGAGGAGGTGAGGGCGAGGAGGGCTCCAAGAGCCGCAGTGAGGACGAGGCGTGTGGAGGTCATCTTTCTCTCCCTGAGAAGGTCGTTGCCGCAGGGAACCGAAGGGTCATCGGGTCACTTCCATCCCTCGAGCCGACGTGCCGGAGTTGTCGGATTCATCGTGCCACCATGGGAAGAAGAGTTCAAGCCAGGGTTGGGAGGCGCAGCGTTGCTGCCCTAAGCCGAGCTGGGCGATAGGTATATATACCTATCGCCCAGGCTCATCGGTTGTGGAGTGCCCCGCCCGTCCCGACCGTGGAGCGGTCGCCGGTCCGGAGGCGGCTCCGCCGCCCAGGGTGCCTCCGCGGGGTGATATTAGGTGATCAGAATAAGATTGATATTCAGATCAGAAATACGGAGCCTGGTGGTTGCGGAGGTGGAGCATGACCGACTCCAGGAAGCGGAGGGCCACAAGCTCGGCGACCCGCCGCCCATCGAAGGCCCCGAATCCGGAGCAGCTCCTTGCTGAGCTTTCCGCCCGGCTCCGGGCCAGGACGGGCACCCGGACCGGCCGGGGAAGGCCTTCGGACCCGGCCTGGAAGGTGAGGCGGTGTGTTCCTTTCACCGAGAGGACCTGGGAGACGCTTCAGGCGGTGTCGAGGGCCATGGCAAGCCAGGGCGGGAGGTTCACGCCCGCCCAGGTCGCCGCGGTGATGATCGAGGACGAGCTGGAGAGGACCCTGGGCTCCCTGGGCGACGCCGCGGTCATCCGGTTGAGCTCGAGGGACAGCGAGCTGCTGCGGAAGGTGGCTCGGAAGGCTCCGCCGAAGAAGCTCACCCAGGCGCTCGCCGACCTGGAAGCAGATATCCGGGCTGGCCGGATCGTGGTCAACGTCTAACCGCTCCGGAGGCCGAAGGGTCCGGGGCCAACCCTTGAGGAAGCCCCTTCTTGCCCTCGGGCAGGCGGTCCCGGGCCTCACCCTTGAGGAGAGAATCAGCTTCGGGTCATGGTTTGACCGATCTGCGCCCGAGGTTCTTGGCGGTCCGACCTTGGTCCCTGCGCGCGCTCATCCCCGCCCGTCCCGGCCTGCGGACGCGCCCCGCGTGAACCCGGCTCAGCTCTTGACATCCAGGCAGGTTGACTGTACTTTGTTTCCGGGAAATTAGTGTCGGAGGTGGGTCGTGAGCCAGGCAGCCAATCCCGTCCTCGAGGCCGGTCGCGCCTACCGCACCCGGGACCTCCGCCGGTGGGGCGCCAACCCAGCGCGCCTGGCCAAACGCCTCGTCCGACAAGGCAAGCTCCGCCAGGCGGCGCAGGGGCTGTTCTATGCTCCCCTCGAGAGCCGTTTCGGACAGGCGCCTCCCCGGGAGGAGGAGATCCTGCGGGCCTTCCTCGGGGGCAGTGACTTCGTGATCACCGGTCCTCCGAGGTGGAACGCGCTGGGCCTCGGAACCACGGCGATGTTCGCCGCCACGCTGGTCTACAACCACCGGCGCACGGGCGAGTTCACCTTCGACGGCCAGCGCTTCCTCCTCCGGAGGGTGCTCTTCCCGCGGAACCCGACGCCAGAGTGGTTCGTGATCGACCTGCTGGAGCATCACGGCATGGCCGGCGCCTCGCTCCCCGAGCTCGAGGCGCGGCTCGTCGCGACGCTCGCCTCGGGCCGCTGGGACCGCGCGCGGCTGCGGGAGATGGCGGAGGGCTTCGGGACCCAGGCGACGCGCGACCTCATCGGGCGCTGCCTCGCGGAGACAGGAGGCAAGCTGTGAGCTTCGTCCACGAGGATGCCGGGTTCGGGCAGCTCGTCCAGATCGTCGCCCGGGAGACGGGGATCGCGGCTGCGCTCGTCGAGAAGGACTACTGGGTGACCCACACCCTTTGGGCGCTCCACCAGACCGGGCTCGACATCTGGTTCAAGGGTGGGACGTCCCTCTCCAAGGGCTTCGGGCTCATCCAGCGCTTCTCCGAGGACCTGGATCTCATGATTGAGCGTGGGACGGTCTCCAGCCTGCCCGAGGTCACGAGCTGGACCAGCGCGAACAAGGGCCCACTGGAGCGGCGGCGGGCCTTCTACGACGCGCTCGCTACAGCGCTCGTCGTGCCCGGCGTGCGCATCGAGCGCGACGCGAGCAGGTCCGACAGGCAGGCCCGCGGCGCCGACTACCTCGGTCACTACCCCGGGGCACTGCTCGCCGAACTGGCGCCTGCCCTGAGTCCCTTCGTACGGCTCGAGGTCGGCCGCGCCCGCGTCGTGCCGCACGTCACCAGGGCGCTCAGCTCCTTCGTCCACGACCAGCTCGAGCGCACTGGAATGCTCGGCCAGTTCAGCGATAACCGGCCCGCGAACGTGCGCTGCGTCCATCCCCTGGTGACGCTCTTCGAGAAGCTCGACGCCATGTCCCGCCGCCACGTGCGCGCCGAGCTGCAGCCGGATACTTTCATCCGCCACTACGAGGACGCCGCGCAGATCGTGCGGGCCGCCGCCGCGCTCCCGGAGCTGGGCATGTCGGTTGCCGCCCTGGCGAAGGACATGCTCGCGCAGAAGGACATTGCCGAGCTGCCGCGCCCCGACCAGCCGGCGCTCACGCTGCCCGATCCCGAGAAGCGCGCAGCCCTCGACTGGGCCTACGCGCGGATCGCGCCGATGTACTGGGGCCCGCGGATCCCGCTGACCGAGGCGTGCGAGACGATCCGGACCTGGCTGGGAGCAGTTAACTGGAGCGGTTGAGACCAGTCGGGCGAGCCAGGCCAGGGTCCTCAACCTGAGTCAAGGCGGCGGCACGCACAGCCCCTTCAGGCCCGAATGACGGTACTCACAGGTATAGGCGCCGTTCGTGCAGGTGCCCGCCAGCAACGAGCACTCCGCGCGGCACACGAACTCGGGCCAGAAGTCTGGATTGGTGACCAGGATGTTGATGCAGAACAGGCAGCCGTCGCACAGGAAGCCCTGGGATGCATCGCATTCCTCGTCCGCGAAGCACGGATCGCCGTCCAGGCCGGTGTGCTGGATGACGCAAACATCGGCGTAATTGCACTCCTCCGGCGGCACGCAGGTCGGGTTGCAGGTGCCCAGGTTCGGCTCGCACATTCCAGTCGTGGTGTTGCAGCTCGAGTTGGCCGGGCAGGATCCGGCCGCGCAAACGCACCGACCCGTCGCCGCGTCGCAGGTGAAGTTCGCCGGGCAGGCCACGCACTTGTTGGAGGCCGCGTCGCAGGTGGTGCTGGGGTGCAGGGTGCAGGAGTCGAAAGTACAGTCGCCCCGCACGCAGGTCTCGGCGCAGGCACAGCTCAGGGTGTCGCAGTACTCTGGAGCCACGCAGGCGTTGCCGCAGCAGTCGGTCTGGCCGCAGGCGTGGGTGGCGTAGTTGCAGGTCTGGGGCGACGTGCAGTCGTCGTTCGAGTCGCAGCCCGGCTTGCAGGTCCCGTCGCCCGTGTCGCACCACTGGCCCGGGTCGCAGGTCTGGGGCGTGCAGCCGTTGGGTTCGCAGCGGATACCGAGGCACACCCAGCCCTCCGGGCAGTCGATGTTGCTGACGCACTCCTGCACGCAGCTGCCGTCCACGCATCGCGGGAAGTCCGCCTCGAGGCAGTCGCTGTCGGCCACGCAACCGTCGTCTACTGGCACGCAGCTGCCGAAGTTGCAGCGCCGCCCCACGCAGCAGTCCTGGTCACCCGCACAGACAGCAGGCTCGGGCATGCACGCCTGGGCCCTGCACACCAGGCAGGTCGGTACACCCGCGCAGTCGTCGCGGGTAGCGCAAGAGAAGTCCGGGGGTTGGCAGTCGCCGTGGATGCACCACAGGCCGTCCGCGCAGTCAGCGTTGCTCAGGCAGGCCGCCACGCACGCGCCCTGCTCGCACGCCTCGCCGCTGTAGCAGTCGCAGTCGCTCAGACAGTTCAGCGGCGGTGCTCCCTGGATGCAGCGCCGCGTGGCCAGGTCGCAGATCCGGGCGGCGGCCTCGCTGCACTCATGATTGCAGCCCGTCGGGCAAGCGCCTGGCTCCTGGCAGATGCCTGCATTGCAGGTGTACCCGTCGCAGCAATCGTCCTCCACTGAGCACAGGCTGGGACACTGGGAGGCCTCGCATTGCCCCTGGGCGTTGCATACTTCCGGCAGGGTGCACTCCCCGCAACTCCCCCCACAGCCATCATCCCCGCAGTCCTTCCCGGCGCAGGATGGCTCGCAGCACTGGCAGGCCTCCCACCCCGAGCCGTCCTGGAGGCACACCTGGACGCCGTCGGAGCCACCGAGGCAGGGGCAGGTGGTCTGCTGGCCTGGGGCGCACACGTTTCCGGAGTCGCAGGCACTTCCCAGAAGACCCAGCACGATGCCAAGCGTGACCGCTACCCAGGTGGATTTGTTCATCAGCAACCTCCGCGAGCATTCCCGACGACCGATGGGACGGTTCTGCCTCAGGGAAGCGCGATGTTGCAGCGAACTTCGAAGCTTCCATCCGCCTGTGTGGTGGCCCAGATCTGGTCGCAGACCGAGTAGGAGCCTTCAGCCATCGGTTGTTCCACCAAGATCAGCTTGACCTGGATTCCGGCAACACCGACGCCACCGGAGTCCACCAGCCGTCCTCTGAAGTTCAGCATTTCACCCTGGCCGAGGGAGATGTTCTTCACCACGTCGGAGTTGACGATGGACTGGCTGGGCACCGCGTACAGCAGCGCGCCCTGCTGGAAGTCCAGGTCAGAAGGCAACGCGGTCAGAAGCCACTGGCCCGGCCTGAGCAGGACGCTGTAGTTACCGTCGGCGGCGGCCGTGGCCGCCAGCGCAAGCCGACTATCAGTTGATTTGACCAGCTCGAGCAGGCTGCCGGCCGCGCTCGCACCAGCCGTGGTTGTGATCTGGCCGAGCAGGCTGAAGCCATCCTTCAGCCGAGAGCTGCCTGGGTTTGTGCTGCCGCAGGCCTGGCCCTGGTGGCACACGTCCTCGTACAGCAGTTGCAAGGGGAAAGGGCTGCCGGTTGGTGGAACGCCTAGGAGATCGTAGGCCGGCCCAGCCTCGAGGGGCAAGCTGAACTCGCCGTCTGCGAATGAAGGCGGCCCGTTTACCACACCCGCGTGGGCCAGCCGGCCGGCGTTCGCGCCGGTGCGGTACCAGGCCTGCACTGTCCAGCCGTTGACCGCGGGCACGCCGACCTCGTAGATGGGCCCGCCCGCAAGGGCAAGCGTGGCGGGCAGGTCGATGCTCTGGGTGGCGTTGCCCTGCAGGCTGGCCACCCGGGCGTAGCCCACTCGGCCGTCGGTGGCCACCGCCTGCAAGTCGTACGGCCCGCCCGGTGGCAGGTAGAAGCTGTAGCCGCTGCCGTCAGTGGTGACCGAAGGCGGCACGCAGTCCGGCCGGACGTGGAGCACGCTCACCCGCGCACCCGTGAGGGGCGAGCCGCTCGCCCGCACCTGGCCGCTCAGAGTGAAGCCGGAGACAGCCACGGAGTCTGCCAGGGTTGGTCCAGCATTGACCAGGGGGTTCAGTCCCTCCAGGCACTGGCTGGCGGCACCACTGGCGTCGCTTGTTCGCACGGCCAAGGTGAATACCAGGTTCGAGTAGTCACGGCTTTCGCACTGGCCTGTGATGTTGCAGTACTCGCCATCCGTGCAGGATCCGCAGCTCCCGCCGCAGCCGTCCGAGCCGCAGTCCCTCCCAGCGCAGTCGGAGACGCAGCCGAATGGGCTCGGGCGGACGCATCTCAGGTATCCCGAGGTGTCGTCCTTGGCAGTCCCGCTGATCTCACCGTAGTAAAACCTCGCATACCAGGCATAGGTCGTGGTGCTGAGGTGGGTCGTCGAGGTCCAGAACCAGCCTGGGCCGACGTCGGGGAAGTCCGAGGCCTCGGCCCAGATGCCGTAGTTGACGAGGCTGGCAAGCTCCTTCTTGTTGGGGAGCCGCCAGTCGGTGAAGCCGCCGTGATCCAGCCCCTCGCAGTAAGCAAGCGCCTGCTGCCAGGTCAGTCCGGCGGTCCGCTCGTGCTGCCAGACCAGGCCGGTAACCGCGTCTGTCACTACCTGCTGTCCGAGAACGGGCTCTGTCTGCGCGAACCGCAACCCTGCCTGGGCGGCTCCTCCGGCGCGCCGGAGCCGTACACACCTCACGGCCATCGGGCTATCCCACGCCCCTCCGCCATCCGTCCGCCCGTCGGCGAGATCCATGTACCAGGAGAAGTCCGGGAACCCAAGGTTGGGAGCGGACGTCCAGAAGTCGAGTGCCTGCGCACCCGGGAATGCCAAGCCGTCGAGCGTGGGACCCAGCACGCCGTCATGGATGATGCTCTGGTGCTCGTGAGGGTTCGGGAGCAGCCAGTCGTCATGACCCGCGTAGTCTAGGTTTGCGCAGTAGGCTTGCGCCTGTGCCCAGGTCTGGCCTTCGACCCAGGTTCGCTGCCACATGAGGCCGGTCAGGGAATCGGTCACGACCTCGTTGGAGTTCGCCGTCGCATCGCAAGGGTCCTGGATCGTCCCATCTGGGTTGTAGCAGGTGAACCTCTGCTCGGAGTCAGGGTACTGGGCGTCCTGGCCACAGTAGGCCGTCGTCGCGCAGGCTCCATCGCCCGCGTTCCCTGGGCAGGCGGTCTCTGACATCTCATCAAAACAGGTTTCCTGCCGGGTCGGCGGGACGGGCCAGCACTGGTTGAAGTCGCAGAAATCAGACGGTGGGACGAAGCAGTCAGGGTAGACACCGAACGCCTCGACAGCACACTGGTTGCACCAAGCACCGCCGAAAGGCGGGTCGCAGGTACAGGACGCATCCGGGCCGTTGGAGACACAGGTTCCATGAGAGTTGCATGGGTTGGGGATGCACGGGTCATCGATGCAGTGCCCTTCCGAGGTGCAATCGGGGGTCGGGTCCGAGCAGGCTCCACAGGGGTAGCCGCAGACCAGATCAAGCCCGCACTCCCTACCGGCACAGTTCGGGCAGCATGCTTCTCGACACTGCCCGTCCCCCATACACAGGTCGGGCATGGGAATTCCGCAGCCAGTACACTCGCAGGTCCCGCCGCATCCGTCGGGACCGCAGTTGTACCCAGTGCATGCCGGAGTGCACTCGCACTGCCCCTGTGCGTTGCAGACCTCCGGCAGGGTGCAAGTGCCGCAGGCGACGTTGCAGACCGGGTCCAGGCCGCATTCGAGGCCGGTGCAGTCCTGCACGCATTCGCACAGGAACTGCGCGTTGCAGGTGGCAGGCGCGGTGCATTCCCCGCAGGACGTCCCGCAGACCGCGTCAACCCCGCACTCCTGGGTCCCGCAGACCGGGATGCAGGCGCAGGTGCCGTCAGCCTGGCATGTCTCTGGGTCCGTGCACTCCCCGCAGGTAGTGCCGCAGACCGGGTCGTTTCCGCATTCGAGGCCATTGCAGGCGGCAACGCACTCGCAGGCGCCTAGCGCGCTGCAGGTGTCAGGAGAGGTGCAGGTTCCGCAGGATCCGCCGCACCCGTCCGAACCGCAGTTCTTCCCAGCGCAGGAGGGTTGGCAGCACTGGCACTCCTCCCAGCCGGAGCCGTCTGGGAGGCAGTCCTGGATGCCCTCTGACCCACCGAGGCAAGGGCAGGTGTTTCTCTGCCCGGGCGTACACAGCTTCTCCGTCCCCGAGTCGCAGCCGAAGACCCAGGCGCCAAGGGAAAGAACGGCAACCAGGCCAACCCCGAAGAATCCCTTCACGTCCCACCTCCAGGAAGCTCACCGGCAGAGGTACACAGGATACCGCATTCAGCCCAGGAGGTGAAGGTCGACTCCAAGCTGTGGTTCTTCACTCCCGCCCACCGCTTCCATCAGTGTCAGACTGGCTGGGCCGGCGCCAACCTACGCTGCCTCGAACCGCATCCTCGTCTCTCCGCCGATCTTGTAGATCGTGATCAAGGCGATTGAAGTGCGGCCGAGGCTAATGATCATGCCAACTACAGCACCGTTCTTCACCCCAGTCAGAACGGCGGAATGGGTGGCTGGATTACCAGCAGCTAGCGCAGCCGGCGTGACCAGGACGGCGTCATTGGCACGTCCGATCAATGCGCCCTTCAGCATTTTCTCGATGTACTCGCGGAGTTCTGCGTGCCGAACGACGAGCTTCACTCTGTAGCTGCCGACAGTCGCCTTGATGACTTTCAGTATCCTCGCAGGTCGGACGGTGGCGCCCATCTCAAGAACTACATCGCAACCCTCTTCGGCAGATTTTCTGATCTTTCGACCCAGCAATTGAGCAGGTCTGCGGGCGGCATCGAGAACAAGGTGAGGCATGGCTTCCTCCCCTCTGGGATGAATTCTCTTATGGCAGCAGCCTGCAACGCCTCGCGAAGGCCGTGACACCGACATCGAGCCTGCCAGCTTCCTGGCTCGTTTTCAAGCTGGGCCGCCGCTCCGGTCTGATGGGCGCCTGGGCGGCCCTGGGCCGGGCAGGGGAGTCGAACCTGTCCAGTCCCGGTCCACCCCCAGCGCGGCACCAGAGGGGTTCCCAATGCCCCGCGCAGTCCCGTGGTGGTTTGCCTCGCTCCTGGAGGCAAGCCACCGTCTATGGGGTCGAGGAGAAGCCCCTCGCGCCCCTTGCTTGTCTGGCCCTGCCGTTTTTGTAGTTCATCGTTCTCGCTTGCCAGAGCCTTGGTTGCCGGATACGCTCCATGCATCTGAAGCCTTCCGCAGTTCGAGGCCGGGGACGTGAGTGGATCGGGGAGTGCGAATCGCAGCTCCCATGGCGAGGTGAACGACGATGCTTGCGTTGAGCGAGGAAGGGAAGCGGGAGATCGGCGCCTGGATCAGTCCTACCCAGGGCTTCATTGTCCGTGAAGTCCTACAGGACCTGGTGATGCACATCTCCTACGAGGTGACCCGCTCCCGGGCGGAGATCCTGAAGCGCTACGAGGGCCGGAACGAACCGGGTTTCCGGGTGCTGGTGGAGAGCGACGCCGAGCTCCGGGTCAAGGTCGTGGAGGCCTACCTCCGCTGGGAGAAGGCGAACCTCGAGTACTGGAAGCATGTGGACGAGAAGGGCGCCCCGGACGAGAAGACCTTCCAGACCCTGCTCAGCCACGGTGTTTGGGAGCGGCACATGCTGGACCTGGTCCTCGAGGAGCACGAGGAGTACGAGAAGGCGCGCGCCGCCTGGCGCGTCACCCACCCAGAGACGGCGCCGCAGCAGGAGATGATGGAGTGCTGAGGTGCAGAAGGACTGAGCTCTTGAGGGAGGGGAACCCATGAACAGGAAATACCTCGGCGACGCCAAGGACTGGTGGAAGGGAGCAATCCTCACCTGTCTCCGAAGAACCGGGGCCATCCGGTCACCCCAGGTGGTCCCCATGTTCACGGACTTGGAGCGTTGGTCCGAGGAGGACCTCGATGCCTACGTGGCCTTCCTGAACATCGAAGGTAGGGGCCTCCTGTTCACCGAGTCGCCCTACCAGCCGTTCACCCAGGTGAGGCGCCCGAAGTACTTCGAGGCCGTGCTGAAGTGGACCCTTGGCCCTGCAGAACGGGATCGGGACCTCTTCCTTGACCCGGACACAGGGCTCTCGAAGAATGAGACCAAGAAGCATTTGAGGCCGGAGGAGTGCTGGCGTTTGGTCCAGGACCGACCCAACAAGGTGATCGTCGTCTACCAGCACGGCGCACGAGCTCCGGAGGAAAGACCCTGGGAGGAAATGAGGCTCCAATGCGCCCTGGATGCCGCCGAGGAAGGCCATGGCCTTGCGTTCGCGTCGGGCGGTCTGTCGTCGAGCGACCTACCCAAGGGAGATGCCGCCCTTCTCTTCCTGTCCTTGAACAAGGGCCGGATTGACGCCGTTGAGAAGAGCCTCTCAGAGGCACTCGGTTCCAACGCCGAGAAGCGCCTCTTCCCGAAGCAGAGAACCTCGAAGAAGAAGTAGCTAGGAATGGGGAGGTCCTCGCCAGTGTCCCGCCCTCCCTGCATCCGTTGCGGCTTCTGTTGCGACGAGATCGGCCGATGTCTCTACTCGTTCGTCGCGCTTGGCTGGCCGGCGAGCACCGACCCGTTCGACGTGATCGGGGAACCCAAGGTTTGCCCCCACCTCAGGAGGGAAGGGGACGGGAGGCGCTGTTCCTGCGCCCTGGCCCCGACCTTCGGCCCCCAGATCGGCCTCGGCGAAGGCTGCGAGTACCCCCAGAACCCGACGCGCCGGCTGTGGCACCAGGGATCGGCGGACCAACTCCAAGATCGCGAGCACCCCGACCAACCGGGGCTTCCCGCCGCCCGTCCGTCCAGTTCGCGTCCTCCTCCTTGCTGCCCTTCTCGATGATGGCCGAGGCCTCAGCCCTTCCTCCGGCTCTCTGGCCTCACCCTCGAGGGAAAGGTCCCCAGTTCCGTCCTCCGGCTGCCGCCCTGGCTGACCTGCTGGGAGCCCCCCGGCCCTGAGCTTCGCCATCCGGGCCCGCAGCCCTCCTTGCCCGGCCTGCCTTCAGTCCTGCCTTTCCTCCAGCCCCCTCGGTTCTTTCCGCCTTGCCTGAGGTCTTCCGCTCTCTCCGCTTGGCTCCGGCGCTCCGCGCTGCTCGTCCTTGCGCGAGGTCGCGCCTGGCCCCGCAGAGCCGGGTCCCGTCACGCCCCGCGCCGTCCTCGCCCAGCTTCGCTTCCTCCTGGGATTCGTCGTTGCTTCGCTGTCGCTCTCCGCTTGTCGCCTGCGCTTCTCTGGTTCCGCCCTGGCCCTGAGTTCCTGGTGAAGGGCCAGGACGGCCCAGAGAAAGGAGCGGAAGACGATGACCAGCAAGGCGGCGAACGAGGTGAAGGGCTGGATGGAGAGCGTGGCGAAGTTCCCGATGGGGAGGACGGTCGCGACGAGGGCGGTGGCGGTCCGGATGGCGGAGGACCTCGAGTGGGCCGAGTTCGCGACCAGGTGCCTTGTCCGGCACCTCAGCGGCGACTGGGGCAACCTCGACGACGAGGACAAGGCCTCCAATGAGGCAGCCCTCGCCGAGGGCGAGCGGCTCTTCTCGAGCTACTGGTACAAGGGGAACGAAGACGAGAAGCTCTGGATCATCACGGAGGCCGACCGCTCGGCCACGACCCTCCTCTTCCCCTCCGACTACTGACCCCAGCCTGGGACCGGCCCATCCGGGTCGGTCCCAGGACTTCCGTTGGAAGGGGGGGGCCCCATAGCCGCAAGCAAGGCACCTGGGTGCGGGGCAGGGCAGGGGACTGTGCGTGCCCGGGCCCGCCCGTCTACCCTGCAGGGCGTCCGCCAAGGCACGGCCGTCCTGGCCTGACCCTTGAGGAGAGGGCCGGTGTCCTGGCCCACCAGCCTCGAGGAGTGCCCTTGCCCTTGTTCAGCCCCTTGGATGGTGGTACTTTCTCGGTACGCGCAAGAGTCGTCCGCCTAACGTCCCATGATGTCGGAGCTTTTCGAGGGATGGACGATGCCTGAAACGAGGGATTTCGTGGACGAAGTCGCGAGCCGCCTCAGTGCGGCAAGGGACTCGGTCTACCGCAGGATCGAGGCCAGGGGACTGCCCGCACACCGGGTCGGCTGGCTCTGGAAGTTCACGCTCTCGGAGATCGACGAGTGGGTCCACGCCGGCGGGGCCGGGCAGGACGAGCCCGGCCCGAAGGAGGACCGCTGATGCCTGACGCGGCACACGCGATCGACTTTGATCGCCTCTTCAAGCTGAGATTGGCTGTGGGCCGCCACGGCGAGATGGACGCCGCTCGTTGGTGGAATACCCAAGGCCTCCTTGGCCCGCGCGGTGCTGTGGTCATCAAGCGCGGCTTCCCCAGCACGCACTACTTCGCCCAGGCCCGCATCGTCTTCGCCGTTGCGCGCAGCCGCTGTCACGAGCTATTCGACCCACCAGGCTGCATGACCCTCTGGAGCCTGCCCGCGGAGGTCGAGGACCAGTTCGAGGAGCACTGGCAGGGTTGGCTTGACGACGGCGACAAGTGGGCGCCCTTTTTCGAGCAACTCGCATCGGTGACGGGAGATGATCTCCTCGCGCTCTTGAAGCGGTTCGATCTCGTGTCGGCTGAGCAGCTTGAGGCCGCAACCAAGCTTCGGCGATCGGCCGAGAACCGCGCTGTGCCTCTGCCGGGCACCCATCGACCTGGCGACGAGATCATCACCTTTCTGGCGACCGGTTTCTTCCGCGGCGAGCCCGGCAATCCTGCCATCCCCTACGCAAGGCTGGAGGCGTAGAGATGGCAGAAGCCCGGTCACGCGTCGTCTCCTCCTTCACGATCATCAAGGGCTCGTTGATCGATGAGACGTTCGCCGTCTTTCGTGACTGGGACTTCTCGCTCTCTCGCCTCGAAAACCTTCGTCGGGTTCGTGAGGAGAACAGCATCGGTGCAACGAGCACTCACTGGGCGCGCGACGTCGCGAAAGTGCTCAATCGACGCTTCGACCCTGACGGTCGCGACCGCCTGCTTGTGGACCTGGCCCGGGCAAACTGTGACCGCGAGATCTGGAAGCCGCTCCTGCTCTGGCACATGACGCGCGACGAGTTCCTGCTGCGCGACTTTTTGGTGAACTGGCTTCATCCGCAATTCGTCAAGGGTGCCTTTCGCCTTCGCACCGAGGACGTCGTTCCCTATCTCAAGTTGCTCGGCAAGAATCGGGGCATCGAGTGGTCGGGCACATGGACAGAGGCCACGACGAACCGCGTTGCTTCCGCCCTACTTCGGATGGCCACAGATTTCGGCCTCCTCACGGGAGTCCAGCACAAGGAGTTCGCGCCCTACCACCTCCCCGAGCAGAGCCTTCTCTACCTCCTGCACGCCTTGACCGAGGTCGAGCCGAACGCCAGGCGCATCGTCGATTCCGAGGACTGGCGCATGTTCTTGATGGATTCGTCTGACGTGGAGCGCGAGCTCCTGCGTTTGCACCAGTTCAGGAAGCTTCACTACGAGGTCGCCGGCAGCTTGGCCCAGCTCAAGCTGCCTCGTGGCTCCACTGCGGAATACACGAGGGGGCTCTGCTCATGACTGATTGGAAAGAGAGGCTCACAGGCCAACTCGAGATGGCGCTGAGCCAGAGCGATCCTCGACCGCACATCAGCGCGTACCACGACATGCCGTACGCCATCTTTCGCTATCCGCCGGAAGCCGAGTTCCAGGTCCGCCAGGAGGTCGCACTGCTCCGGACCCGGCTGGAGCAGGCGGGCAAGCGCGTGACGACGATCTCTCTTGCCGAGTGCATGGCTGCCGCCCTCGTGGCCGAAGGCCTCGACACCAGGGCGCTCGTCGATGCAGAGAAGTCAGTCGGGCTCGAGTCGACGGTCGAGACCATCCACCAGGTCATCAGCGAGTACCGGCCCCTGGACGACCTGGTCGCTTCACGCATACCCGCGGACGTTGATCCGCTCCGTGACGTCGTGTTCATCGTTCGCGCCGGGGCTCTGTTCCCGATTTACCGCACCTCGTCGCTGCTTGAGCAGCTCAAGGGTAAGGTGAATGTCCCGGCCGTGCTCTTCTACCCAGGTGAGCTTGACGGCGCTGCAGGCCTTCGCTTCATGGGGGTCCTCGACGCTGAGCACAACTACCGGCCGAAGATCTTCTGAATGCGAGCAAAGAGATGACAAAGCCGACTGCCAATACCATCAGTAGCCTGTTCGCTAGCGACATCTCTCGACGCATCGAGGAAGTGATCAAGGTCGACCAGGCGGACGAGCAGATCATCCACGATGAGCTCGCCGAGTACGTGGTGACCGACTCCATCCGGGACCACTTCTCCGAGATCCTCGACCGGTACTGGGAGACGCTGAAGAAGCCGCACGAGGGAGTCGGCGTGTGGGTTTCTGGGTTCTTCGGGTCTGGAAAGTCGAGCTTTGCCAAGTACCTCGGCCTCGCCCTCGAGAACCGACGGATCTTGGGCCAGGGGGCGGCGCAGATCCTCGGCAAACGCACGGGGGATCAGAAGGTCCAGGTGCTCCTGACGAACATCGCCGAGAAGATTCCGACCGAGGCGGTGATCTTCGACGTCTCCACGGACCGCGGCATCCGTACCGGCAACCAGAGCATCACCGAGATCATGTACCGGCTCTTCCTGCAGAGCCTCGGCTACGCGCGGGATCTCGATCTTTCCGAGCTCGAGATCACCCTGGAAGAGGCCGGTCGCCTCGACACCTTCAAGAAGAAGTACCAGGAGGTCTTCGGCAAGGCCTGGGACGTCGAGAAGGGCAAGATCGCAGTTGCGGTGCAGCAGGCAAGCCGTGTGATGCACGAGCTGGAGCCAGCCACCTATCCCACCGCCGACAGTTGGCGCGAGTCCGCGCTCAGGAGAGCCGACATCTCCGCTGGTGACCTTGCCAAACGAGGCATCGAGCTGATGGGCCGCCGGCAGCCCGGCAAGACCCTGCTCTTCGTGGTCGACGAAGTCGGCCAGTTCGTGGCGCGTGACGTTGACAAGATGCTCGACCTGCAGGCGGTCGTGCAGAACCTCGGGCGCATCGGGCGCGGCAAGATGTGGCTCGTCGTCACCTCCCAGGAGAAGCTCACTGAGCTCGTAGGGGGTCTCGATGACAAGCGCGTCGAGCTCGCTCGTCTCATGGACCGCTTTCCTCTACAGGTGCACCTGGAGCCATCCGACATCTCCGAGGTCACGAGCAAGCGTGTTCTGTCGAAGAACGCGGATGCAGAGAAGACGTTGCGAGAGCTTTTCAAGGAGCACCGCGGTCGCCTGACCGACAACACACGCCTCACGGCCGACATCAAGCTCCCCGAGCTATCCACCGACGCCTTCGTCGATCTGTACCCGCTCATGCCGTACCAGATCGACCTCATCATCCAGGTCGTCTCGGGCTTGCGGACCCAGGGTGGCGCGAGCAAGCACGTGGGCGGCGCCAACCGCACCATCATCAAGCTCGCCCAGCAGCTCCTCATCCACCCGGACGTCGATCTCCAGGGAAAGCCGATCGGCACGATCGCGCGCATCGATCAGGTGTACGACCTCGTGTCCGGCAACATCGGCAGCGAGGTGCGCGGGAAAATCGACGACATCGGCAAGAAGGTCGACCACCCGCTCGCCCAGGCGGTGTCCAAGTCCATCTGCCTCCTGCAGTACGTTCGAAGCATCCACCGAACGGCTGAGAATATCGCGGCGACTCTGCACCCTGCAGTCGACGCCGATTCCCGACTCGTCGAGGTGAAGGCCGCTCTCGCCGCGCTCGAGAAGGCGCACATGGTACGCCTTGGCGATGGCGGCTACCGAATCCCGACGCCCGCCGAGGACGACTGGGAGCGGCAGCGGGCGAGCCTATCGCCGAAGCCCGGAGACGTGAGCCGGCTGCATGCCGAAGTCGTTGCTGGCCTTTGGCAACCCCAGCCCTCTCACACCTTCCTCGACGTGAAGGTGTTCAAGGCTGGCCTATACCTGGGCGGTCGCGTCGTGGTTGAGGGCGACATCCCGGTTCATCTGACCCTGGCCGAGGCAGGGAAGGAGCAAGGCGAGCGCGTCGAGGAAGCACGCAAGCGCAGCCAGACCGAAACAAAGGCCATCTTCTGGGTCGCGGCCCTGGATGAGGCCATCGATCGTGAGACCGTCGAGCTCTTCCGGTCGAAGGAGATCCTTTCCCGCAAGGAGCGGGGCGCGCAGACCAAGGACGAGACCGCACTGGTGGCGGAGGAGAAGCTCCGTCTGCGCCGCCACCAGGACGAGTTGCGCCGGCTCATCAAGCAAGTGCTCCTCACGGGAACCATCTTCTTCCGCGGCAACGACCGCAGCCCAGACGACGCAGCTTCGGACATCGCTCGCAGCGCAGGCAAGGCTCTGGCCCAGGCTTTGCCTGAGGTCTTCGATCGCTTCGAAGAGGCCGCTGCCCACCTGGGCAAAAAGGACCTCGAATCCCTGATGACCACGGAGAACCTACACGGTCTGAGCTCGGTCTTCACCGACCTCAACCTGGTCCGCGACCAGGGCGGCAAGCCCGTGTTCAACACGGAGAACGGGCCGCTGACCGAGGTGCTTGCACGGATCGAGAACCGGACGAGCTACGGCGAGGTCGCGAGCGGCCGCTACCTCACCGACGAGTTCGCCAAGGAACCCTTTGGATGGGACTTCGACATCGTCCGGCTGCTGGTGGTTGCCCTACTGCGCGCCGGCAAGGTCGAGGCGACGAGCAAGGGTCAGGTGATCGAGTCGGCCCTCTCTATCGATGCCAAGAACACCTTCCCGAACAACAACTTCTTTCGCCAGGCTTCCTTCCGACCCAAGGTCAACGAGACCGACATGAAGGATTGGGCGGACGCTGCCCAGGCCTTCGAGGGGGCGTTCGGGAAGGCCATGCCCGACATTTCGAACGCTGGCGTTGTGGCGTCGACCATCCGCACAGAAGTGGCGGTCCGCGAAGTCGACGTCGAAGACGCCTACACGCTCCTGCGTGAAAACGCGCTGCCGGGCGTGGACGCCCTGCGTGGCTCTCTCGACCAGATGCGGTCGATCCGGTCGGGCAAGGAGGACAATGCGATCGTGACCTTCAACGCCGCCCACAAGGAGATCAAGGAGGCGGTGAAACGCAGTGCGGAGCTTGCGCATGCTCTCACCACACCGCGCCTGCACGACCTCGGCCGCGCCAGGAAGGCGCTCGACGCGATCTGGGCCTTCCTCCAGGATGAGCCCGACCTCAGCCCGTCTTTGCGTGAGCACGCCGAGAAGCTCAGGGACCTGATGGCCAAAGAGACCTTCTTCCGGGAGCTGCCCGCGATCGATGAGTACACCCGGGAACTCGAGGCCGAGTTCAAGAAGCGACACGATGCGGCCGAGCAGGCGCGGGTGGCAGCCTATGGGCAGGCCCTTGTGAAGCTGAAGTCGACGCCTGGCTGGGAGAAGCTCAATGAGGAGCAGCAGAAGCGCGTCGCGGCACCGCTTGCTTCGCGGGCCGAGACCTCAAATGCGGTGAGCCAGTCGATTCCGCTGCTCCGGGCCGACCTCCACGCCTGCCCCGGGCTCTTGAGCCAGGCCATTGAGGAGACGCTGCGACACGTCGACGGCAACCGCGTCGTCCGGGTCACCGCCTCGAGCTACTTCTCGGGTGGAATCGAGACCGAGGAGCAGCTCGACCAAGCGCTCGACGGACTCAAAGACCAGTGCCTGGAGCTCATCGGCGCCGGCAAGAAGATTCTCGTGCAGTGAACAAGGTGCAGGGTTCAGGTGAGGCGATGACGGATAGAGGACATCGGCAACTCAAAGTCTGGCAGCGAGGGTTGGACCTTGCAGAACAAGTTCATCGCATCACGTCCACCTTCCCGCGAGAAGAGCTCTACGGCTTGGTATCGCAGATGCGTCGGGCTGCGGTCTCTATCCCGTCCAACATTGCCGAAGGCTATGGCCGGGGCGGAAAAGACTACGCTCGACTTGTTGGAATCGCGTACGGATCTCTGCTTGAGCTCGAGACCCAAGCAGACCTGTGTCTGCGCTTCGGCTATTCCGACGAAAGCACCCTGGAACATTTCCGGAACCTTGCCTCGGAAGTGGGCAGGATGCTGAACGGGCTACGTGCTTCGCTGAATCGGTCCGAGCCTGAACCCCGAACCCCGAACCCTGGACCCTGACCATGGACAAGGAAACACGCAACCGCATCCAGCGCGCGACCCAGGCTGCCCGGGCGCTGCTCGAGCGCGAGTACAGTGAGCAGCTCGGCGGTGTCTTCGACATCCGCGCGGACGGCACGATTGCCGCAGAGCCGGGCAGCCACCTCGACGCTGAGCAGCGTGTGCTGCGCACCAAGCTCGTGGCTGCGGTCGAGCACGAGCGCTCAGGAGGGATGAAGCCCGCAGAGGCCGTGGCGAGCTACCTGCGCGAGGCGGCATTCACGATGCTCAACCGCTTCGTGGCTCTCAAGATGCTCGAGGCGCGGGACCTGGTCCAGGAGTGCGTGTCTCGTGGAGACCAGTCGGCCGGCTTCAAGGAATTCACCGGTCTCGCCCCGGGCCTGGTGCAGCTTCCCGACCACGGATACCGGCTCTACATCGAGAGCATCTTCGATGAGATCGGCCGCGAGGTGCGCGTCCTCTTTGACCGCCGAGACCCGGCGAGCCTGCTGTGGCCCCGCCGGCAGGCGCTGCAGGAGCTGCTTCAGATTCTGAATGATGAACAACTGGCTGGGGGTACTGGGTCCGGGGTGCAGGATGCAGGCTCGAATCCTAAACCCGGAACCCTGAACCCTGACATCTGGTCTCAGGACGAGACCATCGGATGGGTCTACCAATACTTCAACGCCGATGATGAACGAGCGCAGATGCGCGATGTCAAACGCGGTGGTTCACAAGCACCGCGCAACAGCCATGAGCTCGCGGTACGGAACCAGTTCTTCACCCCTCGCTACGTGGTTGAGTTCCTTGTCGACAACACGCTTGGGCGAACGTGGCTCGAGATGCACGGTGATGGCAGCATCCTCGCCGAGAAGTGTCGGTACTTCGTGCGAAGCGAAGAAGATCAGAAGCGTGATCGTCCCAGGAAAGATCCGCGCGACCTTCGCGTTCTCGATCCGGCCTGTGGCTCTGGCCACTTCTTGCTCTACTGCTTCGACCTTCTCCTGACGATCTACGAGGAGGCCTGGGCTGCCAATGCGTCGGGTGCCCGAAACCAAGCAACCGGTCAGACCCTACGAGACGACTATCCGGACATCGAAGGACTGAGGCGTTCGATACCGGCGCTTATCCTTGAGCACAACCTCCACGGCGTAGACATCGACCCTCGCGCAGCGCAGATCGCTGCGCTTGCGCTATGGTTGCGCGCCCAACGGGCGTGGAAGGACGCACGCATTCCGGCAATAGGACGTCCACCTGTGCGTCGGACGCACGTCGTCGTGGCTGAACCGATGCCAGGCGACCAGGCGATGGTCGAGGAGTTTGGCGCGGGGCTCGATCCTCCTCTTCTTCGTGATCTCTTCCGGAAGATGGTGGACGCGATGCGGCTTGCCGGTGACCTCGGCACGCTCATTCCTGTTGAGGAAACTATCGCTTCGGATCTGCGCATAGCGCGCGAACAGTTCGTGGCTCGGCGGAAGGAGCTCAAGAAGGGGTATCTCCCTGGCCTCGAGCCTGCCCAGAAGCAGGGCGAGCTCGATATCTCGGGCATTAGCGATGACAGTTTCTTCCACGAGGCCGAGACGCGCATTGTGGAAGCGCTACGGATCTTCGCTGAAGCCGCGGCAAACAGTAACAGCATCAGGCGGCGACTCTTCGCGGGTGACGCAGCACAGGGAATCGCGCTGATTGAGCTCCTGCGCAAGCGTTTTGATGTGGTTCTAATGAATCCTCCGTTCGGCGCAGCGAGTCTGGCTGCCAAGAAGGAGTTTGAGAAGGCCTATCCAAGGACGAAGAACGACATTTATGCGGCCTTCGTGGAGTGCGGCATCAGGCTCTTGCACCAGCACGGATTGCTCGGCGCCATTACCTCACGCACGGGCTTCTTCCTGTCGAGCTTCCAGAGGTGGCGCGAGGAGGTTCTCCTTGCTCAAGCGCCACCTGTAGTCTTCGCAGACCTAGGCGTCGGAGTCCTCGACAGTGCGATGGTCGAGACGGCGGCCTACTGCCTTGAGAGGCTCGTATGACGGTTTTCTTTCGCCTGCTAGACACCGCAGTTGACGTGAAAGCCAGCGATCTCCTCCGGGCCATTGGCGAGCTTCGCCAGCTGCCCGCCGAGGTTTCATCGGGCACCACGTTCACCCGAGAAGTCGAAGCTTTCAGGCGGATTCCCACGTCGCCCTTCGCGTACTGGCTCTCGGATGCGGTGCAGAATGCGTTCAGCCAAGCAGAGCCATTCCGTACCGAAGACCGCATGGCATGCAACGGGGCGTCCACGTGTGACGACTTCCGGTACTGCCGGTTTTGGTGTGAGACGCCAGCGAGAGATGCACCGCGCCGTCGCTACCTTCCGTACAACCAAGGCAGCAAGTTCAGTCCGTTCGCGAAGGAAGTTCCGATCTCGGTTCCGTGGGATGACGATCGCGAGACGTTCTTCGGTTTCATCGGTCGTCCTGGACGGTGGCAAAGCACTCCCGTTGGCGCGGAGAACTACTTCAAGGCCGCACTGACGTGGCCTCTTCGAGGTATCCGACTGTCGGTGCAGGCTCTGCCCAAGGGGTGCGCATTCAGTGTTGGCGGCAAGGTGGCCATTGCTGACGAGAAAGAGCTGCCGTGGATGCTGGCGCTGCTCAATTCCACCGCTGCTGACTACGCCGTTCGTATCTTCGCAGGGAAGGTTGGTGGTGTTCAGTACGAGTCTGGTCTGATTGAAAAGGTTCCGATTCCTCGGATGAGCGAAGAGGACCGCCATCTGCTCGTTAGCCTCGCCCGACGAGCCTGGTCTCTGCGGCGCTCGCTTGATACGACTGCAGAAGCATCGCGAACATTCCTGCTCCCCTTGGGGTTGAGTGAGAAGATCGCCGGAATTTCTCGTCAGGACATCGAGCAAGAACTCGAAGTAATCCAGACGCGAATCGACGACATCGCCTTCCTCCTTTACGGCATCGGGCCGCAGGATCGCGCGTCCATTGAGGCTTTGTCCAAATGGAGCCCCATGGCAGACGCGGACGATGCTGGCGTGCCCGAAGACGGCGAAGATGAGGCCACGCGCGACGAGGACAATGATTCGGCTCCGACATCGGACAGTTTATTCTCGTGGCTCGTCGGTGTCGCCTTCGGCCGCTTCGACCCGCGCCTCGCCACCGGCGAGCGGCCCATCCCGCGCGAGCCCGAGCCGTTCGATCCGCTCCCTTCGCGTTCGCCCGGCATGTACCCGGAGGGCGAAGAGCCCGCCGAACGTCCCGACATCCTCGTTGACGACGAAGGCCACGCCGACGACCTCACGGCGCGCGCCCAGGCCGTCGCCGAGCGCGTGAAGGTCGACGTGCCTGAGAACCTCAGTGGATGGCTCGCCAGAGAGTTCTTCTCGATGCATATCAAGATGTACTCGAAGAGCCGTCGCCAGGCCCCCATCTACTGGCAGCTCGCGACGCCCGCGGCGGGTTACTCGGTCTGGCTCTACTACCATCGCTTCACGCGCGACACGCTGTACCGCGTGCTCAACGACTACGTGGAGCCCAAGCTCAAGCACGAGGAGCGCAAGCTCACGAGCCTCGTGCAGGACGCGGGTCCCAATCCATCGGCGAGCCAGCGCAAGGAGTTCGACGCCCAGGAGCACTTCGTCGCTGAGTTGCGCGCGTTCCAGGAAGAGGTGGCTCGGGTCGCGCCGCTCTGGAACCCGGACCTCAACGACGGCGTGATCATCAACTTCGCCCCGCTCTGGCGCCTCGTGCCCCAGCACAGGCCCTGGCAGAAGGAGTGCAAGCAATGCTGGGACAAGCTCGTGGCGGGCGACTACGACTGGGCCCACCTCGCCATGCACCTCTGGCCTGAGCGCGTGGTTCCGAAGTGCGCCAAGGACCGAAGCCTCGCCATCGCCCATGGGCTCGAAGAGGTCTTTTGGGAGGAGGGCGAAGACGGCAAGTGGAAGCCCAAGAAGGTAGGCAAGGACGTCGTTGACCGCCTCGTCGCAGAGAGCACCTCGGCCTCGGTGAAGGCCGCGCTCGGGAGCCTTCTTGAGGCGTCAGCACCGAGCGGTGCGCGTGGAGGCGGCAGAAAGAAGTCGCCGCGGCGGGTAGCAGTCGGTGAGCCAGGAGGTCGGTCGTGATGCACCCGTTCCACGATTATCTGGTTCAGCAGCTCGACGACATGCTCATGAAGCATTCGGTTGTCGTCTTCTACGACCCAAGGAACGAGTTCCAGCCGTTCTTTGACCGCGAGCTGCCCGAAGTCGGCCAGGGTTACGAAGGCCTTCCGCGTGTGTTCATCGGCGAGCGCCTGACCTTCGTGGCCCGCTACGCGGGCAGCTTCTTCGGCGTGCGCGCCGCCGTCGAGCCGATCGCTGCTTTGGAGAAGCCTGAACCGCTCATCATCTACCTCCCAGGCGTCGCGCGGGACCGAAAGACTTCTGTCCTGATGGAGATGGAGAAGGGCGGCATTTGCTACGAGCCCCAGCTCAAGCGACTCGCGTTGAACGTTCTCCGCAAGAAGTTCACCGACGGTCAGATCGACGAGATGCTTCGGCCGGCGGCGGTTACCTACGACGACATCGTCTCCTTCCTCGCCCAGGGCGACGGTGGCGCGCAGGCATCGGTTCTTCGCACCCTCTTCGATGGCGCTCAGAGTGAGGCGCTGCTCGCTCGATGGCTTGCCGATGAGTCGAAGGACGGGGCCATTCAGGCGAAGGACGCCACCCCCGAGCTTCTGAAGCTGGTCGAGGCCCGGTTGGGGCTCGTTCTGCCTGAGCCCACGACCGTCCTCGAGGCCCGCGAGAAGACCCTGCGCTTCGTGCTTGTGGGGGAGTTCCGGTCGGACCTGACCTGCGATCCGCCGGCGTCGGTGAGCATGGTCCCGGTTCCACCAGGCAAGGAGCAGGTCGACCGCCTCCGAGAAGTGGCCGAAACCCTGCGCAGGACGCATGCCGAGCGGTACTTGGTTCTTGCCGACAGAGTCGCTTCAGATCTCAATCTGGAGGGAGCGAAGCTCAGCGCGGCGCACCTTGGCAGCATCGATACCTTCCGCTTCGAGGAGCGCCAGCTGCTCGCCTACGCAGGTGAGCTGATCGCGGCCAAGCGCTACGACGAGGCCGGCAGCATCGTTGCCGGGAGGAGCCGTAGCTTCTGGGTAGACCGCGACGTCGGTCGCCAGGCGCAGTGGGAGGTTTGTCGGCTCATGGCCGAGCTGGGCCAGGAGATCGAGCGCGTCAGACCCAGCCTCACGAAGGTCGGCGCTGAGCCGGGTAAGTGGGTCGCCGCCTACGCTAGCGACGGTGGATGGCACCAGGTCGATGCGCTCCAGCGCCGCCTTGAGACCTGGGCAGCCAAAATGGACGAAGAGCCAGAGACGGAGAAGGCGCTCTCGGTCATCCGTCGCGAGCACGAGGAGCTCCTCAAGCGCATGGCCGAGGGGTTCGCCAAGGCATTCGGCGAGGCCACGTGGACTGTGAAGGGAGCGCTACACCAGACCCGGATCTACCCGGACGTGGTGCAAACGATGGGCGGCCGCACCGCCTACTTCATCGTGGACGCGCTGCGGTTTGAGATGGGCGTCGATCTGGCGAAGCAGCTCCAAGGAGCGAAAGACCTTTCTGTCCGGCCGGCCATCGCTGCGCTGCCGTCGATTACCCCGGTCGGAATGGCCGCTCTGCTTCCAGGGGCGTCGGCAAGCTTTGCGGTTGTGGACCAGAAGGGGAAGCTGGCGGCCAACCTCGAGGGCTCGGTCATGCCGGGCCTGAACGAGCGTTTGAAGTTCCTGAAGGCCAAAGTACCAGACGCCGTCGACGTCACGCTCGGCAAGCTCCTGAGCACCCCACCTTCGAAGCTCGTGAAGCTCGTCGGCGAGTCATCCCTCGTGGTTGTCCGCTCTCAGGAGATCGACTTCATGGGGGAGATGGACGGCGATCTTCTGGCTCGCCAGGTGATGGACACGATCATCGGCAACATCGCCCGCGCTGTGAAGAAGCTCGCCGCAACGGGTATCGCGAACTTCGTCATCACAGGAGACCACGGCCACCAGTTCTCGATCCGGAAGGACGAGGACATGCGCACCGACAATCCGGGGGGCGACACCCTGGACATCCACCGGCGGTGCTGGATCGGTCGAGGTGGGACCACGCCGACGGGCACGGTTCGCATTACTGGTGCTGAGCTGGGCTACCAGACTGACCTCGACTTCGTCTTCCCGACCAGCCTGGGTGTTTTCAAGGCTGCTGGCGGGCTCTGTTTTCATCACGGCGGCTTCAGCCTCCAGGAGCTCGTCATTCCCGTGCTCAGCCTGCGGATGCCATCGCGTGAGTCCAAGCCGTCCAAGGAGACCGTGGCCGAGCTGCGCGGCGTTCCAGACAGGATCACAAACAGGACCTTCGGCATCCGTGTGGTCGTGATGCCGAGCCTCTTTGCGACTGAAGCTGTCGCGCTTCGAGTGGTGCTCGTCTGCGGGAGCGAGCAAGTCGGCCAGGCCGGCATGGTGGTCGGCGCCGACTTCGATCGCGGGAGCGGAGTGCTTCACGTCAAGCCCGGGTCAGAGGCCAGCATCGGGCTGATGCTCACCCGCGACGATTGCACCGCCATCCGCGTGGTAGTCCAGGACCCCGCGACCGATGCCGTGCTCGCCCAGTCCGAAGAGCTACCGGTGAGATTGGGGATCTAGCCATGAGCAACGAACAGACGCTGACAAGGGATGCCCTCGACGACAAGGCGAACCGCGTCTTCGCCGGCAAGGTCGTACGCAAGGATCTGGTCCGGAAGGTCAAGGTCGGCGCCAACGTGCCCGTCTTCGTCCTCGAGTACTTGCTCGGCAAGTACTGCGCGTCCAGCGACGACTTGGCGATCCAGATGGGGCTCCAGGTCGTCAACGACACGCTGGCCGACAACTACATCCGGCCGGACGAGAGCACCAAGGCGCAGAGCAAGGTCAAGGAGAACCACAAGCACACCTTCATCGACAAGGTGAAGGTGCGCCTCGTCGACTCCCAGTACTGGGCCGAGGTCACCAATTTCGGGCACAAATACGTCCACATCCCTGACCACTACGTGCGCGACTTCGATCGCCTCCTCACCGGCGGCATCTGGGCGCAGGTCGACGTGCGCTTCGAGTACGACGAGGAGACCAAAGGGAAGTACCCGTTCTGGATCGACAAGCTTACCCCGATCCAGGTCGCCACGTTCGACCTGGACGAGTACCGGAAGCTCCGCGCCGAGTTCACCACCGACGAGTGGCTCGATCTCATGCTGCGCAGCATGGGTTACGAACCGTCGGTCATGGAGCGGCGGCTCAAGCTGCTGTTCCTGACGCGCCTTATTCCGCTGTGCGAGCGGAACTTCAACATGGTGGAGCTCGGACCTCGCGGCACGGGCAAGAGCTACGCTGTTCAGGAATTCTCGCCCTACGCGGCCTTGCTCACGGGTCCGACGACGGTAGCCAACCTCTTCGGCCAGCAGCAGGGCCGCTACAAGGGAATGGTGCAGATCTGGGACGCCATTGGCTTCGATGAGGTGGCTGACCTCCAGAAGATGCCCAAGGAGGTCATCACCATGATGAAGACCTACTGCGAATCTGGGCAATTCCAGCGAGGGCAAGAGGCGATGGCTGGCTATGCCAGCTTCGCCATGTTCGGAAACACCCAGCAGCCCGTGGACGTCATGGTGCAGACCGGCCACCTTTTCGCGCCCATGCCAGACGTCATCCGCGACGACATGGCGTTCATCGATCGCCTGCACTTCTACCTGCCAGGTTGGGAAATCCCCAAGATGCGCAACGAGCACTTCACCGACCACTACGGTTTCGTCGTCGACTACCTGGCCGAGGCCCTCCGCGACCTGCGCAAGCACAACTACACCGAGATCATCGACCACCACTTCTCTCTCGGAGCTCATCTGAACGCCCGCGACCGGAAGGCCATCCGACGAACCGTCTCCGGCCTGGTGAAGATCCTTCATCCCCACGGCCAGGTGTCCCGAGAGGACCTCGGTGAGATACTCGAGCTCGCGCTCGAAGGTCGGCGACGGGTCAAGGAACAGCTCAAGAAGATGGGCTCCTTCGAGTACTACCAGACTTCGTTCAGCTATCTGGTCAGCGAAAGCGGGGAGGAGAGGTTCGTGGGCGTCCCCGAGCAAGGCGGGCGTGATCTCATCTCGGCGAACCCGCTGCCACCAGGAACCGTCTATACCGCCTCGGTCAGTGGCGACGGCACAGTGGGCCTGTACCGCATCGAGGTGAGCCTGTCGTCAGGTACCGGCAAGCTGAAGCCGGCCGGCGGCATCTCTGGCGACATGAAGGAGTCGATCAGCCGAGCCTTCAGCTACCTCCTCACCAGCAAGAACGCCTTCGGAGTCGGTCGCGAGGTGGACACCTCCGACTTCCACGTTGAGGCCATCGACCTTCTCGGCAACAAGGTCATTGCCGAGGTCGGCGTCGCCTTCTTCATCGCCGCCTACTCGATTTTACGGAAGGCAGCGCCCCAGCCCGGCCTCCTTGTCCTCGGCGATTTGAGCATCCAGGGCAACGTCAAGCCGGTGCGGTCGTTGGTCGAGCCGCTCCAGGTTGCGATGGACAACGGCGCCAAGCGGGCGCTCATCCCCATCGAGAACAAACGGCAATTCCTTGAGGTCAACCCGGACGTCCTGGAAAAGGTAGACCCGATCTTTTTCGGTGACCTGCGCCAGGCAGCGTTCAAAGCGTTGGGGTTGAACTGAGGCTATAGATCAAGCAATCGCGACGTAGGCCAGGCTATGCCATTGCAAAGTGACAGTCGATTTCGACCTTGCAACCATGCGAGCCGGGGCGAAACGAATCGGTTTGCCGTCGTTCGATTGCACTGAGTCCATGTGCCACTAATTTTACCCGCCGACGAGCGAACGACGAGGAGCCTTCGAGCATATCAAGCAGTCGCTTTGGCTTGATTCTCACCGCGCCCAGGCGGATGACGATGTGGGCCCGCTCGGCCAGAATAATCCCCAACGAGCGCCACATATCAGCAATCAACCCCCAATAATCATCGGGCTTCTCATGCCGATCATCCCGGCTAATTTTGTCGTATGTAGGGTGTGGTGGGTTTCCCAGAAACCAAAGGCGTAACCACTGGTCTTCCTCGTAACTTGTGACGTCAAGGTATGGCGGAGACGTAATGACATGCCGAATCGGTTCTGGTAAAAGGTCTATCGTCCGCGGTAGATCACGGATATCGAGTTGCATGACAGTCGCCCTGCCGGAAGGTCGAGGACTCTCGTACCGGAAAATGATCCGATCCCTCAGAAGAGCAAAAGCATCGCGATTTGGTGCACTAAGGCCGCGCTCTTTCCAGAATCGGACCGAATAGGCAGGCTTAGTGCTGATTGTGTGCGGCATTTGGTTGCTGAGGTATGTCGGGGAATGCTCGCTCTCACCGTGAAGCGAGCCAAGCACCAACGCCGCCAGCATGCAGTCCGTGTCGGAGCGCTTGTAATCTAGCTGTTCGCGAAGGAAAAGGATCTGCCGAAGAGTTGAAGGTCGATAGGCGTAACGGAAAAACTCGGGAAGTTTTGTTCGCTGTCTTTCGAATGGTTCTGGATTATATATCTTTTCCAGAGAGGTGAGTCGACGAAGAAGGGAGGCTTTCGGGGGGGCACAGGTCTTAGCGCGCGAAACACAATATGCAACTGGATTAATATCTGAACCGACAGCCTTCCGGCCCATCAGCAGCGCCTGAAAAGGGAGTGTCCCACGACCGCAGAAAGGGTCGATTACGATGTCACCGGGCCTAGTCAGACGCGAGATCCAAATCTCGGCGAAGCTTTCTGGAAACATCGCGAAGTATGGACACAACGCGTGGAAGCGATGCCGCTTGGGTAGCTCGTGAGGTCCCTTTTCTCTTCGAGCCAATGGTGCTGGCATGGCCATTTTCCGCCTCTTCCTTTGCGTCAGGCGGCGTTCCTTTTGGATTTATTTGTCTTCTTGCCTTTCGATGTCTTTGTAATCAAGGCCCTTTTGACCATCTCTTCAGTCGCTTCTTTGCGCCGTTTGGCGAGCTCCGGATCAAGTCTCTCGATGCAAGCCACGATTCTTGAGCGGTCAAAAACGATTCCGGCACTGCAAGAAATATCGTACCACTTTTTTTGGCTTACCCTCCACGGGACAAAGAAGAAACGGATCGGGTCGGCGGCAAACGATTCGCGAAGCCACTTCTTAGCAAAACTCGTTGAGTCGAGTTCTGTCAGTTTATCTTCCCAATCGCTGAGGCCTGCGGCACACTGTCCAAACGCGATCAATTTACCAACCCGGTCATCCAGAAATTTTCTCCAGGCGACGATGTCAAGTTGTCCATCGCCGACATTGTGCGCCATCTTCTTCGAAGACTTGCACCCACCTCCTTCGCCCAGTTGGGAGCACATTTCGTCTACCGCGGCGCTGAGAGTTGCCAGAGGTGGTCGTCGTGGTGCTCCAATGCGCAGGACCTTCGCCAAATTGGTTGTGCCACCGAAGTAGGTGCAAGCCGCGTGCGCGCACAGATACTCGAACAGCACTGCGGTACCATCATGGCCGTTTGTAGGTCCTAGCTTGGTCAGGAGAAGGAGAAAAATGTAATCGGATTCTGCAGGGTCTATTTGTTTGAGGCGAATACCGCCTTGATCGATTTCAAAGGGGTACGCATTTCCGCACGCTTTACCCCGGTTTTCGATTTCGCTAAAGGCGTCGTCGGCAACCTGCTGGCTGACGTTCGGTCCAGAACCTACAACTAAGCTGTCGTCAGCATCGTCGGTCTGGCCTACGGTGTCCGTTGTTCCTGTGCGAAACAACGCCCGCGCGAGACTCGCTCGCGAGCACTGTTTTGATGACGAAAGAAGCGCCTGGCATTCGACCCAATCAGCCAGCTGTTCAATGTCGGCGCTGGCGATTGGTACTTCCGTGACGATGCTCAAGACTGACCGCGGCGTCGCTGCCGATCCGCTGGCCCCGCGACAGAAGCTTCCATGTCATTGATTAACGCATCGATTAACTCGGAGATCTCTTTCGCCATGCGCAGAAGGTCCTGATTGCTGCTGAAGCCAGTAAGGACTGTCCCACGTGCCTTCTGAAGATTCTGCTTGGCCTCTACGAGCGACTCGCGGAATACGCGCTCGTCGCCTTTGCTGATCTCTAGGGATACACCTAACGGAAGCCCCTTCCGGAGAGCAATTGTGCCATCTTGGCTAAGGAGCACATCGTCGAGGTGACGAAGGTCAGGATTCTGACTTTGGATGATCGGCTTTCTGTCGTCGTTCTTACTTCCATACATCCAGAGGAGCAGTTCGCCCAACTGCTTCTCATTCTTCTTCGGGACGGGATCCTGTTTTCCTAATGCCTTCTCACCGACTGGAAGGCCAAGAAACTTGCGGATGCCTGAGTACCCAAGTCCTGTGAAAAGGTGAGAAAAGGAGAAGTGCTGCTTAAAACGATCTTCGCGGTTGAACACACCAGCTTTTTCGGCTTGCTCCAAGACCATCAACGCGTCGTAGTAGCGAGCAACCGTGCTGTGCTTATCGCCGATTCGCGTCGCAATATCATCGAGACTTACGCCTAGATTGTTCCGTACCCAGGCGATGTAGTGCGCCTTCGGGTATGAGTCCCATGCCTGAGGCCCGTTGATATGCTTGAAACCTAGGAATGCCCAAATATCGCCTCGGGCGCACTGGATTACCGGAACCCTCTCCAGCTTGTTGAGGTCTGCGGTGGACAGTTCCGGCAGCCCAATCGCGCCGACTTCCTTGCGTAGGTGCGCATTCCGCAGCAGCTTGACCGCCGCAAGGCGACGGTTGCCTTCGACAACGTATAGCTTGCCGCCCTCTTTTGCGGCGAACAGTGGTTCATGAGGGTAGAATCCGTTGTTGGCAATAGAAAGGGCTACTTCGTCAACCGCCATACCCCGCCACAGTGCCTCGAGGATCTCCGTCTGCGAAGCCTTTTCGTCGATCCCAACATCGCGAAGGCGCGGATTGTTCGGATCCAGTAGCAGATCGTCAACGGCAACTGGTTCTGACTTCCAGTCAGGTGCCAACGTAGCAGTGCGTTTACTCATGGGTCACCTTGCACATGGTCAGTTCACGCCTCTTCAGAATGGAGCGATTAAATTGCTATTTTCACCACTTGCCCAAGGTCATTGTCAAGCCCTGCTGGCCGGCCCCAAATGAAGCTACCTTGGTACTCGGCTAAGGGTCAAGGATCTCAGCGTTTATCACAGGGTGGGTACAACCTCTCGTCCTGCCCCAAGCCGCCTTGACTCAGGCTGGAAGGGCCATCCACTGGCGGCAGGCACGGCACCATCTTCAGCCCCCGGAGGCTCTGCCTACTCCACCCTTCTTGCCTTCCCCGTGGTTCCGGCCTCGATGACGACCGTTCCGTCCCAGCCGGTGCCGTAGACCGCCTTCCCGATCCGCATGAGCTCGAACTGCTTTGCCTTGGTCGCCACGGGCACCTCGACGGCGGGCGTCCGGGATAAGGTGACCGCCTCGACCAGCATCTCGACCGTGTCCCTTCTCGGGTGGCCGTAGGCCCAGGCGGACCAGGCGACCTCGCGATCGCTCGGGCCCATCATGATGACGGCGAGGTCAGGCGTGACGGCGTCCAGGAGGTCCGTGTTGGTCGCGTTCCAGCTCCCATGGTGCCCGACCTTCAGGACGTCGGCGTCGAGGAGAGGGGAGTCGCGCATGAGGTTGAGGAGCGTGGAGATCCCCTTTTCCTCCAGGTCGGCCATGAGGAGGAGGGAGGTGTCCCCGAAGGTCACGCGGAGGACCATGGACCGGTTGTTGACGTTCTCGAATTCGGCGGTGCGCCAGTCGTCCGGCTGGAGGTCCGGAGTACTGAAGAGCACCCGGATTTCCGGGTCCACGGCCTCGCACCGGATCGGGTCGATGATTGCGCTGGTGAGCCCGAGCTTGGGAGGAACGTCCCTCAGGGAGATCTTCTGGAGGGGCACTCCCTGCGCTTCCGCCCAGGCATGGAGGCGCTTCTGCTGCCTTCCCCCGGAGGAGAGCTCGAGCCCGTTGGTGATGATGTTGGCGACCTTGAACGGCGAGTTGGGGGACAGGAGCAGGCCGACTCCGCGGACGTGATCGATGTGTGGGTGGGTCACGGCGAGGAGCTTGAGGGTAGAGTTGAGGTCGGGCCTGCGGTCGAAGAAGGCTTCCAGGTAGGATCTGAGCGCTTGGACGCCATCGAACTTTTTGTTTTTCTCGGCTCCGAGGTCGACCAGCATGACAGCGCACGGGAACTCGAGGAGGACGGCATCCGCCTGCCCGACGTCGATGAAGTGCACCCGCAGGGTGGTCCTGGGGTCCGCCGGTCCGGCGGGCGGGCCGTGCCGCACCCCAGAACGACCAGTCCCGAGACGCCGCGGCGCCGCCGCGTGCTGAGCGCAGGAAACCAGCCCGAGGGCAACGAGGACGGCCAGTGTGCCGAGGGTTCTTGACCTCATGGCCTGGACAATACCACCCCGGCCCGACGGCAGGGAGGGGCCCGGAGCTGCTCAAGGTCATCAGGGACCAGAGGCAGGGCAGGGGTACGCTGGACAGCCCGTCGCAGCTCAGCCTTCGAGCCCGTAGCATGCCTCGACCAGCTCGGCCAGGCGCGCGACGAAGCGGGCGGCCGGGGCGCCATCCACGAGGTCATGGTCGACGAGGACGGTGACCGGGAGCAACTCGCGGCTGGCGATGGCTTCGCCCACCACCGCAGGCCTCCGCACGATGCTACCCACCGCGAGGTCGACCGTGTGAACACCTACCGTCAGCGGCCAGCCCCAAACCTTCCCCATCATGCCGACCGCGGTGATCCCCGCGGTGCCCATGATCCGTTTGGCCGCGAAAGCGTCCCTGGAGAGCGCCTTCCAGAAGAGCAGCCGGACGGGCGAGGGCACGAGGGCGTAGAGCGCGGCCAGCCCCGGTAGCCTGGCCAGCCGGTGGGCCCAGCCACCGCCTCCCAGTACCATCTCGTCCTCGGCTACAGTGGAGGTCTGCACCGCCCGGATCTCCCGGGAGATGTCGGCGACCGACTTTCTGTCAGCCTGGCGGAGCACGAAGGGGAGCGGCCGATTGGCCCCGCCCGCGGCGCGCTCGACGATCAGGGTCACGTCCACGTCGTCGAAGGTCACCATGCGGCCCCGACCGTGTCGGTGGGAGTTGAGCGGCCGGTGCTCGGAGAGCGCCTGCCCGAGGCAGTGAGCCAGCCAGCCGGTGAACGACAGCGACTCGCCAGTCCGCGCGCGCAGCGCGCGTAGCCGGTCTCGGGCGACGGTCACGTCGAGTTCAACCAGGCCAGTCACGTGGTGCCGGCGGCGTCCGGCCTCCATGATGTCGGAGGCCGTGGCGCTGTTCCACGGCAAGCGCTTGATCTCGTGCTGCCCAATGAGGTCCATGGTGCTGCCCTCGTTGCCCTGGAGCGCTCTGTTTCCTGCCGGCGCTCCTGACGACGGAGGGAGGGTAGCATGGACTGCCTGGAGCGAGAAGCACCGAGGGTGACCAACCTCTTGCAGCAGGGGGTGGCTTGCGTCGCGGGTGCGCCGAGGGTAGGGTCGGGTTCTTGCATGGAGGCGCCATGGAACACCAGCGCACCACCGCCTGGGACGATCCGCTGGAGCTCGGCCGCGAGGGCCGGGAGCTGTCCGGCCTCGAGGCCATGCAGCGCATCATCGATCGGAAGCTCCGGGTGCCCATCGGCGTGACCCTGGGGTTCACCCTGAAGGAGGTGGCTCCCGGCCGGGCGGTGTTCGAGGCTGAGGCCGGGCCGTGGGCCTACAACCCCATCGGCTCGGTGCACGGAGGCTGGTACGCCGCGGTGCTGGACGCGCCGCTCGGAGTGGCTCTACACACCCTTCTGCCCCAGGGTGTGGGCTACGCGACGCTCGAGCTGAGCACCCACCTGATGCGGCAGGTGCGGCCGGACACGGGTCCGCTCCGGGCGGTCGGAAGCGTGGTGAGCAAGGGCAAGCGCACTGCGGTGACCGAGGCGCGGCTCGAGGACGCCGCGGGCAACTTGTACGCCTTCGCCACGGCCACGCAGATGATCCTCGAGGAGAAGTAGGGGACGGTCCGGGTGGCAGTGTCCTGCCTGCATGTGAGGGGGGGGCGATCTGGCATTTGCGACGAGTGGCGCCTGACCCGATCGTGTCCCTGCGTGGATGACCGGAGGCGCTGCGGGTCGAGAAGGCCCTCGCATTGGCCCACTGTAGGGCTGTCAGACCACGTGCAGCCGAACCCGCTTGTCGCCGAAGTTAGCGATGAGCTCCAGCTCCCCTCCGAGGGCCTCGATGAGTCGGCGGAGGGTAGAAATCTTGTGATCCGCGCGCCGCTCTAGCCTGGAGACCTCCGACTGGCTCATCTCAGTGATACGGGCCAGGTCTTCCTGGGTGATCTCCAGAACCTCTCGCAGTGCGCGGAGGTCCATCTCGAATAGCTCGTCGGCAACCCGCTCGTCGAGCTTGAGGAGCTGATCCTTGGTGAAGCTTCGCTTCTTGACCTCTGACCACTTCTTAGTCTTCATGATACATCTCCAATACAAAATTACTAATCATAACAAGTGGTCGACGCTACCTAGGTCTGCTCTCCTTTGCACTCCTCCAAGTAGTCGCGCCAGATCCTCTCGGCCCGGGCTATGTACTGGTCGTAGAACTGCTCGTTCCCGGTCTTGTCGCCTCCGACCAGCAGGACGGCGTTGCGCGACGGGTCGAAAGCGTAGAATACCCTGAGCGGTCGACCAGCCGACTGGACCCGTAGCTCCCTGAGCGCGATCCTCGAACCCTTGATGGCGGAGCTGTGCGGGAAGCCCAGCGCAACGCCTTTCTCCTGGAGTAACTCGACCTTGACGTACACCTCCTCTGCGTCTCGTTCTTCGAGGTCCTCGTACCAACACTCGAACTCGTCCGTGACGACGACCTCGACCATACCCGGATTATGCATCCTGGGTAATATGTTGTCAAGGGTATATTTGGGTTGTCGGTTCACAGCCTGCCAGCCTGGCCTGCGGGCCGCCCCATGGGCCGGCCCAGGGTCTGGGTGAGAGGACCACGAACTCGGCCGCCGCAGGCTTCGCACCCGGCGCATGGCCCAGGAAACCGAGCTTGAGTGGCGCGCACTGCAGGACCTTGTGGCTGCGGCGCTAGCGTGGACCGATGGTCTCTGCCCACCTGGCGGTGGGAAGCTAGCGCCGGGGGTTCCTTACTTCTTGCTCTTGCCTGCTTGCCCTCCTTCCTCCTGCCCACCTACCCTCCGGTCCCACAACCCCCACCGGAGGAAAACCATGGATACCAGCCCTTCCCGAACCCTCCTGTCGATCAGGGAGGTCGCCGCGCGCTGGGGCGTGAGCCCGAACCTCGTGAGGAGGCTCATTTGGGATGGCATGCTCACCTCCACCCGCTTCAGCTGGGCGGTTCTCCTAGGCCGGTAGAGCGTTCAGCTAGCCGGCACCATCGTGGAAGGGTGATTCCTCTTGTCCGCGCGGAGCGCGCTTGATAAGCTCTTTGCGACTTCGGAAATCCAGAACTGGAGGCGCAGCGATGAAGCGAGCCCTACTGGTCACTTTCTTGATGGCCATTTCCCTGAGCGTCTTGGCAGCCGATGGTCCGGTGCCGACGCCGGATTTCGAGAAGGACGTTGTGCTCAAGGCAAAGACGAACTTCAGCGAGTACTTCACCCTCACCGACCCCAAGGAAGTGCACATCAAGGCAACGGTCAGGTCCGCGCAGCCGGTGAGCTTCTACGTCCTCGGGATGGAGGAGTACAAGAACTACATCGCGGTGGTGGGGTCGCTCGAGTACGGCAACTTCTCCCACGTCAAGGAACTATTCCGCGAGGCCACCCGGGACATGGACCAGAGCTGCGCCCTGATGCCTGGTACCTACGCTCTCGTGGTGACGAATCCGGGCCCCAAGGACGCCGACATGAAGGTGTCTCTTGCGACCGCCGATCCCGTCGCTCAGAAGAAGCTCGTCAGCCTGCCGAAGACGCTTGCCGGTCTCCAAGGGACAGGGCAGGGGGCCGGCAGGTACGAGCTGACCATCACCCGGTATGTGGTTTCGAAGAACAAGGTCACTGGCGAGGCCTGGGACGCTGGTGATAATACACCCGATGTCGTGTTCATGCTCAAGTCAGGAGAGGGTACGGGGGTCAGGTCACTCGAACGTCCGAAGGGTAAGAAACATCAGGATGCGCCGGTCGGTAAGGGGCCCAATGAGGACACCTGGGTATTCGACTGGGATGGGAAGAACCCAGTCGTGATGTTCGCCTATGATGCAGACGTGATGTCCGACGACCTGATCGGAGAGGCCAGCATCAACCAGGGGCAGCAACCTGCACGAGAATGGGTCATTTTCAAGGTGAGGGGCGGCAAGATCGGCGGCAAGGTCGCAGTGACCCTCGCCTGGCGTCGCCTGGGAGACCTAGCGAAGGGCTTCTGAGAAGGGGTCTTTCCTTCCTGTCGGGATCGATTGTTCGCAGCTTGCGTCGACACTCAGCGGATCAAGTCCCTTCACCCAACCGGTATCCTCGCGAATCCTGAAGATCGTGAAGCCTCGGTAGAGGTCTGCCGTTTCGGCCAGAAGGCGCGAGAGGCTGGACGACACGACCTTGGCTTTGACGATCGATGCGTGATGGACGATCGCAGCGTTCTTGTTGTGCGCTTGATGGAGCAGGAATCCGTGAACCTGTGCCATCGGTCCGGAGCTTCTGCCCCATCGTTCGAGGTATTTCTCCGACGCAACACCAAAGAAGACGTAGAACCCGCCTGGAAGGGCATCCGAGCACTGGCTGAAGCGTTCTCGGCTCAGGTAGTCGATCTTCAGTGGCTTGTCCGTCTCCTCGGCCAGCTTGCAGGGGAAGCCGTTGCTCATCCTGAACCGAGCGAAGTCGAGACGGATCTCCATGGACGCATCAGGCTTGCATGCTTGGGAGTCCAGAACGCTGAGCGGCCCGGGCTCGATGGCCAGCCAGGAGTCGACGAAGTGCTTCCTGGTAGCGAAGGAGGGTACGCCTCCGAAGTACCGGATGGCGTCCATCGATTGATCGTTGTCGAGGCCCTGGCATGCGAAGGTCTCAGCCAGTACGTACTGAAGCCAGACGATGCAGTTGACCTGGTAGGTTGGGTACCGAGGGTCGGGATCCCAGGCTTCGGGACCTTCTCCCAGCACGTCCTGGTAAACGACGTGGAAGGCTGGTTGGGAGGCGAGGGTTTGCTCGATGCACCGTTCGAGGCTTGGAGCGCGATGAAGTACCTTTCCTGGGGAGCAGTCCCCCAAGAGCGAACCGAGCATCAGCAGGATTGCGATTGCAGCGTGAGCAGCGAACCCCATGGCTGGCGATTATAGGAGCGGAAGCCCGGAATCCCAAGTCGCGCCTTGCCGCAACCTTGCCCCTTGCTCTCGCTACTCCACCGCCACGAACTCGGCGAGCCACAGGCCGGTCAGGACCTCCATCAGCTCCGGGCTGGTGAAGCTCACCACCCGCTCGTCCTTCCGTCCTTTCCCGGCAGTTCCTTGGCAACCCCAGAGAGAAAGATCCCGTCGTCGGGGCTGTGGAGAGTGTGGGCAGGCGCCGGGTGTGCTGGGCGGCCGTCCAAGCGGCTGTGGACAGTCGCCCGTCCGGCTGGCGTTTCAGCCGAGCGGGCGCAGTCCGAGGCGGATGTGGGCTGCGACGTCCTTCGGAGCGCCGTCCGTCCACATCCGCCGTCAGTCGACCGTCCGGCCGCCCTGGCGGCCGAGCGGTCGCAGCCCAGGCAGTAGTGGGCAGGCGCAAACCGCGTTCCCTCGCCAAAGGGACGGTGCGGAAGCACCGAGCAGTCCCCGAAGTCCAGGGGACTGTCCACAGCCCTCCTCGCAGTCCGGCCAGTGGCTGTTGACCACTCGGATGAGCTTCGGGCACCATGCTCCCAGCGGTCACCTCCCGCCCTTCGTCTGCGCCCTTCCGCCAGTCAGGCCCCGCGTGGTGCCCCTTGCCAGCGTGGAGGTTCCTGGAAGCACTCGACCCCGGCGTGAGGTTCATGCTATCGGACATGCAGGGCTCCTGGGTCGGATGCCTTGGGGACCTGTATCACGTCCTTCCATTCAGGGTGATCGCCATGCACGTACGCCAGGCAATGCTCTTCCTTGTGCTCTCCCTGACCGGTTGCGCTCCCCTCTATAAGAAGGTGGAGCCCAAGGGGGCGTACCGGCGCTCGCCGGCCGAGGTGGCCGCGGCGCTGAAGCGGCAGGGCTACGAGGCCGTCTGGAAGGACTGGGACCTGGGTTTTCTGGGCTGAGGTAGGAGGGTCGTGATGGCAGACGTGCGCATTGCACTCAACGGCGAGGGCCGTAGCTTCTCGGCCCCGTTTGAGTTGCTCGGGCTGCTCGCTACCCTCGGGCTCGAACCCCTGGCCGTGGCCGTGGAGCGCAACCGCGAGAACATGCTGCGAGACGAGTTCGACTCGCTCGAGCTGCAGGACGGAGACCAGCTAGAGATCGTCCGCCTGGTGGGCGGGGGCTGAGCCCTGCCGCCAGGCCCAAGGGAGGAAGCCATGCGCGGGATACTGCCAGTGTGGGTCGGGTGTCTGGCGATGAGCGGAGCGGCGTTCTCGCCCCCGGCCAGGGCGGCGGAGGCTGCCAGGATCGACGTCGCCCTGATCGAGGTGCAAGGGGCGCCGCTGGACGCGGCCACGGCCATGGCCCTGACCGACGCGCTGGGCGAGTGGCTTGCGAAGGGGCAGCGTTTCGAGGTGGTTTCCCGGAGGGTCCCGATCGCCCAGACGAAGCCGAAGTACCGGGTCACCGCGGCTGTGTCGAAGGTCGGCGCCGCCTGCATATGGACTCTCCAGGCTTTCAAGGTGACCGATCCGCGGATTGTTGCTTCGGCGACCAAGAAGGGGTCCTGCGAGGAGGAGGCACTGGTCGGCCTCCTGGAGCAGGCGACCGAGGGGTTGGCCACTGCCCTGCTGCGCTTCGAGCGCGAGGGATCCCAGGCCGCCCCGCCGCCTCCCCCCGAGGGGCCCGCGCTGGTGTCGCCCCTCCCGCCGGCGGCCCTCCGGGCTGCCGCCAAGAAGCCGCCCGTGGTGGCCGTGTTCCGGGCCGAGAGCAAGGGCTCGCCGCTCGCAGCCGACGAGGTGAACAGTCTGAGCGACTACCTGAGCACCCGGTTAGGTGAGGCGGGCGTTTTCCAGGTGCTGCCCCGCTCGGAGATGCTTGAACGCCTGGGGCCCACGGCCGCCAGCGAGCTCGACGTCTGCCACGAGCCTGTGTGCCGGCATCACCTGGCCAGCAAGGCCGGCGCGGGCTTCGCCCTCTCCTCCTGGGTGGGCAAGGTGGGCAGCCACTGCCTCATGGCGGTGGACGTCATGGACACCTCCTCCAACCTCCTGGTGCGGTCGGTCCAGGTGCGCAAGCAGTGCCAACCCGACCTGATCATCGATGGTTTCGAACGGCTGGCCGCCCTTCTGGGCGAGAGCTTCAGTCGCCCCCGCCCGAAGGCTGGCCGGGGCGGGACCCCGCGCCTGGCGGTGCTGACCCCCGAGAGCCGCGGCAGCCCGTTGTCTGGGGACGAGCTCGCGATCCTCCGCGACTACCTCCGCGGGCGTTTGCTCTCCGGCGTGCAGGTCGAGTGCCTGCCCACGGCGGATCTGCGGCTCAGGGCGGGGGAGCGGCCTGCGGGCGCATCGGCCGAGCTGTCGGTCCAGACGAGCATCGCCATGATCGGCGGCCACTGCCAACTCAGCGCCTCGCTGTGGGACCTCGCCTCGAACAAGCAGATCGGGGCCGCCACCGTGCGCGAGAAGTGCGACGACGACCGGCTGGTCGCGGGCCTTGAGGAGCTGTCCGACAAACTCGTTGTCCTACTGAACCAGCCCTGAGGCCAACGCCTCCTGAGTGAGTTGCAGACTTCGGAAGTAGGCTCTGACAGGGGGCTACCGCGATGTAGTCGGCTTCCGCTGCGCCAACACCACCGTCCCCAAGCCCTTGTCCCGTCTCTCCAGCCAAGGCTACGATTCCCTCCCGTACCTCCTGGAGGTTCCAGATGCGGATTCCGGCCTACTTTCTGGCTCGCTTGGCTCTGCTGCCCGTCTCGGCCGCCCTGGCGCTGCCGTCCTGCACCCCTCGACCAAGCTCGGCACCTGCGGAGGCAACCCTCGTTACCCAGGCCGAACTGGAGGCCTGCTTTGCCAGGACGCCAGAGAACCGTTGCGGCCAGGGCGAGCAGACGTGCGTGGAGAACGCGGACCCGGCGCTCTGGGGGGGCGCGCAACTCGAGCTGGTCAGTTGCTACCAGCGGGGGGCCTCCGGCTGGGAGCTCTCCAGCAAGCGGATTGATCGCGCAGAGGCCGAGGTCATGTTCACCGCCGCGGTCACCGAGCGCGGCGTGGAGTGCTACCTCTACGGCCCGGCTTCATGGGACGCCCTGGCCCCCGAGGCGCGTTGCCTCGCGACGAAGTGGGCGAAATGTACCGTGATGCTCGAGACTGACCCCTTCTGAATCGTCCCACCCTTTGGCTTTCCACCCTTACCCCATCCCGAAAATAGGGAAGAGAAAGATCCCGTCGTCGGGGCTGTGGAGAGTGTGGACAGCCGACCGTCCGGCCGGCGTGCCGGCCGAGCGGTCGCAGTCCAAGGCGGTTGTGGACTGCGACGTCCTTCGGAGCGCCGTCCGTCCACATCCGCCGTCGGCCGCGGCACTATCCACAGCCCTTCTTTCGGGGCTTCGGGCTCTCGGTCGGTCGGGCGCCGGTGCCCGCCGGCCGCAGGGCGGGGCCTTGAGACCCAGCGTTTTCCGATGGTACGTTCGGCTCGTCTCCTCGGGCCTGGCCTCAGGCCAGCCGTTCGAGGGAGGGGCTATCCAGGATGCCTGAGCAGTTCACCATCGAGGACGTGCGGCGGATCGCCGCCCGGCGCGGCGGGCGGTGCCTGTCGAAGTCCTACGTGAACAACAAGGAGAAGCTCACCTGGCGGTGTTCGGCCGGGCACGTCTGGCAGGCGAGATTTTGCGACATTCGAGCTGGCAAGTGGTGCCCGAGGTGTTCGAAGCGTGGTCCTCGGTGCCTCGAGGACATGGTTCAGCTCGCCAGGGCGAGGGGTGGGGAGTGCCTTTCGAAGGCCTATGTCGGCAAGAGGAAGAGGCTCCGCTGGCGTTGCCGAGAGGGCCACACCTGGTGGGCCACTCCGGACGCCATCCGGAGCGGCCGCTGGTGCCCGAGGTGTGGTGCCGAGGCTTCGGCAGCCTCGAGGCGGCTCGGCATCGAGGCGATGCGAGCTCTGGCGAAGGCGCGAGGGGGCCGGTGCCTCTCGAAGATCTACCGCAACATGAACACGAAGCTGAGGTGGCAGTGCGCCAGGGGCCACACGTGGGAGGCAGTTCCGGCGAACATCAAGAATGGGTCATGGTGCCCAGCCTGCGCAGGGACGAAGCGGTTGACCATCGGGGAGATGAGGCAGCTTGCCGAGGAGCGCGGAGGGGTGTGCCTGTCGAAGGCCTACCTCAACGCGAATACCCCCCTGGAGTGGCAGTGCGGGAGTGGGCACCGGTGGACCGCGAGACCTGCCAGCGTGAAGCGCGGCACCTGGTGCCCGGTCTGCGCTAGGCGGTCACGCAGCAAGAAATCGCCCTCCAGGTAAAGGCCCTTCCCAAGCAAGCACCATTGAATGCGACGGAGGGGCATCAGAGATCCCAGGGGTTCCTTGCCTGGGATACCCGGCCAGGTCTACCATCGAGGTCGTAACCCCCTGGAGGATCGGGATGCGCACAGCCGGATTGGCCGCGGGTCTTCTCTGTCTGGTCTTGACCGCGGGCCTCGACGCCTTCGCCCAGGAACCGCAGGACTCGATCGTTGCCAAGGTGAAGAACGGCATGGCCCTCATCCCAGCGGGCGACTTCCTGATGGGCTGCAGCCCGGGGGATGGTGAATGCGAGGCCATAGAGAAGCCTGCGCACAAGGTGTGGCTCTCGGAGTTCTGGATGGACGCGACCGAGGTGACGGTGGCGGCGTACAAGAAGTGTGTGGTAGCGGGCAAGTGCAGCACGCCTAAGACAGGTGGTAGTTGCACCTGGAGCACGGCCGAGAAGGACCAGCACCCGGTCAACTGCGTAGACTGGGACCAGGCCAGAGCCTTCTGCGCTTGGGCAGGGAAGAGGCTGCCGACCGAGGCGGAGTGGGAGAAGGCGGCGAGGGGAGGGCAAACGAGCGCGAGGTACGGGGAGCTGGATGCGGTCGCATGGTACGACAAGAACTCGGGTGGTGGAACGCATCCCGTGGGGAAGAAGCAGCCGAACGCCTTCGGGCTCCATGACATGCTGGGGAACGTGTGGGAGTGGTGTGCGGACTGGTACGATGAGGGCTACTACAAGGGCTCGCCTGGCCGCGACCCGGCCGGACCGGGCAGCGGCCAGTTCCGGGTGCTGCGGGGCGGTTCCTGGTTCGACAAGGCTGGGGGGCGCGTTCGCTCCTCCGCCCGCGGCTGGCTCCTCCCGGTCTTCTGGAGCGACGACTTCGGCTTCCGTTGTGCTGGTTCCGCGGCCATCGGTCCTTGATTTTTGAATGCTGGCGAGCTGGCTTTTGTTCCTCGGGTCGATGGGAGAGCCCCTGGTCGCCCTCCTTGCCCTCCCGCCCCCCGGTCGACTACGATCCCTCCCCAGAACCTCCAGGAGGCCAATGATGAGGGTTTCTGCCACCCCACTCGTGGCCGCCCTGTCCCTGCTTCTCTTCGTAGAAGGCTCGGCCCTCGCCCAGGACCGCCCCATCGTGGCGGTGTTCGACCTCGAGGTGAAGGGCACGAAGCTCGACAAGGGTACGGTCGACAGGCTCACCGACTACCTCGGCTCGCTCATGGCCCGGAAGGGCTTCAAGGTCGTCCCTCGCTCCCAGCTCAAGGAGCGGCTCACGGAAGCCAAGAAAGGCTCCTACAAGGAGTGCTACGACGAGAGCTGCCAGATCGAGATCGGGAAGGAACTGGCAGCCCAGAAGTCGCTCGCCAGCCAGGTTCTGAAGCTCGGCAAGCAGTGCAAGGTGACCGTGAACCTCTTCGATCTGAAGACGGCCGCGAGCGATGGGGCAGGGGCGGGAAGCGGAGATTGCGACGAGGACGGGGTGGTCAAGAGCTTGGAGGAGGCGATCGAGGACCTGTTGAAGTCCTCTTCAGGCTCGGCCAGACCTTCTCCAGGTCCGACAGGCCAGGAGCCACCGACCAGCGGGTCCAGTTCAGTGGAAATGGTACGGATCCCAGCAGGTGAGTTCCTGATGGGCTGCAGCCCAGGGGACGGAGAGTGTCAGTCCGACGAGCGGCCTCCGC
>JAMIIV010000059.1:0-6722 GCA_035913415.1 Fibrobacteria bacterium | reverse complement strand
CCACGGCCTGATTTCCAACCAGATCGGGCGGCATGTCGGACTTCCCGACACCTGGGACTGGGTGCGCGGCTACAGCGCCATGGGCCGTTTCTGCGGCATGGATTTCGGCGGCTACCTGCTCCCCGGCTCGGGCTTCCTGCCCGTGCGGCCCTCGGCGTGGCTGCGCCTGTACATGGGCTGGGCCACCCCGGTGCTGGCCACCCCCTCGGGCAACCGGCGCGTGCGCCTGCCCGCCGTCGCCCCCGGATCCGATTCCGTCCTCGTGGTCCCCTTGGACGACGGCGAATACCTGCTGGTCGAGAACCGCTCCCGCTCCGAGGCCTCGGGCAAGATCCGTCTGCGCATGGCTCCGGACCTGGACGGCGCGGAACAGACCGTCGAAGTCTCCCCCGACTCCCTCGAGAAACTCTTCCTCGATTCCCTGGACGGCAGACCCAACCCCCGCCGCCTGAAGGGCTACATCCTGGACGCCACTCCCGACGCCGGATTGCCCGGCTCCGGCCTGGTGGTCTGGAAGGTCAGCGAGTGGCTGCTGCGCAGCGCTTTGGTCTACGGCGGCCCCAATGTCTGGCGCGGTGACGAAATGCGCGACCGCTACCGCGGCATCTCCTTGGTCGAAGCCGATGGCGTGCCCTCGGTGGGCGTGGTCTTCACCAGCGTCACGGGTGGAAGCGCCTTCGACTACGGCACCGGCGCCGACCTTCTCCCCCATCTGGTCAAACACGCGGATCGCCGCGACACCATCTCGGCCATCGGACCCCTCGCCTACACCTCCACCCGCAACCTCGCCGACGGCCGAAGCCTCGTGACCCTGCGCGCCGCCTGGCCGGCCACCGCCACCCTCGAAGGCGGGCGCGGCGTTCCCTCCAACGACTCCATCTACAATGCCGGCGGCGCTCGCCCCTTCGATCTCTCCCTCGATTGGGGTCCCTACCGCGACACCCTCGCGAACTTCCCCCTGCGCACCACCCCCGCCTGGGGTGATGCAGCCCTCCTGCCCGGGCCGGTGGCCGGCTCACTCTGGGTGCTGGACACCAACGGCCGCACCCAACTGGTCCTGCCCGACGGCACCCCCGCCTTCGCCTCCCGCGATTCCCTGAAAATCCCGCAGACCTGGGACTCCGTGCGCACCACCATCCCCAACGCGGGCGCCTCCGACACCTTGCGCCTACCCATCCAACGCGTGGGCACCCCCTTGGGCCGTCCCCTCGGCTCGGCCCTGCTGGCCGACACCATCCTGGCCGTCCGGACGGCTTCGGGCCTCCACCTGCGCACCTTGGTCGGAGGTCTGCCCCTGCGCGGATCCGACACCGCCATCGTCCGCGACCTGCTGTTTCCCGGGGTCTTCGTGGCGGGTCCAATCGTGGTCGGTGAGCGCGTCTGGGTCGCCAGCGCAGACTCCCTGCTGGGCTTCGACGCCTCGGGAGCGCACATCTCCCGCCCGCTGCCCTTCACCGCCCACGACCTCGCCGAATTCCACCAGTCCGGCCGCGTCGCCGTGGCCGCGGTGGGTCCGTCCGCGCGTCTTGCCATCGCCGACCTCGCGACGGATTCCGTCCGCACCTTGGGCGCGGGTCTCGATGCGGTCGCCGGCGAGACCTTCCGCCTGGCCGTGTCCGATTTCGATCGCGACGGCTCCGACGACGCCTTCGCCCTGGGCTCCCGCGGCTCGGCCCTGCTGGCCGGACGCCAGGGCGTCTTCCCCGGCTGGCCCCGCCGCTTCGATCGCGGACAGGAATCGGCACCCGAGACCTCGGCCCCGGCCCTGGCCGATCTGGACGGCGACGGCCGTCCCGAGGCGATCTTCGCGGGCAACGACCGCGTGCACGCGATCGATCGCGGCGGCCTGCAGCTTCCCCGCTGGCCGGTGCGCATCGGCCGCACCGAGCCCGTGGGGCTGGCCACCGCCTCGCGCCGCTGGCCCGCCGGTTTCATCGGCAGCGCCCCGGTGGTGGCAGACCTCGACGGCGACTCCCGCCCCGAAGTCCTGATCGGGCTTCCCGACGCGCGCATCGCGGCCCTGTCGGCCTCCGGCGTCTTCCACGAAGGCGTCCTGGAAGGTCGTACCGCGGGCACCGGCCTTTCGCCCGTGTACGCACAATCGCGTTGGCCCCTGGCGGCGGGCGGGCGCGTGGGCGACACGCTGCGTCCTCCCGTGCTCCACCTGGCCCTGGTCCCCGCCCGGGGCACCGAATCCGTCCGCCTGCACGCCCTGGGTTCGCTGTCCACCCTTGACGGATTCCGTCTCAACGGTGCCACGACGTCCTGGAACCTGCCCGGGGCTGACGCCCGTCGCTCGGCCCGCCTCGACGCGAGCCTCCTGGCCGCCGCCTCGCAGGGATCCAAAGCGATCGACGGCTTCCACATCTTCCCCTCGCCCGTGCGGGCGAAGTCCGGCACCTTCCGTTGGAGCCTGGGCCGCCCCGCCTCGTCCGTGACCCTCACGGTCTTCGACCAGACCGGTTTCGCCATCCTGACGCGCTCGGGAGTGTGTTCGTCGCAAGGATCCTGCGACCTCCCGCTGTCCGATCTCCGCTGGGGCACCGGTGTCTACGCCGCCCGCCTGCAGGTCGACTGGAGTGAAGGCGGAAGCGCCGAATCCTGGACCCGCTTCGGCGTCATCCGCTGACGCCGAAGCGCCCCTCCGCATCGGTACGGTAGGCGAGATCTGTCGGTGGTCGAAATCACTCGGTGGTCGAAATGAGTCGGTGGTCGAGCCTGTCGAGACCAGCCGAGTGGGGCTCGACAATCTCGACCACCGGTCATAAGCTCGACAACCGGACGACAAGATTGACCTCCGGTGGCAGACGGGCTCGGCTCGACCTCCGAAGAGCCGGCAGCATCAACCACCATGGTGGATCCAATCCCCCCCGCGTCGAAACCGCCCCGAAATCCGGACTTGTCGGTCTAAATTTGGAACCATGGACAAGTACGTGATCTTCGGGCCCCAGGGCTCCGGCAAGGGAACCCAGAGCGAACTTTTGTGCAAGACCTACGGGTGGGTGCACATCTCGCTGGGAGACATCTTCCGCTGGCACATGGCCAACCACACCAAGCTGGCCGCCCGCATCACGCGCATCATGAACCAAGGCTTCCTGGTCCCCGACGACATCGTCGAAGAGGTGGTCCACGACCGCCTGGAAGAACACGACTGGAACTGGGGATTCGTCCTGGACGGTTTCCCCCGCACGCGCCCGCAGGCCGAGTTCCTCTTCGAACACTGGAACCTCGACGCCGTGATCTACCTGGACGTCCCCGACGAGATCGTGCAACAGCGCGTGATGTCGCGCGCCGGCGAAGGCAAGAGTTTCACCAAGCGCTTCGACGACAACCCCGAGGCCCTGCAGGTGCGCCTGCGCGAATACCACGACAAGACCAAGCCGCTGATCGAACTCTACGACGAAAAGCGTCTACTCCGCCGCGTCGACGCCACCAAGCCCATCCAGGACGTCTTCGACGACATCGTCGACCAGATCCGCCTGCCCAAGCCCTCGTCGTTCACCTGACGGAAACCCCGCCGCACCGAGGTTTCCGGAGATCGCCCCCCGCTTGAGCTTCTCGGGGGTCGAGCCTGTCGAGACCAGCCGGGTGGGTCTCGACGAGCTCGACCACCGGTCAGAACCACGACCACCGGGGACAGGTTCGACCACCGGCGGCGCCCTCGTCAGAAACTGTCCAAGACGTCCTGGGCGTGGCCGGTGACCTTCACGGGACTCCAGATCTTCGCGACCTTCCCGTCGGGATCGATCAGGAAGGTGCTGCGCACGATGCCCATGCCTTCGCGGCCCATGAACTTCTTCATCTGCCACACGCCCCAGGCTTCGCAGGCCTCGCCCTCGGCGTCCACGAGCAGATCGAAGGGAAGCGACTGCTTCTCGCGGAACTTGACATGGGCCTTGGCGGGATCGCGCGAAATGCCGTACACCACAGCCCCCTTGGCCACCAGGCGCTCGAAGCGGTCGCGGAAATCGCAGGCCTCGGTGGTGCAGCCCGGGGTGCTGTCCCTGGGGTAGAAGTACACCACCGTCCAGCCACCTTTGCGGGAGGCCAGGTCGACGACGGTACCGTCCTGGTTGGGGAGTTTGAGCGCGGGCGCCTTCTTGCCGACGACGGGCAGGGTCATGGACGGGCTCCTTCGAGAGAATCGGTGGCATGTCGTACCAGGATCACCGCCTGGGTGAGTTCGATGCCGCGGGCGATGGACAACAGATAGGCGGCCTGCGCCCGCACCATCTGCCAAAGCGGCGACGACGCCTCGAGCAACTGGGATGGCCAAGCCTCGAAGCTGCCCAGGAGCAGCAGGGACGGATCTGCGCCAGGGAACAGGTCGGACACGACAACCGTGTGATCCTGCACCGATTCACCGTCCCAGACCGTGGTCTCGAGGGGCTTTTCGCCGAAGGTCAGGTCGCATGTGCCGTGGTGGCCTTGCACCACGGCACCACGCGGTGCCCCCAGCCCATGCAGCACATGGCACAGGCGCTCGGAGAAGGTGTCGTGGCTGATGCCCACCACCACCGGGCAGGTGGTCCAGGGCCGCAGGAGCTTTTCGAGGGTGTTGAGGATGCTGCGGAACCCCAGTTCGGCGCGGATCCTTCGGAGCGCCTTCCAGGCGGGCAGGATTTCGCCGACCTGCACCATGGGGCATTCGCCCGCAGCCAACCAGGGGTTGCCGCGCAGCGCCTGCAACGTGCGCCCGACGGGATCGGCGGCAGGAAACAGCACCGGAGGCTCCCAGACCACCAAAGGCGCGGCAAGCCCCGCCTTCCGCAAGAGCGCTGCCGCGGCCAGGGACAAGATGCCGCCTTTGCGCGCGGTGTCGAAGGCCAGGTTGATCACCAGGGGAAAGGCACCCGGGGCGGGTTCGGGCGGAAGATCCTGGGGCACCTGGAACGGCTCGCACCCGCGCGCCGCTTCGCGCAGTTCGTCGGCGCTGGTCTCCTTGATGCGCAGCGCCTGCAGGAAGGCGCCCAGTTGGGCGTCGGTGAACTCGCCGCCCAGGATGCGGCCCATGGCTTCCTGCGCCTGCACCGCCGAAAGGTCCCGGGCCAGGGTCTTACCCCGCCCCACATGTTTCACCAAAGCCTTCACCGGATCGAGATCGCGCATGGATCCCAAGGTACAACCAGCAGGGACGTGTAGTTTGCACTCTCGATGTCCAGCTTCATAGCCCGCTACCACGAACTCACCAAATACGACCCCCGTTCCATCGACAAGCTCGGTCCGGTGCGCTGGAGCGAACAGCCCAGCCCGTTCAAGGAGATCGTGGGGACGGAATCCGTCAATCTCGTGCCGTCCCTCCCGTTTCTGGGCGCCGATGTCCCCTCCGATTGGCCGTCGGAGGGACTGCAACCCGGCCCGCCGTTCGATTTGTCCGCCCTTGCACGCATCTCGTGGTTCTCGGCCGGCATCAACGCCGTGGTGCGAGGAACCAGTCCCCCGCTGCATCTGCGCGCCACCCCCTCGGCGGGCGGACTCTACCCGATCGAGCTGTACTGGGCACTGTTCGACGTTCCCGGGATCGAACCCGGACTCTACTTCTTCCATCCGGCGAACCTGTCCCTGGTCCCGGTCTGGTGTGGTGCGTTCCGCCCCGATCTGACCGCCCTCTTCGGCAACCACCCTGCTCTGGCCAACGCACCCGCCCTGGCCCTGCTCACCGGCCAATTCGGCCGCGGCGCCTGGCGCTACAAGGAACGCGCCTACCGGCGCATGCTCCTCGATGCTGGCCATCTGGCGGGCAACCTCGAATTGGCCCTGGCGGCCGAGGGGCTCGATCCCCTCCCCTTGCCCAGCTTCCACGACCAGGGTGTGTCCGACCTGTTTTTCCTGGATCGCGACGAAGAGGTGCCTCTGCTGGGTCTGGCCGTGGGGGACCACCTCGACCGGTTAGCCCCACGCTTGGCACGCAGCCCTGTGCCCTTGCCAGACCAATTGCGTGTCCCCGACGGCTGCGCCTTCCAGGTGCACGCCCATCGCCTCGCCGAACTGCCCGCGCCACCCTTCGACTGGATCTCGCCCACGCCTCCCGTCGCCCCATCTCCCGGGGCGGACGATCTACCCCTCCCGGCCACGCGTTCGGACTTTCCCGGGGCGTTGCATCAATCGATGGCCACACGCCGCTCGCCGCGCGCGTTCCGCCGCGGCCCCCTGCCCTCTGCCCCCGTGCTCGACATCCTCGCTTGGGCCTTGGATGGAAACGATCCCGCCAACACCGTCCGCTCCTCCAGACGGCTTTCCACCTGGATCGCCTTGCACGACATCGAAGGCGTCCCTTCCGGAATCTGGAAGCTCGCTCCTGGCGGACGATTTCTGTCGCCGGTGCGGGCGGGCGACTTCCGGCAGGAATGCGGGACGATCTGCCTGGGCCAGGACCTCGCCGCCGACGCCAACGTCGTGATCTTCCATACCGTCGACCTCGATGCGGCCGTCACCGAAAGCGGCGAGCGCTGCTACCGGACCCTCTGCCTGGACGCGGGCGCCATCGGTCAGCGCATCGCCCTGGCGGCCCACGCCGGTGGTCTGGGCTTCTCCGGAATCGGCGGCTACTTCGACGACGGAGCCAACCAGCTCCTGGACTTGCCCGCTTCCGAAGCGATCCTCTACATCTCGACCCTCGGGCACCCCTGACCGATTCCATCGTTCTTCGGTGGTCGAGCTTGTCGCCCGCCGGTGGTCGAGCCTGTCGAGACCAACCCGGCTGGTCTCGACAGGCTCGACCA
>JAMIIV010000058.1:0-44707 GCA_035913415.1 Fibrobacteria bacterium | reverse complement strand
CTTCCCCAGCGGCCACGCCACCCATCCGCAATGGCGCATGGCGGTTGCGCTGGTGCTGGCGCAGCTGCGCGCGCAGATGGCCCTGCCCGAGTACGCCAGCGTGCCCACGCTGGCGCTGCTCTACATCACCGACCACTACGCGTCCGACGCCCGCGACATCCTGGACGCCCTGGCCGCCGAGCTGCCCGAGGTCACCGACTGGGCCGGCACCGTGGGTGTGGGCCTGGCGGTGAACAACGCCGAATACTTCGACGAGCCCGCGCTGGCCGTCATGCTGTGCGACCTGCCGTCCGACCAGTACCGCGTGTTCTCCGGCGTGGCGCCGCTGGGCCTGGGCTTTGAGGCCCACACCGCGCTGGTCCATGCCGATGCCGGCACGCCGGACGTCGCCGAGCTGATCGACGAAATGGCCGCGCGCACCGACACCGGCTACCTGTTCGGCGGCCTGGCCTCCAGCCGCGCCACCGCGGTGCAGTTTGCGGTCAGCGGCGACGGCACCATCAAGGGCCATGGCGCCGCCAGCGGCGTGTTCAGCGGGGGGCTGTCGGGCGTGGCCTTCGGCGAGGGCGTACACCTGGTCTCGCGCGTGACCCAGGGCGCCTCGCCGGTGGCGCCGGTGCGCACCATCACCCAGGTGGACGGCAGCGTGCTGCTGCAGCTCGACGGCCGCCCGGCGCTGGACGTGCTGCAGGCAGACCTGGGCATCACCATCGATCAGCCCAAGGGTCCGGGCCTGCAGGCCGCGATCGACACCGTGCGCGCCACGCTGGTGGGCCTGAGCGAGCCCGGCAGCGACGCCGTGGGCCGCAGCGGCAACTTTGGCAGCGACGTGCTGGTGCGCCACATCATCGGCCTGGACCCGGCCCGCCGCGGCGTGGCGATTGCCGCCCAACCCGCCGAGGGCATGCGCCTGGCCTTCTGTCAGCGCAACGTGCAGGCCGCACGCGCCGACCTTACGCGCATCTGCGCCGAGATCCGCGAAGAACTCGAATCCGAAGACACCGCGCTGGAGGCCGCCGTTGCGCGTGCCCTCAAGGCGTTGTTCTTCCTGCGCAGCCGGGGCCTGTCCGAACAGGACGCCAAACGCGTGCTGGTGAAGGCCTTCGCCGAAGAGGTCGTGGGGTCGGTTCCCTGGGAGTCCGTGCGCGAAGACCTCGAGCGGCTGGTGGAAGGCCGCATCGGATGAGCGTCTTCACGGAAGCCGAGATCGCGGGCCTGCGCGCGCGGTTCCCCATCCTGTCGCGGACGGTCCACGGCAAACCCCTGGCCTACCTCGACAACGCGGCTTCCAGCCAGGTCCCGGAATCCGTCATTTCCGCCATGGCGGAGTTCGAACGGACCAAACGCGCCAACGTCCACCGCGGCGTACACGCCCTGTCGCAAGAGGCCACCGAGGTCCACGAAGGTTCGCGCGAGCGGGTCGCCGCGTTCGTCAACGCCGCGCGCCGCGAAGAGATCGTGTTCGTGCGGGGCGCCACCGAGGCCGTGAACCTGGTCGCCAACACCTGGGGCGCGGCCAACCTCAAGAGCGATTCCACGGTGCTGGTGGGCGAACTGGAACACCACGCCAATCTGGTCCCCTGGCAGATTCTGTCCAGCCGCATCGGATTTTCCATCGAGAAGATCCCGGCCCTGGACAACGGCTCCCTGGACCAGGCGGCGTACCTCGCCCTCCTGCAGACCCGCCGGCCCGCCCTGGTTGCCGTGCAGCACGTCTCCAACGCCCTGGGCACGGTGCACCCGGCCCAAGACATGATCCGCCTGGCCCACGAACACGGCGCCGTGGTCCTTCTGGACGGTGCGCAATCCGTGCCGCACATGCCCACCGATGTGCAGGCCCTGGGCTGCGACTTCCTCGTCTTTTCGGCCCACAAGATGCACGGCCCCACCGGGCTGGGCGTGTTGTACGGCCGCCATGAACTGCTGGAAGCCATGCCCCCGTGGCAGGGCGGTGGCGACATGATCGACAAGGTGTCGTTTTCCGGCACCACCTTCCACGAGCCACCCTGGCGCTTCGAGGCCGGCACCCCCCACTACGTGGCCGCCGCCGGCATGATCGCGGCGCTGGACTTCCTCGGTGACATCGGCCTGGATCGCATCCACGCCCGCGAGCAGGAGCTTCTGGCGTACGCCCAAGGCAAGCTGGGGGAGATCGAAGGGTTGCGCATCGTGGGCACCACCGCCGAAAAGGCCGCCGTGGTCTCGTTCGTGCTGGAGGGCATCCACCACTACGACGCCGGCCTGTTCCTCGACCAGATGGGCATCGCCGTGCGCACGGGCCACCACTGCGCCCAACCAGCCATGGAGCGCTACGGCGTCACGGGCACCATCCGCGCGTCGTTTTCCGTCTTCAACACCGAAGACGAGATCGACCGCCTGGTCGCCGGCGTGCGCCGCCTCCAGAAGGTGCTGGCCTGACCATGCATCCCCTCGGGGCCACTCCGCCCTCCCGGAGAGACGCCACGCTCCGAGGGGCGAGTGTTGTGCTCCTGTCGCTCGGCGGATGGCTCCCCCACTCTCCGCTCGTCCTGAGGAGGACCGAAGGTCCGTCTCGAAGGGCGAGGCACACCCCCAACGAAACGGATCCGACATGACGATTTCCGACACCATCGCCTCCCGCGAAGCCGAGATCGTCGACGAGTTCGCGATCTTCGACGAGTGGCTCGACAAGTACGAACACATCATCGAGCTGGGCAAGTCCCTCGAGGGCATCGATCCCGAGTTCCGCACCGACTCCTACAAGGTGAAGGGTTGCCAGTCGCAGGTGTGGCTCCAGCCCGGTTTCGCCGACGGTCTGGTCATCTTCAAGGCCGACTCCGACGCGGCCATCACCAAAGGGCTGGTGGCCCTGATGGTGCGCGTGCTCTCGGGCCAACCCGCCGCCGCCATCGCGACCGCCCCGCTGGAATTCCTCGAGAAGATCGGATTGCGCGAGCACCTCTCGCCCACGCGCGCCAACGGCCTGGCCAGCATGGTCAAGCAGATGAAGCTCTACGCCACGGCCCTGGCCGCACGCGACACCGCGGAGGGCACCCATGGATGACGCGACCGAGCGGGAGCTTGTCCGCGAGAAAGTCATCGAGACCATCCGCACCGTGAAGGATCCCGAGATCCCGGTCAACATCTACGACCTGGGTCTGATCTACGAGATCGACGTGCAACCCTTCGGCGTGGTGGGTGTGCGCATGACCCTCACCGCCCCCGCCTGCCCGGTGGCGGATTCCATCGTGAAGGAAGTCCAGGACAAGGTCAACGCCATCCCCGAAGTCTCGGGCGCCTACGTGGAACTCGTCTGGGAACCCGCCTGGACCAAGGACCGCATGAGCGAAGACGCCCGTTTGGAGTTGAACCTGGACTGACGCGCGGCCCGCCGGCGGGAACGATTGCCGAGCGGGGTGCAAACTGGTCGTGCCAAGTGCAGTGGTCGAGCTTGTCGCGGTGGTCGAGCTTGTCGAGACCCACCGCAGAACACGCAACCCTGGTGTGCCCCGATCAGTTCTGCGCGAGATCCTCCGGATGGACACCAGTGATGTCGGTCACGAACGTCCAATCGCAACCGCGATCCAACATTCGGCGAGCATCCTCGAGCTTGGTTGCGCGGATCCCACGCTCCAGACCTTGCTTGACACCTTCCTTTCGGCCCCGCATCAGGATCTCTTCTTCCATCGTCATGGCGTACTCCCGCAGTTCAGGGTGAAGGTTCAAAGCCAGTGCTTCGCGAATTGTTGTGTCGCTTCGTTTGAAGATATATCGCAGCACGACCCGCAGGAAACGGAGGGCCAGATCGCGGTCCAGGGGTCCATCGGCTGGGGTCAGGCGTTCCATCAGGGACCGGACTTCAGCAGGCGTGAAAATGGCGCGCATCAGTTCGAGGGCCACCCGGACGGAGCGGTTGCCGAAGCGCGCTCGCAGGGGAGCCAGAGGTTCGCGGGCGAGGTCCAGCAGCAGGAACTGGAAACGCGGCAGGAACGGAAGCAGCGCAGGCGGAAGGCCTGGGAAGCTCTGGCTCAGATCGCGGATCTTCCACTCGTTGAGTCCGTTGTAGAGCACAACAGGGATGACTGGCTGCAGAGGCAGCCCTTCCTTTTCGGCACGCTCCCAGATGCCCAGCATATAGGCGAGCAACTGCAGGTGGGGATGGCGTGGCGCCCAACTCTTGTGTTCCAGCAGCAGGGCCACAACCGCGTGACCACCGGACATGGGGCAGGTGAACAGGAGGTCAGCGAAGTCTTCCGCCAGTTGCGGCGTCAGGAACGAAGCATCTTCGCGCTGGAGGTGCTCCAGATCGAGCAACGCCCGCACGTCGGGAGGAAGGATTCCGTTCAGGAGATCGCGGGCATGCTCCAGATCGCCGAAGATCTCCTTGAAGAATTCGTCGTGCGGGGTGTCGGGCGGGGAGGCCATGGAGGGAATCTACGCCATCGAAACCTTTTGTGCACTGCTTATTTGAGCACAAAGCAAGCTTGGTAGCCCGCGTGCCTGTCTTGGCCGCATTGCTTTCAACAAGGAGAGCGGTGGTCCATCGGGAAGATGGTGGCCAGGCTTGGCGAGACCAGCAACAGTAGGTCTCGACAGGCCACCACGAACGGCTCGACCACCGGAGAGACAGGTGACGCCTGGACCAATCCCGGCCGCGATCGATCCCCTGGATTTGTGGGAACTACTATTCCGTCCGTCCCGGCCGATCTCCCCGCCACTCATTTTCCTGCCCTGCGGGAAAATCCCTCGCCCCATTCCTGGAGTGCCCGTGCATCCGATCCGCCCCCTTGTTGTTGCCGTGCTGGCCGCTTCGTCCGCATCCTTCGCCCTCGAACCCGCACCGCTTCGCCTCACCAGCCCCGTGCAGGACTTCCTGTTCGATGTCACCTACGCCCCCACCGTGAATCGGGGGGCATTCCTGGCCGTGGGGGAGGGCGGGGCGACCGCCGTCCTGGGTCTGGGATGGCACCTCGATGCCGGCACGGGCATCTGGAATCACGCCTGGGAACTTCCCGCGCTGGGAATGGCAGATCGCGCGCAGATGTGGGGCATCGCCACCTCCGGCACGAAATACATCGCGGTGGGAGCTCCCTGGGCCTACCAACCCGACCCCACCAAAGCGTTCCCCCTGATCTCCAGCTCCACCGACGGCCGTAACTGGATCACCAAGGCAGGGAACGCAACGGGGTATCTACGCGATGTTTCGTACGGCGGCGGAACCTGGGTGGCAGTTGGGGCTGCTTCGTCAAGCTCGTCCGGTCGGCAAAGCCAGATTCAGTATTCCAAGGATGATGGCGCCTCCTGGACCGCCGTTGACCTCGGCGAAAACGAGCACCTGATGCGGTCGGCGTACAATGGCTCCCAGTGGGTGGCCGTCGGCGAAAAACGCGTGGGCGCGGAGGGCGGGGCCATCCTCGAAACCCGCGTGTACACCTCCCCCGATGGCGCGAACTGGACCCTGCGCACCACCCCCGGCGCCGTCACCCTCAACGATGTCGCGTGCAACCACGGCGTGTGGGTGGCCGTCGGAATCAGCTACCCCCACCGCGGCACCCCTCAGCCCATCATCCTGCGCTCCCCCGACGGCATTTCCTGGAGCGACGTTTCCTTCACGTTCGCCCAGCCGGGAGGAGAATTGACCGCTGTGGCCCCCACGCACAAGGGTTTTGTGGCCGCTGGCAACGGCCGGCTCATCTACTCCGAGGACGGTGCAGCCTGGAGCAGTCTCACCGAAACGTTCCTTGGCCACCCCAACGCGATCGCATCCAAGGACTGGGAAGGCCAGGGCGCCCTGTTGGCCATCGTCGGCGACACCGGCGCCGTGTGGATCGACACCGTCAATGAATGGCAGAGTACCGTGGGCCTAGCCTCGATCCAGCGCGCATCAACCTGGAGACTGGACGGCTCGAAGCTCGTTGTTCCCACCAACGTGCAGGGCCCGTTCGACGTCACCCTCCGTTCGCCATCCGGTGCGATCGCCGCCACCCTCCACGGGCAGCCCGGCTCGGGTACGCTACCCCTGCCCCGTTTGAGGGGCCTCCATCTGGTGGACATCCGCACCCAAGACGGTCGTCGCGAGAGACTTCGCCTCCTCACCCCCTGATTTCAGGCCAATTCCCGGGCAGACTCCCGACATGCCCGGGGATGACGTCTCGTACGGCCGGTTTGAAAAGGCCTTTCGATGCGTCCCGAAAAACCGCCACCCGACAGGCTCGAAAGCGTTCGCAGGAATAAAGCGTTCGCGGGTGTTTGCACTCTACACCTCTTGATATCATGGGCCCCGTAAGCCATTGGCGTTCGCAGAACTGGGAGAAATCCCATAGCGCAACGCCGTGATCCCCGCTAGACTCCTATCCATGGCCCCGCCTTCCACACCCGGAGCTCCCGACATTTTCCGCTATGCGGACGGCAGGCAATACCTGCTCGAATGGTGGGAATGGAAGAAGTCCGTCTCGCCCCGCACCTCGTTTCGCTCGTTCGGGGCGCGTGCGGAAACCAGCCCCAGCCTCCTCAAGGATGTGCTGGAGGGACGCCGCCGTCTCACCCCGGATGCCTCGATGAAGTTCGGCAAGGCGATGGGACTGGGCGACCGAGAGAAGAGCTACCTGGCGGCCCTGGCCGCCTTCGGTGGCGCCCGCACCCCCGAGGCGCGCAGCGAAGCCTTCACCGAGCTCACCCGGCTCCGGCACCAGTCGTTCGTGCATTATCTCGATCCCCGCCAATACGTGGCCTGGACCTGGTGGCAGCACATGGCCATCCGCGAACTGGTGGGCACCGAAGGCTTCCGCGAAGACCCGGATTGGATCGCCAACACCCTGTTGCCCCCCATCAAATCGAAGGATGCCGCCAAGGCCCTCGCCGATCTCCAGGCTCTTGGCCTCCTGCGGCGGGATGGAGCCGGACGACTGGTCGCAGCGGACCCGGTGATCTCCTCGGAGTACGAGACTCCCAGCCCGGTGATCCGCCACTTCAACCAACAGATGATCGAACTGGCCCTCACGGCCGCCGACCGCATTCCTCCCGAGCAACGCGAAATCTCGGGGCTGACGCTGGGTCTTTCCCAGGAGTGTTATGATCGGCTCAAGGAGCGCATCCGGATGTTCAAGCAGGAGATGCTCGCCATGGTCCTCGCCGATCACCGACCGTCCACCGTCGTCGCGCAACTGAATCTCCAGTTATTTCCGCTGGCGCGCCCGCAGGGGGACGCACAATGAAAACGTACCTGCTTCTCGCCACGGCACTTCTGGCCGCCTGTGGGACCGACCGCACCGCAGGCACGGGAAGCCAGACCGGCAACAGCGTGATCGCCGGACGCATCCTGTCCGCGGACTCCACACCCGCCGCGGGAGTGGCCATCACGCTGGCACCCGCGAGTTGGACTCCCGACTCCACCTCCATCCGCCTGCTGGCGATCGCCACGGACTCGATGGGAGGCTTCCACTTCGAAGACCTCCGCCCCGGCCTCTGGCGACTCGAGTCGCACGGATCGGATGCCGCCATCGTTCGTACGCTGCGCCTGCAGGCGGGTCGCGACAGCACCCTCCCCGACCTGGTCGGGAAACAGCCAGGAAACCTGGTCGTGGAAGTCCATCTCGACGACACCCTCCGCGCGGGCACCCTCATTGTGGCAGGAACCGCCATTTCCCGCAGTCTGAAGACCTCCTTCTACGAGATCTACCTGACTCTTCCGGGCCTCGCTCCCGGCTACCACTGCCTGTACCTGCGAGGCGCCGACGGCAGGATCCTGCGCCAAGCAGAAGTCCTGGTCCGCTCCGGCAGGACCGACACCCTGCGCTACCCCGGCTGGTCCCGGACCATCAAGGGCCCGAGCCCCGAAGCGGAACTCGAGCTCGAGTCCGAAGACGACGAAGTCGAGGATTGAGACGACCATGAAACCCTCCTTGGCAATCCTGTCCTGCACTTTGGCTCTTTTGTCGGCGTGCGACGCCCTCCAGGCCGACCGGACGGCCCTTCTGGCCACATCGGCAACACCCGCCGAGCGCCCCAGTTGCAACGCCTGCCACGGGTACGCCCCGCGCACGGGCGCCCATCGGTTCCACCTGGACACAACAGCCCAGCGCGTGGCCTCCTGCCACGACTGCCATGCCGCCAGCATCGCGATGTCGGGCCCAGTATTCGACTCCGCTTTCAGGGATTCCCAGGGCCGCATCGTTCGCACACACGGCTGGCCCTGGCTCCGCCTGGACACCGCCGGACTCACCTTCCAGCCCGACTATTCCGCACCCATGGACTCGTCTCCCCTCCTGGCCCGATGGCGCGAACCCGGCACGGAATTTCCCGAATGGATCACCCGATCCTCGTCGCGACCCGACATCCCCGGACACGCCAACGGCCGCGTCGACGTCGTCATTTCCGCCGACCACGATGCGTCCATCCGGATCCAGACAGATTCCGGCACGACCAGGGTGCACATGCGCGCCACCTGGAATTCCCAGACGATGAGCTGCAGTTCGGTGAAATGCCATGACGAACCCTCGCGGGAATACGCATGGAAGGAGCCCACGCCATGAAATCGCACCTCGCCGCGCTCACCCTGCTGGGTCTTTCTCTGGCCGCACTGTCCGGATGCGCCACGGTCCACCAGAAGGACCGCGAGTGGCTCTCCGATCCGGTGATGCAGCGCCAGAGCGACCCTCTAGAAGGCACCCTCAATGGCGACAACTTCCCCCGGCGGGAAGGCAGCTCCGGCGGAAGCTCCGGCGCCGGCGGTGGCTGCGGATGCTGAACCATAAACTCCTGTTCCTAACACTTTCCATCGTCCTCGTCCGATTGCTCCACGCATCGGAAGGAGATGTCGTAGAGACCAAGCTCGAAGCATTCCACGACCGCAACGACGTCACGGTCCTCTCTCCCATCTTCGAGGTTCGCAAGACCATCGCCCGCTCGCTTTCCCTGCTGTGGGAAGGCCAGTTGGATGCCGTGACCGGTGCTTCGCGGGACTGGGGCATCAAGGGCTCCGGGCAATTCGACGGCGTGGACGGAGCCTCGGAAAACCTCGATGCCACGTCAGGTGCCTCGCGCAACGAGGAAGGCGAACTGAAACCAGAGTTGCGCTGGGGATCACGCCTGGGACTCACCTGGTCTCGTGAAGGTCGTGTCTTCTCCGGCTCCCTCTACGGCAGCACCGAGGACGACTACCACTCCATCTCGCCGGCGATCTCGGGGTCGTGGGATTTTGCCGAACGCAACACAACCCTGTCGTGGGCTGGTGCGTGGTTCTTCGACCGCATGGAACCTCAAGGCGTATGGGCGACGATGGGTGGCGGAGACAAGTTCGTCCAGTCGTACACATTGGGACTGGCCCAGACTCTCACTCCGCTGACACTCGTAGGAATCACCACCAATGGCATCCGGACCACCGGTCATATCGGGCACCCCTACACTCCCGTCTCCACACGCGATTCGGGAATGATCGCCGAAGCTCTTCCCGAAGCGAAGAATGCTCTGGCCATGTCTGGTCAGCTTATCCAGGGCTGGCTCATGGGTGAACGTCTCGGCTCGATCAACGCGGAATATCGCTGGTACACCGATTCGTGGGACCTGCGGTCGCAGACGCTCACCCTGCAGGTGTCCCAGCATTTGAGCGAGGCTACGGTGCTCCGCCTCCAGGGACGCTACTACACGCAGACCGGCGCCGCCTTCGCCCAGACGGATCTCTACCAGGGCTCCGAGGCCTATCGCACCGCCGACATCCGATTCCACCGCTTCCAGTCGTGGATGGCCGGACTGAAGGTCTCGTCGGAATTCCCCGACGCGTGGGAGGGGTGGCTTCCCAGGAGGTGGAACCTCTCGTACGACCACCTGGTGCGCGACACACCCGGCAATCCCCTCCTCTACCAGCTCTACGACGCCGACGCATGGTACCAGCAAGGCACGGCACGGGTCGGCCTGGGCTGGGATCTCTGACATGCCCTCCCTCCATCCCTGCTTTCGGAGCCACATCATGATCCGCACCCTCGTCCTGTCACTGGTGGCCAGTGCCGCGCTCGCCACCGCCGCTCCCACCACCCTCCCGACCTTCTCCCTGCCCGACCTGCAAGGCAAGGCGCACCCTTCCGCGGAGTACGCGGGAAAACCCGTGCTGGTCGACTTCTGGGCCACCTGGTGCGCCACCTGCAAGGAGAGCGTGCCGGAGCTGGCCAAGCTCAAGGCGAAGTACGCCGCCAAGGGCCTGCAAATCGTCTCCATTTCCGTCGACAAGGGATCCACGGCCAAGGTCGAAAAGGGGGCCCGCAAACTCGGCATCTCCTGGCAGGTCCTGCACGATCCCGAAAGCTCGCTTTCCACGACCTTCGGCTACACCGGTGTCCCTGCCCTATACCTCTTCGACGCCCACGGCAAGCTCGTCGCGTCGTTCACCGGCTTCGACAAGGCCCAGGAAGCCGCTCTGGACGCAGCCCTCTCCAAACTCTGATCCCGGACACCCTCCAGCCGGTTCGATCGACCTTCGAAGCGATCACTCCAAAGAAACAAGGTTCTCTATGTCTCTATTCTCCACGGAAGCCATCCAGGGCGCGTTGCAGGGGCAATCGCTCCTGGCCTTTCCTATGGTGTTCGGTGCGGGCCTCCTCACCAGTCTGACCCCGTGTGTCTACCCCCTCATTCCCGTGACGGTCTCCATCCTGGGAGCCAAGAAGGCCGAAAGCCGTGCCAAGGCCTTCTCACTGGCCTTGGCGTACGTGCTGGGCATCGCCGTCACCTACGCCGGCCTGGGTGCCTTCGCGGCCCTGACCGGGTCGCTTTTCGGAGAGGTCGCATCGAATCCCTGGGTGAACATCGCCATGGCGGCACTGCTGGCGGCGCTGTCCCTGAACATGCTCGACGTCTTCCAGTTCCGCCTCCCGGGTTTGGCCGGCGGCGCGACGGGGCAATCCCGAAAGGTCGGATTCTTCTCCAACTTCCTGTTGGGAATGGCCTTCGGCCTGGTGGCATCGCCTTGCACCGCTCCGGTCCTGGGAGCCGTTCTTCTTTGGGTCGGACAGACAGGTTCCGTCATCCGCGGATCGTCGTTGCTGTTCGTCTTCGCCCTCGGAATGGGCACCTTCCTGCTGGCCATCGGGACATTCTCGAGCCTGGCCACCACGCTGCCCCGCTCCGGCGACTGGATGATCCGCGTGAAGGCGGTCATGGGGACGCTCCTGCTGGTCATGGCCGGCTGGTTCTGCTTCCAGGCCGGACAACTCTGGTGAAGAACCCGCATCCAACTCCCTCAACCCACAGGATCCCATCGATGAAAACAGGAACCATCGCCACCCTGGCCATCGCCGTCGCGGCACTGCTGCTGACCGCCCGCACCCTGCGCGCGGGCACCATCGACGCCGTGTCGGGTGGCAGCATCGACGTCACAGGCGGCACCACGACCTCGACCTCGGCCACTCTCAAGTGGAGCGAGACGGAGACCAACGGCACGCTGAAGATCTACCTCGACACCACATACACCTCGCGCACCCAGATGCGCGACTCCATCACGGTGCCGGCACAATATCGCGGAGGGGCCGTGACCTACACCCTGCCCCGTACCCTCAAGCAGGGCAAGAAGTACAACTACGCCTTCCAGGGATGGGAACGCTATCCCAACAATCCCCCCGCCGTCTACTCCTTGACAGGAACATTCACCACCGATGCTGTCACCTCCGTATCCAAACGCGATCTGTCGACAGCAGGGAATGCAGAAAGGGTCTTCGACGCCTCCGGACGCCCGGTGTCGGGGGCCGTTTTCACTCCGCGCGCCAGCACCGCCGGAACCGCGCTCCCGGCACCGAAGGACTGACGTTCCCGCCTCCGGCCTCCTGTCCGCGACCGTGGACACAGGCGGCGGAACCAGCCGTTCCGCCGCTTCGACAAGGACTCGACGTGCCTACTTTGATCGTTCCATGACCCCTAGATTCCGCCTCCGCCCCGATGCCCTCCGCGCCCTTGCCGCAGGCTCCTTCCTGGCCGTCCTGTCCGCCTGCCAGAATCCCGCCACCCACCGCGACTGGGCGGCCATGGACTGCAACTTCGCCGCCACCGTGCACGGAAAAGGGAACATCGCCGCCGAAGCGGCACTGGACTCGCTGCAGCAGATGACGGCGGATCTCCAGCAACTACTGTCGGACTACGACCCCACCAGCCCCTTGATGCTCCTGCGCGGCCGCAAAGGCGACACCATCGCCGTCGATTCCCGCATCGTCGAGATCCTGCGCGGGGCGTTGCCGGCCATGGCCGCCTCCCGAGGCACCCTCGACATCGGCCTGCACGACCTCAAGGCGCTGTGGGGACTGGACGCCCCGTCACCAAGCGTGCCCGATTCGTCGGCCATCGATTCCGTGTTGCGCCGTCGCCACGGCGTGGGCGCGAACGTGCCGGATTCTGTCCTGCAAATCGCCCCGCTGGAGATCCTGCCCGACGGGCGCGTGGTCCTGCGGGTCGACAGTCTGCCCATCGACCTCGGCGGCATCGCCAAGGGCTGGGCCGTCGATCGCATGTCCGATGCCTTGGTGCGCCTGGGGTATCCCGTCCACCTGATCCAGGGCGGCGGAGAAATCCGCGCGCGCAGTCGCAAGGCGACCGGATCCTGGCGCATCGGCATCAAGAACCCACGCGCCACTTCCACGGTCTCGGCGGTGGTCGAACTCGACTCGGGCATGGCGGTCAGCACATCGGGCGACTACGAGCGATTCTTCGTTCTGGATGGCGTTCGCTACCACCACCTGTTCCAGCCGGCCACCGGACGCCCCGCCCGCAACGGTATCGCCTCGGCCTCGCTGCTTTGCCCCACCAGCGCCGCGTGCGACCGCTGGTCGAAGTCCATGTTCCTGCTGGGCCCCGAGCGCGGAACCCCGCTGGCCGACTCCCTGGGAATCTCCGTCCTCTGGATCCGCGAGACGCCCTCCGGACTGTGCGGCACCGCGACGGCCTCGTGGAGATCTCGACTTGCCCGGGACACGCTGTCCGAATGCCCTCGTTGAGGCCCGGAGCGGCAGTCTCCGCGCCATGACGGATTCCGTCCGAAGAGGCCTTTTCGCCCCCCTCGACATTTTCCTCGTGACCGCGCTCGTGGCCGTGGGCGGCTGGTCCACGTGGCACCTGTTCTCCGCCCCACGGGGAGCGAGAGCGGTGGTGTGGGTGGACGGCCACCGCGTCGCGTGGTACCCGCTGGAGGGCCCCACCACCCGCGACTCCATCCCGGGCGCCCTGGGCATCGTGCGGCTGGAACATGGCGAAGGCTCCATCCGGATCGCCTCGGCCCCCTGCCCGGGAAAGCTGTGCATGAGACAGGGGCAGGCCCACCGCGCCGGGGAGAAGCTCGTGTGCGTCCCCTCGCGGGTGGTGGTCGCCATCGAAGGCGACGTCCCGGAAGGGGAGGCTCTCGATGCCATCCACTGATCGCACCCCATCCCCTCGGCTCTTCGCGGGAGCTCTGCTGGCCGCGTCCGGACTGCAGTTGGTGGAGCTTCTGCTACCTCGCATCCCGCTGATTCCCTGGTTGCGCCCCGGCTTTTCCTGGATCGTGATCCTCCCGTTTTTGCTGGACTTCGGACTGGGCCCCGCCCTGGCGTTGTTCCTGGGCCGCAACCTGCTGTCCATGGCCTTCGGAGGCCAGCCCGCCAGCACCTTCCTCATCTCTTCGGTCTCGGGCGCGGCCGCTTTGGGCCTGCTCGGCCCGCTGCTGCGGAGTGCGTACGGACACCGCTGGATCGCTCGTGCCGGGGCAGGTATCATGCTGGCCGCGGGATTCAACACGCTCCAACTGATGGTGGTGGCCGGAGTGCTGGTGGGCAGCGCCGGCTATTTCGACCAGCTCGGACCGCTGCTGCTGTGGTCGGCGGCCTCGGGGCTTCTTGTCGCGTGGCTCTCGTTGCCGTTGGGGGATGGCCGTGGCTGGGCTCGCCTCGAGTCCCTGGCGCCCCTCCAACAACGGACAGCCCTGTCGGAGGGATCCCCCATGGCGAGTCTCCTTGCGGCGCTCGGCATGATCGCCAGCCTGGTCGCCCCGTCCATCTGGACCACAGCCCTCCTGTTGGCCGCCGCCCTGGCCTGGGGACGCGGGCCCGCCTTGCGCGCCGCGCTGCACACCTGGCCCTTCCTGCCGTACCTGGCCTGGTTCCACCTGCTGGACACCCCGGGGGATCTGATCGCCGGGGAATGGACCACCCGCCAGGGGGTCGCCCGCTTCGCGCTGCACACCCTCCACCTGTGGGCCTTCACCGCCTTCGGACGGATTCTGACCTCACGCCTGCCCTGGAGCCGCCTCCTCCACATCGACTCGCCCTGGACCCGCGGATTCGCTCTGGCGCTCCCCCACGTACCCCACCTGTTCCCCTCGGCCATGGCCGCGGGCCGCACCTGGTGGCGCGACGGCCGCCCCGACGGCGGCCGCGGACTCCTGGACCGCCTGATCGAACACCTCTCCACCCGCTGACCCGCCCCCGACCGGTGCCAGCGAGGATTCGCCCCGAGATCGACCTCAGACGAGGAATAGGTTGTCGCGGTGGACCACTTCCTGGGGCGCCGGGCGCCCCAGAAGGGCCTGGATCTCGCCCGAGGCATGGCCCAGGATGCGAGTGGTCTCGGAGGCGCTGAAGTTGCACACACCGCGCCCGATGGCCTCGCCGTCGCCCGACCGCATTTCCACCACCGTGCCGGCCGCGAACGAGCCCTCCACCCGCGCGATGCCGGCGGGCAGAAGCGACAGGCGCCGCTCGACCACGGCCTTCACGGCACCGTCGTCCAGCACCAGCACGCCCTTGGGGGTGGACACGAAGCGGATCCAGCGCTTGCGGCTGCCCAGCTTCTTCTCGGAAGGCAGGAACAACGTGCCCACCGGGCCGCCGGCGAGGATCTCGCGCAGTTGGCACGTGAAGCCGTTGGCGATCACGCAGGCGCTGCCGGATTCCGTCACGGCCTTGGCGGCCACGATCTTGGTGATCATGCCGCCGGTGCTGGCCACGCTGCCCGCGCCGCCGGCCAGGGCCTCGATCTCGGGGGTCACGCGGTGCACCACCGGGATCAGCGCCGCGGCCGGATCGCTCTTGGGGTTGGCCGTGTACAGGCCGTCGATGTCCGAGAGGATGACCAGCAGGTCGGCCTCCAGGAAATGGCAGACGTCGGCCGAGAGGCGATCGTTGTCGCCCACCTTGATCTCGGCGGTGCCCACGACGTCGTTCTCGTTGACCACGGGCACCACGCCGTGCTTGAGCAGGGCCTCGGTGGTGCGCCGGATGTTGCCGAAACGCTCCGGATCGCGGAAGTCCTCGGCGGTGAGCAGGTACTGCGCGATGGACACCCCGCGGCGGCCGAACGCTTCGTCGTAGGCGTGCATGAGGCGGATCTGTCCCACCGCCGCGCACGCCTGTTTTTCGGCCAGGGCCTTGGGTTTTTCGGCGTGGCCCAGCACACCCATCCCCACACCCACGGCCCCGGAGGTCACCAGGACCACCTCGCGCCCCTCGGAACGCAACGACAGAATCTGCTCGACCACCCGTTCGAGCTGGTCGGGAGCCAGCCCCCCGTGTTCGTGGGTGAGCAGGCGGGTGCCCACCTTCACCACCACCCGGCGGCAGGCGGGCAGGAGCTGTTCGCGCAGACTCTGGTTCACGCGAGTTCCCCGTGCAGCACCGCGGCGGCATCCGGAGCCGAGAACAATCCGTCGAAGAGGGCCTTGCCCACGATCACCCCGGCGATGCCCGGATGCGCCAGCTCGCGTGCCGCGCGCAGGTCGGCCAGCGACGAGATGCCCCCCGAGACGATGGTGCCCAGGCCGGTGGCGGTGGCGAATTCGGCGGTGGAGGGAAGATTGGGCCCCTGCAGCATGCCGTCGCGCGAGATGTCGGTGAAGACGCATTCGAGAACACCCAGGGCGCGCATGGCGCGTCCGAGGTCGTGGGCCTTCAGACCTTCGCCTTCCACCCAACCCGACACCTTCACGATCCCGTCGCGGCAATCGATGCCCACGATGATCCGCTCGGGCCCGAAACGCTTGAGCATGGCCTCCACGACGGCGGGATCCTTGGCGGCCACGGTTCCGGCGATCACCCTGCTCACGCCCCATTCTTCCAGGGCGCGGGCGGCGTCGTCCACCGTACGGATGCCTCCCCCCAGCTCGGTGGGGCACTTGGCCGCCTCGACCATGCGCCGCACCGCCTCGCCGTTGCGGGCGGTGCCTTCGAAGGCGGCATCCAGGTCCACCAGATGGATGCGGTCGGCTCCGCTTTCGGCCCACTTGGCCGCGATCTCCCAAGGTGCCTGGCTGTAAACGGTCTTCTGGTCCTTGCGCCCCTGGACAAGGCGGACGGCACAGCCATCCATGAGGTCGACGGCGGGCAGGAACGGCAGGCGGTGTGTCATAGGCTGGGAAATGTGTTAAACCAAGCCGGGGGTGTCTTGCACCATCGCCCGACACGCCCCGCGATCGGGCCCATCCCATGTCCGGGGAATATCTTTGCCTCCATGCATGGCATGCGCCCACCACACATCCTTCCGATCCTTGCGGCCGTCGCCGTTTCGGTCCTTGGGGGTTGTGCCGCTGGTGCCGTGAAGCCCAATTATCGTTCTCCGGTGCAACCGATATCGGCTCCCGACGGCCCGGATCTGGTCGTCCCATCCTTTCGGGTGCGTTCCACGGGGCTGGTCGTGACCACAAAGGACCAGGAACGTCTGCGCAGGTCCCTGGAAGCCGCCCTGGGAAATTCTGGCCAATACCATCGTGTGGGCAGCTCCACGGGTGGACAAGTCGCCGACACTCTGCAAATCGAACTCTCCGTCGATCTCCAGACCAAGTACGCGTGGTGGATCGCCTGGCCCGGGGTCTACCCCATGCCGGGCTACTGGCCCTTCCAGCCCTACGAGGCCATCGCGAACGTTTCCCTGACCGCCCGTGGCGCGGTGGGGAGGCAGGCCTTCCGCCACGACGCCTCGCTCAAGGATTCGCACGCCGAGCAGTTGTATGGATTCTTCCGCAAGACCGGTGTCTCCGAAATGCTCTGCCGCGCCTACGACGATCTGTTCCTGGGCCTGCGCGACAAGGTGACCACCCAACGTGCCGCCGCCTCCCAAGGCGCCTCGGCGACCCGGCACAAGATCCGCAACATCGCCGTGCTGCCGCTCGATGCGCCGGGGCTGGAAACCGCGGTGCAGCGCGTGGTCACCGACCAATTGGTGACGGAGTTCCTCAACAAGGGGCGCTACCAGGTGCTGGAGCGCGAACAGATCGACCGCATCCTGCAGGAACAGGGCTTCCAGCAATCAGGTGCCTGCGACACGGAAGGCTGCCTGGTCCAAGTGGGCCAGCTCCTGGGTGTCGACGCCATGGTTTCCGGCTCCATCTCCCGTATCGGGAAATTGCACGTGGTGAGCGTTCGGGTAACCGACGTGCAGGACGGCCGCATCCTGTTCGCCAGCCAGGTGCAGACCGAAGACGGAATCGCGCACTTGCTGGGAACCGAACTCCGGGGCATCGCCGAGAAGTTCTGAGCCCCGCGAAGCTGCGGCGGACTCAGAGCCTGAGAAAAAACCGGTGCAACAGAAAGCCGCTCGTCCTGAGGAAGGGCGAAGCCCTGTCTCGAAGGGCAGCGGCGGCGCACTGGGTACAAGATCTTGTGTTCAAGAATCCACCGCCCACCCTTCGAGACGCGAGGCATAGCCTCGCTCCTCAGGACGAGCGGTGGATTTTGACCGCTCGGAGGTTTTTTCTCACTCTCTCAGATCCGGAAGCGGGATGCCACTCCGTCGAGCCGTCCGGCGATCCCTGCGACGCTTTCCACCTGCTCCAGGACCCCCTTCGCCCCGCCCTCGGCGCGAAGGCTCGATCGCGCCACCCCCTGGATGGAGGCGGAGATCCCGCCCACCAGATCCGAACTGCGATCGACGTTCGCCACGATTTCACCCGTGGTGACGCTCTGCTCCTCGACGGCCGCGGCGATGCTGGACACCGCGCTCTCGATGCGCCCCATGACCTCGCGCACCCGCGAGATGTCCTCGACGGTGGCTCCGATGGTCTGCTGGATCTGACCGATCTTCCCGCGGATGTCGTCGGTGGCCTCGGCGGTCGACTTCGCCAGTTCCTTGACCTCTCCCGCCACCACGGCGAATCCGCGCCCCGCCTCGCCCGCCCGAGCGGCTTCGATGGTGGCGTTCAGGGCCAGCAGCTTGGTCTGCTCGGCGATCTCGACGATCACCTCCGTGACGCGGGAGATCTCGTCGGAGGCCGTGGACAATTTCTGCACCCGCTCCGAAGCGCTTTCGGAGATTCCCACCGCCTCGGCCGCCGTGCGCCGCGAGGCCTCCGCGCTGCGCGCGATCTCCTGGATGGACGCGGACATTTCCTTGGCCCCCATCGCCACCGAACGCACGTTCGAGGAGACGGTATCGGCGGACGTGGAGACTTCGCCCGAGCGCACCGACACGTCGCTGGCTTCGGCCAGAAGCCCGTCTCCGGATGCCCGCAACGCCCGCGACGATTCCGCCAATTGCCGGGAAAGCGCGACCACCTCGCGGATGCTGGCGCTCAAGCCCTGGGTGACCGCCGAGAACCCCTTGCCCAGCACGTCGTTTTCCGAACGGGGCTTGATCGTTTCCGTGAGGTCGCCCTTGGACAACCCTTCTGCCGTGCGCGAGACTTCGCGCAGGTATCCGATCATGTCGCGCAGCGCCTCGGCCAAGCGACCGATCTCGTCCACGGACCTCACCTGGACGTCGCGATCCAGGTTGCCCTGGGCCACCGACCGCACCATCTCGACGGCTTCCTCGAGGGGGCGACTGACCTCGCGGCGCAACACCAGGACGAGAAGTCCGACCAGGCCGGCGTTGACCACCAGGGCTCCCAGCAGGAACAACCCCCAGGCGCGGCGCATCTGACGCGCGATCCCTTCGGTCATCGCGATGCTCTTGCGCTCCATGCGCGCCCGGCTGACCTTCACCACCAGGCTGCCCATGACCTTCTCGATCCCATGGCGCGCCAGGTCCGTCGAAATCGGCCGCACGAAGGAATCGACCAAGGCGCCGGAATCCGTCTTCGCTTCGCGCGCCAGGGTCTGGCTGTCCTTGCCGAAGAACTCGACGGCCACCACGTCGGAGTCCGCGAGCACCTCGCGGGCGTTCACGGCCAAGGCACCCGCGTCCTGGGCCATCACGGCGTCGACGGAGATCCGCGCCAGCAGACCGGCCAGCAGCTCGCCCTTGCTGGTCAGACCTTCCGACAGGGCCTGTCGCTCGCGCGCTTCGAAATCGCGAAGCGACGAGGTGAACGAACGGATCACCAGAACCGAAGCGCAAAACAGGACCACCGCGATGGCCACGGAGGCGAGCACGGCGACCTTGGCCGCCACGCTCCTGAACTTCCTCATCCCGAAGACATCCATGTCAGCATCCTTGGAGGGGCTTTTGGCCGATCGGCCGAAGCCGTTATTCGACCTTGAGTTCCTTCACCGAAGCGTTGGCCGCACCCGGGGCCACCACGGCCAATGCGCCTGGCAACTCCCCTGCCACGGCCACCGCCGCCGCCGGGGTCTTCTGGGTCATGGGTGCCGTGCCCTGCCCCTTGATCTGGGCATCGATCCAATACTTCTTGTACTCCTCGGGGGTCATTCCGAGGACCTCCTTGAGAAAGGCCACAGCCGCCGGGTTGCTCTCGGCGAGCATGATCGGCACCACCTTGGCGCTTCCGATCGTGCCCTTCTTGCCCGTGAAGATGCGCTTGAGGTCGGCCTTGGAGACCGATGCGGCCCCCACGGCGGGATTGACCACCACCGCCCAGTCACCGGCCCAGGTGGACAGGGCAGCCGCGAGCACCAGCGAAGCGAAGATCTTGGTATTCATGTCGGTGCTCCTCAGAACGCGACCGTGATCTGGCCCTGGAGGCTCTGCCCGAACAGGTCGTCCTCCGTGAACTTGTTCTGGTAGATGGGGTTGCCCGTCTGCGGGTCGGGCAGGAGCCACACCAGCGAGTATTCGGTCTTGAGGCGGATGTTGTTCCAGAACGAGGTATTCAGACCGATGGATCCGGTCTGGAAGCCCTCCAGCGGGAAACTGCCCAATCCGATCGACCAGGTGGGAACATTCTCCTGATCGGACCAGGTGAGGCGCTCGAAGAACAGGTACGGGGTGATCGTGATCGCCTCGTTGATCGGCTGTTCGTACGAACCCAGCACGTAGTAGTCGAAGGCCGATCCGGTGGCGTTGCCACCAGTGGCGTCGTTCTGGATGTGGACGCCGCTGACTTCCGCCTGGAATCCGAACTGCCCGATCTTCGTCTGGAAATCGACGCCCCAGCACATCTCGCGCAGACTCTCGGTGCGCTGCCGGGAGTACCGGAATTCATCGAGCCACAGGGTGTCGTTCTTCAGGTAGGGCAACATGGGCTGGAGCTCGGCCGGGGCGTTGGGATCGTTCTTCAGGAGCCCCAGTTCGTATCCCGCCGTTCCCCACATTTCGTCGGTGCGCTGGCGCCCCACGTACCCGGAGGCGCCGAATCGGGTGCCGCCCAGGGCCGCGACGCGGATGTTGGCGTGCCCGCCCATCGAGAGGTCGTCGGCGTCGACGATGCGGTTGGTCCCCTTGTTGTCGTCCTCGCGCCCCTTCGAGAGGTACATCGCGTATTCGATGTCGTTGTCGCCCATGGTGAGATTGCCGAAGGCCATCGCACCTTCCTGGACTTGCGGGAAAATGGGGATGGTCGAGATGTAGTAGGGCTGCTGCACCGTCAGGATGACCGGCGATCCGTGGTCGGTGGACCAGATGCCCACCGGCGTGAGGAACCGGCCCACCCGCAGGCTGAGCCCATCGGTGATGTGCGCATCGAACTGGGCACGCACCAGTTCCAGTTCCGCGGTTCGGCTGCGGGACTCGGGCTCGCGCACCACGGTTTCCTCGTTGGCCAGAACACCGGCATACGCCTGGTCGATCATGGGCTTGGCGATGGAGGGAGCCGTCTGCATGGCCTGCGAAGCCGGCATGCCTTGGGCCATCAGGCTCTGGACGACCTGCCCGGTGATCGCCTGCGTGATCACGTTCAAGGCCTCTTGTTTGCCCGCGTCGGAAAGCCGCAACCGCATGCCCGCGCCATCGGAGACGGTGGCCTGGGGATTGATGTTGAGCTCGACCAGGGCGCGGACGTGGTCGTTGGGGGTCCAATCGAAATACGGATTTACGTGGCCCAGGTAGAAGTTGAGCTCCTGGTTGAGATATCCTTCGGGGATCAGGAGATTATTGTCCTCGATCCAGCTCTTGGACATCCGGAAGTCCCCGAAGCCGTACACCTTGACATTCGACTGCGCCTGGGCGATCTGGGCCAGCCCCAGTGCCAGAAGCGTTCCTATCGTGGCTCTCATGGTCGTGCTCCCCGATCCCACCTGGGCGGTGGACTCCGCGCGGTGGAGCACGAATCATCCCACGGCAATCCGGGAAAAGTCAACCACTTGTATCCAATCTTCCCGTCTCGCCCGCGAAGGCCTCGATGAGGGATCGCGTGACGGGCCCCGGCCGTCCCGTACCGATTCGTTGCCCCCCGAGCCTCACGATCGGGATCAGACCGCGCACCGCCGAGGTCAGGAAAGCTTCGTCCCACTCCGGCAGGTCCTGAGGACGCAGAACCGCCTCGCGACCACCGTGTCCCGACGCGCGGGCCAGGCGCAACACGGCCTTGCGGGTCACACCAGCGAGGATGCCCAGACGCAGGGGAGGCGTCAGGACCTTGCCTTCGCGCACCGCGAAGAACGTGGCCGTGGACAGCTCCAGGATGCGTCCGCGACCATCGAGGAACATCGCCTCGTAGCAGCCTTGTTCGTCGGCTTCCAGGCGCGCCAGCACCGCCGGCAGATAGGCGATGGCCTTCACGCGGGGATCGATGGCGTGCACGCGCGGGAAGGTCGCGATGCTCACCGAGACTCCGTCGGCGTACAGGGACCGTGCCAGGTGCGAGGCGCTGGAGCAGGTGGCCACCAGCCGCGGGGGATCGCCTGTGTCGGAGAGGGTTCCTCGGTAGGCTCCTCGCGTGACCGTCAATCGCACCGAGGCGTCCGGCAGGCGCGAGCGGCGACAGATTCCGGCACAGATGGCTTCGAGCTGCGGCGACGTCCATGGCATCCGCAGGCGCACCAGGCGTGCCGATTCGCACAACCGGCGGAAGTGGTCATCGAAGAACTCGGGTACTCCGTCCTTGACGCGCACCGTCTCGAAGATGCCGTCTCCCAGGAGAAGCCCGCGATCGAGCACCGGAACGACAGCCTTCCCTTCCCGCACGTAGCGGCCATCGACGAAGGCCCAACGGGGCGCCTCGGCGCTGACGACCGGCTGTGGCGCTTTCGGTAGGCGGGTCGGGGTCAAGGGCGGTACGAGATCGGGCATCCCCCCGCGGGTTCCAGTCTTGGCGCCCAAGGTTCGCTCCCTTCCAGGATGGCGGCCACCGCCTTCGATACCGCGGGCTCGCCGGTGGTGTCGACCAGGTCCATTCGTCCACCCCAGCGTACCATCCCCGCGGTATCCACGATACCGGCCGAAGGCAACCGGGGAATGCCCCAGGACTTCGCCAGGGTCTGGGACGAATCGATCAGCACCGTGCCGCGCAGGCGCGCTTCCTTGAGCCAGGGCTTCCAGTCGCCCGGGGCCAGCCAGTCACCGCCTTGGCCGGCCATGGAGGCCACGTAGAGGATTTCCACCCGGGAATCGGACATCCAGCGCCGTTCCAGGGCGCGCAGTACTCCGGACTCGCTGGCGTCCTGCACGGCCGGACATGCCGGATCGAGCCAGGCCAGCACCACCACCTTGCCGCGCAGGGATTCGGACCGAACGGTGTCGCCGTCGACCGTCGCCAGGCTCCAGGCCGAAGCCGCGACGCGGCTCGCGGGGCGCCATGCCAGCGGGGAGCACCCCGCCAGACCCAGGCCGACCAGCAACGCGCCGACGGTTTTCAGCGCAACTCCAAGCCGACCGGGCAGTGGTCGGACCCCATCTGGGTGGGTTCGTGCCAGCAGCGTTTCACGCGCGGCCAGAGACCTTCGTCCACGGTGGCGTAGTCGATGCGCCATCCGTGGTTGCGTTCGCGCACGCCGGGTCGGTTGGACCACCAGGTGTACTGGGCCGCGAGCCCGGGATGGAAGCGCCGGAAACAATCGGCGAAGCCGGCGTCCAGGTAGGCGCCGAGCTTCTCGCGTTCGACCGGACGGAATCCGACACTATCCTTGTTGCCGACCGGATCGGCGATGTCGATGGCCTGGTGGCAGATGTTGTAGTCGCCCAGGAAGGCCACGTGGCCTCCCGCGGCCACCAGCGCCGCGTGGCGCTGCCGCACCGTGTCGTAGAAGTCGAGCTTCTCGGCGAAGGCTTCGGGGCTCTTGCCGCCGTTGATCACGTAGGCGCCCACCACGTGCAGGCCCGGAAAGGAGAGGGTGAGCACCCGTCCCTCGTGGTCGCACGCGTGACCGATGCCGCGTTCCACCTGGTAGGGCCCCAGGGTGTCGCGCACCCAGGCAGCCACTCCCGAGTAGCCTTTCTTGGAGGCCGGGAAGAACACGCTGGAATACCCCGGCATGGAGACCAGGTCGGGATCGAGCTGTTCGGGTTCGGCGCGGAGCTCCTGCACCAGGACGATGTCGGCGTCCGAAGCGCGGAACCAGTCGCGGAAGTGGGTTCGGGCGCAGGCGCGCAATCCGTTGACGTTCCAGGAGAGGATCTTCACGTGTGCAAAGATACCCTCCCGCGCCCACCCACCCATTCCCCGAATCGGGGTCGATTCGCCGCGTTCGGACGATTCCCGTCCCGACCCGGGTGCACGGGGCGCGTGCGCATCGTATACTCCGGGGGTGGATCCGGACGTCCGGCCTTCCGGGCAACGCCCGGGACGCCCAGGAACGCGCCCGATCGGCCCTTCCTCCATCCCTTCCAGAGGCCCCAGCCATGGTTCCGAACCTCCGCCCCCTCGCCCTTCTCGCCGCCACCGGCCTGCTGGCCTCGTGCACGCGCGCCCCGTCCGAGGCCTTCTCCGGCCACGGATTCCGCGACTCCCGCGTCGTCATCGTCTCCGACACCTCCGAGATCGAGACCAAGGATGTCAGTCCGCGCTTCCGGGGCGTTCCCTTCGTGCGCGCCGGGGAGACCCCCGCCCCGGCCTTGCGCGCCGCCACCGGACGGGAATTGACCGCCTGGGGCTCGGGGTGCGGCAGCCGCTTCCAGCCCAAGGCCGGGTCCTTCGACGTGCGCATGGGGCTGGTGCGCCAGGCGGACGGCTGGAACGTCGGCAACGCCATCGTGATGCGCAACTACGTGCGGGCCACGCAGACCGACTACCTGGTGGTGGTCAACAAGGTCCTGGTCTCGCGCAACGAGATCGACCGCGCCGGTGCCGGGCAGCAAGGCAAACTCGCCCAAGTGGAGGCCACCCTGGACATCTCCGTCATCGATGCCGCCGCCGGCAAGCGCGTGTGGCGCTCGCAGACCCAGGCCCGGGCCGAACGCGCCGACTCCCTGGAGATCCTGGCCCGCGACGCCATCCGCCAAGCCGCGGACAATTTCTTCACGTCGCTCCCCGAAGCCCGCCGCTGGGGCTGCCCCGAGGTCCTCGACCGCTTCCACTGATCAGCCGCCAGCGGTGAGGAAAGGCGTCCCCCGCCCGTTCTCATCCCGCTCGTCCTGAGGAGCGCCGAAGGCGCGTCTCGAAGGGCGTGCGGAAGGGCGGAATGCCCGATCCTGTCACCTTTTGGATCGTGATCGACTGTTTGGAAGATTATTCCCCGCCCTCGAGACGCGAGACAAAGCCTCGCTCCTCAGGACGAGCGGTAGTTTTTTGTCGCTCTGAGGTTTTCTCGCTCTGTTAGAGCACGGCCCCCGCGACGGCGGTCTCGATGCCTTCGAAGACCCCTTCGTAGAGGGCGCCGGTGAGGTAGCGTTCGCCGGAATCCGGCAGGATGACCACGATGGTCTTGCCCGCGAATTCCGGCAGTTCGGCCAGCCTCGAGGCCGCGACCACCGCGGCTCCGCACGAGATGCCCGCGAGGATTCCCTCTTCGGCGGTGAGCCTTCGGGCGCACTCGAGGGCCTCTTCGGTGGAGACCTTCTCGACCCGGTCGATGATCTTGAGATCGAGCGTGCCGGGAATGAATCCCGCCCCGATCCCCTGGATTCCGTGCCGCCCGGGAGCAAGCTCCTTGCCGGCCAGAGCCTGGGTGATGACCGGCGATTCCGTGGGTTCCACGGCCACCGCCACGATGGGGCGCTTGCGTTCGTGCTTGAAGTAGCGCGCCACCCCGGTGATGGTCCCGCCCGTGCCCACACCCGACACCAGCACGTCCATGCCGCCGTCGAGGTCTTCCCAGATCTCGGGGCCGGTGGTCAGGAAGTGGACCTCGGGATTGGCGGGGTTCTCGAACTGCTGCGGCAGGTAGTAGCGGCCGGGCTCCGAAGCCTGGATCTCTTCGGCCTTGGCCACAGCGCCGCGCATGCCTTTCACGCCCTCGGTCAGCACCAGGCGGGCTCCCAGGGCCTTCAGGACCTTGCGCCGCTCGATGCTCATGGTCTCGGGCATGACGATGGTGATGGGGTATCCCCTGGAGGCGGCCACGAAGGCCAAGGCGATTCCGGTGTTGCCGGACGTCGGCTCGACGATTTCCATGCCGGGCTTGAGCAGGCCGCGCTTCTCGGCATCCCAGATCAGGTTCGCCCCCACGCGGCACTTCACCGAATATCCCGGATTGCGGCCCTCGATCTTCGCGAAAACCTTGCTGCCCGGGGGCACCACGCGGTTCAGGCGCACCAGGGGAGTGTGTCCGATGGAGAGACTGTTGTCGGCGTAGACGGCCATGATTCACCTCAAGTAGGGGTCTCTGTGATCCAACGCTCGGCCAGTTCCTACCAGCCATATCGGAAACATAGGAATAGAAGATCCCTGCGGCCACGGATTTTCGCATCCCACCCCGCCTGGACGCCGGGGCACAATCCTGGACCCGGAAGAGGCGATGCCGCCTGCGGGAAACATACCTCCACCGTACATTCGGGGATCGCGACCATCGGCGAGAGTCCCCCGCCGATCGCCGCACCGAGGTCGCGCCATGAGCCAACCCAAACCGGAACATCTACTCGATCGCGCCTTGCGTTTGGCCGTGAACGCCCATGCGGGGCAGGTCGACCGTGCGGGGGCTCCCTACATCCTCCACGTCTTGCAGGTGATTTCGGGCTGCCGTCCTGACCACGAAGCGATGACCGTGGCGGCGTTGCACGATGTCGTCGAAGATTCCCCCTGCACCCTGGACGACCTACGGCTGGAAGGCTTTCCTCCGAAGGTCATCGAAGCCGTGGATGCCCTGACCCGCCGCGACGGCGAAACCTACGAGGATTTCATCGAGCGCGCCGCCCAGGTGCCCCTGGCCCGCAAGGTGAAACTCGCCGACTTGCAGCACAACATGGACGTGTCCCGGCTGCCCCATGTCGGGCCTGGCGAAGCCGCCCGCCTGGAACGGTACCGACTGGCCTGGACCCGCCTGGGAAGGTGAGGACCGCGACACTTATCTTCCCAGTGTACCCCAGATGACATCCCCCACGCTCGGACGCCCCATGACTGCCATCAAACGCCACGGACTGCGCATCACCACCGCCGCCAGCGCCCTTGCCATCGCGGTTTCGTGCCAAAACAGCACCAGCCCGGAGCCCGTGCGCGTGGGAGAAAACCTCCGCTTGGCGTTGTCGTTTTCCGACCCCGCCATCCGGCCCGATTCGGTGGCGTGGCGACTTTCCGGCGTGCTTCAGCCCCAAGCCGACCTCAAATCCGAGACCAATGTGACCACCATCACATTCCCCACCGAGTCCATCGGATCCGACACGGCCGTCCTCGATCTTTCCCGCTCCGGCATCCGCACGCACACACTCAAGGCATGGACCACCGAAGCCCCGAACATGACGGCGGCGTCCACCTCCGACACGGCCGGCAGGCGGATCCTCAAGCAGTACCAGAGCTGGCAGGTCGACGGCCACGCGAGCCTCACCCTGCTGGACTACCTGGCGGAAGGCACCGTCACCGGAACCCTGACCAAACCCGAGCGGCAGCGCGTTTCCACCGCTTGGTCCTCGAGCGCCATCGATTCGGCATCTCTCGTCGTGGGCGCCCGACAGGGCACCAAGCTGGATACCCTGCTGGCACGCTGGTCGGGATTCCTTGGTCGCGAAGAGGCGCTTGCCATGCTGGGCCGCAGCAAGTCCTCGGGCGCCATCAGCACCGCCCAATACGATGCCATGCTGCCCGACGCCCCCCCACCCCCGCCGAACGGAGACGAGGACGACCCCATCATCACCTTGGTCGGATCCATCGGCGACGGCTACGTGGTCGAAGCCGACACCGCACGGATCGTCTTCACCGTCTCCGATGCCGGTCCCCTGCGCTCGGTCAAAGCAGGCACGGAATCCCTGACCGCCCAGAACGGCCGCTACGAACTGCTCGTGCGCGATCTCGTCGCCGACACTCCGCGCTCCATCGAACTGGTCGCTGTGGACACCTCGAATAACGAAGCCCGCAAGACGGTCACCGTGTCTCGGCGCGCCTCCACCACCTTCGACCTCGCCGGCCTGCCGGATTCGCTCGACTTCCCCGAGGACTCCACCGCGACCCGGGCCTTCCAGGCCCTCTGCCCGGCCGGGACGGAATGCCAACTGAGCACGCGCAGCGGCGATTCGTCGCTGGTGATCCCCTCCATCTCCAGCACCACTTCCGGCTCCAGCCTCAAGCTGGTACCCGCCCCGAACCGCAACGGCACCACGACGATTTTTGTCGAGCTGCGCGCCGGATCCCGCTCGGTCGTCACGGAAGTCCGCGTGAAGGTGTCTGCGATCAACGACGCCCCCGCCCTGATGGTCCAGCCCACCCTTTCCGGCACGCCTTCGGGCACCTTGCGGTTCGGCTTGTGGCGCGTCGCGGCAACGGCGGGCCCCTCCGACGAATCGAGCCAGAAATTGTCCTACCTGGTGGAGGCCGATTCCGCCGCGAACCTGCTCGCCCAGGCACCGGTCGTCGACGACAAAGGCGATCTCGTGGTGATCGGCAAAGGAATCTCCGGCACCGTGATCCTGTCGGTCCGCGCCCGCGACGACGGCGCTTCCGAGCCCCCGCACGCGAACACGTCGGCCAGCCAGCGCATCACCTTGCGCCTGGACGCCCCGCCCACGCTGGACGCTCCCGCGTCGGTCACCGGCAAGGAAGACGCACGGCTGGACCTCGGCCTGATCAAGGTGGAAGACCTCGAATCGCAGTCGGCCCTGGACTTCTCGTGGAAGGTCCTCGACGAGACCCTCCTGCCGAAATCCGACGTCCGCATCCGCACCGCCACGGGGGGATACACCATCGACGTCCTACCCGCTCCCAATCGCTCCGGCAAGACCAGGATCGCCTTCCACGTCAAGGACCCCATGGGCGGCGAGGCCTTCGACACCACCGACATCGAGATCCTTCCCGTCAACGACAGTCCCACCATCGCCGCGGCGACCGGCTTGCCCGACACCATCCTGATCTCCAGCCTCGCGTCGGACACGTCGCTGCCCAAGCTGTTCGGAGACATCGTCTGGGAGCCTGGCACCTCTTCGCAGAAGGGAACCTGGAGCATCGCGCTGGCCGACACGGCGCAGGCGAAGTTCTTCTACTACTCGGGGAGCAAGGACGGCATCCAGCCTCTGAACAACGGGGGCGTTCGCCTGCAGATCAAGCTGGACACCACCATGCTGGTGCGGCTGGTGGTCACGGCCACTGACGACGGCGGCACCGACAACGGAGGAGCGAACACGGGTCGCCGCATGGTGCTCGTGAAGTACACCAACACGGTCAAGGACGTGGAAGGCAACATCTACACCTACCGTCGCATGCCCGATGGCTACCACTGGATGGAACAGAACATCCGGACCAAGGCGCGCAACGGCGACACCCACGACTCGTGCGCCGGCGACATGTACGGACGCACCCCCAGTTGCACCGAATTCGGCAGGCTCTACACCTGGCAGCAGGCGATGAACGTCTCGCCCACCTGCACCCAGAGCGAGTGCATCGCCTCGCTGGCCGACGGCCACAAGGGCCTGTGCCCCGACGGCTGGCACGTGGCCACTTCGGCGAGCTGGTCGAACCTGTTCCAGCTCACCACCAATGCCGGCTCCAGCGACTCCTCGTACAACCTGCGCAGCACCGACACATCGTGGTCCAACTACTACTCGGCCAGTTCGCCCATGCGGTACGCGGGTTCGGGCAAGTACGGGAAATTCCTGGATCCGGTGACCAACGTATGGGGCAGCATCAGCGGCGCAAAGGGCGCCACCGGTGGCCTGATTCTCTGGATGCCGCGCTACCCCGCAGGCTATTCCGGCAGTCCGGAAGCGCCACCAGCGCTCAAGATCTCCTGGGTCACAACTCAGGACTATGGCGGCGTGACCGTCCCGTACGCCTCGCTTCGCTGCCGTAGATGACCTCCCGGCGCCCCCGCTTCCGCTCCACCCCCGCCGCCTTGGCGGGGGCACTCCTCATCGGTATCGGCGGATGCCAGAGCGCCACCGAACCCACCCCCGATCCGGCACCCGCGCCGCTGGTCCTGAACCTGTCGTTTTCCGACACCACCTGGCGCCCCGACTCGGTGGCCTGGAGCCGCGGTGGAACTGCGGGCGGCCCCACCACGGTGCGCTTCGAGGGATCCCGCGGCACGGTCACGTTCCCCACCTCCGACATCGGAACCGACACGATCGATGTCGACCTCGCCCGCCTGGGACTGCGCATCCATTCCCTGAAAGCGTGGACGACCACTCCCCCCAACCTCACGGCCATTCCCACCACCGACACCACCGGCAAGCGCATTCTCGGACAATTCCTGACTACAGCGGGAACGTCCCCCTCCGCCTCCGACCTTCTGCGCCATCTGGGCGCGGGAGTGGCCACCGGCACCATCGACAGCGCCGCCCGCACCCGCCTGAAAACCGCCTGGTCGACCTGGCAGATCGATTCCGCCGCCCTCCTCGATGTGGTCCGTTCGGGACGCACCCTCGAAGACACCCGGCGGACCTGGTCGGTCGCCCTCGCGGCCGAAAAGCAACTCGAAGTCCTGCAACGCTGGCAGGCATCCGGGATCATCGGGGCCGCCGAACTCGATCGCCTGGTGGGCTCACCCTCCAGTCCCGATGGCTCCATGGACCTGCTCGGATTGCCCTCTACCCTGGAACTTCGCGAAGACTCCACGGCCTCGCTTCGTTTGCGCGTGCTCTGCCCCGCGGAATCCACCTGCACCCTGTCCCGACAACTCGGCGATTCGTCCCTGCTGGCGGCCACCCTCGTGCGCGAGGGCGACTCGGCGCGCCTGCTCTTGGCCCCCGCCCCCGATCGCCACGGCTCGACCAGTCTGTCCCTGGAAATCTCTTCCGGCTCCCGGTCGTCCAAGATCACCATACCCGTGCGCATCCAGGCCATCAACGATGCCCCCATGGTGGTGGCCCGTTCACCTCTGGGAGCCGCCGCCTCGGGTCGCACCCGCTTGGTCGCCTGGCTGGAATCCGCCCGGCCCGGCCCCTCCGACGAAACCAACCAGAAACTGTCCTTCAGCTTGGTTGCAGACTCCGCGGCGAGCCTGCTCTCCGATGCCCCCTTCGTGGACGACTCCGGCGTCTTGGTGGTGGTCGGCAAAGGCATTTCGGGCACGGTGCGGATCCGGTTGACCGCCAGGGACGACGGCGACAGCACCCTCCCCCACCGCAACACGTCCGATCCCACGTGGCTTCGGATTCGCATGGAATCGCCTCCCGAAATCCGCGCCCCCTCGACGGCCTTCGGCCGGGAAGACACCCGCCTGGCGCTCGACACCATCCGTGTCGGCGACCTCGAATCCCCACCCGAAGACCTCGACCTGACCTGGACGGTCCTCGATTCCGCGCTTCTGCCCCTCTCCGGCCTGCGCGTGCGCACCGTCCCCGGCGGTTTCTTCCTGGACGCGCTGCCTGCCCCCGACCGCCACGGCAAAACACGCATCGCCTTCCGCGTCCGGGATGGGGCCGGACTGGAGGCCTTCGACACCACCGAAATCGAGATCCTGCCGGTCAACGACAGCCCCACCATCGCAGCGGCGCCGGGCCTTCCCGACACCATCGTGATCCCTTGCACCTCCTCAGACACCACGTTGCCGAAGCTGTTCGGCGACATCGTCTGGGAACCCGGAACGTCGAACCAGTCCGGCACGTGGGCCATCTCCTTGGTTGACACGGCCCAGGCGAAGTACTTCCACGTGCTCGCCAAGAACGGCATCCAGGTTCTGGAAAATGGCGGCGTCCGGATGCAGATCAAGATCGACACCACGATGCTTGTGCGGTTGTTGGTCACGGCCACGGATGACGGCGGCACAGAAAATGGTGGATGGAACACGGGGCGGCGCACCATCCTCGTGAAGTACACCAACACGGTCAAGGACGTCGATGGCAACGTCTACACCTACCGGCGCATGCCCGACGGCCGGGTGTGGATGACCAGCAACCTGTACACCCGCCCGAAAAACGGCGACACGGCCTACCAGTGCGCGGGAAACAGCCTGTGGTCCCCGGATGGCGATGGCAAGCATTTGACCGCCGACTGCAAGACACGCGGCGCTTTGTACAACTGGGGTACGGCGATGGGTCAACCCATGGGATGCGACACCTCGATGACCTGCTACCAGGCAATTCCCCGCCCCGCCCGAGGGCTGTGTCCCGAGGGCTGGCACGTGGCCGAGCGGGAAGAGTGGAGCGCCTTGATGGTGGCGACCGCACCCGCTCCGGCTGGGACGAATACGACGGTGGATTCCACGTACAATTTGCGCAGTGCGACTTCGGATTGGGGAATGACCTACACCCCGCCATGGAATCCGTATCCTGGATCAGGGATGTACGGGATGTTTCTTGTGCCGACGGACCAACCGTTCCATTGTTCGGACAAGTACGCCGATCTCAAGAATGCAGTGAATTTTTGGCTTCCACATTGGAGTTCGGCGATTATCAATCCAATCCCCGGTGGGATCACCTTCACGGTGGCTAATAAGGTTGCAACCTCAGATGGCATGTGCGGCAACCCCGTGCCGACATATGAAACTGCCTCCATCCGATGCCTCAAGGACTCGAAGTGACCGCCCCCTGCAAGTAGACCAGTCGCGACGAGTCCCGCCGAATCCTGCATCTCAGGGCACCATGGATGGCTCCCAGCACGGGAGATTCTTCTCCGAAGAGCTGTAGGATTGGGGACCAAACGGGCCGATGAGCTTGCATCGGCTCACGCCAGGTCCCACCCGCTGGAACGATCGTCAGGGAAACCCTATGGCGTGGGCGGATAAAAGGTGTTACCTTAAATAGCGTGAAGTTCATCTGGTTGAAAGGGAACACGGAGCATTCTACGCGTCCGGGTCATTTGCCGGACACGAAAGCGTGGGAGCGCGTGTACCTGGATCCAGATGGAGTGGAGTTTCCAGCGCCTGACTTTCCGGGACGATTTGCACGCGAGGCAATGATCAAAGGTGTGACCTACCGGATTGTCTATGCGCGCACAGGTCCTGAGGAAGTCTTCCCGATCACCGGATACCGCATATCGTCACGCCGCAGGACCAGGAGGGTGCCATGACCAAGAAAAAGCCGCAACCCGAGTACGAATCCAAAGAAGATCTGATCGCGAACTTCGAGCAGGTCGCCGCCTGGGCAGACGCGAACTACGGCCCTCACGTGCCCTCCCTGAGTCGTGGTCGGCCTCGCAAGGGCGATGATCGCAAGGCGATGGTCGGCAAGACGGTAAAGCTTCCGGAAGCCGTTTGGAGGGCTCTCCAGACTCAGGCACGGGAGAAGCATACCACGGTGAACAGCCTGATCGTGCATCGCCTCACGGCCGCGTGAGTCAGATTCTGTTATAGCACCCAGGCCCCCGCCGCGGGCCTCCAGCCTCGATGAAGCTTCGGACCCATCGCCCGGCGCGATCCCTTCGACAGGCTCAGGGCATCGCCTGGGCCATCCGTGATCGCCGCCCTTGGCTTCACGTCCTGCTTTCCCAAGGGCTTGTCGGATCGCACGGTTCGGGGAGCTTGGCGGAGCGCGGCCCTACTGGAGACTTCGAAGGTCGAGCATTCGGTCATCGAGCATTCGGTGGTCGAGCTTGTCGAGACCCGCCGAATCGCCACGCGGTTGCTCGCTCCAGGGTCTCGGCAAGGCCTCCACCATCAGGCCACCACCACCCCGAATCCCCCGAACCATGAATCCTCCGCAGGAGATCCTCCTGCGCGACAATGGATCTTGCGGTATACTGAAGAGTCCACTTTCGGCTCCCCCCACTCGGATGGGGTGAACCGAAGTGTCCCAGCTTGCGACTTTCCGAACACGGAGGCAGGGGATTCACCCCTCCGATCAAATTTAGGCCGATCCCGGAGACCAGACGTGAAACTGATGCGCACCATTTTCTGCTCCCTGCTGACCACAGCAGCCTTCAGCCAAGCCGCCACCGGCACATTCACTCCCGATCAATACAAGAAGGCGTTGTGGCTCACTACGCGGTATTTCGGCGCGGTCCGATCAGGCATCGGCCCCAATTGGGCGACCCAAGATTCCCGCTACCCGACCAGCTTCGTGAAGGACTCCTACAAGGGCGCTGATGTGTCCGGAGGCTGGTTCGACTGCGGAGACCACGTGATGTTCGGTCAAACGCAGTTCTACGCCGCATACCTCCTGGCGAAAGGATTCGCTTCCTGGCGCAATGGCTTCACGGATTCGTACACGGGAGATTTCAGCGACTACAAGCAGTCGCAGGACTATTCCATGGCGGGGGGCAAGCCGAACGGCCTGCAAGACGTCTTGGAGGAATTGCGCTACGAGGCGGATTTCTTCGTCAAGATCACGCCCTCGGCCAGTGACTTCGTCTACCAGAAGGGCGAGGGCACCCCCGACCACAAGTGGTGGGTGCATTCCGGTCGCATGTCGACCATGCCGGTCGCGGAGGGCGGAGAGAAGGACGGCTCCAGGAAGATGTACGGTGGATCCGATTGGAACGACGCCAGCATGCCCGGCCAGTGCGCGGCGATGCTCGCGATCATGGCGCGCGTCGACCCGGACCCGGCCCGCCGTGCGAAGTATCTCACCCATGCGAAAAACGCCTATTTGTTCTCCCAGACCAAGTCATCCACAGTCGCCGCCCCGGGCGGCTTCTACGGGGCGAACAAGAGCTACCTGGACGCCCGGCTCAACGCTGCCACCGAGCTCTGGCTGACCACCGGCGAGAGTTCCTACAAGACCGAGGCGATCGCCATCGCGAACAATTCGTCATTCCAATTCAACTCAGGTTATCGGATGGATTACGAGAACGACGAACCGATCGCCATGCTGAATGCCAAGTACATCCTCGGCGTCAACCTGGGGACGAGCAACGAGCGCGACATCGTGAAGTGGCTCCAGAACATCTGGGCCTCGGCTCCGACGGGTGTCTCACAGGTCTTTGCCGCCGGCTTCCCAATCCGAGGCATTTCGGGCTACGCATTTCTGACAGCTCTCTACGCGACGTTGAGCAAGGATGCCAGCCGTGACCAGTTCATCTACAACCAGATGGACTACATGCTCGGCGCCAACGCTTCCAACCAGTCCTATCTGGTGGGCTGGGACGAGAGCGGGAAGAAGAGCCCGACACACCCGCACATCCGCAACTACTTCCTGAACGAGGACACTCTCCAGAATACGCCGGGCCAGGTCGCCTCTCCTCCGAAGATGAAGTACCTCGGCGCCATGGTGGGCGGAGCCTTGGATGGCAGTTACAAAGCGGACTTCGAAAACCTCTCGATGAACGAACCCTGCGCCGAGATGAATGCCCCCGTGGCGGCCGTCTACGGCTACATGGTCTCCCAGCTCGCTCCCGTGGACACGACGAAGTTCGGGAACAGCACCGGCGTACCCCCTCGGGAACGCGATCTTGCACCGCTCAATTCGATCGTGACCGCCATGGGCGCCCTCTTCACCTCCCCGGACGCCACCACCCTCGAGGTCCTGACCTCCGCAGGACAGCACGTCTGGACAGGCCGTTTCGAAAACGGGTCGGTCTCCTGGAGCGACGCCGCGGCCCCAGGCCTGTACCTCGCCGTCGCCCGCGACGCCCAAGGCCGCTCGTCGGTGGCCCGCTTCGTGCGCGACTGAACCTTTCCCTCCTAACGCAAGCACCTTCGCGCCCGCCCCGCAACACAGGTGGCGGGCGCTGTTGTATGCGCCTCCGCCCCCCCCCCGCGACTCACGCGAAGCCAAGCCCCGAAACGCCCCCCGTTATCCGAGTTCCCGCAATAGGGCCGGGCACGCTGCCCGCCGCCTCGCTCGCGTACACCACCAAAGAAGTCCCCCGTCGCCGAACAGCTCCCCTTGAACCTGCGCTGCCCACCTTCCCCGCCTTGACCGCACTCTGACAGCCGTTCCAGCGCGCAAGTTCCTACAATCGAGAGGCACACACCCTTCCCCACCCACCGCGACAACGAGCATCGGACATGCGCGCCAAATCCCTCCAGGTCGGATCGAACGCAGACAAAACCTTCCGGCACCAACCCGAGGGAATCATCCTCTACCCTGCCGTCGGAGCTCCCGAAGTGCTTGGAGTGGATGCCGCCTGGATCCATCTGCTGATGTTGCTTCCAAACGATGACGAGCACACGCTCAAGCAGTGTATTCAAGGACATCTTGGCCTGTACACTCGATTTGACGTGCTTCGAGGCATCAAAGACCACATGCCCGATCCTCGATACACGCCTTCGCGCCAATTCACCCACGCCCCCCAATTCCTCGTTGGCGATCTCGACAGCATCCACATTCGTCGCTTCACTCAGAAATCGGGTTCGGACACGAGCCCTTGGCAGTTGGCGGCGAACGGCTGGCATGGGGTTGTGCACCAAGGGATCGTGGAGCGCTACCGTGATTGTCCCGGTTTGAAGGATGCTTCCATCTGGGAAATCGCCATCGAAACCACTGGACTGGTGGGAAGCGCAAAGCGCGCCTGGGAATCCGGGCGGACCATCTTCCTGCACTGGGGCCACCCGGATGGTGAGCGCGATGTGCAGACCGATGCGCTCTATCGAATCCTCTCCGAAGCGGTGTACAAGCAGGACAATCCGGATAGGCGGAAGGCGGAGCGAATGCCGGGAGTCCATCCCGATCGTTTGAGTACTTCTCCGAATCTGACAGCACGACTCTTTGTCGGAACCTCGTTGCAAACGAAAATCGCTCCGGATGAGGGGCGGAGACTTTGGAACGGCGTGGACCTGCGCGAGGTTCCTGTTTCCGTATTCACAGACACGTTCCCCACCATGGATGTCCATCCCGTATACCGTCGAGCCAGCAAGCACAAGTCCCCACTGCGCCTGGGATTCATTTCCGACCTTCATCTGGTGAACAAGTTCCGCTCGCTCAAGAACTGCGATCTCCATTCGATGCCGAAGGGTGCCGAAACCGGCGCCCCGAGCGGATACACGAGCATCGGCGACACCATGCAGGATTCCGTCGACGTCCTGTCGGATCTCTTCCAGCAATTGGGCGCAGCCAAGGACATCGATGCCGTTGTCATCGGCGGCGATCTCGTGGATTTCTGCGAGGACAACTGGCCGGAATTCATCGCGAGCCTGCATCCTCCCGAACGCGATGTGCATGCCCTGGCCAAGCCGGGCCCGACGAAGAGACGACGTTTCGAGCACATCTGGGACTCCTCCAACCTCAACGACGATCCCCGCGATCGCGAACGGAACAGTCAGGCCGGCCTCACCACCCTGGGTTTCCTGCATCTGGTCATGGAGCTGGCCATAACCGGCAACAAACCGGTCTACGTCCTCGCTGGAAACCACGATTCCTACCAAGCCCCTTTCGGCATCTCCCCACGCGTGGGGCCGACGTTCATGGAGGTCGCGCGCGGCAACGAAGGCATCGCGGCCGACTGCAATCTGACCATCCAGGAAGCCGTCCTTGCCTTCGGGAAAGACTACTGGAAGTACTTCAAGGCCAACAATTTCACGTCCGAAGTGGGGCACCTCTTCCACCTGCTCTTCAATCCGTTGCGCTCCTGGACCACGCCCTTCGGCGGCCATCAGTTCCTCTTCCTGGACTGGGGCGACGACGAAGCGATGCTGTGGCATCAGAGCAACTCGATCGGGCATCTACCCCACGCGACCGAGTCTTGCAGCGATGCCGACCTGGACTTGACCCGCAAGGCGATCGCCTCGGACCGCCCGGTCACGGCATTCTCCCACTTCACCTGGGCATGCTACGATCCTGGCATTCCCATCGATGACAAGAATCGCCGGCAGCGGTTCGCCATCGACGGGAAGGATCCCGAGATCACACCCTGCAACGTGGGCACCTGCCGCTTGGGCCGCGAAACGATGTTCGGCCATTTTCACAAGGGAGAGATCCGGCTTGCCGTCTCGGGACATGCGCATCGGGCCAGCTTGTACGTCCTGGAAAAACTCGAGCAAGAACGTCCCGACCTTCGCCGCCCCAGGCCTGGATTGCCCGCGACGAATGCGCACGTGTGTGCCTGGCACTTCGACGAATCGGGTTGGCGCGACGACCTGCGCGCCCACCCACGGACAGTGTTCGTCGTCGCCGACTCGGCGGGCCCGATCCCTCGCGAGAATCGTGGCCGCCTGGAGGGCTGGGGAAGCCGCAGTGCATCCTGGACCTGGATTTCCATCCGGCCCGACGGTGTCCTGGACGATGTCGAGGTGCGCGCCACAGAGGCCCGAAACTCTCTGCCGCGACTGGCCGTGAGTCTGGACTACCTGGAGTACAAGCGCTGCGGAGACCTCCGGACGTACGACCGACCAGCACAGGCGGGTGCCTTGGTCGAGGCCCTGCACGACCCCACCAAGGCCGTGCAACAGGCAGGCAAATCATGGGGACAGAAGATTCTCTCGGAGACAATGAAGACGGCAGCTACGCCCAGCGCCGATGCCATCGCCAGGGAGCTGGAAGAGCGTGCCGAGGCCGTCCGGAAGAAGGCCGACGCCACCAAGGCCACCCTGGAACCGTGGAGCTGGCGCGAGCGACGCGACCGGATGGCACGGCGCACGGATCCCCTCAAGCAACTGCCGGAGACCACCGCCCCGATCATCGACCCGGTGGCCACGTGGATGGAGCCCGGTCGCAAGCAGGCATGGGAGCACTTCGGCCACGACTCCCGGATCCTGTCGAATTTTGTCAGCGAGCCGATTCGCTATCCCCAGGAACTCACGAGTCTACGATTCTTCCACAACCCTGACGCCATCGCCCTCCCCGACGGCGTGCGCATCGGCAAGGTCTCGCTCTTCGTCTGGGAAGGGATGGAAGTTCAGGAGGCCAAGAATGTCGTCCCGGCCTTGAAGGAATCGTGGTTGAAGCTGGAGAGAGGTTCCCGGGCCGGCGAGTGGATCGCCCAGGCAGACCACAACCTCGCAAGCTGGGGCGCAATGACGTCCGTTCTTTCCGACGGAAGACGCGAGCACGCCAGCAGTGTTTTCCTGTGCTTCGAGTTCGAGGGCAAGGCCGATGGATACGACACATCAAGCCCATGGGTGGTCTGCGCACAATGGGAAGACGACTGGGTCAGCGACGAACTCGGGAGGCGTGTCCGCATCTTCCGGAACGTTGTCGCCCACGAAAATCCAGACCATGAAATCTGGAGGCTCGCGGAGTATGCGGCGGATCAAGCTCTCGAGAAGGATCGCCCTCGCTCATGATCATTCAAAGGCTCTGCATTTCAATCCTGCTGGTCGCTATGTGTGCCGTTTGCGATGTGCTACCCGGTGAGCTAGCCTACCCAACGGACCATCCTTATCAAGGAATGATTCAGAAGCCAGATGGCACATGGGTGCTCCGGAATACTCGAATCAAGAACTGGACAATCAAGGATTCCAGGGCAGATTCAACGCTCTTCGAAAGCGACACCTTCGACAATGTCACATTCCAAAACGTGGCATTCATTCACACCACCCTCCGCAAAAACGTCTTCCTGAACTGCCACTTCGAAAACGTGATCTTCGCGGGCGGGGAGTGGTTGGGGAATCGGCACATCGGCGGCGTGATGCAGCAGATCGAAATGCGGAACGTCGAGAATCCCTATGTCTGGGACAACGACTCCGCCGGTCCCAAGGGGCCACGCAACACCCGCATCGACAGCAACCTCATCGAAAACGTCGAGGTCAGGAATTGGAGCTTCGCAGCAGGCTTCCCCAACGCGTACAAGATCCAGACCCTTACCTTCAGAAACTGTCGACTGCAACACAACAACATGGGAAATGCCGTCAAGGTCACCGGACAGATCCTCATGGACAGTTGCGACATCGGAGAACGAGCTTGGTCCATGCGAGAAGGGTTGCGACAGAGAAAGTGTCGGCAGAGCCAATACGTGGACTGGATCGTCGGACAGCGGATCGACTCGATGACGGTCCTCAACGTCGATGGCGACAGCGTGATCGACGTCATCTCCGATGCCAAGGGTGGGCCTCGAAAGGAGCGCTATGCCATGGCGCGACATTACGCACGCAATGTCCAATTCCGCAATCTCTACCAATCCGAGGTCGGAGGTGGTGAGGACATCCTGATCGAGAATATCAAAGGAAGCCATGTGAATCTCCAGCCGGCATGGAATCCCAGCGACACCGTCTACATACGTCGAGCGACCTTGCGAAACCTCGACGTGGATGTGTTTCGCCTGGGGCTTTCGCACATGGTCTACGAGGATTGCTTGTTCGAGAACATCAAGTCCGATGAACTGGAACTGCACTACACCACCTTCCGCCGTTGCACGTTTCGCAACGTACGGATCCGCAAGAAGATCACGCGCTGGACGAAGATGCCAATCTTCCTGGACTGCGTCTTCGAAAACGTGCATCGGGACCCAGGAGTGAAGATCCACCAGATCCTCGACCCCTACGATCCCGAGTGGACCCCCTACGCGAATATTCGCCTCCCCTGGGAAGACGACAAGGAATGGCAGCGGATCCAAAAGCCCTGGTGGAAGCTGTGGTGAGAACGCCCCCCACCGACCCGGATTCTGTCGTGGCCGCCGCGCCTTCTTCGCATCCACGACCATAACCTGACGCACCGGAACCGAATTCCCCTTTGAGGTCCACTCCGCCCGGAGCCTGGGCCAATGAACCACCCTTCACCCGGCGGGAGCCCCGAGTACCGCTCCTTGGCATAGCTCCTGCACAATCTCATGAAGGTTGCGCGCGCACCTCATTCGTCACTCGGTAGGCAACCGCAACGGCAGACGATCGGACAAGTCGCGGTCCATGTCGGGATTGGCATCCAGGCACGCGGCAGCGGGCAGACGCAGCAACGCAGGCAACCCACGTCGCGCCCGGACCTCGAACAGCGCACGCCCGTGACGCCGGGAGGTCTCGATGGCGACACAGGCAGCGAAGGCAAGGTCTCCGGTCGAGTTAAACAAGACGCGCCGCAACCGCGCGACCTGCGCCATGGGGATCGGATCGGGGGGAGACGTGCGTGTTATGCATGGAGCCGCGTACCGCCGAACGGATACCCCCGCTCCCGTTCGGAGCGCCACCAGACGCCCCTCGGCTTCGGCACCATGATCGCCGCATTCGAAATCCAGCACATCGACGATGCTGTCGGACGCAAGAGCCGACCACGTACCGAGGTGGTTCAATTCCGTTGGCTGCTGCTCGAGTGGATCCGAGAGCAAGTGCAGATTGGGGCGCGCTCCGGTCACTCCCGCCATCCGCCACAGGGAATGGCCACAAGACGCGACCTCCTGTTCGTGGACCCAACCGCGCGACGATCCGCTGGCGTCGATTTTCGTTAGAGACAGAACCCGACGAGGCGTGAGTCGCGAGGTGTCGATGGCGGAAGCAGGATCGAGATCCTGGGGCCATCTCGAAAGCCCTCCGTCCAGAACGATGCCCAATGCGTCCAGGCGCCGCAGCCCCTTCCAGCGAGACAATTCCACCACGCCCGCATACCCGAAGACACGCCCCTTGCACACGCATGTCTCGCGTTCCTGGGGATCGTGGCACACGGGCTTGGGCTGTCCCTTCCAGGCAAGGATCCAGACCTCGCCACGCTCAGCATCGCGCAGGGTATCGATACCCGTCAGCGGAGCCGCCAGGATCGATGCGGGGAAGATCAGCAGCGCGCACAACGAAGTCAGGATCGAGGTTCGGGACATAGGGTATCCGCAAGCTAATCGCTCCCGCCAGGAACAACGGCGGCCCTTTGGGGCAAATGGAGTCCGGCCCTCATGCCCCCCGTTGCGGATCGGAATCGCATGCCTTTCGGTCTGCCACAGGCGTCGGTTCTACCATTGGCTTCATGGCCGTTCCCCTCCGCTCCCGAGACACCCCCGCACGCCCAAAGTCCCCGACCTCCGAAGGGCAACGAAAACCACCCGAACATGCCGCGCGCGAATCGGGATGTCGGATTCCGATACCGGTGGTCGCATGACACCTCATCGTAATCCTGGCCACCTTTCCGCGCCCCGTGCATTCCTGCTCGCGTCGATCTTGGGCGTGGTCGGCGTCGCGATTGGTGCCCGAGGCAAGCTCCTCCCGGCCAAGATCGACACCCCCTCGGAATCGGCGGCGAGCACCGCATTCCCACCGGGAACCGAAATCGACTCCGCGCTGTTCCGGAGACTGGTCGTCGACCGGTGGCGTTTCGTGCCCTCCCTGCACCAGAGAAAACCGGCGACCTGGAAGGGCTCTGCCGTCTGGCAATTCGTGATCGAACGGCCACGCACAAGTCTTGCAGCGACCATTGGACAATTTCTGCATCTCAGCGCGAAGCCCCGAAGCGGAGGCCGGATCGATCTCCGCATCCTGTTCCTGGACTCGACGGGAAAGGCCTTCGACACCACCACCATCGACGCGACCTTCGATTCGTGGATGCACCGCGTCTCCGACGCATCCTCCGAGAATCCTTCGCGACTTGCATTCCAGCAGGAATCCAGGGACGTGATGACACTGGAGCTCCCGAATTACGCGGACACCGTCGGGATGCTGGGATTCATCCCGAGCTGGAGAACCACCTTCAGGCGTGCGGATTCCTTGCCGCCTCCGTGGCTGACGCCCCTTCCTCCTCCTTTGGACAGCCTTGCCATGCGTGAGGGCATCAAGGGAATATGGAGATTCGTCCCCACCCCCGAGCACGCGACCCCACAGGATTGGATCAACGGCGAAGTGTGGCAGATCGTCATCGAGCCCTGCGACGACCGCAAGGACCACACCTTCCAGGAGTGGACTCGCGTGATGTCCTACACGCAGGCTCCCGTACCACGCAAACGCGACAACATGCTTGCCGATCTCCGCATCCGGTTCCTTGACGCCAAAGGACGGGATCTCGACACCGTGGCTTTCGATGCCCGATTCGACGCGGCGTCCCGTTCCATCGAGGGGCGGGCTTTCGCGCGCAAGAAATGGCCAGAAATCCAATTCACACTCGCCCACACCGACACCCTGATTTTCCAGCACGACAGCTACCTCGAACGTGCCTATACCCGCGTCTCCCGCCCCTCCGGCAGCAGTCCCACCCCCTGAAACTTGAGCGAATATTCCCCCTAGCAGGATGCTGAAAAACAAGGATTTCGAGTTTGTCGCGTCGATGTGCTCGATTTTTTCGAAGGACTCGGCGTCCACCATGGACGCCCTTGGTGGCTGGCCAAACCGGTTATCTGCGGCTTTACACGCCTGCTGACGATCAGATCGCCGATTTCGGGGGCTTTCCTCGTCCGTTTCATGCGGGCTCCGCCATCAAGCGGCCCATTCGCACGAGGTTGAATGCCGAAAGGGCGAGCAAGAACAGTCCGGAGACCGCCTCCTTGCCTCGGACTTTCAACTGTCGCATGCCCGCGGAGAGTTTCACCCATCCGAAGACCTGCTCGATGCGCTTTCGTCTTCGGATGCTGACCTTGTATCCGTCGGTCTCCGCCACTTCGTCGGGCACGAACGAGCGACGGTGTGCCGTCCGGTTCTGTGCCGCGTGGGCAGATGTGTTCATTTGCTTGCAGCAGTCCACGAAGTCCTGGCAATCGTAGCCCTTGTCCGCTCCCACCGTGATCGCGTGGTCGCCTTCCATCCGGTCGATCATCGCCAGAGCGGCTGCGACTTCTCCGCCATCTCCGCTGGCAAGCCGGACCTCGCCCTCGACGACGAGGCCGCTACGGTTCTCCATCACCGCATTCCCCAAGTAGCTGGGCTTGGCTCCAAGATTGTCGCCCTTGCGCGCCAGGCGCGAATCTGGATCGCTGCTGGAGCGATGCGTGGCGTTGGAAAATTGCTGCCCTCGAAAGTTGCGCAGGATGTCCTTGCCCTTGGCTTCCTTCGTCCCCTCGCTCGAGGATGAGCCGGGAGGATCGCTCGGTGGTGGCGAGTCCTCGTCAGAGCCTGGATCCATCGGCTGCAGGCTCTTGTTGCTGGCCCAGGCTTGCAGCAAGGTGCCGTCCACGCTGAAATGGTCGCTGGACACCAGGCCGCGATCGCGAGCCTGTTCCACCACGCGCGAAAGGAAACTGCGCGACATCTCTGTGGTCAGAAGGCGGTCGCGGTTGTGCGTGTAGACCGTAGGGACCCATGCCTCCTGATCCAGGGGTAGATCGAGGAACCAGCGAAAGGTCAGGCTGTCGTCGATGCGCTCACAAAGCTGACGCTCGCTGCGAATACCGTAGATGATCTGAAGCAGAGAGCCCTTCAGGAGCTGCTCCGGAGGAATCGAAGGGCGTCCGCCGTCCTTGTAGACCCGATCGAAATCGCTGTCCAATTCCCGGAGGGCCTTGTCGCAGACCTCCTTGATTCGGCGAAGCGGATGATTGGCCCGCACTCGTGCGTCCAGGTCAACAACCGCGATGAAGCTGGGATTTGGATCGATTCTACCGCGCATACATCAATCTATGACAGTTTCTGTCGCAATGCTCGCTGTTCGGGATGGTTTTTCAGCGGCCTGCTAGGAACCGAAGTAAGACTTACTGTGGAAAAAAAGGATGAAGGGTCTATTCAAACGCACACAATCGCTTTCTGGGAGCTCCGCTGATGATCACGCCACTACGAATCATTTCCATTCTATGCATCCTAGTTTTATCCTTCCTCACAATCACTCAAGCCGAGGAACCTTGCCCGGCTTCACGCAATAGCGAACTCCGCTACTGGCATTCTGAGTGTTTTGAAATGTCTAGAGCCAAAAGACAAGTCAAGAAAAAGCATCTATACAAACTCCGCGTAAACAAATACGGATTCGCAACTATCGAAATCGGAGATCCCACAGAATACGTTGTTGTCAACAAAAAAGGAATAGTCGTCATCCCGGGAATCAGGTGGGGGAAACTTGATTACCCAAGTTCCCCAAGCGGAGTCAGCAGGTTTTACACCCGCGACGGCATCGATACCACCGATAGCACAATAATATTCAAGTGCGGCTACTTCAAAATGTCAAACTTCTCAATTATTGTCCCCGCAATTTACGAACATTGCACGGCATTTTCAGAAGGACAAGGCATCACGTGCAATAATTGCACCCGCTATTGCGCTTCTTACCATTGCGATATCAGCGGACTCTATGGATCTGACAGCTCATCCGCATTCAATGAATCCGGAAAACTAATAGAAAAAAAGCCCTTGCCGAGGATTGGAGATGCCTGCGAAGAAGGACGCCAACCAACGATAGAAGAAATCGATGGCGTCCCAATTTTGACATGCCCAAAACCACCACGAGCGAATGACAAACCAGATATTCAAGACATCTCCAAGAATGACGATTCGGACATGCAAGACATGATCGAAGGCAT
>JAMIIV010000057.1:0-25142 GCA_035913415.1 Fibrobacteria bacterium | reverse complement strand
CCTGTCGAGACTCACCGCGCCGGTCTCGACAGGCTCGACCACCGGACAGACAGTCCAATCAGGCCTTTGAGCAAGTATGCGCCCTGAGGACGCACCCAAGATCTGACCGGCCTATCGTGGATGCAGACGAAGTGAAAAGCCCACCTTCGGGGCCGAAGGCGTACGTGTTCGGTACGTCGAGGCTCCCGAAGGTGGGCTTTGAGCGAGTATGCGCCGCGAGAGGCAGGTCAGCGCTTGATCCAGTCCTTGTGGATCTCGGGAATGTCATCCAGAAGCTGGATGGTCACCGGGCTGGTGGGGCGCAGGATGACGTCGTCGGGCTTGCCCTGGTCGACGATCTTGCCCTCGTGCATGATGAAGAGGCGGTCGGAGACGTAGTACGCCAGCCCGATGTCGTGCGTCACGAAGACGATCGTCATCTTGAGCTCTTCCTTGAGCTTCATCAGGTAGTCGAGGATGTTGGCGCGCACGCAGGCGTCCACCATGGAGGTGGGTTCGTCGGCGATGAGCACCTGGGGCCGCAACGCGAAGATGCGTGCCAGCAACATGCGCTGCATCTGTCCGCCCGACAACTCGAAGGGGTACTTCCCTTCGATGTCCTTGGGTGCCACGTTCACGGCCAGCAAGCCCTGATCGACGTGATCGGAGATCTCGCTCTTGCTCATCTTGATCTTCTTGATCTTGAACGCGGCTTCGAGCTGCGAACGGATCGTGAAGAACTGGTTGAAACAGGAGAAGGGATCCTGGAAGACAGACTGGACTTCGTTCCAGTGGTCTTTCTGGCTGGTGATCTTCTGGCCCTTGTATTCGAAGGTCCCGGAGGTCTGGGTGTACAGGCCGAGCATGATCTTGGCGAGCACGCTCTTGCCGCAACCCGAGCCACCCACGATGGAGAGGATCTCGCCGTCGGCCAGATCGAAGCTGACGCCGTCAACGGCCTTGACCAGCTTCTTGCCATGTCCGAAGGTGCGGACGATGTCCTTGGCGTGGAACAGGGGGGTCTCATTCGGCATAATCGCACCTCACCAGTCGGTCGGCGTGGGTCCGCAGGGTCTGCTTGGCGGTCTTGCACTCGGGGCGGGCCACCGGGCAGCGCGCGGCGAAGCGGCAACCTTCGATTTCCTTCGCCAGCGAAGGCGGAGCCCCTTCGATCGCGACCGGCTTGCGATTCTTCTGGCTGGGCTCGGCGGACAGCATGGCGCCCATCAGCGCCTTGGTGTACGGGTGCTTGGGCTCGAAGACGATCTGCTCGGCCGTACCCTTTTCCACGAATTCGCCCGCGTACATGATGGCGATGTTGTTCGCCACGTGACGCAGGAGCGGAAGCTCGTGGGTGATGAAGATCATGCTGTTGAAGATGCCCTGGTCGAGCAAGTCGAAGATCATCTTGATGACGACCTTCTGGGTGCTGACGTCCAGCGCCGAGGTTGGCTCGTCGGCGATCACCATCTGCGGATTCAGCAGAGTGGAAATACCGATGACCGAACGCTGCCGCTCACCAGCGGTGAGCTGGATCGGATAGGCGTCCAGCACACGCTTGGCCTCTTTGCCGAAGAACAGCTCGAACCGCTTGGCCAGACGCTCGTAGGTGCCGGCGCGATCGGCGCCAGCCTCGTGGGCGGCGATGACGTCGGCGGCGATGTCCTTGACCTTGCGGGTGGGGTTCAGTGCGTTGAAGGCGCCCTGGGGAATCATGCTGACCTTGCGGGACAACACGTTCTTGCGGATTTCCACCTCGGTGCGGTTCATCAGCGACTCGCCCCCCACCCGGACATCGCCCTGGGAAGGATAGAGAGGCGGAATGAACAGGCCCATCAGGCCATTCACGAGCGTGGACTTGCCGCAGCCGGACTCACCCGCGATGCCCAGGATCTCGCCCTTCTGCATGGTGAACGAGACGTCCGTGACCGCGTGCACCTTGGTGCCGAAGCGGGTCAGGTAGTGGAGGCTGAGGTTTTCGACCTCGAAGACGGGATTGGACATGGCTTATTCCCTGCGCAGGCGGGGGTTGAAGACCCCTTCCATCGAGGTATTGATGAGATAGAGGGCGAAGACGATCAAGGTGATCAGCACCGTGGAGGGGATGAACGCCCACCAGACGCCGTCGCCCAAGGCGCCGTTGGCCTTCGCGTCGTTGAGGATGATGCCCAAGGACTGGGTATCGAGGGGCCCCAGGCCGATCATCGAGATGGCGGATTCCGACAGGATGCCGGAGGCGATCTGGAGGATGAACACCATGAACACGTAGGAAAGCAGGTACGGCAGAATGTGTTTGACCAGAATGGCCAAGGTGCCGTCACCGTTGATGCGTGCCAACGAAATGTGGTCGCGGCTCTTCAGGGCCGCGGCCTGGGCACGGACGGCACGAGCCGACCAGGTCCAGGTGGTGCATCCGATGATGAGGCCGATGAGGGTCAGGGAGCGTCCGTTCTGGAACGAAGCGCTGATCAGGATCAGCACGACGAAGGACGGGATGACGATGAACAGGTTGGTGATCATGTTCAGGACGTCGTCGATGAGTCCGCCCTTGAAGCCGCCGTAGATTCCCAGCAGGGTGCCCACGGTGGTGGCGATCACCCCGGCGAGGAATCCCACATACAAGGAGCTGCGAAGCCCCTTGATCAGGAGGCTGATGTAGTCGCGCCCCAGGTGGTCGGTACCGAGAAGGTATCCAGCACCGGCAGGCATGTAGGGCTCACCGACGCGCTCCAGGGTGACGTTGTAGAACAACGGCGCCAGCAGGGCGAACAGGAGCGTTCCGAAGAACAGTCCCGCACCGATCACGAACATCGGTGATTTCAGGAGGTTGCGAAGAAGCTTCATCTCAGTTGCCTCCCATCTGCAGGCCGGCCTTGACACGGGGGTCGAGGAATCCGATGAGGATGTCCACCGTGAAGTTGGCGATGAGCACGCTGACGGTGATGATCAGGGTGACACCCTGGATCATGGGGTAGTCGTTGTTCTGGATGGCCGTCAGCATGGCCATGCCAAGCCCCGGGTACGAGAAGATCATTTCGGTGATGAGCGCTCCGCCGATCATGGTGCCCAAGCTGAGGGCCAGACCCGTGAGCTGCGGGAGCATGGCGTTTCGGAACAGGTACATCAGGATGCGGCCTTCCTTGAGGCCCAACCACTTGGCGTATTTGATGTAGTCGGTTCCCAGTTCGTAGATGCCCATGGACCGCATGCCGATGGCTTGGCCGCCGGCGAGGATCAGGAAGATCGAGAAGAACGGCAACACGTAGTGGTAGGCCACCGAGCCGAGGAACTCCAGGGAGAAGCTGGGAACCAGGTCTCCGGCGTATCCACCCATGGCGGGGAACCACCCGAGTTCGACGGAGAAGTAGTAGACCAGGAGCATTCCGAACACGAAGAACGGAATGGCCGAGACCAACAGCGCGACAGGGAAGAAGAAGCGGTCGAAGAGACCGCGGCGGTAGGCGGCCAGCGCCCCGAGCAAGTTGCCCACGATCCATCCGAAGACGATGGTGGGCAACTGGAGGGCGATGGTCCAGGGGACGGCCTCGACGATGACATCCAGGACCTTCTTGGGGTACTTCTGGAAGCTGGTGCCGAGGTCGCCCGAAAGGCTCATCGTCACGTAGTTCACGAACTGCTCGAAGGAAGACGCCTTGATGGGCGTCCCCTTCTCGTCACGGAGGATCGCGCCACTCTCGTCCAGTTTGACCAGACCGAATTCCTTGAGGTAGGACTCTTCCTTCTCCTTGGCAGCTTCGGTGGAAAGCCCACTCGAGGCCTTGCCCATGATGATGTCGACGGGGTTGTTGTCACCCAGTCGGGGCAGGAAGAAGTTGATGGTCACCGCAACGAGGAAGGTCAGGAAATACCAACCTCCACGCTGCAGGATGAATCGTGCGGTCGGATACTGTTTGAGCATGGAAGCGTGATCCCCGGGATAATCAGTCTGCGAGCTTCAGCTGCCAGAGAGTCTTGGTACCAGCGCTCACCCAAGGAAGCTGGGCGGGAGCGTAGGGGTTGGCCTCGGAAGGCCAATTGGTCCACACGGCGGTGCTGAATTCGTAGAACTGCTCGGGCAGGTTGACCAGCGGGATGGCCGGCTGGTCCTGCATGAAGATGTTGTTGAGCTGAACGTAGGCAGCCTTCAGGGCGGCCTCGTCGGTGGTGAGCGGGATGGCCTTCAGCAACGAGTCGACCTTGGGATTGTAGTCCTTGGCCTTGGGGCTGTTGTAGCGACCCTGGTTCTCGTTCATCTTGCCGCTGATGGCAGGGGCCCAGTTGCGGGAGCTCATCACGGCCTCGAAACGGCTCCAGGGCAGCGACGGGGTGATGGAGGCGGCGGGCTTGTCCATCAGAATGTCGAAGTCGCCCGAGGGCTTGGCCGGCCAGTACAGGCCGGCATCCACGAATCCTTCGCGGGCATCGATGCCTGCGGCGCGCAGTCCCTTGACTGCCAAGGTGACCATGGCTTCCCAGTCCGACCAGCCGGCAGGCGACTTGATCTGGAGCGTGGGGAGCTTCTTGCCGGTCTTGTCGGTCATGTGGTCCAGCGAGCCATCGGGCTTGTAGACGGACTTGTATCCGGCATCGGCCAGCATCTTCTTGGCGACGTCGAGATTGTAGCCAACACCGTTCTTCTTCGCTTCTTCGGCGTTGAAGAACTTGCCTTCGATGCCCGAGGGCATGATCAGGCCGGGCTGGATGTCGGGGGAATAACCCGAGACCGCGAGCTCCTTGATGTCGCCGTAGTTGATGGCGGCGGCCATCGCGCGACGGAAGGCCTTGTCGTTCAAGGGCTCCTTCGTGCAATTGAGAATCAGCATGGGCAGGGCGCCCGGAACGAAGTAAGGAGCCTTGTCCATCCAGGTGTTCACGCCGTCCTTCTTCTTCATCCAGATGCGGGGGATGAAGGTCTGGGAAGCGTCGAGGTCGCCCTTCTGGAGCGCGATCGCGAAGTGGTCGTTGCTCTTGTAGATGGGGTGGATGATGAACTTGGGAGCAGGCTCCTTGCCGGCGTACAGGGCCGCGTTGCCCCAGTAGTCGGCGCGACGCTCGAGAACGATCTTCTCGTTGGAGTAGTTGTTCAGGTTGTACGGGCCCGACACGACAGGCATGCTGTCGATCTTGAGCTTCTTCACTTCGTCGAGGTTGTTGTTGTTCTTGGCCAGGAGCTCTTCGAACACGTGCGACGGGACGATGCGGATGGCCTGCAGGAGGTCGAGGATCACGAGGGGGTTGTTGCGCCCCTTCTTGTCGACCAAAAACGAGAGGCGTTCGGTCTTGGCGCCGGCGTTGTCGACGGTGTCGACATTGATGCCCGCGATGAACTCGGTGGCGAAGGCGGTGGCCGCACCGGGGAAACGCTTGCCGAGCAGGAAAATGAACTTCACGTCCGCGGCGGTGACAGGCTTGCCGTCGGACCACTTCGCGGCGGGATTGAGGTCGATCACGACGCTGTCGTTGTCCTTCGAGACCATCGAACCCAGGATGGGCTCGACCTTGCCGTCGAGGGAGTTGTAGGCGATCAGGGGCTCGTACATGAGATTGAAGCGGTCGCCCACCGGCCACGCGGCCTGCCAGCTCTCGGCCAGCGGGTTGAACGTGGAGGGATCACCCCACTGCGAACCGGCCAGATAGAGGGTCTGCGAGCGGGGGAAACCACCCTGGGTGCCCGCATCGGCCTTGTCCTTGTTGCACCCCGAAAGGAGGGACAGGGCGACGGTCAGGGCAACGGGGAGTCCGACGGCGGACAGCTTCGTATCTCTCATGCTTCCCTCTCTTCTGGATGATGGGTCCAACCGTACACGGGTGGTGGGACCTCTGTGGGTCAGAACCTGGGAGCGCGAAATATAAACCAGACAAACGGGTCTGAAGTACAGGAATTGCGCCTCGCCCCCCGGGTCCCTGAGTCGAGCGACTCAGTGCACGTCCCCTTCCGCCGGAATGCGCCACGCCAAAGCCCGAGCCAGGTGCTCGTCCCGGACACGATCCGTCGCTTCCAGATCGGCAACGGTCCGTGCCACCCGCAATACACGGGAAAGCCCCCTGCCAGAAAGCGCAAAACGCCTTGCAGCCCCTTCCAGCAAGATTTTCCCGGCGGCATCGAGGCCGCAGGAGCGCTCCAGCTCCGCCCCGTCGAGGAGCGCGTTCGCACGCCGCCCTTGGCGGTGCCCCTGGCGGGCGGCGGCCTCCTGCACCCGCTGGCGAACCTGGTTCGTGGAGGCGGATGGCCCGGATGTCGAAAGCAGCAACCCGGGTTCCGGCGCCTGCAGCGACAGGTGGAGGTCGATGCGGTCGACGAGAGGCCCCGACAGTTTCGAACGGTAGCGCTCCCGAGCCGACGCGGTGCACAGACAAGGCCGACGAAAATCTCCGAGGAAACCGCAAGGGCAGGGATTCGTGGCCGCCACGAGCAGGAATCTGGAAGGATAGCGGATGGTCTGCCGAGCCCTGCTGACAGTCACCTCGCCCTCTTCCAGAGGCTGACGGAGTGCTTCCAGCACATGGCGGGGAAATTCCGCCAGTTCATCCAGGAACAGGACCCCCCGCGATGCCAGGCTGATCTCCCCCGGCCGGGGGACGGCACCACCACCGACCAGGGCGACCATCGACGCCGAGTGGTGCGGTGCCCGGAAGGGGCGCTCGCGGACCAGGGCATCCCCCACCCTGTGGAGACCCGCCAGGGAGCGGATCCTGGTCACCTCGAGGGCCTCCTCGCCATCCAACCCGGGGAGAAGCCCGGGAAGTCTGCGGGCCAGCATCGTTTTGCCCGAGCCGGGTGCTCCGGACATCAGCAGATTGTGCCCGCCGGCCGCCGCCACGGCCAGCGCCTCTTTGGCCAATTCCTGACCACGGACGTCCGCGAGATCCGGCGGCGGCGGACTGGAATGGCGGCGTTTTTCCAGCATCCCGGGCACGGGCACCTCCCCTGTCTCGAGCATCGCCACGGCTTCGCGAAGATGGGCGACCCCGACCACGTCGAGGTCGGGAACCTCCGACACCTCCTGCCGATTTTCCTCGGGGATCACCAGTCGGAACACGCCGCGCTCCCGAAGACCCATGGCCAGGGCGAAGGCGCCTCGCACCGGACGCACCCGACCATCGAGGCCAAGCTCTCCGAGGAAAACGCGATCGGATTGGGCCGGGACCGACCGGTACTGTTCACACGCCTCCAGGACGGCCAGCGCCAAGGGCAGATCGAAGGCCGTGCCCTCCTTGCGCAGATCGCCGGGCGCCAGGTTCGCCGTGATCCTCCGCGGCGGGAGCCGGTACCCGCTATGCCGGAGTGCCGACAGAATCCGATCGCGACTCTCCCGGACGGCACCATCGGGCAACCCCACCACCGCGAAGGCGGGCATGCCCGGGCCGGCTTCGCATTCGACGACCAGGGGCACGGCGCCGAACCCATGCAGAGTTGCCGAGCGTCGGATGGCGATCATGCCGCAGCCCTCCGCGATGGAGCCGAGCATGATGCCACCCCGGGCGCCACAGCCGCCCGCCACGCCTGGAGGATCGCCGCGCTCCAGTCCCGTTGGCGGCCCTGGGAAATTCGGTACACGGGGATCGTGGCAGGCCCCGGAAGGCAGGGGAAGATCACGCGGGGACCTCGGGACGTGCGCCAGACGCGGATCCCGGCCAATTCGAGCCCGCATCGCAAATGGAGGCGCGCCGAGGCGGGGCGGCCAGGCTCTAGGGATATGTCGAGGGACACCATTTCGGGAGGCAACATGCCGTGCACCTGTTCGTTGCGAGGGCGAGGAAAGGGCGGAACGGGCCCCGCGGCGCAGGGCCCGTTCCCGGTCAGGGATCAGACGGCGGCCGTAAGGATTTCGCGATAACGTCCCACGACTTTTTCCTGGATTCGATCGTTGGCCTCCCTGCTGACGGGGTGCACGAAACTCACCCAGTCCTCGGTGCCCTGTTTGCGTTCGGCAGGGAAGGACACGAACATCCCCTTGGCGCCGTCGATCAAACGACAGCCATTGACACGGATCGTGCCATTGAAGGTGAGGGACGCCATCGCCTTGATCCGGGAGGCATCGGGGTCGCGAACCGGCCAGATCTGGATCTCGGTGAGCTCGAGCGAGGTTTCGGTGGCAGGGGTGGAGGCGGGGCGGGGATTCTTGGACATGGTTCTCTCCGGTGACTGACGGACGAGGAGGGGATCAACCCGACGAAGGAGTTCGACGGGATCGGACCAATCGGACCGACACCAACTCACCCTTGAGAACACCGTGCCAAACCTCAGGCGCACGTACGGGGGTCCCCCTTCGGGTGGACCCCTTTGGCGCTTCGACAATTTCGCAGGCCGTGCCCAACGAATGAGATGTTTGTGTTCCCTTTTGAGAACTTCTATTCTCATTTATGCCGGAAAATCTGTTTCATCTGCCCCGAGGGATAGCCAATCCTGCTGTCGACCCGTAGTTTTTTGACTGTTCCGATCGCTGCCGGTATTTTCCCTTCGGCCAAACTTGGGGACCGATGGCGACTGAATACCACCATCCACTCCATTGTTCCGAGGATTGAAATGACCGCACGTCAGAAGGCCATCGAGGCGATCTCCACGCTCAAGGTCGCTTCCAGCCAGAACTATCTCGAACACGCCGGCGAAGACATCTACGGACAGTACGTGTTTTCCGAAAACGCCCAGCGCCAGTACCTGGCGAAGTCCGTTTTCAAGAAGCTGCGCCGCACCATCTCCGGGCTCGAGCCCTTCGACCCGGCCATCGCCGACGCCGTCGCCCAGGGTGTGAAGGAATGGGCCATGGCCCACGGTGCCACCCACTACACGCACTGGTTCGTGCCCATGACCGGCTCCACCGCCGAGAAGCACGACTCCTTCCTCAATCCCGCGGGCGAAGGCCAGACCATCGCCGAGTTCTCGGGCAAGGTCCTTCTCCAGGGCGAACCCGACGCCAGTTCGTTCCCCTCGGGCGGCATCCGCGCCACCTTCGAGGCCCGCGGCTACACCGCTTGGGACGTCACCTCGCACATCTTCCTGCAGGTCGAGCCCAACGGCGTGACCCTGACCATCCCCACCGCTTTTGTGTCGTACACCGGCGAGGCGCTGGACCACAAGATCCCCCTCCTGCGTTCGCAGGAAGCCCTCGGCAAGCAGGCCCTGCGCGTGCTGCGGTGGTTCGGCAACACCACATCCAGCCGCGTGTTCACCAACATCGGACCCGAGCAGGAATACTTCCTTGTCGACCGTCGTTTGGCCGAGCAGCGCCCTGACCTTCTCCTCGCCGGCCGCACCCTCTTCGGTGCTCCTTCGCCCAAGGGCCAGGAGCTCGAAGACCAGTACTTCGGCGCCATCCGCGAACGCATCCTCGCGTTCATGATGGACCTCGACCGCGAACTCTGGCGCCTGGGCATCCCCTCCAAGACCCGCCACAACGAGGTCGCCCCCGCCCAGTTCGAAATGGCCCCGGTCTACGAGCCCACCTCGGTCGGCTCCGACCACAACATGTTGGTCATGAGCGTGATGAAGCGCCTGGCCCCCCAGCACGGCCTCACCTTGCTGATGCACGAGAAGCCCTTCAAGGGCGTCAACGGCTCGGGCAAGCACAACAACTGGTCCATGGGCACCGACGACGGCGAGAACCTCCTCGAGCCCGGCCACGACCCGCATGCCAACGCCCAGTTCCTGGCCGTCCTGGCCGCGATCATCCGTGGCGTGAACATCCATGCCGACCTCCTGCGCGCCACCGTCGCCGACGCCGGCAACGACCACCGCCTGGGTGCCAACGAAGCTCCCCCGGCCATCGTGTCCATCTTCCTGGGCGAACAGCTCGAGGACGTGGTCAAGCAGCTCGAGGGCGGAGCCGCCTCCTCCTCGAAGAAGGGTGGCAAGATCGAGCTGGGCGTTTCGTCCCTGCCCGTGTTGCCCATGGACGCCACCGACCGCAACCGCACCTCGCCTTTCGCCTTCACGGGCAACAAGTTCGAGTTCCGCGCGGTCGGTTCGTCGGCCCCCATCTACTGGCCCCAGACCGTGCTCAACACGCTGGTCGCCGACTCCATGGAGCAACTGGCCGACGATCTCGAGAAGCTCAAGCCCAACGACATGGCCGGCCTCTCCAAGATCCTTTCCGGCATCATCAAGGATCACAAGCAGGTCCTGTTCTCGGGCAACGGCTACTCGGAAGAGTGGCATGCCGAGGCGGCCAAGCGTGGACTGCCCAACAACAAGAGCACCGTCGACGCCCTGCCGGCTCTCGAGACCGAAAAGGCCAAGAAGCTGTTCTCCAAGCACGGCGTGCTTTCCGAGCGTGAACTGGGCGCCCGCGCCGAGATCAACTGGGAACGTTACGTCAAGGTCCAGAACATCGAGGCCAACACGGCTCTCGACATGGCCAAGACCATGGTCCTCCCCGCCACGGTCAAGTACCTCGGCGAGCTGGCCGCTGCCGGCAAGTCGAAGGGCATCACCAAGATCGCCGACGAAGTCGCGGCCCTGGCCGACAAGCTCGTCGACGGCATCGAAGCCCTCGAGAAGGCGCACCACGCCGCTCACGAGGCGGGCTCCCTGCACGCCGAAGCCAAGACCTACAAGGAAAAGGTGATCCCCGCTCAGGAAGCCCTGCGCGAGGCTGCCGATGCCCTGGAGACGCTGGTTTCCGACGAGCTCTGGCCCCTGCCCAAGTACCGCGAGCTTCTCTTCCAATACTAAAATCGACTGCTAAAATCGGCTGCGGCGGGCGATACTCGCTCCCTGGACCACTCGCCGTCCCAAAGCGGACGGCTTCGGGATCCATGTCGCTTCGTCTCATCCCGCCTCGCTCGATTTTAGATCTGTTGTGCTGCTGCCTCCACGGCCTTCGGGCCGTGGAGGCTTTCTGTTTCTTGCGATGCCCGCGCGTGGCGGCGACGCTGCGCTGGCCGCCGAGCAACCGGCGGAGCGTGGGTGCCAAGGTTGAATGGGAGCGTGACGCGCTGGCTGTACGCTTGGGAGAGTGGATACGGCTGGGTGGGCGGCGACGCTGCGCTGGCCGCCGAGCGACAGGCGGAGCGTGGGTGCCAAGGCTGAGTGGGAGCTTGACGCGCTGGCAGTACACTTGGGAGAGCGAATACGGCTGGGTGGGCGGCGACGCTGCGCTGGCCGCCGAGCGACAGGCGGAGCGTGGGTGCCAAGGCTGAATGGGAGCGTGACGCGCTGGCAGTACACTTGGGAGAGTGGATACGGCTGGGTGGGCGGCGACGCTGCGCTGGCCGCCGAGCAACAGGTGGGGCGGCAACGTAGGGATAGGCGGGGTCTCAATGCCAGGGTTGTAGGGGAACTTGAGGCGTTGGCGTCGGGAGGACGAAGGAGGCGTTGGCGAGGGGTGGGGATGGAAAGCGGGTGGCGGGGTGGCTGGGGAGCGGTAGACAGGGGACGCTGTGGCCGAGGGAAAAAGACTTGCTCATTTGTTCACTATCGAGTAGATTGTGTGGGTCGATGCATCCCGCGCGACCCTTCCTGCAGCCTTCGTCTTCGGAGACTATTCCATGTTTCGTTCCCTCGCCGATTTCAGCGTCCAGTGGTCCATGGAGACCGAAAACACCCTTCGTGTGCTGCGCACGCTCACGGACGCATCGCTCGCGCAACGGGTCACTCCTGAAGGGCGTACCCTGGGCAAGCTCGCGTGGCATTTGGTCGAGACTCTCCACGAGATGCTCCCCGCGGCAGGAGTGACCTTCGAACACGGCGCATTCGACCCGCACCTCGTGCCGGAATCGGCAACCACCATCGCTGACACCTACGCGGCGGATGCCCCCAGGCTCGGCCAGGCCATCGCCGCACAATGGACGGATTCCGACCTTGGGGGCGAGGTGCCCATGTACGGCATGAGCTGGGCGCGCGGGTTCGTGCTCCAGGTCCTGCTCATGCACCAGGCACACCATCGCGGGCAGATCACCATTCTGATGCGTCAGGCGGGATTGGCGGTGCCCGGCGTTTGTGGTCCCTCGAAGGAGGAATGGGCGGCCATGGGGGTTCCGGCACAGGCCTGATCACCTGGCGCCGACCTCTGCTCGCTCCCCCGACCAGGCTCGATTCGGGCTTGGTCGGGAATCAAACGGTCACCAGCCGCCCGAACCGCCCCCACCGCGGAATCCTCCGCCGGATGACGACGACCGTGACGACGAAGACGACGAGGGTGAGGACGACGACGAGCCTGAGGAGCGGCTCGAGCCCCACGACCGGGTGCTGCTCGAACTGGATCGCATGTTCATCGCCATGTCGAGAATCCACCCGAAGCCCGAGCCATCCGCCTCCAGGTCGTCCAGCATCGGCATCAGCAGACTGAAGTTGAAGAGACAACTGATTCCTGCCACGATGCCCAGAATCATGGAAAAGGCGCCCATGGCCAAAACCGCCAACGGCAGCACCAGAATCCACCAGCGCTGCTTTTGAACGTAGAATCGCCACCCAACCCAAATCTGGACCGCGATCAGCAGAGCCAGTCCGAACGCGTGCCAGGGGTGGGTACGGGGTCCCGCATCAACCACGGAATCCGTTTCGACAGGTGGAGGCGCGACACTCCCACCCGGAACGGAGAACCGGGTGGCGACTTCCCAAAGGACTCCGTTCAATCCGTCTACGATCGCTTCTCCGGGTCTTCCCTCCCTCATCCGAAGCACCATGATGCCCGCGATGATTTCCTCGCACTCCGCATCGCTGATGAGTTCCCGGATTTCTTCGGTGGTTTCGATGCGGATCTTGCGATCGTCGCGGACCACCAGCAGAAGCACACCGCGATTCCCGGTCCGGGTGCCCAGCCCCCAGGTGCGCGCAACGGCCAGACTGTAGTCCTCCAGACTCTTCGCCCCTGGTGGCAGCGCGGGAATGGTGAGCATGCCAACTTCGAGCCCCTCCGCTTCGAGGACCAGCGCCAGAACAGAGTCCATGCGATGGATGTCGTCCCAATCGAGCATCTGGGCGTGGTCCATCACCAGCCGCCCGGGTCTGTAGGACAGGCTTTCGGGCTGGTAGGCATCCGATCGCACGACGGTGTCTGGTAACGACACCGCGGGGGCAACGTCCGTCTCAACGGCGTCCTCGGTGGGAACGGCTTCGACGACGAACGTCGATTCGACGGGAACACTCACCTCGGAGGAATCACCAGACCCCGACATCGTCACCGGCAGGAATCCGATCATGGCCACCGCGAGCCAGGTCGGCAGGTAGGTCAGCCCCGCGCGCCACAGGAAGGCGCCAGGTGAGAGGTGCATCGAGGGCATGGGTGGGGTCCGGAGTCAGGGGGGAGGATTCCAGACCCCAATCTAACCAGGATCGTGTCTCTGATGTGGGCTCGTGGAGGTTAGCCCTCCTCGTCCTCCAACGCGTGTTCCAGTTTGCGGTACACCCGCATCACCTTGCGGTAATACCCCTCGGGAAGGCTCCGCTCCCCCCGCAACCCTTGCTCGAGTCCGCCCGGGCCCACATTGTAGGCCATGATTCCCAGACGCAGATCCTGGTACTGGTGGATCATCAGCAGCAGGAAGGCCACACCCACCTTCAGGTTGTAGGCAGGGTCCTGGAGATCATCCCCGTCGGGCGGGTCCATCCGCAAGGCCTGGGCCATCGCCCTCGCCGTGAGGGGTTTGATCTGCATGATGCCCTGCGCACCCGATACCGCGCCCGACTGCTTCCTGCCGATGGCATCCGCATCGATGCCGGATTCCGTCACCACCACCGCGAGCAGGACGAGGGGGTCGTATCCATACAATTCCGCGTTGCGATCGATCTCGGTCGCGACCACGGCCTTGGCCGATGGATCGGCTCCCGGAACCACCCGTTCGATCGCGACCAACAGGCGCGCCTGGCGCTCCAAGGTCTCGCGACGCGGGCGCAGGGAATCGAGTCCGGCCTGGAGCCTTGCCGCCTCGCGAATGTGCACCCCGTTCCAGGCACCGGCACCGACCGCGGCGAAACTCAGACTCCCCATGGCGGCAAGGAGCAGAACGCCCCAGCCCCAAGCCTGGCGCATCGAGACGTCAAGGACCTTCCTCAAGGTGCCCCCGCAGGAGCCTCGGAGGGCTGTGCCTCCACGGGTGGCGATACGGGACCCGTGGGCTCGGTCGGTTTGGGCTTCTTCCTGCGCGGTTTGGGCTTTTCCAGCAGTCCCAGGTCTTCCAGCGGCTTCAGACGTTTCTCGAGCTCGTCGATCGTGGCTTGCTCGCGCACCGTCCGGGCCCGCAACAGCTCGACTTCCGCCGAGGACTGTCGCAGCTCGCGAAACTGCCAAACCACCACCAGAAGCAGCGTGCCCATCCAGCCGGCCAACAACAGGGCCAGGAAGGCCGCGACCGGAGCGGCCATGCGAAAGCCTGTGCGGCGCGACCACCGCACCCCCTTGGTCTGGAAGCCCGTCGCCAGCAGACTCTGCACCGAGGGGTGGACCGAGAACAACTGGCGGTAGGGCGCGACCTTCCCGAGCACCTCGGGCGAGGTGGCGACCAGGACAATTTCCGTCCCCTTCCCCTTGAGGTCGGACTGCAGAGACAGCAGGGCGAGGATGGCTTCGTCGTCCACCGACGGAACCCGCAACAGGTCCAGGACCACGGCGCGGTCGGGTTGGGCCATTTCCTCCAGGCGGGCGCGCAGCAACAACACGGTGGCCGCGTCCAAGGGGCCCGACAACGCCATGACCACCGTTCCGCCCTGTTCCCAGAGGGAGAAGTCGACCCCGTGCTTCATCTGATCTCCATGATCGTTGCGGTACCTTGGGTCATTCAGGACTTCCGCAACGAACCGATGCGGATGCGGGTGATGAGCGACCACGATTCACCCGGCGCCAGTCGGACCGGCCACCACGCGCTGGCGCGCAGGCCGTCGAACCGTTCGCCGTCGGGGGAACGGGGCCACGGTCGCAGGAGAGGGCGGGCCTCCAGGCGGGCGGGCTTGTTGCAGTCCCACGACAACGTGCTGCCGGCCTTGCCGTCTTCGATGTCCCAACCCAGCGACGCGTCGGCGGAAAGAGCCGTGCGAAGCTCACCCCAGTCGCCCCCCGCCAAGCGATGGCGCTGCCCCTTGGGTTCGAGCTCGCAAGGACTGGCTCCCACCCGGCAGGCGAATCCGAACATGAGCAGGTGGGTTCCCAGGTTGGCGATCTTGTAGGTGGCCACCAGTTCGGGCTTGCCGGCCCGCAGCGTGAAGGTCTTCTCGAGGGTGATCGGATGCACCCCGCCTTCCAGGGCGACGGTTCCTGTCCGCGACAGGAGGATCTGGAGATCCTTGCCCGTGCGCTTGAACTGGTGTTCGAAGGGCGCGATCCCGAAATCGTCGACGGGCACGAGCTCCAGACCGGGCTGGGGATCGAGGGTCTCGACCAGGAACTCCTCGAGTACGGGGATTCCCGCGGGCAGGGCACCCCAGGGATGCCGGCGCTGCGGGTGATCGAGCTCCGTGAGGCGACCGCCCCGCGAAGGCTCGATGAACACCCCCAGTTTGGGGTGGCGCGCCACCAACTGCTGTTGACCATCGCACAAGAGGTCCAGGACATCCAGTCGGACCGAGTCGCCGCCGTCGCCGTCGTCGAGGATGCCGCGCGCCTCCAGCAAAAGGCTTCCCATGCGCACGCGATCCCGAAGGAATCGCACGCCGCCGGCCTCGTCGCTGTCGCGCAGGAACGCGACGTTCTGGGCCCGCAACAAGGGCTCGGAGGCCAAAGCCCGCACCTTGGGCGAAGCCGTCTCGTCGGCGCGGGCACACAGGTGCAACATGCGCTTGTGGAAGGAATTCGCCACCGGCTCGCGTCGCAGCAGATCCCGGACTCCCCCACCCGGACCGGGAGGACAGAAATTGCGCGATGCGCTGGGCGCCACGCAGGCGGCCGAGAGCGGCCCCCGGGCACGGAGGATCTCGCCGGGAAGGGAGAACCGCCAGACTTCGGGAAGATTGCCGCACATGGTCGCCAGCGCGGAAAGACGCTCGAGGTGGACCGGTTCGAACCCCTCGCGCGTGGGCGCCAGCAACGGGATGTCCACGATTCCGGTTCCCCCACCCTCGGTGACCAACTGCAGCATTTCCTCGACGGCGCCGGCGCGAAACAGCGCCGAAAGACCATCCTGCGAGGCCAGCAGCCGGTAGGGCACACCCATCTCGTCGGTGATGTGCCAGCCACCACGCGAAGGTTGGCCCGGGGTCATGGCCGGATCGATCTGCCAGTCCTTGAGGACGCTGTACTGGAATCCCGCCTGCACGAGGCTGGGGATCAGGACCGGGTCCCAGACGAATTCCGGCAGCCATGCCCCGCGGGGCTCGGCACCCAGGTGGTTGCGCAGCACCTGGCGCAGCATCTGGATCTGGGTGCGGCGCCAGGAATCGGGGGTCAGAAGCAACAGGGGGTCGTGGTATCCACCGCCCAACCATTCCAGCCTTTCGGCGGCGGTGGCCTGTCGCAAGGCATCAAGTGCGCGGGGAGCGGTGCGGACGGCCGAATCGAGCACCCGCCCGGGAAGATGCAGTGCCAGCCGCAAACCCGGATGTCGTAAAAGCAGGTCCGCCAACGCGTTGAGGGGGGCGGCGGACAGCCGCGCGACCTCCTCGTCGGCGAGGAAACCGGGGTCATGGAGATGCACCACCGCGCAAAGGCGTTGGCGAACAGGGGAATTCTGGATCGGTTCTGCATTCATGCGCGTTCCAGAGAGATATATTTCGCCACGCCAACGCCGGACAACCCGTTTGTGTCAGATCATGACGCGAATACGATGGGCGCCTCGATCTCTAAGGCACGTCCGGACAACCAGATCCCACGAAGAGGAGCTCATGGCAACTAAGTACGTCTACTTCTTCGGCGCAAATGCGTCCGAAGGCAACGGCACCCAGAAGAACCTTTTGGGTGGCAAGGGTGCGAACCTGGCCGAGATGGCCCGCCGTGGATTCAACGTCCCCCCCGGTTTCACCATCACCACCGAAGTCTGCGTCGAGTACTACAAGAACGGGAAGAAGTTCCCGGCAGACGTGCAGCCCCAGATCAACGCCGCCGTTACCAAGCTCGAGAAGAACCTCGGCAAGAAGTTCGGCGACAAGAAGTTCCCCCTCCTCGTGGCCGTCCGTTCCGGCGCCCGCGAATCCATGCCCGGCATGATGGACACCATCCTGAACCTGGGCCTCAACGACGAGACCGTGGAGGCCCTCAAGGCCGCCACCGGCAACGGTCGTTTCGCCTACGACTGCTACCGCCGCTTCGTGCAGATGTACGGCGACGTGGTGATGGGCGTGCAGAAGCAGCACGAGAACGAGGAAGATCCCTTCGAAGCGATCCTCCACGCCTGCAAGCACGAAGCCAAGGTCGAGTTCGACAACGAACTGACCGAAGAGCAGATCAAGGACGTGATCAAGCGCTACAAGGCGATGGTCAAGAAGCGCACCGGCAAGAACTTCCCGACCGACCCCCGCGAGCAGATGCAGGGCGCGATCGAGGCCGTGTTCAAGTCCTGGATGAACGAACGCGCCATCCTGTACCGCAACAAGTACAACATCCCCGCCGAGTGGGGCACTGCCGTCAACGTGCAGGCCATGGTGTTCGGCAACATGGGTGAGAACTCCGCCACCGGCGTCGCGTTCACCCGCGATCCGGCCACCGGCGAGAACGTGTTCTACGGCGAATACCTCGTCAACGCCCAGGGCGAAGACGTCGTGGCCGGCGTGCGCACGCCGCTGAAGATCGTCGACATGGCCAAGGACAAGAACTGGGCCGCGTCGTACAAGGAACTCGAAGCCGTCCGCAAGAAGCTCGAGAAGGAATTCGGCGATGTCCAGGACATCGAATTCACCATCGAGAACAAGCGCCTGTTCATGCTGCAGACCCGTAACGCCAAGCGCACCGCGCTGGCCTACGTGAAGATCGCCCATGACATGGTCAAGGAAGGCCTGATGAGCCCCGAGCGCGCCGTCGAATCCGGCGATCCCGAGGCCCTCAACCAGCTTCTCCAGCCCATCTTCGACACCGCCGCCTACAAGGTCGCCCAGAAGGACGGCAGCCTGATGACCGTCGGTCTGCCCGCCGGTCCCGGCGCCGCCACCGGCGTTCTCGCGTTCTCGGCCGCCGAAGCCGAGCGCCAGGCCGCCCTGGGCAAGAACGTCGTTCTGGCCCGTATCGAAACCTCCCCGGAAGACCTTCGCGGCATGATCGCCTCGCAGGGCATCCTGACCGCTCGCGGCGGCGTCTCGTCCCACGCGGCCCTCGTGGCTCGCCAGATGGGCAAGGTCTGCGTCGCGGGTGCCGGCGAGATCGAGATCAACTACGAGAAGGCCACGCTGACCTGCAAGGGCAAGACCCTCAAGGAAGGCGATGCCATCGCGATCAACGGATCGACCGGCGAAGTCTTCGGCGGCATGATCAAGACCTCGCCGTCCGAGCTCCTGCAGGTCCTGGTCACCAAGACCCTGGATCCCAAGAAGTCCAAGCTGTTCCAGTACTACGACTTCGTCATGAAGCTCTCCGACAAGTACCGCAAGCTCGGCATCCGCACCAACGCCGACCAGCCCGACCAGGCTGACGTCGCCGTTTCGTTCGGCGCCGAGGGCGTGGGCCTTTGCCGCACCGAGCACATGTTCTTCGAAGGCGATCGCATCGACTCCGTCCGCGAAATGATCCTGTTCGCGGAAGAGCACGCCAAGTACAAGGAACTCCTGGCCGAGGCCAATGGCAACGAAGACGCCATTCGCCAGCTCCAGACCGAATACGGCGACGCCATCCAGCACTTCAACGGCGCCCTCGCCAAGCTTCTGCCCATCCAGCAGAAGGACTTCGAAGGCCTGTTCACCGCCATGGCCGGTCGCCCGGTCACGGTGCGCTACCTCGATCCGCCCCTGCACGAATTCCTCCCGGCCTCCAAGGACCAGAAGGACGATCTCGCCAAGAAGCTGAAGGTGCCCTACGAGCGCATCGAAGCCCTGGGCCATGCCCTGCACGAATCCAACCCCATGCTCGGCCACCGCGGTTGCCGTCTGGGAATCGTGTATCCCGAGATCTCCGAGATGCAGTCCCGCGCCATCTTCCGCGCTGCCCTGGCCGTCGCGAAGAAGACCGGCAAGAAGGTTGTGCCGGAAATCATGATTCCTCTCGTGGGCTTCGAGAAGGAACTCGAGATGCAGTTGGCGATCGTGCATCGCGTGGCCGCCGAGGAATTCAAGGCCGCCAAGGCCAAGGTTCCCTATCTCGTGGGCACCATGATCGAGATTCCCCGCGCCGCCCTGACGGCCTCGGAAATCGCCAAGCACGCGCAGTTCTTCTCGTTCGGTACCAACGACCTCACCCAGACCACTCTGGGCATGAGCCGCGACGACTCGGGCAAGTTCCTGCCGTTCTACAACAAGGTCGAGATCACGAAGGCCAACCCCTTCGCCTCCATCGACCAGTCCGGCGTTGGCCGTCTGATGGAGCTGGCCATCGAGGGCGGTCGCAAGACCCGTCCCGAGATCAAGCTGGGCATCTGCGGCGAACACGGTGGCGAGCCCTCCTCCGTCAAGTTCTGCCACGACATCGGCTTGGCCTACGTGTCCTGCTCGCCTTACCGCGTGCCGGTCGCCCGCCTCGCCGCTGGCCAGGCCGGACTCGCCGAGCAGAAGAAGGCCAAGGCCGCCGCTGCGGTTGCCAAGGCTCCTGCCGCGAAGAAGGCTCCGGCCAAGGCTGCCAAGGCCGTGAAGCCCGCCGCCAAGAAGGCCGCTCCGGCCAAGGCCGTCAAGGCTGCCAAGGCTCCCGCCAAGGCCGCCAAGAAGGTCGTCGCCAAGAAGAAGTAATCGGAACGGTTGGTCGAATACGGTGGTCGAGCCTGTCGAGACCACCGAGCCCGTTTGAACCAACCGCGACGTGAGCTGATCCGGCCCTGCCCTCCCCCACCGGGAGGGCGGGGCTTTTCGTTTCGACCGCCCCTGCTCCGGCGCTGCGATCCATCCGGGGATTTCCACCGGGAACCCGAAAATTGTCGGAGACGATGGTCAAATGGACCTTCGAAATCGTACCATTCGCCCCATGATTCCCCTTCTTTCCCTGATGACCTCCGCGGCGCTGGCAGCCCCGTCCGCATCCGCCCCGAAAACCGCGGCCCAATTGTTCCAGCTCGTGCGCGGATGCGTGTACGAGGTGGTCATCCCCAAACGCGTCGACAGCGGCGCCACCTACGCCGAACGGCTGCCTCTCGACAAACTCTCCTTCCAGGAGCGAACCGACAGCGTCTGGTCCATCGGATCGGCCTTCGCCATCGGAAAGGACACCGTCCTGACGGCCGCCCATGTGCTCAACCTGGGTGTGGACGACCCTTCCCGAGAGCCCATGTTGCGCGATGCGTCCGGCCGTGTGTTACGGATGGGACGCATGCTGAAGTTCAGCAACCACCAGGACTTCGCCTTGTTCACCGTTCCCGGACTTGGCTCCAAGAGTCCTTTGCGGCCCGCCAAGGCTCCCGAAATTGGCGGCAGCGTCCACGCCGTCGGCAATGCCCTGGGTGAGGGTGTCGTGCTGCGCGACGGCCTGCTGACATCGAAGACACCGGAACCGATCGACGGTGAATGGAAGTACTGGCGATTCTCGGCAGCCGCCTCTCCTGGAAACTCGGGAGGCCCGTTGCTGGATGCCAACGGCCAGCTCGTGGGCATTGTCCTGATGAAATCCGAATCCGAGAATCTCAACTACGCCCTGCCCTGGGATGTGGTCGCGTCGTTCCCCTCGGGCCAGGGCCGGTATTTCGAGAATTCGCGATTCAACCATCCGATGTTCCCCGACCTCGAACTGATGACGGTCACCGACTCCCTGTTCCCTCTTCCCTTCACCTGGACCGAACTCGACCACGAAGTTTGGTCGCGCTCTTCCCGCAAGACGGCGCGCGACCGCGATTCACTTCTGACCTCCCAGCGGGACAGTCTCTTCCCGCGCGGAAGATCGGGCAAATTGCGACTGGGGCCGCTCTTCTGCAACGTGCCCTCCCCCATGTTCCGCGCCCAGGACGGCTGGTGGGCCTTCCTGCAGCAGGAGGTCGACAATCCTGTCGACCTGGGCTCCAACGGCCTGTGGATCCAAGCCAAATCGAGCACGATGATGTCGGCCACGATCAGCCTCCCGGATGGCGAGCGCATGATCGACTACGTCCAGGACAGTCGCAAGCTCGGGGATCTGATCCTCAAAGGAGGACGACTGTTTCGAACCGTTGCAGGAAAGCAGATCCGGGTCACCTCGCTCGGTCGGGCCACCATCGATTCCCAGCGGACCGATCGCTGGGGACGGACCTGGCTTTCGCGCTCGTGGACCCAGCCGTGGGATGGCGACATGCTCACGGCGGAACTCCTTCCGCTTCCCGGAGGCTTCGGTGTCGTGCTGACACTGCAATCGTCGGCCATGACCCGGTCCTACGGAGGACAGCGCCTTCGCGATTACGCCGACGCCACCTTGATGCACTGGGAGGGCGATTTCCAGCAATGGCAAGACTGGCTCACACGCCCCGACCTCGTGCCCACCTTCCTGCGCGGCATCCAACTCGACAGCGCCAAGGGCATCCCCACCGTACGCTGGAACACGGGAACCTTCCAACTCGGATCCGAGCTGTCCCGCCTTCCCGGAACCCCCCACCTGGTCGTGACACCTTCCTTCCTCGATGTTGCCGCCGACTCCATCACCATGGGGATCGGCTCGGTCGCCCTCAGCCCCGATGCCGAGGGCTCCTCCCTTTCCATGATCGTGCGCGCCGCCCCACCGGCCGCCGACCAACCCCGCGAGACGCACCAGGATTGGAGGAAGAAGGTCGAAGGCAAAACGCCCTACGACGGCAAGGCCATCGACGCGGGCAAGGGCAAGCTCCAGGCCTGCCGCCCCTTGCCCGCTTCGCTCAAGAAGGGACAAGGCGACCCCGACCCGTCCAAATCCAGCGCCATCTGGCTTTCGGTACTCATCCTCGACGATGCCCCTTCGCAGTCGAAGGTCAACGCCATCCTGTCCGAGGCATTCCGCACCACGACCATCCCTCCGGAACAGGCCGTGGCTCCGCGCTGACCCGCCCCATCGGGGGGGCGACCAAGGGGCGGCCCCTGGCCCCGCAGCCCCCGGAGTCCACGTACTCGCCCGGGACGGCCCCCCCCACCAGGAGCAGGGCGCTCCGAGGCGAATCGACCTGGGTGGGGGCGACGCCTATTGATGGCGCCGCGCGGAGGATGCTCTCCCCCACCCGGCCTCAGCGCACGATCGCGCGGACTTCGACGCCCCTGCGCCACACGCCGGCGGGGGCACCATCCAAGCCCGACAACTTCCGTCCCCGGACGTCCATCCAAGGCCCCTCCGTTGTCGCCACCACGGGCGCGGCGCGGCGAGTCACCCCGGCAGGTGTGGGGTCGTAGGGGGGATAGGCGGCCAGCAGGGGCGACACGTAGTCGGTGCGGACCGCGATGAAGTTGCGCATGTCGGTGCGGGCCTGCGCGAACGCGGTGCGCTCGGAGGTCGTGAGCTCGGGCTTCACCAGGGCATCGAGGGAATCCAGGCGTTTGAGCATCGCGGTCTCGGAGAGATAGGTGCGCAGCGCCTTCTGGTACTCCCCGATGTACATGTGCTTCCAGGCGGCGACCTTCATGACGCGCTCCAGCAGCGGGCGCGATCGGGTCTCCTTGGAGTTGGGACAGTACCTGTCGGGCCATTCCATGAAGAAGAGCCCAGCTTTGGGGCCCATGTTGTCCAGGCACCAGGTCTCGGACTGGAAGGTCGCGTCGATGTCCCAAGGGAGGACGTTCCAGCGGCCGTCGGCGGGATTCCAGTACAGCCAGTAATTCTTGCCGCGATTGGGGTACCCGTCCCAGTGGCCCGAGAAGTTCGCGACCACCAGGTAGCGGAGGAACCTCCCCAGGTCGAACCGGGCGGGAAGCTCCCGCTCGAACTGCGCGTCGGTGCTTCGGTTCACCCACACGATGAACTCGCGAAGCCTCCTGTAGTCGAGAGAGTCGGGACCTTCGTCGTTGGTCTTCTTCTGGTAGTGGCGCCAGTAACCCGAATCATGGTCACCCAGGTCGGTCAGTTCGCCGAAATAGGCGGGGCTTCCGGGAATGTCCGTGGCGGCTTTGTACAGGTCCCCCGAGTCGCTGCCGAAGGTGGCGGCCAACCACGGCTTGTTGTCGGGGTCGGGGAATTCGATGTAGGTGCCCTGGCGTTTGCCGTTGACATGCAGAACCACATGGCGGGCAGGAAGCGCTGGTACGGCCGCGGCTGTGAATAGATCCAGAGACAATTTTTGCCGCAGATGGGTCTCGAGGTTGAAGTTCCACTCCCGCAGGGATCGATATGGGGTCGCCTTGGCGGTCTTGACCTTCCAGTTCCGCGGACCTGTTGGGTCTTTCAGGAGGTTCTGCAGGCTGTAGGCCCCGCGATAGCTGACGGAGGCGGTAAAGGTGTCGACTCCGGCGATCCAGGTGGCGGGCACCTTCTCGGCGTCGTAGGGGTCGGATTCGAGGTAGGCCCGCGCAGAATCGGCGATGAGGATCTCGACGCGATCGAGGGCCGACGCAGGGAGGGCGACCAAGGCGATCGAGACCCAAAGGATCCGACATGGATTTGCGAACATGACACTCCCTTACGATCCAGCGAAGCGATACGTTGTCAGCCCCGGGCACAGCGTTCGACCTTTGCTGTACAGTACACACCATAGACCCGTTTCGCCCTCCGACTCGGGCCGATTGTCCATTTGCGCAAAAACCCCGGACACAGCGGTTCCCACTTGTGCCTCCGATCCCTCCATGCGAAACCTGCCGGAGAGACCATGCACCCGGGAGAGGGCAGCCGACATCCTTGATCCGAACCGCCATATCACATCATCACATCACGATATTTTGATATATTAGGTGCATGTCTCGTACCGATCTACTCAAAGAGCTCCTCGACACCCGCATCGCCATCCTCGACGGAGGCATGGGCACGATGCTCCAACGTCAGAATCTGACGGCCGACGACTTCGGGGGGGCGGCCTACGAAGGCTGCAACGAGATCTTGCTCTTGACCAAACCCGAGGCCATCGCCTCGGTGCACCGCGCCTACTACGCCGCCGGCGCGGACATCGTCGAAAGCTGCACGTTCGGATCCACCCCTTTGGTGCTGGACGAATACGGACTGGGCGCCAAGGCCTACGAGATCTCCAAGGCCGGCACCGCCGTGGCGCGCGCCGAAGCCGACGCAGCCCAGGCCCGTGACGGCAAAGTCCGTTTCGTGGCAGGGTCCGTGGGCCCTACCACCAAGTCGCTGTCGCTGACCGGTGGAGCCACCTTCCAGGAGTTGGTGGAATCCTTCAAGGTGCAGGCAGGCGGCCTGTGGGACGGCGGCGCCGACTTCCTGCTGCTGGAGACCCAGCTCGACACGCTCAACACCAAGGCCGGCCTGGTGGGTGTGGAACAGGCCGCCCGCGAACGCGGCATCGTGATCCCCGTGGCGCTCTCCGGCACCATCGAGATGCAGGGAGTCATGCTGGCCGGACAATCGGCCGAGGCCTTCTACGCGTCGCTGGAGCATGTCGATCCGCTCTACGTGGGGCTCAACTGCGCCACTGGCCCCGAATTCATGATGGACCACATCCGGTCGCTGTCGCGCAGCGCCCGCACCCGCGTGGCCTGCGCCCCCAACGCGGGGCTTCCCAACGAGTTCGGCGGCTACGACGAGAGCCCCGAGATGCTGGGGCGCGCCCTCGAGAAGTTCGCCGAGGCCGGATGGCTCAACGTCGTGGGCGGCTGCTGCGGCACCACCCCCGAACACATCGCCGCCGTCGCCCAGGCCGTGGCCGGCAAGGCACCCCGACGGATTCCGTCCGAGCGCCGTCGCTGGGTCACCGGCATCGACGTCCTGGAGATGGAGGAGTCGGGCCGCCCCTACATCGTGGGCGAACGCACCAACTCCATCGGCTCGCGGGCCTTCAAGAACCTGATCAACGACGGCAAGTTCGAGGAAGCCGCCGAGATCGCGCGCAAACAGGGCCGCGCCGGAGCGCACATCATCGACGTGTGCCTGGCCAACCCCGACCGCGACGAGAAGCAGGACATGGTCGAGTTCCTGTCGCGCGCCGCCAAGGCCGTGAAGGCTCCGTTCATGATCGACTCGCAGGACCCGGCCGTGGTGGAAGCCGCCTTCCAATTGGTGCAAGGCAAGTGCATCCTGAACTCGGTGAACCTGGAAGACGGTCCCGAGTGCGAACGGTTCACGGGGCTGCTGAAGCTGGTC
>JAMIIV010000056.1:0-6252 GCA_035913415.1 Fibrobacteria bacterium | reverse complement strand
GACCTGCAGTCGCTCCTGGATCCCGAGTGCCGTGTGGCGGTGCTTTCCACCAGATCCCGCAACCCTGGAATCGTGTACTCTCCCGACGGGTCGCAGACTCTCCTCGAATTCAGCGCGACCTCCGACATCCGGGTGGGTGACAGCCTGGTCTCGTGGGGGGCGGGTGGCACCTTCCCCCGCGGACTGCCCGTCGGGAAGGTTTCCCAGATTCTCAAGACCCCGGCCAACGTGCTGCGCACTGCGCGCATCGTCCCCTTCCAGGATCCCTGGACGGTCGAAGATCTGGTGGTGCTCGTTCGCCCCCCCGTGCTGCGAGTCGGAGGCGGATTGTCGCAGGCCAGCATCGATTCCGTCGCCCCCCGGCGCGACACGACCTCCCGCGAGAGGCCCAAGCTGTGAATCTCACGCCCTTCCAGGTCGCCCGCCGCGTGGGATGGGTGGTGTTGGCGCTTCTGGCGCAGACCACGCTCGCTCCTCGTCTTGCCATCCTGGGCATCCAGCCGTCCTTGCTGATCGCCGTGATGGTCCTGTTCGCCCTCAAAATGGGGTCGTTTTCCGCCATCTGGACAGGATTTGCCGCAGGACTGGTTCTCGACGTGTACATGCCAGGCGTACCCGGGGGCTTTTCGCTGGCCATGGCGACCGTCGGATGGCTGGTGGGGCTCTTCAACGAGCAACGTGTGCACACCGAGTACTTCACCCGCGTGATCCTCCTGGGGGTGGTGTGCCTTGTGCACGACACCATCTGGTTCCTGGTCGGCCGCTACGGGTTCGAGCATCTTTCGAACTTCCTCCTGCGTACCTCCGCGCCATCGGCGGTCTACACCATGCTCTTCGGCGCCCTCCTGTTCGCGTTGCGTCCCCCCGTCCGCACGGAGAGGCGCTGGTGATCTCGGCCTCCGGCCAGAACGACCAGATCGAGAGGAACCAGCGGACGTGGGTCATGATCGTCCTGCTGGGATTGATCCTTTGCATCCCGGTGGCCAAGCTGGTCACCCTCCAGATCGTCGAAGGCGAGCAGCATCTGGCGGTGTCGGAAGCCAACCGACTCCGCGAGGATTTCATCCAAGCCCCACGCGGCCTGCTGCTGGATCGGGAAGGGCGGCCTCTGGTCCAGAATCGGCCTTCGCGGAATCTGGTTCTGGATCCGGCGGTCACACGTCCGCACGAAAAGGAACTGCGCGCGCGCTTGGCCGAACTGATGGACGCCGAGGGCCAGCCGCTTTTCGACACGGCGTTCATCCGCAAGCTGTTGCGACAGGCTCGGCTGACCCCGTCGCAACACCCTGTGCTTCTGGAGGATGCGAGCCCGGAAGAGATCGCGCTGTTCGCCGAACAGCAGTACCGACTGCCGGGAGTCATCCAGGAAGTCGCGATGCGACGCGAGTACCCGCACGGCACCATGGCCGGGCACGTCCTGGGGTATACCGGCGAGATCCCGGAAGATCGCCTCGACAGCCTCGCCCTGCGGGGGTATCGCATGGGGGATCTGATGGGCCAGATGGGCCTGGAGAAGCAGTACGAAGACGTGCTCCGCGGCCGTGACGGGGTGCGGTACATCGAAGTGGATGCCAAGGGACGCGTGGTCGGCATTCCCACCGACATGCCGCGTCGGGAACCGGTGCCGGGGCGCCACGTCCGCACCACCCTCGACCTCGATCTCCAACTGGTGGCCGACTCCGCGCTCCCCGACAGTCTCAGTGGCGCGGTGGTGGCCCTCGATCCCCGCACCGGCGAGATTCTCGCGATGGCCAGTTCGCCGCGCATCGATCCCAACATCTTCTCCTTGCCGGCGCGTCGACGGGCCAAGGAGTGGGCTCGCCTGGCGCTGGATTCACGGCGTCCGTTGAACAACCGCGCCATCCAGGGCACCTACGAGCCAGGTTCGACGTTCAAGATCGTCTCGTCGCTCGCCGGGCTCTATTCCGGCAAGGTGTCGCACACACACCATTTCCCGGCCACCTGCACGGGCGGTTTCCGTTTTGGTGCACGGTACCAGCGATGCTGGGACGAAAAGGGGCATGGATCGCTGGCCATGACCGGAGCCCTGGTCCAAAGCTGCGACGTCTACTACTACCAGCTCGGTCTGTCCGTCGACATGGTCTGGATCAACAAGACCGCCTTGGCGTTGGGACTCGGGGCGCGGACAGGAATTGACTTGCCGAACGAGAAGCAGGGCTACCTGGTGGATTCCGCTTCGCACGAAAATCGGCACAAGCGTCTGGGGTGGAAGTGGGCGAGGGGGCTCATCTTGAATCTCGCGATCGGGCAAGGGCAGTTGGTCACCCCGCTGCAATTGGCGACCATGGTGGGGGGAGTCGCCCAAGGCAAGAGCATCTACCGACCCCACCTCCTGCAGGCGGTGCTCGAATCCGAGTCCAGCCGGGTGCTGGAGCGGCCGGCTCCCCAGGTCCTCCATGCCCTCCCGTTCCGTCCTGAACACGTCGCGCTGGTCCAGCAGGACATGGATTCGGTCATCAACGGCCAGCGAGGGACCGGACGGTCGGCGCGCCTGCCGGGGATCCGGGTGGGCGGAAAGACCGGATCGGCGGAAAATCCCCATGGCGAAAAGACCCATGCGCTGTTCGTCGCCGCCGCCCCCATGGACAATCCCGAGATCGCCATCGGGGTGATCGTCGAGAATGCGGGACATGGAGGCTCGGTCGCGGGCCCCATCGCGGGGCGACTGTTGAAATCCTGGTTCACCAAGACCGGTCGGCTGAAGCCGGATTCCACGAAGGCGGGTCCGCGATGAGCCGCGATGTCGATCTGAAGGGCCGTTTCGACGGTGTGCTGTTCGGGCTGGTCATCCTCCTGTCGGCCATTTCCGTCAGCCTGCTGTTCTCCATCCGCAACGCCCCCGGCGAAGCCCTGTACTGGAAGAAGCAGTTGCTGTGGCAGATGATCGGGATGACGGCGATGGTCGGGGTCACGGTCGTGCCCCGGCGTTTCTGGTATGCCATGGCGTACCCCCTCTACGGCATCCTGCTGATGCCGCTGCTGTTCACTTCGGTGGCCGCCAAGGGCGCCGAACGCTGGTTCGCGTTGGGGGGCTTCCACTTCCAGCCGTCGGAATTCGCCAAACTTGGGGTGTTGTTGGCGTTGGCCCGGCTCTTCTCCGACCGACGGGCCAGCCTGTCGAACCTCCAGCCCTTGCTGCTTCCCGCCGTGGCCTTCGCCGTGCCGTTCCTGCTGATCCTGAAACAGCCGAATCTTTCGACCGCGCTGTCGTTGGCCTGCGTGTTCTTCGTGCTGATGTACTGGTCCGGATTCCGTCTGCTGGAACTGCTGATCCTGGTCAGCCCCGTGGTTTCGGTCGCGTTGTCGTTCCAGTTCAGTTGGTGGGCCATCTTCAACGTGGGGTCGTGGGTGGTGCTGTGGTGGCTGTGGCGTACCCGCGTGCTGCCCGGGCGCATCGCCACGCTGTTCGGAATCCTGATCGTGACGGCCGGACTGATGTCGCAGATCGCGTGGAATTCCGTCCTGAAGCCGCACCAGCGCTCGCGCATCGAGACGTTCATGGATCCGATGAGCGATCCCTCCGGCGCGGGATACCAGGTGATCCAATCGCAGGTGGCCATCGGATCGGGCGGACTGCTGGGGAAGGGGTTCGGCGAAGGCAGCCAGAGCAATCTCCAGTTCCTCCCCGAAGAACACACCGACTTCATCTTCTCCGTGCTCGCCGAACAATTCGGGTTCGCGGGCTGCATCACCGTGGTTGTGCTGTTCTTCGCTTTCCTCGTGCGGTCGCTTTGGCTGTGTTTCGACTATTCCGACCGTTTCTCGAATCTCGTGACGGTGGGGGCCGTGGCGATCTTCGCCTTCCACACCATCGTGAACATCTCCATGACGCTGGGTCTGATGCCCGTCACGGGGCTGCCCCTGCCGTTCCTGTCGTACGGCGGAAGTTTCGTGATCACCTGCTTCATCCTGGTGGGTTTCCTCCTGCACATCCGGTTGGGCGACGCGGAATGACCTCGACGCCGCTGCGCGGACTGGTGCTCGCCGTGCGCGACTGGCTCCTGGATCTCGCATCGCCCCGGATCTGCGTCGGATGCCGGGGCCTGGCCGCCCCGCGCGCCAGCCTCTGCCCGCCCTGTCGCGAGCGTTGCCTGGACGACAAATCCCGTCCATCCTTGCCCGAAGGCGTGGGACTGTTGCTGGCGGGCCCGCGCCATGCCGGTGCGGTGCGCCAACTGGTGCACGGCCTGAAGTACGAGGGACACCGCGCCGCGGCCCGCGATCTGGCCGCTCTGGTGACGGCCCGAGGCGAGCTTCCTTCCGACCCCCGGCAAATCCTGGTGCCGGTGCCGCTGACTTCGGCGCGGCGGCGGGAACGCGGCTACAACCAGGCCGAGTGCCTGGCTCGGGAACTCGGCGCGGCCACGGGCATCCCCGTGGAGCCCGGATTCCTGCGGCGCGTGCGCTTCCAGGGCAGCCAGACCAAACGCTCGGGCGGGCAGCGCCGCGAAGCGCTGGCGGGCATGTTCGAAAAAGGCCCCGGTTTCCGCGCCGACCGGGTTCCCGTGCTGGTGGACGACGTGCTCACCACCGGAGCCACGCTGTCGGCCTGCGCGGCGATCTGCCTGCACGCAGGCGTGCCGGAAGTGCGCGCCGTGTGCGCCGCCTGGGCCGACGGGGACTGACACCAACGGGGGATAGGACCTACCTTTGGGGGTCTCTCCACCGGAGGGGTAGGCTAACGGCTAAGTCAGCGGTCTTGAAAACCGCCGTCCGCAAGGACTTGTGGGTTCGAATCCCTCCCCCTCCGCTTTTCTTCGAGGTCCAACGCATGCAGCCCAGCGGCATCCAGCCCAGCCCGATCATCGAGACCCTTCCCGTCTACGTTCCGGGACGTTCCATCGAATCGGTGCGGCGGGAATTCGGTCTTCAAGATGTCCTGAAGCTGGCTTCGAACGAAAATCCCCTCGGGCCGGGCAAGCCGGCCATCCGAGCCATGGCGGCGGCCGCCAAGGCCATGGCCATCTACCCCGACGGCCTGGCGGGAGACCTTCTGCCTACCCTGGCACGCCAGTGGGACTGGCCCCAGGACGGCCTCCTGGTGGGCAACGGCTCGGACGAGATCTTCGTGCTGCTGGCGCTGGCCTACCTGGGAGCGGGCAAACGGGTGCTGGTCTCCGACCACACATTTTCCGAGTACGGCTTCGCGGCCAAGGTTGCGGGCGCCCAGGTCGACATTGTGCCCATGGACGGACTGCGCCACGACCTCTCCGGATTTCTGGCCCGTGTGGACGGTGCCGCGGCAGTATTCGTGTGCAACCCCAACAATCCCACGGGCACCCATCTGGGGCACGAGGCCGTGGCCCGTTTCCTGAGGCAGGTTCCCGCGTCCACCGTGGTGGTGCTCGACGAAGCCTACGCGCAATACGTCGAGACGGATCCTGTCCGCGCCCGCGAGCTCCTGGCCTTGCACCCCAACCTGGTGGTCACTCGCACCTTCTCGAAGATCCACGGCCTGGCCGCGGCGCGGGTGGGCTACATGGTGGCGCGTCCCGACATCGTCTCGGCGGTGCGGCGCGTGAAGCCGCCGTTCAACGTCAACGGTCCGGCCCAAGCGGCGGCGCTGGCGGCGCTGGAAGACCGCGAACACGTGCTGCGCAGCCTGCGCACCAATCGCGCCGGCAAGGCCCAGCTCGTGAAGGGACTCAAGGAACTCGGACTGGTGCCTGAGCCCACCGAAGCGAACTTCGTGTACGTTCCGGTCCCGTGCGATGGCGGCCAACTCATGCGGGCCATGATGCGCCGCGGGGTCATCATCCGCGCCACGGGTTCGTTCGGCCTGCCGCAGGGCATCCGGATCACCATCGGCACCAAGGCCCAGAACAAGCGCTGCCTGGACACCCTCCGCGAAGCCTTGGCCGACCTGGCCGGCTGAGCCCCGGGCACCCGGGCCCGGTGATTGAGCATACTCTCCGGTAGGCGAGCATACTCCCCGGTGGTCGAGCCATTCTCCGGTGGTCGAGCCTGTCGAGACCTCATATGTCAGCTGACAAGTATACCACAACCGTTCTGCCTTTCAAGATTTTTTCGTGTGAAAAGCCCGTTCGTTACATCATGAAAAATGGGTTGATGTCGATGCTCAGGCGGGTATCGCCGGGTTTTTTAAGTTGCCGGGTGATTTCGCGGGTTACCCGGGTCAGGGTGCTGAAATCAGCCATTTTCAGCATCAGCTGAAAGCGGTATCTTTCGTTAATCTTTTCAAGCGAAGCTGGTGCCGGGCCGAAAAGGTTG
>JAMIIV010000055.1:0-20480 GCA_035913415.1 Fibrobacteria bacterium | reverse complement strand
ACAAACTTGACCACCGGTCGGCGGAGGCAGATGCGATAGGCCCCCGCCCGTTCTCCACAGGAGCACGAATCCGCCCCCGATGGCCCCAGCTCCATCGCGCCGCGTTCTTCCTTCGTGCTACTCTGAAGGAACACCCCCGGAGTCCCCGATGTCCCCTCGAACGCTCCCCCTCCTCGCCGCCCTGCTCCTACTGGCCAACGTCCCCTCCTTCGCCTTGAGCATCGTGGTTCCCCCTCCGGAGGACCACGGGATCCTCCCCGTCGATTCCGCCCGTGCCAGCGCCACCGTCCTGCACACGCGCAGCCGCAACTGGTTGCAGTTCCAGTTGGCGCCGGTGGGGCCGTGCCAGCGCGTGGTCGTCGATTCCGTTCTGGTCCGCGACACCTTGTTCGCCGACACCGGAAAGCCTTGGATCCGGATTTCCTTGCCGGGGGCGGCACCCGTACGCGACCTGGAAGTACGGTGGCATCTGGTCCAGGAGCCCCTTCGCGATGTCTGCCAGGATGTCCGCGCCTCCCGCCAGATGGTGGAACTCCCCAAGGCTCGCTGGAATGCCAACTCCGACAGCCTGCTCTCCCGCTGGGCTCCGGGCGAAATCGAAGCCCGTGGCCCGCAGGACAGTGCCGCACGCTTCTTCCCGGCACTCGTCGACCAGAGCGGCGAGGCAAACGGCCTCCTCTGCCCCAGCTACAGCCTCCTGCCGTGCCCGTTTTCCATGTGGCCTCCCGACACCGCCCTCCGGGACACATTCCTCGCGATGGTTCGGAACCGGATCCATCAAGGCCTGCCCGTGGTGGAAGTCGCACGCGACGGGGGTCTCCGACGCACTCTCCTGCCCGACGGCGACCCGACCACCACCGCGTCGCTGGGATCCCGCGCGTCCCCCTGGAACCTGGGGCAGCAGGCCTGGCGGGAAGACGTGCCGCTGCGCACGGTGCGCTCGTGGGGATCCGCCCGCCTCCCCGAGGACTGGGCCTTGCCCACCGGTCGGCGCATGGTCACCTGGCGCAACGCCCCGATGCTCTGCTGCACCAACTGCGACAGCCTTTGCGATCGAGGCCCCGCCGCCCTGGGAATCTCCGTCTCCGGCGTCGACGTCGAAGTCGGCAACGACTCCACCCGCACGTGCGCCCCGTTCTCCGCGATCGACCACGACGCCGAACTCGACCTGGTCCGGCACTGGGTGGTGTTCCCCGACACCGCGGAACTGCGCACCGGCGTGTTCACCGAATCCCTCAGGAACCCCTACTGCAACATGCGCCCCAACGCCTGGCCGGTGGTCGGAGACTCCCTGCGCTACAACGGACTCGGCGTGGCCCTCGCCGACCTGGACCGGATCGTTGTCGGGACCACCACCCGCCGCGCCAGCCCGGTGGCGAAGATCCTGACCACGTCGACCGGGCTGCAGGTGCGCACGCCCTACGGATCGGGCACCGAATGGAGCGCCACGGCCCGCGACCACTCGGGTCGGATCTTGTCATCCATCTCGTCGCGCGGTCCGTCGGCGACACTGGTCCTGGCCCATCGCGGCATGGTGCTGATCGAGATCCGCGGCCCCGATGGGGACGTGAGGATGCAAGCGGTCCGCTGAAGGGCGTGCGGGCTCAATCCGCCCGCGCGACCCGACCGAACCGTTCCAGTGCCTCGCGCCGCTCGAGCGCATGATCCACGATCGGCCGCGGCCAGGTCGGCCCCAACTCCACACCCGCATCCCTCAACACCGTCTCGGGGGCTTCCCACGGGGCGTGCAGCCACCGATCCGGCAAGCGAGCCAGTTCCGGGCACCATTTCCGGATCCATCCCCCTTGGGGATCCCAGCGCCGCCCCTGCTCCACCGGATGAAAGACCCGAAACCAGGGCTGGCCATCGGCGCCGGTACTGGCCGCCCACTGCCAGCCACCCACGTTCGAGGCCAGCTCGATGTCCAGCAGGTGCCGCGCGAACCACCGCTCGCCGCGTTTCCAGTGGATGTGCAGGTCCTTGGTCAGAAACGACGCCACCACCATGCGACAGCGGTTGTGCATCCATCCCGTGGCGGCCAGCTCCCGCATGGCGGCATCGACGAACGGGTATCCCGTGTGTCCAGTCTTCCATGCCACGAAGCGGGCCGCCGCCACGAGATCCGTTTCGGGGTCGTCCCATGGCACGTTGGAAAGCCGGGTCTGGAACGGTTGGTCGACCGTTTCGGGAAAGTGGTGCAGCACGTCCTGGTAGAAGTCCCTCCAGGCGATCTCCGCGACCCACTTCGCCGCCCCCGCCGACGGTCGCGCGCGCGCGCACCGGACCAATTCTCTGACAGATATTGTCCCAAAGCGCAGATCGATCGACAACCGGCTCGTGCCCTCCACTCCCGGCAGGTCGCGCATCTCCCCGTACGGCGCCAAGCGCGCCAGGAATGCCTCCAGGCGACCTCGAGCGGCGGTTTCCCCTCCCCGTGGTCCCGGGACGAGGGGACGATGGAACCCGATCCTGGCCAGCAGCGTGTCGGAATCGGCGAAGTCCACCTCCGGCGCGACCAACGCTCCCTGCGCCTGCGCCGAAGGCTCTTCGGCCAGGACGCCCTCGGGGTCCCTCTCCAACCGCGCGATCCAGGTGCGGAAGTAGGGCGTGAAGACCCGGTACGATCCGCCGCTGCCGGTATGCAATAGCCCGGGAGGAGCGATCGCCAAATCGTCCCCCAACCGCAGCTCTCCACCCAGTTCAGACAATTCCCGTCCCACAGCGGCGTCCCGCGCCGTTCCGAACGGTTCGTGATCGCGCGACGCGTAGACGGGCACGCCGCCCAACCGCGCGAGCAGACGCGGAATCTCCCGACGCGCCGAGCCATGCAGCACCAGGACACCGCCCCCGACGGCTCGCAGCCGCCGATCCAGTTCCGCCACGGATTCGGCGATGAACACCACGCGGCGATCGTCGCGATCCACCAACGCGTCCAGGATGTCCGTATCGAAGACGAAGACCACCAGGGCCCGCTTCCGCACCGACCTTGCCTGCGCAAGCGCCCCTGCCAAGGCTCCGTTGTCCGTCATCCGCAGGTCGCGCCGCAACCAGCAGACCGCTCCAACATCGCGCATCGAATCCATTTCATCTCCTTGAGGCATCACCGCACCCGTTCCGCCGCCCCCCTGCAATCTCGCAATTTCGGTCCGCCGCATCCTGTGGTCGCCGGCAGCGGAGCAAAAACCCCACTCCCCGGTTGTGGTCGCCATCACCCGACACTCGTCCACCGGTTGACGAGTTTCCCGCCCACCGGTACCTTCATCTCGAACCAAAGAGAACGAGTCTCGCCGCAAGTCTCATTTTCAAGCACCTCGCCCGCAACCATCCCGCCAGGGCTGTGCCCCCGGAAAGCCACCATATGCAGATTCGCCTCCTTGTCGCTTTCCTGGTTGTCTCCGTCGCCGCGCAGGCGCCGCCACATCGCCCCACCGTGTCGGTGGCGCCGCTGGCCTCCTCCGGGACCACGCCGGAAGAGACCTCGCAGATCGCCGAAGCGCTGGCCACGGCGTTGCAGAACACCGCGGCCGTCCGCCTCTTGGAACGCTCGCAGGCCGACCGCATCCTGACCGAGCAAGGACTCCAGGGATCAGGCGCCTGCGAAGCCGGAACGTGCGTCTCCGAAATCGGCAAACTCCTGGGTGTCGAGCGCATGGTGGTGGGATCTTTCGGCTTGATCGACCGAACCTACCAGTTGAACCTTCGACTGGTCGATGTCGGCAGCGGCGAAGTCCTCGCCTCCTCGACCCGGCAAGGGCCAGCCCCGCTCGGTCGGATCACACGTTCCCTGGTCGACCTGGCCTCTCGCGATCTCGTCGCCGGAGGCGCCCCCCCAGGCGATGCCCAGCCCAGCGGCACACCGGCGTGGATCTGGTGGAGCACCGGGGCGTTGGCCGCTTCGGGCGTGGTGGCCGCTGCGGTCTTGCTCTCCGACGAGACCACCGACACTCCGACGCCCCCACCCACCGACCCCGAACTCCGATTGACCCTGCCATGATCCGCCCCCGACTCCTGTCCGCGCTCGCGGCGGTCGCCCTCGCCGTCGTCGGTTGCGACACCACCACGGCCATGCAATCCACCACCCGGCTCGCCGCGCGCGTGTCCGCCACGGCTCCACCGCCATCGGTCCAACGGGCACGTGTCGCCGTCTTCGTGAACGGTCTCCTGCACGACACCATCGACGTTCCCTACGTGAAGGGCTTGGAACTCTCGTTGGGAACCGTGCCGTTCGGATCGGCCTTCGAGATCGCCTTGGTGGGCTACGACAGCGGCACCACGAGTCTGGCCGCACGCTGGGCGGCCAAGACCTCGGGCCGCGCCGAAAGCTCCACGGGAACACAGGTCGTGGACATCCTTCTTCAAGTCCCCACCCCCCCCGTGGTCGCGGCCACCGGAACATCCTCCACCGACACGCTCCTGACCTCCGACTCGGTTTGGGCCACCAAGGACCGGGACCCCTCGCGAGCTCCCCCTGGCACTCGCGAGCGGCTGGGCGACCGTTCCCCCGTACCCTTTTCGGGCCGCATCGTGTTCGCCCGCGCCGAACCGTCGGGCGCCATCCCCGCCGGCCTGCGGGACGCCTGGACGGATTTCGACACCCTTTGGAGCGACACCGTCTCCCTGACCTTCGCCGACCCCACGGGGCAGGTCCTCTTCGGGGAGATCGTCGACGGCCGCGACGGCAAGACCTACCGGACACTGTCCTGGCTGGGACGCACCTGGATGGCCCAGAACCTCGACTGGTCCGGACCGACCCCGCACAAGGGTCTGTGCCCCGGCCTGGCGGCCGACTCGTGCGCCCGCTACGGGCGCCTCTACACCTGGAAGGAGGCGATGGCCTCGTCCAATTCAAGTCTCTCGTCCCCCAGCGGGGTGGCCGGAATCTGTCCAGACGGCTGGCATCTGCCCTCGACGGCGGAATGGAACGATCTGGCCAACCTGCTCGGAGGAAGGAACGTCGCCGGCGACTCCTTGCGCCTGCCCGGGGCATGGCCAGCGCCCACCGGTCGCGACGCGATCGGTTTCTCGGCCCTCCCGGCCGGCCAGGGGTACACCGATTCCACGTTCCTCAACCGCGGCACCGACGCCTACTGGTGGAGCACCGAAGCCACGTCGCCGTCCGAAGCCACACGCTTCAATCTGACCGACGCCGCCGCCGCCCTGTACATCTCGCGGGGATACATCTCCGGTTCCGTCATCCAGATGGCCAGCGTCCGATGCGTCAAGAATTGACCACAACCACGAAACGAATCGAGTCGACCATGAACAATCGCAAACCACTCCCCATCGCATTCGCCTCGAGTTTGGCGCTGGCCGCCTCCAGCTTCGCCCTGACGGGCAAGGTGCACACCGCGTCCGACGCCCCCCTGTCGGACGTGCGCGTGGTCGTGCTTGCCACCAACCAGTCCGCCTGGACCGACGCCGCGGGTACCTGGACCCTCGAGGCCGCAGCCCTGGGCGCCAAACGCAACCCCGAGCGCACCCTCGCGCCGTACTCCGGCCTGCGCAACGATGCCGGCCACCTCGCCTTGCTCCCCGCAGGGCACACGATCCTGGGTCAACGGACCTCCACCTCGAGCGCACCCATCGCCGCAACCGTCGCCGCCGTCGCCGCGCGCCGAGGAGCGGCTCCCGACACGCTGCTGTTCGTCATGGCGGGTCGCATCGTGGCCCGCGCCGAGGTGAACCTGGATGCCCCCACCACCTTGCATCAGGTTCTGGACACGTCGGGCATCGGCGGCGCGCCGTGGAAGGCGGGCATGGCCTACGGCATCCTCCGCGACTCCCGTGACGGCCGCAGCTACCGCACCATCCAGGCCGGTGGACGGACCTGGATGGCAGAGAACCTCGATCACCAACCCAAGGGCGCGCTGATTCCCTGGGCGCAGTCGTCTCTCGACAGCGGCATGAAGTACGGGCGCCACTACACCTGGGTGCAAGCTCTGGCCCTAGACGACTCCTGCGCCTCCAAATCCTGCTCCACGCTGGTGAACCGCGATGCGCAGGGACTCTGCCCGATGGGGTGGGAGATCCCCTCCGCCGATGATTGGGCCGAATTGGCGACCGCGGCGGGTGGCAGCGGTTCCGCCGGAGCGCACCTGAAGGCTCTGGGAGGCTGGACGAGCCCGTCAGCCAGCGACGACAACCTTGGATTCCGTGCCCTACCCGCCGGTCGGCGCGACACCGACGGAGCCTTCCGCTATCTCGGAACCGACACCTACTGGTGGAGTGCCACCGAAAACAGCCGTTTCGACGTTCTGCAGCGCAACATGACGGACGGACGCGATGCCTTCTACCAAGGCACGGGCAAGACCGATGGATTCTCGGTGCGGTGCGTGCAGAAACGCCCCTGAGCCCGATCGTCGTTCGGACCAGGGGCGAGTGGTCGGTCGGGGCGTCCTGCTGCGGTCGAGGGGGTTTCACGCCCCTGTCCACCGCGCGGAGGCCTGCCTCTATTTGGTGTCCCGCTGGAAACCGACCTTCCAGATGATGTTCCGGAGATCGTTCCCGCCTTCGTCGTCGCGGAACCTTGCCACGACGCGGATCAGATAGACCCCCGACCCCACGAAGCGGTGGTCGGATCCCGTCGCGTTCCACTGCACGCGAATGGTCCGTTCGGCGTCCTGCTGGTCGTTCCACAAGGCACGGAGGACGCCCAGATCCTGGGTGGCGACCACCGTTCCGAGGTTGTCGTAGATGATCAGGATGCCATCAAGAGGCCGGTTGATGCGGATGTCGATCCCCAAACTGCGCTCGATGTCGTTGACGGGCTCGCCTCCGACCACCCCACCCCCCGAAGCGTCGAGCTTGACGAAGGAGCCATCGGGACGGCGCTCCAGCAGTTCGATCTGAGGGTGCGTCGCGGGAGGCGCATCCCAGACCGAGGCTCCACCCATCGTCGCCGAATTCACGAGCTTGGCGCGCGATGGTCCCACCACCAGCAGCGCGGGACGCAAACCGAACTCCACCGGCACCCACCGGGAACGCACGCCGACGCGGTTGCCCGCCGGGTCGGCCACACGCCCACCGGAGATCGATCCCGCCAGCCGGACCGAATCGCCGCGCCCGAACATGGTCGACACCGCACCGTCGACCACCAAGGAAACGAATGCCCCGTCGTGGAGCGACCAGCTCCGGATGGGAAGCACGTCCGCCGGGGAGGCCGACGAGCCATGTTGCACCAGAGCGTGGACCAGATCCGTGGGATCGTCTCCCGCCCAAGGCTCGGAGAGGGTCACCACCAGGGTGTCGAGTGCCACTTCGGGCAAGGCGTAACGCAGCCGCGCCCGCGCCGCCGCGGGCGGGACGCTGTCGCCCAGGGTCGAGACGACGCGTTCGCCCGAAGCCGCGATTGCCGTGGCGACGCAACCTGCGAGACAACCCGTACGCCCCAGCGCGAAGGATGCGGGCAGGTTCCCGGCCCAGGAACCCGCGCCGTCCCACACCAGATCGGCGGCCGCCACACGGCGCTCGTCCAGGGCATCACCGGCCGCGTTGGTCCAGAAAAACCGGAAACTGTCCACGGCGGCGATCGCCGAGGACGGGACCGCGCGCGCCAGCGAAACGCGCACGGCGGTGCCCTGCCCGGCACCTTGCGGATCGAGCAACCAGGCCCGGAAGGGCGCGATGCCATAGGCGATGGCAGCCCAGGGCGAGGTGCGCCCGACGCTCTTGCCACCGGCATCGACGACGTTCCCGGCACGCACACCGGCGGCCAGCCGCAGCGAATCCCATCCGGGCACGGCTCCCTGGGCCGGATCCAGAAGGAAGACGGCCTCGTTCCCGGAGGCGCGGACATCACTTTGGACCACCACACCTCCCACGGAGGTGCTGCCCCATTCCACCCAGGGGCCGGATGCCGAGCCACCCACGACGGATTCGCTGAAGACCACGGACAGGGTATCGCGTACGGCCCCGAATCGGTACCGGCCGGACAAGGCGATGGGCGCGACGGAATCGAACAGCGGCCACTCGACCAGCGGAGCCCCCGAGGCATCCAGGAAGGTGACCGTACAGCCCGTGCAGGACGTGGCCCCGAAGTCGAACCGTTGCGCGGTGTTGGCCGCGGTGGCCGAGAAGGGCCCCGTCGCGGGCGACACGTTCCAGGTCCGGGAATCGGGAGCACCACCCACCGTCTTCCAACCCAGCACGGCCCGCGTGGAGACCAGCCCCCCGCGCACCGAGACGCGCATGGAATCGGCGTGTCCATCGCCATCGGCGTCGAACAGATAGGCGCGCCCGCTGGGCTTGAGCCGCAGCCGCTCCCAACGCGATGTCGCGCCCACGCGGTTTCCCGCGCCATCGGCGACTGCCGCGCCGAACCGGACCCAACCCATGCCGTCGGGTACGGCGCCCGAAGCGACCACGATCTGGATCTCACCGGAGGGCAGAAGGGACACGCTCCCGTTCGCCCCCCCCCAGGGAGACACCCGAGGCAGCGCCGCTGTCGGCGGCCAGCACCGCGACCACCCCGAGCGCCGATGCCGTCGACGGCTCCGAAGGAGTCAGGCGCAGCGTGTCGGCCTCCCCCTCGGCGAACCCGAACACCAACGCTCCCGAAACCACCACGGGGGCGACGGAATCTTCCACGCGTGCCCGCCAGGAGCTGGTGTCCGCGCCGATGGCGAGCCAACCGCGGTCACCCGCGGCCGGTACGGTGCGAACGGGAAGCGGCCCCACCGGACCACTCCAGGACAATCCATCCGCGGAACGCGGGAGAGCCCCGACAGAAACCGTCGTTCCACCCCACACCAGGCCGAATCCCGTGGGCGAGGGCGCCCCGGTCGACGAGCGCGAGAGGTGGAACCACACGCTGTCGACCCGACCGTCGCGGTCGCGGTCGAACACCGCCACGGCCACCGGCTGCGGACCGAAGTCGATCTTCACGAACCGCGACCGGCTCCCCACCGCCTTGCCCAGATGATCCGAGACCCAACCGCGCAGACGCAGCGAATCCCCCGTCACGGTGCCGGAGGGCACCACGATCCGCAATTCGGTGCCGGAAACCGAAGACGTCCCGGCCACCAGGTCCCCGGCTAGGGAACTCGAACCGACCGACTTGGTCGCCGCCGCGCCTTCACCCGCTTCCGCTCCCAACTGGAAACCTTCCGAGACACCCACCAGGAGCGTGTCGGAGGTGGTCCCGAAGCGCAGCTTGGCCTCCAGAGCCACCGGCGCCACGGAATCGAGCAGCGCGAACGAGCGCACCGTCCCGCCCAGGTCCAGCTCGATGCGGCAGACGTCGCACCAGGTGGCCCCGCCGAGAATTCCACCTGGCAGGCGCAGCCCCCCCGAGATTCCCGAAGGCATGGCGAGATTCACCACGGTGTCCGACCTTGCCGCCGTCTTCCAGTGGACCTTGGCCCCGACCGCCGCCGCGAGGCTTCCCCGCGACGAAACGACCACGGAATCCGGAGCGCCATCGCCGTCGATGTCCAGCATCCAGGCCTTCGCCACGGGTTCGGCACGCAGAGGCACCCAGCGCGAGCGGTCGCGGGGCGCGTTCCCCAGGGCGTCCCCCGACCAGCCCCCCAGGCGCACGGAATCCCCCGGCTGGACAGGATTTGTCGCCGGATCGAGGGGCAGCTTGAGCAGATCCCCGACCAGGATCGCCTTGCCCGCGACGGGTCGCGAGGCGGCGGAACGGCCGGCCAGGACATGGGCCGAATCGCCCGCGGGCAACAGCCCGGCGTAGGCCGCGAGCGCTTCGGAGGCGCGGACATAGAGAGTGTCCTTACCTGCTCCCGTGGTGTCGTAGACCATCCAGGCGCTGTCGGCGACCGGCGCCATGCGGTCGGCCAAGGACACGATGGGATTGTTCACCAGCTCCCCCAGGAAGGAGGTCACGACCACCCCGGCGCGGGCCTGGCACCCGTAGGGAGGGCAACGAGTGGACGGTGCGAGCGTGAACACCGCTTCGAGGATGGAATCCCTTCCCTTCAGCGACGAAGCCGGCAACGTGACGGAATCCGGCATCCCGGCCCGGTCGGCCCAGCGGATCGTGGCGGACACGGGAACCGCGAAGGCGGAAACCGCACCCTTGGCGTGGAGCGCGACACTGTCGGCGGCCCCGTCGCCGTCGCGATCGAACAGATCGCCCAGAACATCCACCGCTGGCGTGGTGTTCGTGAACGACAAGGCGCGCGAATCCGTTCCCAGATCGATGCGGACCTGGTAGGTGCCGCTCATCACCAGCTTGCCCGACTTCTTCAATGCCGTCGTGTCGATCTCGAAGCGCTGTCCGTTTCCGGAAATCGTCACTCCCGGGAGGTTGACCGAGGCCCACAGCGAATCGAACTGGAGCTCGACGCCGTCGGGGCTGACGAGGAAATAGCTGGGATTGCCGGCGCGGCGGGTACTGGTGGTGGTGGTGCCCTCCTCGATGCAACGCGACGCGTCCTGGGTGGTCTCGGTCACCCACGAGGTGACCACCTGCTTCCCCGCGGTGGCGGCGGTGTCGAAATCGACCGTGAGGGTGGGGACCAGGTTCATCGTGGTCTTGATCGAGATGCTCGAACCCGTGGTGTGGCGCTCGTTGTAGAACATGTCGAACTGGTAGGAACGCCCTTCCAGAAGCCCCAGCGCGTCGAGGTCGATGCTTCCCGCCACGGCGCTGTGCATCCCCCCCAGATCCAGGACGAGCTTGCGGTCGATGAAGATCCAGACGTCGTCGTCGCCGCTGAACTCGAACTTCAGGCCCGGCACGTACTCGAATGCAGCCTTGGCGTGCATCGCGAAGTGGAAGTTGGTCGCGTTGTTGCCCGGACGAAACGGAGCGGGGATGGAGGTGGCGGTGTCCAGAGGGAAGAAATTCCCGCTGGAAAACGCGTAGTACTGTCCCCCGGCATCCAGGGTGAGTGGAACGCGCAGGCACTTGAAGGCGTTGAGCTGCGTGGCGCCCGCCTCGCTGGTCTGGGTGATCTTCCCGGCGGAGTTGCGCCACAAGGTGTCGTACCAGTACTGCGGGCTGTGCTCGGCGGTCCCGATGTTGCAATCCACGAGTCCCGACCATTCCGGGAATCCGTGGGCTCCGAGAGTCTTCCTGACCAGTCCCTTGGCGGCTCCTCCCCCCGCGTTTGGACAGTTGTCAGTGCTCTTGCCCTTGTTCGATCCCGACAGGTAGACCACTCCCGACGAGTCCTCCGCGAACGGTGCGTACCGGGTCGCGGCGACCTTCCCGTCCGTGTAGTCGTAGGTGCTGAAGGCCAGCACCTTGGTGTCGCATTGCTCGGCGGCGGCCGGAGCCCCCTTGACCATCAACGGAGCCGAGGCGTCGGTGTTGATCGACCAGATCCCGCCATCCCGCACCACGTTGGCCAGGTCGATCCAGTCGGGGAACGCGGCCCACCCTGAGGGAACCACCGCCTTGCCCTTGGCCCCGTAGAGGGTGTCGCCTCGGGGAGTGGTCAACACGACCTTCGTCGGGACCGCGCCCTCGTACAGCGGCATGACGAACCAGCCGCAGTAGCGGGTGGCATTGGGGGTGAAGCGGTAATCGTAGCCTTGCCAGCCGATACGCACCGACGAGGCGTCCCATTTGGGCCGCTGGATGTACAGGGTCGCGACCACACCGGGTGCCTTGGTGCTGACGGACGGTTTGCCGGCACTGGTGGTGGGAGGCACGATCCACACCTCGCCTTTGGGGCCCGGTGTGACCGTGAAATCGAAGGCCGTCCCGGACGCGTTGGCGCCCAGTCCCCCGACGTCCATGTACTGGACCGCGGTCGCTTTGGCGGGATTCCCGTTCGCGAGGCGAAGGCGGAACGGCTGGGGATCGCGAGGGTCGGTATACAGCGTCGCGGCCACCCACCCCTGTCGCCCGCTGTCGGCGTAGAGCGGATACCAAGTATTGCCCAACTGGGCCCAGACCTGTTTTCCTGGCCAGGGATTCAGGACGTGGACCGTCCCGACCGTGTCGAAGAAGGGGTTGTGGTCGGTGCAGGAAAGGTTGCTCTCCCCGGTGTAGCCGGCCTGGTTGTTCGGCTTGCTGATGAACCACACGGTGTCGCCTTTGGCGGCGGCGATGCAACGGTCGATGTAACCCGCCTGACTGGAAGAGGACTGGTTGATCTGCCCGGTCTGCCCGGAGATCCGCCCGGAATCGATCTGCATGCGCAGGGGATTGGTGTACCGCGTGTGCTTTTGCACCCGGGCCTCGATCTGCACGTTCAACATCCCGCCTCGGAACGATCCCGCCTGGTAGTCGGGGATCATCCACCACCAACGCTCCAGCTCCTTCGGCACCTTGAAGGCGTCCGGAAAGGTGTCGTTGGACACGTTCGTGTTGACGGGAATCGGGGGAGCGTAAGCGTTGGTCTGCACCAGCGCCAGATCGGTCTTGCTGTAATAGTACCCGTTGACGGCGGCTCCGGTGTCACCCCAGTGGGGCACATGGACCCGCGTCACCTGCACCACCGTGTCCAGATTGGTCTGGTACTGGTCCATCATGAACATCAGGGTCTTGGCCGACCACGATGGTGCCCCCACCAGGGCGACCAGCAGGCCAGCGAGCGAAAAAGACGAGTTCCAGGACTTCGGGACGATGTGCATGAGACCCTCGGGACACCCGCCACGGATGGCGGGGTCGGTTTGGTGAACACGTGCAACCTACCGCGGTCCGCTGGATCGCAGGCGCGATTTCCGACACGGGGTTCCAGAATGTGTTCAATCCTTGTGAACACCTCCATTCGGCACCTCGGTCGGGTGAGTCGCCGATTCGGAGCCTTTGGGAGAGGGCCACGAGCCTCGATCTATTTTGATACTCATTCTTGAACTTGAGCGATCGTTCTGGCGACTCATGGTCGCGGAAGGGAAACCGCGGATCCAGAATCCCCGCGTCCCTTCCCTCCTTCGCGGCCACCAACCGCCCACCACCGCCTCTACCTCCGGAGACCCTCCGTGGCCCGCACCCCCACCGCCGTCATTCCTCTCCTGGGCATCGCCCTGCTGACCCTGGCCGCCTGGCAATCCACCTGCGCCCAGGACCCCAACGAATACATCGCTCCCCGGACCCCGGACCCCATCACCCTGGACGGTGAGCTGGATCCCGCGTGGAACCACGCCCTCTGGGACACCTTGGCCTACAACTATCTCCCTGGAACCTCGATGCCCCCGGCGTCCGACCTCTTCGTCCGCTACAAGGCCCTGTGGGACCCCACCTTCCTTCATCTGCTGGTCGAGGTGGTGGATGATTCCATCTCCGACCGCACCACCGCCCCCCTGAAGAACTGGTGGAACGACGACTGCGTGGAAGTTTTCCTCGACGAGGACCGCAGCGGCGGCGACCACCAGTTCAATTTCGGAGCCTGGGCCTACCACATCAGCACTGGGTACGATGTCGTCGACTACGGCGACGACGAACAACCCCACCTGTTCAACGACCATGTGCGCGTGGTCCGTTCGCAGGCCGGGGACACCTCGCGATGGGAAATATCCATCCAGGTCCATGGCTCGGACTACACCCTTGCGGGTCCGAACACCCCGCTCACCTTGTACCAGGGGAAGGTGATGGGCTTCTCCCTGGCGTATTGCGACAACGATGGTCGGGCCACACGAGAAAGCTTCGTCGGGTCGGTGAACACCCCCGGGCACCTCGCCAATGAGGGCTACCTCGACGCCAGCGTGTTCGGGGCACTCCGCCTGGACGCTCTCCCTCCGACATCCACTTCCAGTGTCCCTGCCAGCCCCTGGGTGGACCGCCGCCCCGACGCGTTCCGACTCCACGACCCGGCCCAAGTTTCGATCCGGAGCCTGCGTGGCACCCTGATCCAACAGATCCACAGCCGCCCCGGGGAATGGCTCGGAACCGACCTTGGGCCCGGCCTCTACGCCATCCGGGCCGAGAGCCCTGGACGAACCCGGGACTTCCTGTTTTCCAAGCCCTGAGGCCATCGGGCTCGATCGGGCGCACGCGAACCCGCGCTCAGGTCGTCCCCTCCAGATGGGACCCTTTCATGACCTCTTCCAGGATGGCCCGGGCATCGTCCGGGTCCCCGACGATCTCCCCCATCCGCACCAGCGTCATGCCGTCCAGATGCTCCAATCCGACCCTGTGGCGCGCGAACTCGGGAGCGTAGCGGTGTTTCCCGATGCGGTCCAACCACCGCTCCAGGGGAGTCGCCTCGGGCGGCAGGTCGCTCCTGGCCGTGATGGCCGGAACAGGCGCTTCCAAGGTTCGTGCAGAGGCAAGCGAAGGCAGCAACACCAGCGCATTCGTGCCGCACAGCGCCATCCAAACCCCCGCCAACACGATCATGCCCCATCCGATCCCATAGTCGTCCGGGTTGTTTCCCATGGCCCGCAGGAGGCCCACGATCCAGATTCCCATCGCCACCGCATGCACCACATTGATCAGAGCCGCGATGCGGCGGATCCTCAACCCACAGTCGGGACTGACCGACCACCGGGCAAGGAGGGCCGGAATCGCCAACATCAAAGCCACCAGCACCGCCACGGGACTCATCGTCACGAACACGACGAACCCTGCCAGCAGCAGCATCACAACGACGTTCAGGACCGACACCACATTCTTCACCGCACACCCTCCAGGCGCCCCCAACACGGGCCCCGTGGAGAATATGGTTTTCTTCCCCCACCAAGCTCTTCCCGGATCGACCACCAGGACATCTATCCCTCCAACGCGCCTCTCCCTTTCCTCGAGACGCCCTTCCTGCCCCCCCACTCGGCACACCTCACCCACCGCGCCTCGGGCACCCAACCCGGCAGCCCCTGCCCGGTGCCCGAGGTGCACCCGAGCACTGCCCGGCGGCCAGCGAGGCGTCGCCGCCCACACCCCCCACACTCGGCACACCCCACCCACCGCGCCTCGGGCACCCAACCCGGCAGCCCCTACCCGGTGCCCGAGGCGCACCCGGGCACTGCCCGGCGGCCAGCGAAGCGTCGCCGCCCACACCCCCAACTCCGCACAACCCAGCCACCGCACCGCGGGGCCCGAACCCGGCCGACCGAACCCAGGCCCCGCGGTGCACCCGAGCACTGCCCGGCGGCCAGCGAAGCGTCGCCGCCCACAAATCAGCAACGCGCCAAAAGGCGCGAGCCAAGTGAAGGGGGCTTTTGGCCTCCTATCGGGGATGCAGACGACTCGACAAGACCCCGAAGGCGTATTGCTCATACGTCGAGGGGTCTTGGAGGGGAGTATGCGCCCCGAGAGGGGGCCAAAAGTGGAGGCGGCGGGAATCGAACCCGCGTCCAAAGAAAGTCAAATGCCAGCTTCTACATGCTTAGTCAACTATTTGATCTCGCCCGCTACCCCGCCAGTCGACGGGCTGAGCAGAAGGCCAGCCTGGTAAATCTCGGTCATGCACCCCAGACGTGTGCGCAACCCAGCCCCCTAATCTTCGAATCCCGGGCCCGGAGACATAGCCCGATCATCGCTGCTTTGTAAGTGTTAGTTACGCGGCAAGAGCGTAAGAGTAGGTCTCTTCGCCTGATATTGGTTCCCAGGTTTTTTAGAGGCCACCTGGATCCTCTGCATGCCACCGACACCGTTCCAACTCTGTCGAAACCTGTGCGCCCCCATTTGGTTTCCGATCTCGGTTTCCCGATTTCGTACGCCAGGCTGGTCAGCCTTTCTTCAGGATACTTCCCCACACTCACCAAGGCAAGTGCAAAACGGCTTGACGTGACGCCAGTCCGTGATATACTTCCGACTCCGAAGGAATTTCGGGCGGTTGTGCCCACCGTCCAGCGCACAAGGAGAGCAGGCATGAAATCCGAGATCGCTTCCTGGCAGTTCGCCCGTCGCCCCAAGGGGCAAGACGATTTTGAAGACATCGAAGGCGGCTTCGGATCGGGCTTCGAGGACGACGCCGACGGCGAGTCCCTCGATGGCGTGGACGACGACGAAGAGAGCCAGGAAATTGACTTTGACGACCCGAACTTCGCCCGTGGCGAAGGGATCTGGAAGAACTACGCGGAAGACCTCGACATTGAGGAGTAGGGAGAACCGGACCGCTCCGGCCCTTTTCGCCGGAGCAGCGCTCGCCGCAACCCTCACGGGTTGCGCGGTTTCGCGTCCAGTTTCCAGTTCCCCCGGTCTTCCCCATCGCCCCCACGTCGATGCCCAGGCTGCCCGCGCCCTTCTGGACACGGCGCAGATCCTGCAGGCAGAGGGCCGCTACGCCGCTTCCCAGGATTACCTGGAACGCGCGCTGGCGGAGGTCTCCCAGGCCTCAAGCACCGACACAGCTCTCCGACCCTTGATCGCCGAAGTCGTCGGGTCCATGCGAAACAACCTCCCGTGGTCCCTCGCCCCTTCCGAGACCGGCGAAGACGAACACGACGGGCAGATGCTGCTGGACTCCCTCGACGAGACCGACCTCGCGGCCACAACCGTCTTCACGCTCGACAGCACCCAACTCAGCCGCTATCGCGCCGAAGCTCTGCTGGACTCCACGCTGACCTTCGACCTTCCCGTCGAGCTCAACGATCGGGTGTTGCTGCAATTGCGCACCTTCAAGGAGCGCATCCCCTCCACGTTCCAACGCTGGCTGGAGCGCAAGGGACGCTGGGAAGCCGAATTCTCGGAGCGTCTGGCCGCACGCGGCGTGCCCCAGGACCTCATCTACCTGGCCATGATCGAGAGCGGATTCAATTCGCGGGCCACCTCCCCGGCCGCGGCTGCCGGAATCTGGCAATTCATCCCCTCGACCGGCCGCCGCTACGGTCTGCGGATCGATCGCTACGTCGATGAGCGCCGCGACCCCATCAAGGCGACGGAAGCCGCCATCGACTTCCTCTCCTTCCTGTACAAGCGGTACGGCGACTGGCGACTGGCGATGGCCGCCTACAATTGCGGCGAAGGTTGTGTGGACCGCGCCATCCGCCGTTCCGGCACCAACGATTACTGGCAGATCCCCATTCCCCAGGAAACGCGCAACTACGTGCCGCGCGTGTTCGCCGCCGCGATTTTGGGAAAACGCCCCGAACTCCACGGCTTCAAGTACACCCCCTGGGCCCCACTCGTCGCGGACACGTTCACCGTCGAAGGCGGAATTCCGCTGATGAAAGTCGCCGACATCGTCGGCGCTCCCCCCGAGTCGCTGGTCCTGCTGAATCCCTCCTTGGTCAAGGGAATGACACCCCCCTCGCAGGAGCCGTGGGTGTTGCGCCTTCCGGTTGGGAGTCGCGAGAGGTTCCAGACCGCCTACGCCACGCTCGACCGCAGCTACCAGGCCCCACAACCGTCGCGTCTCTCGCATCGCGTCCGGCGCGGCGAGACCCTTCAGCGCATCGCGAGCCGCTACGGCGTCACGGTGTCATCGCTGAAGTCCTGGAACCGCATCCACGGCAAGAAGGTCAAGGCCGGCCGCACCTTGGTGGTCTACACCGACACCTACTCGCCTTCGGTGGCCTTGCCCACGTTCCGCGAACCCCCCATGGAACGACGCCACGCCATCCTGGCCCGCAGCGGAATTCCCACGCCCACCCCAAGGCACAAGGTCCGCCGTGGCGAAACCCTGGCGCGCATCGCCAGCCGCTATGGCGTCACATCCAACGACCTCGTCTCCTGGAACAGCCTGGAATCCCGCACCGTCAAGGCCGGCACCTCCCTGGCGGTCAGCGCCCCCAATGCGGACCCCACCCTCGCGGGCATCCCTCGCTCTCCCGAGCCGGAATCCGTTCAACCCGACTCCACGGCCCAGCCCGAGGTCGCGCCTCCCCAAGCCGTTGCCACCACGATCCACCACAAGGTCCGCCACGGCGAGTCACTCGCACGCATCGCCCGGGCCAACGGCGTGACCGTACGCCAGATCATGGACTGGAACCGCCTGCCTTCGGCACGAGTCAAGGCAGGCAAGGTTCTCAGGATCCATTCCTCCGCATCCTCCGAGCCTGTTGTGCAGATCGCCGCCCGCTCCCGGACCTCCGCATCCGAACCGGTCCACCGCACTCCGGAATCCCATCGCGTCCGGCGCGGCGAAACCGCATCCTCCATCGCCCTGCGGTACGGGGTCTCCACCGACGACCTCCTCGAAGCCAACGGTCTCCGCGGCAGTCGGCTCCGCATCGGACAGAAATTGGTCCTCCCTCGGTCGAAGGCTTCGCGCGCCAGCACCCGGGTGGCCGCCGGCCAGGAAACCACAGCCTTGCGCACACCTGAAGCCCCCCGCACCCAAGCCCGCGACAACCGCGAAGCCCCCGCCGACCGCACCTTGCGCCTGACCCGCTACACGGTCCGCCCGGGGGACACCCTGTACTCCATTGCCCGCGCACGGTCCACCACAGTGGACTCGCTCAAGCAGATCAACGGCCTGTCCAAGGCCAATCTGCGCGTGGGCCAGATCATCAAGGTACCGGGGAACGGTTGAGGACACCATGAAGACCTTCCTCGCGTTCCTGGGTGTTTTCGCCCTTCTCGGCGTCTCCTGCGTGGTCGGCATCGGCATCGGTGGCGCCGGCTCCAGCCTCTCCGGCGTCCCCCACGTTTCGGGTCCCAGGGTCCGCACGGTGCGCATCGAAGGCCCCATCACCGACCCCCGGCGGATCGTCGAGCGCTTGGAAGCGGCCATGGCCGACTCCGACGTCAAGGCCGTGGTGCTGCGCATCGAAACCCCTGGCGGCGCCGTCGGTGCTTCGCAGGAGATCTACCACGCGGTCCGCATGTTGGACTCCATCAAACCCGTGGTGGCCAGCGTGGTCAATCTGGGCGCCTCCGGCGGCTACTACGCCGCGTTGGGATCGCGCTGCATCTGGGCCAATCCCGGCAGCCTGGTCGGAAGCATCGGGGTCATCACCCAATCTGTAGACGCCCACCTGCTTCTCGAGAAGATCGGGATCTCCCAGCAGACCGTCAAAAGCGGCGAATTCAAGGACGTCGGTTCGCCGTTCCGTCCCATGACCGAACGCGAACAGGCGTTGTTCCAAACCATGATCGACGACGTCCACGCGCAGTTTCGGGAAGTGGTCGCGCTGCGCCGCAAGGTTTCGTCCGCAGCGCTGGACACTCTTGCCGACGGCAGGATCTTCAGCGGCAGGCAAGCCCGTTCGGTGGGCCTGATCGATTCCCTGGGAAGTTTCTCCGACGCGGTCGCCCAGGCCAAACGACTGGCAAAGCTTCCACCCGATGCCGACCTCGAATCCGACGACCCCCGACCGCCCCTTCTGCGCCGCCTGATCGACCCCGAGGGCGAGGCATTCTCGCGGCTGCTCCCCTTCGCTTCAGCCCCGGTCCAGTTCCTGCTGCCCTGACGGCACAGTACAAGTCGGATTTCCGAATCTTTTTCTCGCGCGCCCTCTGGGCGACACTGGATGAGGCCGATAATTTAGCCCCGTGCCCCCATCCCTACCTTCCCGTCTCCTGCTCGGGCAGACAATTCTTGTCGCCCTTTTTTCGGCTCGCGCCCACTCCCTCGAGGTGCGGATCGATCGTCCCGATCGTTGGGAGGCCCAGTGGTCCCTCGGCGCCTGGACCTGCGACACGCTGGCATCGAATCGTCGCATCGTGGCCCGGCGATTCGCGCCCTCGACCCTTCCCGGAAGCCTCGCGTCCCCGATGGCCGAGGCCACCCTCTCGTTGCCGCCCAAGGGATCCTGGTCCGTCGAAATCCGACGCTTCGATCCCGTGGTGCTGCGCGGCCCTTCGTGGGAACGCGTCCCGGCCTGGATCGATGCCCGTCCGGTCCCGGCACCCCCGATCGAACATCCCGCATGGAGAGTCGATTCCACGCCGCAAGGGCGTCTGCTCCGACTTTCCATTCCCTGGGCCGAACCGGCCAACGGTGGTGTACGAGTCTCGCAGCGGTTGGATGTCGTCGTCCGGATGGAGGGTGGTGGTGATGCTCCCTTGTCCCCCACCCTGCGCCCCCTGGTGGCCAACCCAGGCGGATCCGCCCGGTTCGGGACCACGGCGAAGGCCCTGACCGCGGCGCGCCGCCAGGGAGGCCCGGATCTGCTGATCCCCGATGGCAAACAGACCCTTCAGCTCACGGTGCGGGAACCGGAAGTCGGCGACCGTACCCGCGACGGCATGGTCCGGCTCACCGGCCAGCGCCTCCAATCCCTTCTGGGCAACCTGAACGGCGTCGACTTCGAACGCGTGGCCGTCGGCGCCCCTTCCCTTGGGACGATCGATCCGGTGGCCGATGCCGCGCTCCCCGCAACAGGCCTCTCCCTTGTCCCCATCCGTCGCGTGGACCTCGATCGGGATGGCGTCTTCGACCCCCAGGACCACATCGAATTCTTCGTCCAGGGGCCGTCGTTCTGGACTCCGGACTCCCTGTTGGGCGATCACCTGTTTCAGCTCGAGGTCCATCGCTGGGATATGGCCCGTCGCTACCTGATCCGCCTCGACGCGCCGCAAGGCTCCCCCGAAATCCCCGTTGCAAGCCCCCCGGTGGCTCCCACCACAACAGCCAACGTGCTTCGACCCGTCTGGGCTGGAAAACACCTGAGGGTCCGGGTCCCTGAATACGGTTCCTCCACACCCAACACGGCATCCGGCGCCTCCTGGTTCTGGCACTGGG
>JAMIIV010000054.1:0-37898 GCA_035913415.1 Fibrobacteria bacterium | reverse complement strand
ACCACCGCCGTGACCACCGCATCGGGAAACCTGCAGTGGAAGGCGCGTCCGATCGACGTCGCCGCCTGGCTTCCCGTCGTCCCGTGGCCCGCGGAGGCCGATGGGGGAGGAGCCTGCCTGGAACGCATCGATCCGACCATCCCGGGAGACGATCCCTCCGCCTGGAGGGCCGCCGCGCCCTCGCCTGGAAAGTGACCCGATGAATCGAATTTCCTGTTACGCCTTGGTCTTCGCCGGACTCCTCGCCTCGTGCGACGACTCCCAACCCGCCCCGGCCCCCATCGACCAAGGGCCTGGCCCTTCGTCATGGGTGCCCGACTCGTTGCGGTCCGGCCCGTTGGTGATCGAAGAGATCATGCCGGGCAACGTGGATCTGCTCGACGAGCGCGGCGAAGACCCCGGCTGGGTGGAGATCTCCAATACCGCCGACACCGCCGTACCCCTGGGCGCCTGGCGGCTTCGGGGCGAAGCGGAGGATGGGCCCGGCTGGCGTCTGCCCGACACCCTCCTGCCGCCGGGCGGGCGCATGTTGGTGTTCATGTCGGGACTGGACCGCCGCCGCAGCGTCCCCATGGGCGACAGCGTGCGGGCCTTCAACTACATGGGCTACGGCTGGAGCGATTCGTTGAACGATCCTCCCGGATATTCCTCCTTCGGTCCGTGGGAGATGGCGGGCAAGATCCGTGGACGCCTGATGCCCGAGAGTCTGCTGGCTTTCAGCGCGACGATGATCCTCAAGGATCCCGCCGGCAGCGGCATCGACTGGTCGGCCGTCGAGATCTCGATGACCCCGAAGGTGTCGCCTGTCAACGCGTCGGGGCGTGATCGGATGGTGCTTCGCGCCACCATCCCTTCCGGCCAACCGCTTCTGCTGCGCTTTTGCGAACAGGGGCAGGAATGCTGGAAAGGCGCCACGGTCCAGGTGATCGGAACCGGCGAGCGGCTGGGTTTGTACGACATCTCCCTCCAAGGCGTCGCCACCGATTTCGGAAAACTGGCCTCGGTGAGTTTCATGCCGCCCACCGGGCGCTTCGGTACCTACCGAATCACGGCCGTCGATCTCCAGTTCTACCGCTCGGCCCTGCGGCCCCACGCCTCGTTCGAGCTCCACCGCAAGGGTGGTGTGTTGCACCTGGAAGACACGTCGGGAATGGTCGGCCAGGGGGTGGAATACCCCGAGATGCCCGCCACCAGCTCCTGGGCTCGCCTGCCCGGGACCCACACCTACGCCGAGCGCGATCGCCCCTCCCCCGATGCACCCAATCCGTCCGAGCCGCCTCCCGCGACCCTGCCTGCCCCGGCCTTCGCCACCCCCACTGGGTACCATGCGGGACCCGTGGTGGTGCGCCTGGGCGCCGTGGCCGGCGCCGTGATCCGCTGCGCCGAAAACGGCGCGCGCCTGGATGCGGCGGCCCGCGACGCCTCCGACGGAATCCGTCTGGATTCCACCAAGCTGCTTTCGTGCGCGGCGTTCGATGCCTCGGGGCGCAAGGGGCCGGTCGCGACGGGTCTGTTCCTGGTGGGGGAACGCGCCTCGCTGCCCGTGGTGTCCTTCACGGTCGATTCCGCCGCGATGTTCGATTCCGTCACAGGCCTCTACATGGAGGGGCCGAACGCTTCGGCGGAGCTTCCGCACTACGGTGCCAACTACTGGGAAGACACCGAGCTTCCCGCCCATGTGGAGTTCTTCGAGAAGGACGGCACACGCGGCTTTTCGGCGCCAGCGGGGTTGGGCATCTTCGGCAATTGGAGCCGCGCCGGTGCCAAGCGGCCGCTGTCGGTGCAGTTCCGCGAGAAGTACGGGGTGCGGCGCATCGACTGGCCCCTGTTTCCCCAGCACCCGGAGCTGCGGAGGTTCAAGGGCTTCGGTCTGCGCAACATGGGTGGCGACTTCCAGAGCGGGTTTTCCCGCGACGCCTTGGGGTGCATGCTCAGTGAAGGTCGCGACCTGGAGTACCAGTTGTCCCGCATGGTGGTCGTCTACATCAACGGGCGGTACTGGGGTATGTACGACATGCGCGAGAAGCTGGACGCCGACTATCTGGATACCCGCTTCGGCCTTGACGACACGCAGTTCGATCTGCTCAAGAACGGTGGCGAGGTGCAGGCCGGCACCGCCACGGGTTGGAACTCCATGGTCGACTGGTTCCTGGGGGCCGACCTGACGAATCCCGCCGACATGGGGCAGGCGCAGTCCCTGCTGGACCTCGACAACTACGCCACGTACATCGCCGCCGAGATGTGGGCATCCAACGACGACTGGCCGGCCAACAACCTGCGCAGTTGGAGGAAGATCTCTCCGGCCTCCCCCTGGCGCATGATGCTGTTCGACCTGGATGGCGGACTGGGGGGATTCAGCGGCGAGCTCGACATGTTCTCGTTCCTGGGCGACTCCACGGTGGTCGAGGACTATCCCAACGGTCCGCGTTCGACGGTCTTCTTCCGCAAGCTCTCCGCCAATCCGGGCTGGAAGGCGCGGTTCATCCATCGCTTCTGCGTCTTGTTGGCCACCAACTTCTCGTCGACACGAGCCTTGGCGGTCTTCGACAGCATGCAGGCCGAACACGCCGCGGAAAAGGAACGCGATCGCGAGCGCTGGCAGATTTCTGCCAGCACCCAGACCCGTGCGGAGTCGAAGCTTCGATCCTTCCTGCAGAGGCGTCCCGCCGCGGTGCTCGCCGACATGCAGGCCTGGTACGCGTTGGGGGACACCACGGCCGTGACTCTCGCCGCCGAAGGCGGGATGCTCGAGGTCGAAGGCCTGTCCGTGGGAGCCGGCTACCGCGGCGTCCACTTCGAAGGGGTTCCGATGCACGTGGAGGCCAGGTCCGCAGGGAGGGTCTTCGAAGGGTGGAGCGACGGAGTGATGGATCCCATGCGCGTGGTGGTCCCCGGGCCCGAAGGCCTGAACCTGGTGGCGCGTTTCCGCTGATGTGCGCGGGCCCGGTGGGGCCCGTGGCGTGTCCGCAGGTGGTGGCTCTCCGCGAAATGGGACAATGTGGTCCGATCCGCCCCGAGGCACGAGGCGGATCGTTCCTCGGCGCCCCGCGTGCGCCAGCTCGGAATAGGGGAGGGGTCATGCGACGATTCCTGTCGGCAACGGCGGCTGCGGTCGTGCTCGCCTCGTGTGCGGATCCTTCGATCGATCCCCCCGCAGAGCCCGTTGGGCGAGATACTCTCGAGTCGCCGCTGGAACTGGAGGAAATCGCCACGGGCAACGTGGACTTCCTGGACGAGGATGGCGACGATCCCGGATGGGTGGAACTCCGGAACGTCTCCGACAAACCAGTGGCGCTGGGAGCTTGGCGCTTGCGAGGCGAGGCCGGGGACGGACTCCCTTGGGCACTGCCCGATTCCTCGCTGTCTGCCGGCGGCCGACTGGTGGTGTTCCTGTCGGGCAAGGATCGGCTGGGGATGGCTCCTGCGGGAGATACCCTGCAACTCCTTTCGGACGATGTGCGATGCTGGAGCGACGGACTGCGGCAGCCTCCGGGTCGAAGTTCGTGTGCCTCGTGGGAGTTCCCCGAGCTGATGGGCCGCCTCCCCGATGGGGCCCGCGCCCTCAGCGCCTCGTTGGTGCTGGGAGACAACGCCACGTTGGGGATGAATTGGTCGAGTGCGATCGTCACCGTCCTGCCGCCTGGTGGTGGGGTGCTGGACGCCTCGGGTCGAGACCGGTTGCGCCTGCGCGCCACCATTCCCGCCGGGCAGCCGCTTTGGATCCGGTTGTGCCAGGATCGCGTCGATTGCTGGCTGGGGCCGGTGGTGGAACTGCGCGGCACCGGAGTGTCACTGGATACCTACGACCTTCCCCTAGCAGGGGTCGGCCTGGATTTTTCGGTGTACCGAAGCCTGGCTTTCGAGCCACCCTACAGCGTCTTGGGGACCTATCGGTTCACGGCAGCCGACCTTGCCCTCTATCGCTCGGAACGACGTCCGCATGCCTCCTTCCAATTGCACCGCAAAGGAGGGGTCCTGCATCTGGAGGACACATCGGGAAGGTATGGGCGCACGGTGGCCTACCCCGAAATGGACGCCCGCCGTTCATGGGCGCGCCAAGGTGGGCGGACCTGGGGGCTTTCCGAGCGGCCCACGCCGGGAGCCGCCAATGCGGGGGACATCGCGACCAGCGCGCTTCCGGAGCCGGTCTTCGAGACGCCGTCGGGGTTCCATGCCGGCCCCGTGGTGGTGCGGCTGAAACCGGTGCCCGGCGGCACGATTCGATGTACCCAGGGTGGTCGACGTCCCTCATCGGATTCGCCGGACGCCATTGACGGAATCCGTCTCGATTCCACGTGGGTCCTGTCGTGTGCCGTGTTCGACGAACGGGGAGGCAGAGGGCCGATCGCCTCGGCCCTGTTCCTGGTGGGCGAGACGATCTCCCTGCCGGTGGTGTCGGTGGTGGCCGACGATGCCGCGCTCTTCGATCCGGACACCGGGCTGTACGTGGAGGGGCCGCGTGCATCCGCGTTGCAGCCGCATTACGGCGCCAATTACTGGAGCGATCGGGAGATCCCGGCGCGCCTGGAAATGTTCGAGCCGGGCGGGGGGCGCCTCTTCGGCGCGGCAGCGGGAATCGGGATCTACGGCAACTGGAGCCGCGCCAAGCCCAAGAAGTCGATTTCCGTCCAATTCCGGGAGCGGTACGGGACGCGCTGGATCGAGGCTCCCGTCTTTCCGCAGCGGCCCGACCTGCGCCGGTTCAAGGGGTTCGGACTGCGCAACAACGGCAGCAACTACGGACTCGAACATCTGCGCGACGCTTTGGGGACTGCGCTGGTGGCGGGGCGCGGCCTCGAAGCGCAGCTTTCGCGCCATGTGGTCGTGTTCCTGAATGGACGTTATTGGGGTATCCACGACCTGCGCGAAAAACTCGATCCCGACTACCTGGACACGCGCTTGGGGCTCGATCCGTCGCAAGTGGATCTGGTGAAGAACGGAGTGGAGATCCAGGCCGGCAGTCTGCAAGGATGGGTCTCCACCGTGGACTGGTTGATGGGGGCGAATCTCGCGGATCCGTCCGCCTGGGACCGCGCGCGGGGTTTGGTGGATGCCGACAATCTCGCCCTGTACCTTGCCGCCGAAATCTGGGCGGGCAACTGCGACTGGCCGGCCAACAACCTGCGGGTCTGGCGGCAGCGCGGCGGGCCTACGCCTTGGAGGTTCATGCTCTACGATCTCGATGGAGGACTGGGCGGGTTCTGCGGGTCGTCGCAAGACATGTTCGCTTTCCTGGGCGACTCCTCGGTGGTGGACGAATACCCCAACGGTCCGCGTGCCACGGTGCTCTTCCGACGTTTTTCGGCCAACCCGGGCTGGAGGGCGCGATTCGTGCATCGCCTGGACGCCCTGTTGGCCACCGACGTCTCCGCCCCTCGGGCGCTGGCGGCCTTCGATTCCCTCGAGTCCGTGTTGGCATCGGAGGTGGGGCGCGACGCGCTCCGCTGGTCCCTGGATCCCGTCGTCCTGGCGGCCCAGCGCAACAGCACCCGCAATTTCCTGATCAAGCGCCCGACCCAGATTCACGAACAGATGCGCAAATGGTACGGCCTGGGGGATACGGCGACGGTGAAGGTCTCCATTCGCGGGGGGAGTCTCCTGGTCGAAGGGTTGGACATGGGCGCCGTCTACCAGGGAGCGCATGTCCAGGGAGTCCCTCTGCGCCTGAGTGCACGTGGGGATGGTGGTTTCGCCGGGTGGAGCGATGGCGTGATGTCGGTCGAGCGCGAGGTGTTGTTGGGGCCGGGTGGTGTCGCGCTCGAGGCGTCATTTCGGTAAGTGGCGCCATCAAGGCGGGTACAGTGGCGTTGCACGGCGGGGCGCAGGCATCCCGTTCGAGTAGATTGGCCTGCATGCTCAATGCTCGCCGGATGCCGCTATGGACCGTTCTCCCCCTGAGTTTCCTCGCTGCGTGCGGATCGGGGAAGGATGCCCCCGACGCCAAGGGCAAAGGGGGCAAACGCACCCCTCGTTTCGCGGCTGTGGAGATGTCCTTGCAGGCGTTTTCGGCGCCACATGCCGTGCTGGGCGCGGTCCGTGCTTCCGAGGGTGTCGAGATCCGGACGGAGGTCGCGGGGCGTTTGTCGGCCCTTCCGTTCGCCGAAGGGGCTCCGGTGCGCAAGGGCCAGGTGCTGGCTCGTCTCGATGACGCCGAGGCCCGCGCCTCGCGCGATCGGTCGGCGGCGCGTTCGCGTCTGGCCGATGCGACGCTGGCCCGGGTGCGCGAGCAGTGGAAGGCCGAGGCGGCCAGCGCCCAGCAGGTCGAAGTCGCGGCGGCCGATTCCGCGGTGGCGCGTGCCGAACTCGCGCTGGCCGAGGTCGCCTTGGCGCGCACCGTCGTGGTCGCGCCCTTCGACGGGATCGCGGGGCTGCGCGAACATTCCCCGGGACAGTGGATCCCGGCGGGCACGTTGCTGGTGCGCGTGGTGGCCCGGCGCTCGCAGTTGGAGGCGAGTCTGGCGGGGAGCGCCGCCGGCCTGGCCCGGGTTGGGCAGAAACTGACATGGAACGATCCGTCGGGGCGCGCCAAGGGGAGGGCCGAGGTCTCCGTGCTCGATGCGTGGGTCGATCCCTCCACCCGCGCGCGGCGACTGCGTGCCACCTGTCTTTCCGGGTGCGAGGGCCTGCTGCCCGGCGCCGCGGTGCGCATGGAATTCGGGGCCGATTCCACCAAGGTTCTGGCCGTGCCGTCCACGGCCTTGGCCGGAGATGCCAAAGGACTGGGCCTATTCGTCCATCGCGGAGGGAAGGCCGTGTTCACTCCCGTGGAAATCGGCCGCAGGACCGCCGACCGGTTGGAGATCCTTTCCGGAGTGGCGGTCGGCGACACGGTACTCATCCCTGGAGCCACACCGCCCCGACCGGGTAGTGACGTCGAAGTCGCCCGCCTGCTCGGTGGGCCGCGCCGATGAAACTCGCCGAAACCATCGTCGGCCGCCCCGTCCTGGTGTCGGTGGCGTCCGTATTCCTGCTGTTGTTCGGGGCCCTGGCCCTGCCAGCCCTGCCGGTGCGGGAATATCCCTCCATCGATCCGGCCGTGGTGACGGTCGAAACCTCGTGGCGCGGCGCCGATGCCGAGGCGATGGAAAACCAGGTCACCGAGCCGCTCGAGCAGTCCCTCAACGGCATCGACGGCATTCGCACGATGCTCTCGCAAAGCCGGGATGGGCGTTCGACGATCACGGTGGAATTCCAGTTGTCGGTCGATCTGGAGCGCGCCGCCAACGACGTCCGCGACCGGGTGTCGCGCGCCACGCGCCGTCTGCCCGAAGATGTGGATCCTCCCACGGTCGCCAAGGCCGACGCCAGCGCCGTTCCCATCCTGGTGATGTCGCTGCGGGCACCGGGGCGCGATCTGTTGGAGGTCTCGGAGATCGCCACCCACATCCAGGAGCGCTTGCAGACCATCCCGGGGCTGGCCGAGGTGCGCATCTGGGGAGAACGCCGTTGGGCCATGCGGTTGCGCGTCGATCCGGCTCGGTTGTGGGCCGCGGGGCTCACCGTGGCCGATTTGCGCACCGCCTTGCTGCGCGAGAACGTCGAGCTGCCCGCCGGGCAGATCGAAGGCCGCGACGTCTCGGTTTCTTTGAAGGCGCGTACCGGGCTGGAAGGGCCCGAGCAATTTGGCGCCGTGGTGGTGCGGCGCACCGCTTCGGGCGAGGTGCGCCTGCGCGACGTGGCCCGCGTCGAACTGGGAGCCGAGAACGAGCGCTCGCTTCTGAAAGTGGGAGGCGAACCCGGAGTGGCTCTGGCCGTGGTGGCCCAGCCAGGCGGGAACCAGGTCGAGATCGTCGACGAGGCGCGTAAACGTCTGGACGCGTACCGTACCGCCCTTCCGGAGGATGTGGCTCTCGAGGAGGTCTTCGACAACACCCGGTTCGTGCGCGCGGCGCTGGTCGAAGTGGGGGAGACGATCGGCATCGCCTTCCTGCTGGTGGTCGTGGTCATCTTCCTGTTCTTGCGCGATTGGCGGTCCACGCTGGTGCCGGTGCTGGCCATTCCGGTGTCCCTGGTGGGTGTGTTCGGACTGGTCTGGCTCTTGGGCTATTCCATCAACGTCCTCACCTTGCTGGGCGTGGTGCTGGCCATCGGCATCGTGGTGGACGATGCCATCGTCGTGCTGGAGAACATCTACGCCCGGGTCGAGGAGGGAATGCCGCCTCGGAAGGCCGCGGCACATGGGCTCAACGAAATCTTCGCGGCGGTGGTGGCCACCACGCTGGTGTTGTGCGCCGTGTTCGTTCCGTTGCTGTTCCTGCAGGGGTTCACGGGTCGTCTGTTCCGGGAATTCGGCGTGGTCATCGGCGGCAGCGTGCTGATCTCCGGCTTCGTGGCGCTCACGCTGGCGGCCATGCTGTCGGGTCGGATCCTGCGTGCCCACGACCAGCACTCCCGCTTCTACAGGGCCACCGAGCCGTTCTTCGTGGGGCTCACGGAATCCTACGGGCGCATGCTGGGAGCCACGCTGGTGAGGCCCTGGATCTCGTTGGTGGTGCTCGTGGTGGCCGGAGCCTCGGCGTTCGGGTTCCTGAAAATGCTCCCTCGGGAGTTGGCGCCTCCGGAGGATCGCGGTGCCTTGCAGATCAATGCGACCGCCCACGAGGGCGCCACGTTCACCTACATGCGCGACTGGCTCTCGCGTATGGCCGACACCCTGCAGGCAAGCACGCCCGAGATTCGCACCTACCTCGTCAATTCCTCGGGCAGTTTCACGGGCGCCAATTCCGGTTTCGCCCGATTGACCCTCCTGCCTTCCGGGGAGCGCGTGCGCAGCCAGGATTCCATCGCCGCCGACCTGTCGCGCCGATTGCAACGCCTGGGGGGAGCGAGGGTTTCGGTGGTCCAGGAACAGGCCATCCGGGTGGGGGGCAGGCAGAGCCTTCCCGTGCAACTGGTGGTGCGTGGTCCCGATCTGGCCGCCCTGCGCGAGATCCTGCCCAAGCTGGAAGCCGAAGCCCGACAGAATCCGGCATTCGCGGCCGTCGAGACCGACCTGCGCTTCACCAAACCGCAGATGGAACTGCAGGTGGATCGCGACGCCCTGCGCGATCTGGGGCTCGCGCCCGATGCCGTCGCCTCGGCTCTGCAGTTGGGATTCGGCTCGCCCGAATTCGGGGATTTCCTGCGCGAGGGCAAGACGTATCCGGTCATCGCCGAGCTCGACGGCGCCGATGCGCCCGCGACCCTCGACCTGGTGGGAGTCCGCAATACGCGGGGCGACCTGGTTCCCTTGTCCGCGGTGGTGCGTCCGCGCGAGACGATGGTGCCGCCGCAGCGGTTGCGCACCGATCGCCAGGCCTCGTTCACCATCTCGGCGGGACTCGCCTCGGGACGCGCCCTCGGAGACGGCGTCGCGGCGATGAAACAGGTGGCCGATGCCGTGCTCGACGAACGCTTCCAGACCCAATGGGCGGGATCTTCGCGGGACTATCTCGAGTCTTCTTCCAGTCTGGGCTGGGTTTTCCTGATGGCGCTCGCCGTGGTCTTCCTGGTGCTGGCCGCCCAGTTCGAGAGCCTGCGCTCGCCGTTCGTCATCCTGCTCACGGTTCCCCTGGCCCTCTTCGGGGCGCTGGGCGCCCTGGCCGCCTTCGGGATGACCTTGAACCTGTTCAGCCAGATCGGCCTGGTGATGCTGGTGGGGTTGGTGACAAAAAACGGCATCCTGATCGTGGAGTTCGCCAACCAGCGGTTGGCCGCGGGGCGGGTGCCCCTGGAAGCCGTGCGCGACGCCGCCATGGCACGGCTGCGTCCCATCCTGATGACCACGGCCGCCACCATCCTGGGCATCCTGCCGGTCGCCCTGGCCCTGGGGGCCGGAGCCGAAAGCCGCAAGCCTCTGGGTGTGGCCGTCGTGGGCGGGGTCCTCTCGTCGCTCTTCCTCACCTTGTTGGTCATCCCCTCCATGTACCTGCTCTTCGCTCCTCGCCGGAATCCGTCTTCGGATGCTCCCGCGGAGGTCCACGCATGATCGCCCACCACCTTCTCCGTCCTCTTTCCCTGGCGTTGCTCGCGACGGGGTTCGCCTCGGCGGACACCCTCTCGCTGGAGCGGGCGCTGGAACTGGCGGCTCGGGGACAGCCTGCGGCGCACATGGCGCGACAGGATCGGATGGTCGTCCAGGCCCGTCGTGAACAGGCTTTGGGCGCGCTGTTCCCCGTGGTCACGGCTTCGTCGGATCTGTCGCGCCTGGGGCCCAACGCCGGAGGCGAAGGGCGCTCCACGGCGGCCTCGCGTATGGATCCTGATGCCCAGTGGCGCACCACCTTGGGCGCGCGCTGGATCGTCTTCGACGGTTTCCGTTCCTGGAACGCCTTGGGTGCCCTTTCCGCCCGGGAGCGGGCGGCGCTGGCGTCGGAGCAGGAGGCGCTGGCCTCTTCCGAGGAGATCGCCGCGACGCGTTGGATGGAATCGTGGCTGGCCGCGCGCAAGGTGGCCATCACCCGGGAAGTGCTGGCCACCACGGTGGTGCGCTCCGAAGTGGCGCGCCGCCGGCTCGAGATCGGGACCGAGGCGGGACTGGAGGCGCGACAGGCGGCTCTCGACGCATCGCGCGACAGTTTGTCCTTGTTGCGCGCCTCGGCTGCCAGGGAACGCTCCCTGCGAGCCCTGGAACTTGCACTGGGACTGGATGTTCCTGCCGCGATCGCCGTCTCCGAAGACCTGCCCGTGGACACCATGGCTCCGATGCAGGGGGGAGAGGCGGGGCCGACCCCCGATGTGCAGGCCCTGGTGGCGCTGGAGGACGCTTCGCGCCGCGAGCTTGCCGCGACCCGCGGGACGTGGTGGCCCGAACTGTCCCTGTACGCCGACTACGCCTGGCTGGGGGCTCTCCGCGACGACGAACCTCCCGCCGACGCCTGGAGCCAGGGAATGGTCTACGGGGCCAAGGCCTCGTGGGTGTTGTTCGAGGGCTTCCGCAACGGGGCCCGGGCTCGCGAGGCGTCCGCGACGCTCGAACGGGCCGCCGTGCAGCGGGTGGCCCGGGAACGGGAACAGGCGGCACGCCTGGCCGATGCCCAGCAAAGGTGGGAGACCGCTCGGGCTTCGTGGGCGCTGGAAGCGCGCAACGAAGAACAGTCCGCCTTGGTGCTGGAAGCCGCTTTGGCGCGGTACCGCGCCGGGGCGCTGTCGGGTCTGGACCTGCGGCGGTACCAGGATTCACGTTCGCAGGCGCGTCTGGACGCCGACGAAGCCCGCGCCGAAGTCGTGCTCTCCCGACTGGCCCTGCGCCGGGCGATGGGGCTCACCACGGAGCGCTGACGTGGGGTGCATGGCGCTCGGGGGCGTGTGAGCAGATCCGCTCAGCCCTCGGGTTCTACCTTTGCGACCCTATGCTCCAGTTTCGCGAACCCGAGAAAAACGTCTCGTTCCCTGGCCTGGAAGGCCGCATCCTGAAGTTCTGGGAGGCCACCAAGGCCTTCGAGAGGCAGGAAGAGATCCGCCAGGGTGCCGAGCCCTTCCATTTCTACGACGGCCCTCCGTTCGCGACGGGCCTGCCCCACTACGGGCACCTTCTGGCCGGCACCCTCAAGGACATCGTGCCGCGCTACTGGAGCCTGCGTGGCCGCAGCGTGGACCGCCGCTTCGGCTGGGATTGCCACGGCCTGCCCGTGGAAAACGAGATCCAGAAGAGCCTGAACCTGGCCGGCCAGGCCGAGATCAAGGCCTACGGCGTCGACAAGTTCAACGAAGCGTGCCGCTCCATCGTGATGCGCTACACCGGCGAATGGGAGAAGACCGTCTTGCGCATGGGCCGTTGGGTCCATTTCCAGGGTGGCTACAAGACCATGGACCCGTCGTTCATGGAGTCGGTGTGGTGGGTGTTCAAGGAGTGCTTCGACAAGGGGCTGATCTACGAGGGCTACCGGGTGCAGCCCTACTCGCCCAAGCTCTCCACCCCGCTGTCCAACTTCGAGGTCAACCAGGGCTACAAGGATCGACAGGATCCGTCGCTGACGCTCAAGTTCTTCCTGGAAGACGATGCCGAGAACGCCGCCCTCCTGGTGTGGACCACGACTCCGTGGACGCTTCCCTCCAATCTGGCCGTGGCGCTGGGTGCGGGAATCCCCTACGTCAAGATCCGTGTGGACGGTTCGGTGTACTGGATCGCCGAGCCCCGCCTGGCCGCGTACTTCGATCCGGCCAAGGTCGAGATCCTCGAGACCCGTCTGGGATCGGAGCTGGCCGGTCGCAAGTACAAACCCCTCTTCGGCTACACCCCCAAGCTCTCCGACAAGCAGTACACCCTGCTGCTGGCCGATTTCGTGAGCACCGAGGACGGCGCGGGTGCGGTGCACATCGCCCCCTCCTTCGGCGAAGAAGACTTCCAACTGGGCGCCGCCGAATGGCTGGGCTTGTGGGATCCGCTGGACGCCGACGGCAAGTTCACCGACCTGGTGCCCGACTGGAAGGGCCAGGAAGCCAAGGAGGCCGACAAGGCCATCATCCACGCGCTGAAGGAGAAGGGGCTGGTCTTCAAGCACGAGACCTTCGTGCACAGCTACCCCCACTGCTACCGCACCGGCGCACCTCTTCTGTATCGCGCCATGCGCACCTGGTTCATGGGGCTCGACAAACCCGTCACCAGCGCCGAGGGGGTCACCAAGACCCTCAAGCAGTGGATGATCGATTCCAACCAGGAGATCACCTGGGTGCCCGGTCACATCAAGGACGGGCGTTTCGGCAAGTGGCTGGACGGCGCACGCGACTGGAACCTCTCGCGCAACCGTTTCTGGGGCACGGCCATTCCGGTCTGGAAGGCCGAAGACGGCTCCATGATCTGCGTGGGGTCCATCGAGGAGCTCGCGCGCCTGTCGGGCCGCGACGCCGCCACGATCACCGATCTGCACACCCACTTCATCGATGCCATCGAGCTGCGCACGAAGGACGGCAAGACCTTTGATCCGGCCGGGACCGTGTACCGTCGCACCTCCGAGGTGCTGGATTGCTGGTTCGAGTCGGGCTCCATGCCCTACGCCCAGTTGCACTTCCCCTTCGAGAAGGCCGACGGCTTCGGGAAGCTGTTCCCCGCCGACTTCATCGCCGAAGGTCTGGACCAGACCCGCGGCTGGTTCTACACGCTCACCGTGCTGGGCGCGGCGCTGTTCCAGAAGCCCGCGTTCAAGAACGTGATCGTCAACGGCATTTTGCTGGCCGAAGATGGGCAGAAAATGTCCAAGAGTCTGCGGAACTACCCCGACCCGAACCTGATCCTGGAGCAGATCGGCGCCGACGCCCTGCGCATGTACATGATCGATTCGGCCGCGGTGAAGGCCGAGGAGCTGCGCTTCTCGGAGGCCGGCGTGCGCGAAGTCGTGCGCTCGGTGCTGCTGCCGCTGTGGAATTCGCTTTCGCTGTTCGCGACCTACCAGAACGCCGATCGCGCCAAGGGCCAGTTGTCGTGGGACCCGGCCGCGCCGTTGTCCAGCCTGCAACTGTCCGAGCTGGATCGCTGGATCCTGGCCGAGCTGCAGGACCTGCTGGGCACCATCGAACGCGAGATGGAAGGGTTCCGCCTCTACAACGTGGTGCCCGAGGTGGTCAAGTTCATCGACAGCCTCACCAACTGGTACATCCGCCGCAGCCGCCGCCGCTTCTGGAAGAGCACCGACGACGGCGACAAGGTGGCCGCCTACGCCACCCTCCACCGTGTCCTGAAGGACTTTGCGGTGGTGCTGGCTCCCTACATGCCTTTTGTGGCCGAGGAGATGTGGCAGATCCTGGTGGCCGAAGTCGACCCTGCCGCGCCGCGCAGCGTGCACCACGCCGACATGCCTCGCCCGGACGAATCGTTGAAGGACGAGGTCGGCATCCGCCGCACCCACCTGGCGCGCGCCATCGTCGAGCTGGGTCGCAGCCTGCGTTCGGCCAACGACCTCAAGGTCCGCCAGCCCCTGGCCACGCTGACGGTGGTGCCTCGTTCCGACGAGGCCGAGGCCGACGTGCTGGCCATGAAGGACGTCATCCTCGAGGAGCTCAACGTCAAGAACCTCGCGATCGACCGCGAGGAATCGCACCTGGTCTCGTTGTCGGCCCGTCCCAACTTCAAGACCCTGGGCAAGAAACTCGGTCCCGCCCTCAAGACCGTCGGCGAAGCGCTGAAGTCGCTTTCGCAGAATGATCTGCGCCAGGCCGCCGAAGGGCGCACCATCGTGGTGGCCGGACACGAATTGTCGGGTGAGGACCTGTTGATCGACCGCGCCACCAAGGGCGACCTGGTGGTGCTGGCCGCCGCCGCCGCGACGGTGGCCCTCGATCCGAAGATCACACCCGAGCTTCGCCGCGAGTGCATGGCCCGCGAGCTGCAGACGCGCATCCAGGCCCGCCGCAAGGAGCTGGACCTGGCCGTGACCGACCGCGTGACCGTGACGATTCGTACCGGATCGAACGAATTGGACTTGGCGGCAAGCGCATTCTCGAGCGTTCTGGCAGAGGAAGTTCAAGCCGTCGAAATCAGGATCAATCCCGAGAGTGATGATGCGACCGGAGATCTGATCGCGATGGGGAACGAACCAGCCTCTTTCATCCACACCCTCATCGAGGGAGAGCCGGTGCAAATCCGAGTGGAGAAAGCGTGACCGGCCCGCTGGATCTTTCGCCCTTCTCCAAGGCGGTCGACCGGCTCGGGGAAGGCCTGGAGCGCTGCCGCCGGGAACCCGGCGACCTCCAGGTCCGTGATGGGCTGATCCAGCGCTTCGAGTTCACCTACGAACTGGCCCACAAGACCCTCAAACGCCATCTCGAGGCGGTTGTCCCGGATCCGACGGAAGTCGACCGTTGGGCCTTCGCGGACCTGATCCGCGTCGGCTTCGAGCGGGGTCTGCTCCACCAGGGGTGGCCGGCCTGGAGGACCTTCCGCGACATGCGGGCGCGGACGAGCCACACCTACGACGAGTCCACGGCGCATGCCGTAGTGGACGCCATCCCGGATTTCCTCGAAGAGGCACGTTTCCTTCTGGTTCGCCTGCTGAGCGAGGTCCGGTGAGCGACTTGCCAGGCCTTTCCGGGAGCGACCTCCAGGTCATCCGGGACATTCTCGATCAGTTCGTTCCCGCTCGGGAAGTGCGCGTCTTCGGATCTCGAGCGGGCGACGACAGCAAGCCCTGGTCGGACCTGGACCTCCTTGTGTTGGGTGATCCCCTTCCTGCTTCAGTTCTCGCAGCCCTGCGAGAGGCGTTCACGGAATCGGATCTCTCGTTTCGCGTCGATGTGGTCGAGGCGCAGTCGCTTTCCCAGGAGGTTCGCGAGCGATGGCTTTCGACCTCCCATCGGGTTCAGCCTTCGAACGACTCTCCACCCTCCTCGAGCTGAGGAGCGAACGGGACGCTCTACCCCAGCAGTCTCCATGCGGGGATCGCCCACCAGGGGCGGTCGTCCCGCAGGCGGCGCGGGCGGGTGTCGTTGCTCACGGCGATGCCCGCATATTGGAAATGAGGCTTGAATCTGATGCTTCTGGGGAGGCATTCGGTCGTCACTTCGGGGTGGGACGAGGATGGAATATTCTGCCTGCGGCCAGGATGCCTACCTTGCCGACCATGATCTCCGCTCTGCTTCTCGCCCTGGCGACCGCCGCGTCACCCGCCCGCCCTCCGGAATGGGCTGTCCCCCTGAAACTGAAGGGTGCGGGCAATCTGCACCGGGTCAACGACTCCCTCTACCGTTGCCAGCAGCCCACCCGGGAGGGCATGCGCAGCCTCGTGGACTCGCTGCACATCCGCACCGTCATCAACCTGCGGGCGTTCCACTCCGACCGCAAGCTGGTGAAGGGGATGGATCTGCGCCTGGAAGAGCTCGACATCAAGACCTGGAAGATCGACGACGACGATGTGATCGCGGCGCTGCGGATCATCCGCTGGGGCGGCAAGGGGCCCTACCTGGTGCACTGCCTGCACGGCGCCGACCGGACAGGAACCGTCAACGCGATGTACCGGATGGTGTTCCAGGGCTGGACCCGCGAGCAGGCGCTGAAGGAGATGGTCGACGGCGGTTACGGGTTCCATTCCATGTGGAAGAACATCCTGGAGTACATGGCGAACGTGGATGTGGAGAAGATCCGTGCCGCGGTGGAGGCCCCGCCCCAGGCGGGAGGCTGATCTTGCCAGGATGGCTGCGCATGGTAGGCATCCACACCGCCGGAGGGCTGGCCTGGTTGGGAGTGACGCGGCTGGTTGGTCCGCTCGCTGCAGTCGCCCTGCCTGTGTTCTCGTGTGTTCTCATGGCGATCGTACACGTGTTGAGGGAGGGATGGGGAGGACTGCGATGGGGAGCGATCCTGTCGTCCTGGGCGATCGGGTGCGGTCTCTTCGTCCTGGCCACGGTCGTGCTGGTCCGCGTTTCCGAGGTGGCGGTCCTATGCTTCCTGGTCGCGCCGTCCCTCTCCCTGGCCACCACGCTGGCGGTGGAACTGGCAGCACCCCCACAGGAAGACGCGTCAGAATTGGACGGCAGCCAATAGGGCCATTCGGCCAGTCGATTCCGCATCGCCGATGCATGCTGTTCGAGCCCCCGATGGCCTGTCGAGACGCATCGCGCTGGTCTCGACAGGCTCGACCACCGGACAACAAGCTCGACCACCGGGTAATACTTCCCCGCCCCGAGATCGGCCTCAGCCGGCGAGGTAGGTGCGCAGGCGTTCCATCTCCGTGCTGGAGCCCACGGCGATCACGGCCTGTCCCGCTTCCAGGACATGTTGCGGCGGGGGATTGGCTTGGTGGATGCGCGCTTTTTCCAGGACTTCCTCGAGGGTGGGGTCGCCCACGACGTGCGGGAATTCCCCGACGACCTTCAGCGCGTGTTCGAGCTTCGATGCGTCGTGGTCGATGCCCACGAAGGCTCGGCCGGTCGCGCGAAGTTCCCGGGCCGAGGCGATGCCGGTCTCGCCCAGCCCGCAGAGGATCTGGTGGCCTTCGATGGTGGCGAGGGTCTTCATGTTTCTCCTGCGGCGGATGGAATGGGAAAGGCGCCCTTCGATGATGGCCGCGGTCAGCGCGGCGGCGAAGACCGCGACGACGGCGAACGAGACGACGATCAGGAAGACACCGAACACGCGCGCGGCGGGATGGGTGGAAAGGTCGTGGATCTCGCCGTAGCCCACCGAGGCGATCGTGATGATCGTCATGTACAAGGCGTCGAGCCAGGTCCATTCTGGTCCACCCAAGGTGTGGTACCCCAAGGTGCCGAAGGCGATCAGGGCGAGCCAGGCGCCGGCGGCCCGCTTGAGCAGTCTCGTGTCCACGGAGGCGCATGGTAGCCTCCGGAGGCCGTATGGATTGGTTCCATGTGGGAGAGGGATGCAGCGTTTTCCGCCGCCAAGGTCGCGATGGGACCTTCGTCGTCGATCGAACACGGGCATGTTGGTTGGCGAAGCTCCCCCTGTGGGTTGGTATGCTTGGCAACATGCCCCAGTCCCCCTCGCCCTACCGCATCCTGTTTCTTCGTTCCGGTGGCCGTTACGCCGACCTCGGTCCTCCCGATTGCCCCATGATCTCGCCCCCGCGCTCGCTGCTGTATCTGGCGGGTGCCTTTCGCGACGATCCGGAGGTCGAGACGTGCCTGGTCGATGCGCTGGCCCATCCCGACTGGGAGCGCATCGCACGCGAGCGCGCCCAGCCGCCGTTCCACTTCGGCATGTCCGACGACGAGGTGCTCGAGCGTATCGCGGCCTTCCGGCCCGCGATGGTGGCCCTGACCTCGACGGCCAACTACTTCTTCGACGAGACCGTACGGCTGCTGGATTGCATCCGCGCGCGTTTCCCCGACGTCTTCCTGGTGGTCGGCGGGCCTGATGCGACCAACGACTATCGCGCCTACTTCGAGGCCACACGCGCCATGGACGCCCTGGCCATGCGCGAAGGCGAGGAGACCCTGCTGGAGCTGGTGGGGCGTCTTCGCCGCGGCGAGCCCTGGCACGACGTGGCGGGCCTGGCATGGCGCGACGGCGAGAACGTCGTGCGCAACCCCGAACGCCCCTACATCGCCAATCTTGACAAATTCCGTCCCGACTACTCCTTGGTGGATCTCGAGACCTACTTCGAGCTGGGACACAAGGGGTTCCCCTCGCGACTTCTTCCTGCCTATCCGGGCGCCCACAGGTCCATCGATCTGGTGACCAGCCGCGGTTGCCACCACCCCTGCGCCTTCTGCTGCATCCATCTGCACATGGGGACGGCTTTCCGAACCCATTCGGTGGAACATGTCCTGGCCGAAATGCGCGAGCTCGTGGAAGTCCACGGGGTGCGCAACTTCCACTTCGAGGACGACAACCTCCTGCACGACCTTCCGCGTTTTCTCGCGATCCTGCGGGGGATCGAGGCGGCGGGCTGGGCCATCACCTGGGACACCCCCAACGGGGTGCGCGCCGACCTGGTGACCCCGGACTTCCTGGTGCTGGCGCGGCGCACCGGATGCGCCTACCTGATGTTCGGCGCCGAAAGCGGCAGCCCCGAAGTCCTGGAGAACGTGGTGCACAAGGGACTCACCGTGGCGGACCTGGAGCGGGCCTGTCGCCTGGCCTGGGAACACGAGATCGACACCCTGGCCTTCTTCATCTTCGGCATGCCGGGCGAGACCCGCGCCCAGATGGAGGAAACCCATCGCTTCGCGCTGCGGATGCTGAAGGACTGGAACACCACGCCGCTGTTCCAGATCTGGCGCCCGTACCGGAACACCCCGATGGAAATCGCAACCCGGGGCACGGGCAAGGTCGAGGCGGCCAAACCCATCGAGGTGTCCCGCCGCTACGGGATCCCCTACACGCTCTTCTACACGCAGATCTACCAGGACGACCAAGTCACGCTTCCGCATCTGTCGCGCATCTTCGAGCGCTACCTGCGCGACATCGCCCCGCACCTGTTCCGCAACTGGTTGCGGGTGGCTCGGCGTGATCCGCGCATCCTGTTGTCCACCCTGGGTGGCATGGTGGGTATGCTCGTGCGCAGCGCGCTGCGGCCGTCCCGCCTGCGCACCTTGCTGCAAGGCTTCATCGGCGGGCCGGGTCTGATGCCGTTCGCCCAATTGCACCGGCTGGGACAAGGGAAACCGCGGACATGATTCCTGCCCCGCTGGCGATCACGGGAGTCGGGGTCCGCACGGCCGCGGGTGGTCTGGACGGTCTGTGGGATTCCATTTCGGCGGGGCGCCACCACCTGGCGGCCCTGGACGACGGTGCGGACGGTCGTCCTCCCCGTCTGGTCGCGCGCCTGGATGAGCCCCTGGAGGGGTTCTTTCCTCGCCGCATCGACGCGGGAGCCTCGCGCCATGCGCGCCTGGGGGCGGCCGCGATGGCCGAGCTTCTGGGTCCCGATGGCGGCGACGCCGCAGGAGCGGGACTGGTGTTCGCGTCGGCGTCGCAGGGACAAGATCTGGCAGAGCGCGTCTGGAAGCGCTTCGGTGAATACGACATCCGGTCCATCGACCAGGATTCGCTGCGGTCGCTGACCAACTCCGGAGCCACGCAGATCATCGCCGTGCGCTACGGTCTGGGTGGATTCGTGCAGAGCATCGACGGGGCCAGCGCGGCGGGACTCCTGGCGCTGCAGGCCGCCGCCGCGGCGCTTCGCTCGGGGCTGTCGCGGCGGGTGTTCGTGGTGGCGGGCGAGGCGAACGTGTTTCCCGCCTCCCTGGCTTTCTACGAGAAGAAAGTGCTCCTGGGAGGTGTCACGCACACCTTCTTCGGGCGCTGGCGCGATCCCGAGCCGCGCTCCCTGGACACCGCGATCCACCCGTTCGGACCGCCGTCCGAAAGCGATCGCGGTGCCATCGGCGAAGCGGGGGCCGCGCTATGCCTGGAGACCCTCGAAGGGGCCCGCTCCCGGGGAGCGGAGGTGTTCGCCCTGCTCGACGACGTACACGCCTGGTTCCACGCCGACGGCTACCACGGAGCCGATCGTGAACTGGTCGGGCTGGCTCGGGTGCTGGAGCCCTTTTCGGGATCGCTCCCCGGATCCATCCATCTTCCCGTCTCGGGCGCGTGGGTGTTGGATACGGGGGTGATCGAAGCGACATCGCGGGTCTTCCCCGGTGCCCATGCCTTTTCGATCGAGCCGCAGATCGGGCATTGCGGAGCCGCCAGTTCGCTGTTGAACATCGCCTTGGCGGTTCGCGCGCTCCAGGAGCGGATCCGGCTCCCCACGAGGGGACTGGACTTCGGGACGCGCGATCCTCGCTGCCTTCTGGTTCCGACCGGTGGGTTCGTGCCCGATCCGGACCTCGAGGAGATCGTGGTCCCCTCATGCGGATGGGGTGGCTGGAACGCGGCGGCGCGAATCCGCCGTGCCTGAAGTGCGCTGGCGCCTCGATCTTCTGGCCGGCTGGGCCGGCGCCGCGGTGGCCCTGGCCGCCGTGGCCGCAACGACACGGATTCCGATGTGGGCGGGAGTCGCGGCCTTCCTGGGGGGCGCCTGCCTGGAAATGCCGCGCCTGCGCGAGCCGCCGGCGACGGAGCGTGATGACGGATTCCGTCAGGTCGCGGGCATGGGCGCGGTGCTGCTCGTCCTGTTCCTGGGGCGCGCCTTGGATACCGATCCCCTGGCGCTCCCTCCGGGATGGGGTGTCGCGGCCTCGGCCGCGCCCCTGGGTCTGGCGATGTTCCTCCGCCACCGGGCCCGGATCGACCTGCGTGGCGGGTTCCGCTACGCCTTGGGCGCCGGTACCGATCGCCCGTTGGTCACCACGGGCCTGTACGCTCGCCTCCGACATCCGGCCTACCTGGGGGCGCACCTGTTCGTGGCCGCGGTGGTGCTGGCCGCGGGCAGTGCGTCGGGAATCGTCGCCAGCCTGTTGGTGCTCCCCGCCACCCTGGGGCGCATCCGGCGCGAGGAGACGCTGCTGGAAGCGGTGCACGGCACCGACTTCCGCCGCTGGAAAGGCACGACGCCGTCGCTGTGGCCGAGGTTCAGGCCGACGCCCTCAGTCGAGTCCGCACCTCCATCAGAGCGAACCCCAGTAGGCTGAGTCCGGTCCACCGGCGCGGGTCGCGTGCCTGCGGTGACAGTGCGTCCAGGCCCGTTCCCCAGACCAGATCCGTTGGACTGGCCTCGGCCAGGACGGCGCCTTGTGTGCCGAGCAGGAAGCCTGCGAGCGCGGGATTCTCCCGGAACTTCGGGAGGTTGGCGCGCACCACCACGTCGAAGCGCCGAGCGATCCAGGTGCCTTCCGAAAAGCCCCGCACCTGGAATCCCAACTCGCGGGCCTGGAAGGGAGTGCGCGTGCGCAGGATGCGCGCGGCGGTCTCGTGATCGCCGAACAGGAGTGCCTTGCCATGCATCATCGCTTGCTCGGCGGAGTGGAATTCGAGATGTCCGTCGCGGAAGGGGGTGTTTGCCCATTGACTCAGGCAGGACGACGTGAGTGGCGTTGTGGCCTGTCCGCAATCGGGGAACAGGATCACGTCGAAGGAGGCTTCCGCCTCGAGGGCGGCACGGAGCGAAGCGATGTCGGTGGGGTGTGCCATGCCTGGTCAGGATGCATCGGCGTGGGGCAAAGTGGCAACGACTCGGCGCGAAAAGTCCGGGGATGGGGATCAAGATGACGATCTTTCTCCGGCATGGAGAATCCGATTTCGTTTCCCGATCGCGATTTGGTCGCCCCGGCAGCCCCGTCGCCGCCGTGGCGGTCGCTGGGCGAGCTTCCACCCGAGACGTTCCAGGTTGCTGACACGGCGCGCCATGTCGGGGCCAGGTTGGACGGGGTTCGCTGCGAGGGCGTCCTGGAGTTCGGCTTCCCGATCCTGGCCTGGGATGGCTGGCAGACCTTGAACCACCTGGCGCGCGAGCCCCTGGTGTTCAATCGCGATGGCTCCGTCCCCGTGCGATGGCTCAAAGGACTGGAGGGACGCTGGGTCCCGGCTCCTTCGTGGTACGGGTTTTCCATGGACGGTGCGTTGCGTGCCCGGTCGGCGCTGGGGATGCTGATGGACCTCGATCTGGCGACCGGAACGACCTCGGGTCGGAAGGGTGGCCCGGTGCGCAGCGGGGTTTCGAACCGCGGCATGGAGTTGCTGCGACTCGGGCGCCGCGCGTTCTTCGCCGCGATGGGATCGCATCCGGAGCTCCGACGCTGGGATCCCCTGCGCGATGCCCCGGGGGAGCGCGTGTTGGAGAGATTGCGCACCACCCACTGGACGGTGGGTGTGCCCGAAATGGACTACACCGGGTTGGGTGCGTTCCTCGCGCCCAGGCTTCTGGGCATCCTGCCTGCGGAAGGCGCGGTGCGCATGCGCGACATGGATCAGGCGTTCGCACCGCGTGATCCGCACGTGCCGGATCGATCCCTGCCGTGGGGGCAGCGGCGCTTGGAAACCACCGTCGACCAGTTGCTCGACCGGATCCCGCACGCCGACGCCTTGTCGTTGCTGTCAGGGTCGCTCTCCTGGCCCTGCGTGTTGGGGTTGTTGGCGCGCGGCATCGATCCCGAGGGGAACACGACCTGGAGCCTCACGGCTTCGGGGCGACGCTGGCTGGGATTGCCCCAGGTCGCGGAGCCGACGTTCGCGCGCCATGCGCGCATCACGCCGGCCTTCGATCTGTTCTTCGGACGTCCCGATCCCGGGGCGCAGGCCGAAGCCGCCCTCTACTGCGCCATGACGGGTGCCGACCACGGTGTGGTGGGACGCCTGACCCGCCAGAGCGTCCAGGCGTCCCTGGCGCTGGGAATCTCCGTGACGGAAATCGTCGATTCCCTGGATGCCATGTCGGCCAACCCGCTGCCGGCGAACGTGCGCACGGTCCTCTCGGACTGGGAGCGTGGAGCCCAGCCGGTCCGGGTGCGTGAAGGCATCGTGCTGGAATGCCCCGACGAGGGGACCGCCTCCACCCTGGCGCGGCTGGCAGGTGCCGCGGTCGACCGCATCGAGGCGCGGACGCTGTTCCTGTCCGATCGCAAGGCCCTGACCACCCTGCGACGACGCGCGACGGAATCCGGCATCTTCCTCTGACGAGGGGCGCAGGTGTGGGCTCCGGCACGTTGCCCCATCTCTCCGGCGTTGGTGGGGGAGGGAAGTGCATCGAGGGCGCCCCGCACATGGGCTCCTCGGAGCGAAGGAATGGGTTGGCGCCGTCCACGAGACTGCACGTAGTCTGGTGTGTCGTCGCGTCGCGCGCGCGAACTATTTTTTGCGCTCCCCATGCCTCCCCGATCCGCGTTTCCGATCTTCGCCCACGTGTTGGCCTTGTCCGCCGCTTCCGTCCTTGCGGAGGATGCGCCCTTCGATTCCGTCGGCATTCCCGTCGGCGACACCTTGGCCGCGGTTCTGTCCGCCCAGGTTGTCGACTCCTCCTCCGGTGCCGCACGCAAGGTGGTGGTCAAAGGCCGCCGCGCCCCCTTGCGCGAGACGCGGGTGCGCATGAACGCGGTGCGCGATGTCCCTGCCCTGGCCGGTGAACCCGACGTGGCGCGTGCCCTCCTGCAGCTTCCGTCGGTGGCGGGCAGCTCCGACTGGTCGAACAAACTCTACGTGCGCGGCAGCTCTGCCGACCAGAACCTCGTGTTGTTCGACGATGCCGTGGTCTGGAGTCCCAGCCATTTCGGCGGCATGATGAGCACCTTCGTGGTGGACGGCCTCTCCGACCTGCGATTCCATCCCGGGGGCTTCGAATCCCGGCAGGGAAATCGCCTGGCCTCGGTCCTGGAGGTGCGCACCAAAGGGCCTTCGGAGATCCGCGACACCGCCGGAATCGACGGCATCTTCCGCTGGTCCAATTTCGCCTTCAGCCTCGAGATGGAAAAACGGGTGGGGCCCTGGTGGGTGGTCGGCGCGGGGCGCTACACCTACTTCGATCGCATGTTCGCCGCCTTGCGCGAACTGGGATGGTCGGATCTGCAACTGGACTACCGGTTCCACGACATCCAGGCGGGTGCGGGCTGGAGCGACGGCACGGACACCGTGCGCGCCAGCGTCTATTCGGGCCACGACGACCTGGACATGTCGCCGGTGCGCATCGACTGGAGCAACCATGCCGTTCCGGTGCAGTGGTCCATCGCGGTCGCGGACGATTTCCGCCAGCGAGGGAGCCTTTCCTGGAGTTGGTTCGACCAGACCTGGGGACTGTCGGAGTTGAAGTCCAAGGGCAACGCCGCCGGGGCGGCCCGCGCGCGCCAGGAAGTGGTCTGGACAGGTGCGCAGGATCACGTTGCCACCGCCGGATACGAAGGCATGTTCCTGTCCAGCCGCCTGACGTCGCACAACCTCCTGTTCGACCGGATCCAGAGCACGCGGATGGAGGCCTGGATCCACGAGGGGTATCTTCAGGACCAGTGGTCGTTCGCGCCCGGTTGGGGGCTGGCGATCGGATCGCGTTTCGGCGGGGCCATGGAATTGGACGGTCCGCAGGTGGATCCGCGCGCCACCCTTTCGTGGTCTCCCGATCCCGCCTGGCGCCTGGAGGTCCACGGCGGGCGGTACACCCAATACCTCACCAGCCTTCGCTTCGACGAGGCCGAGCAGCCCAACGAATTCTGGATTCCGCTGCTGCCACCGGCGCGCCCCTCGCGCCAGATCCTCTGGGCGCTTTCCGCCGAACGCTCCCGGTTGCCTGCTGGCCTGCGGGTGCGGGGCGATCTGTACGCCAAGGATCTGCGCGACATCCCCTTCCACTTCCCCAACCGCAGCGCCCAGGAGGACTCCTTGCGCGGAGGCGACTGGTTCTCCCGCAAGTTCGAGATGCTCCACGGATGGGCCGCGGGGGCCGAGGCCACGGTGGCCCGCGAGCGCGGTGTCGTCGAAGGCAGTCTTTCGTACGCCTGGGGAATGTCGGTGCTGCACCAGGACGACTTCGAGACCCGGGGCCGCACCTGGTCGTTCTCTCCCCGTTGGGCGCCATGGGACCAGCGACACCGCGTGAAGTTCCAGGGGGGCGTGTCCTGGCTGGGAAGCGATGACGCCGTCTGGCGTACCACCAAGCCTTGGAGGCTGCGGTCGACGGCCAATCTCTCCTGGAGCACCGGCATGGCTCGCACCAGCGCCCAGGGGTGGGTTCCGGCTTCGGCTCCGGGGCAGGATGGCAGCGGTGCCGGAGCGTGGGACGAATCGCAAGGTTGGATCGTGCGCGGCGCGACCATGCAGACACACGCCCCCGATTACTTCCGCCTCGATCTCACCCCCTTGGATTTCAAACGCAAGAACGAACGTTGGTACTGGAGCATGCTCAACGTGACCGCGCACTCCAATCCCATCCTCGAAACCTGGGATGCGTCGGCCACGCCGCCCCAACGTGAGATCGTCGAGGGGTACCCCTTCTTCCCCGTGATGTTCGCCTACGAGAGGGAGTTCTAGGAATGCGCCACGTCCTGCTCCCACTTGTTCTGGTACTGGGCGCCTGCGAAGGCCCCTGGGATGGTCTGCCTCCCGGAGACGATGCCTCTCCCTCCTTGCAGGTCTCGCTGCTGCTGGTCGGCGATCGGGAATTCGACACCTTGCGCATGTCGGCGCCTCTGGGATTCAACGAGACACCGGGGCGTGCCTGGCTCGACACCTCCCGCTCCACACTGGTGCTGCGGCGGCTCGATGCGCCCGATTCGATGGTCTACCGCCCCGTCTCACCGGTGTTCGGAACCTGGGCCCCCGTGCGTTCCGGGCGTGTGCCGAGAGGCTCGCGTTGGAGCCTGGATCTGCACGCCTGGTGGCGTGATGCCGACGGAGTATCGCGCGAAAGCCGGGTTTCCGGAACGGCGCGTGTCCCCGTGGTCGGTTCCCTCGGGGGGGAGCTTCTCGCACCGGCCTGGGTGCGTTCGTCTGCGTATGCCTCGGGATCTGACGCAGGTCAGGAAATGTCGTCTTCGGCGCGCGACTCGCTGGAGCGGGGACTGTGCCCTTGGATGGCGCTGCGCGACGGCGACACCCTGTGGTATCCCCACGCCGAAACCGAGTTGCCCGACCCGGAAGGCCGGAGGCGTCCCCTGCCTCTGCTGCCGTTGCGTCTTCCCCTGGTCCGCGACCCGCAATGGTGGGACGGCGTCTGGGCCGATCTGCGCTTCGACAGCGCCCGCAGCCGCGTCCTCGACTACCGCCTGCGGCGCCTGTACCCCGACGAGGCCCCGCCGCTGGATTCTCTGTACTACCCAGGTTCGCACCGCGTGATCGACCAGTTCCCGCGCTCGGACGATGTCGCGGGCTGGCCGGACGAATTGCGGATCGAGACCGGAGACGTGGACGTCACGGGTGAGGTGGCGCTGCGGGTGTGGTTTCCCGAGCCAGGGCTGTTCGACTGGTGGGAGAGCCAGTCGACCGCGGAGGCCTCCAATTCCCTGGACCGCTCCACGCTCCAAGGAGCTCGGGGCTGGTTCGCCGGTGCGGTCGTCGACAGCATCGTCCTCCATGTGCGCGCCACCCGCGACACGATCTCCCTGCCCGCGGCGCATCGGGCCTGGTGCCGGGAGCACGGCTGCTGAGCCGCTGACACGGAAACCGGACACCCGACCCCCTGGGTGGAGTGTTCCGGCTCAAGCTTCGGGCGAGTACAGCCGATAATCCTGCTGGATGGATCCGGAGCATTCCTCACCGAGGTGTTTCGACGATCGCGGACGGAGGCCTGGAACGGTCCGTCGGAACGGGTGCACGCGTTCCTTGGCGATGGTCGGAGACCCTGCAGCGAGGGGGGCCGGAAGGAGGGTGTCATGGATACGGTCTCGTCGGTTGGAAACAGTGGTTCCTGGAACGATCGCGCCACCACGGTGGCAGCGAGCAAACGCGCGGCGGATTCGGTCGCCCCGGCTTCGACGCCGTCGCGCCCGGTGGACGCGTGGACCCCCAGCGGCGAAATGCCCCCCTCCGAGGCCGGCACCGACCAGGCCGCCGCGGCCAAGGCGAAGAAAGAGGGCTGGGGTGATGTGGATCTCGGCCAGTTCCGGGAGGAGATGCGCGCCAAGTTGCTGGAACAGATCGACACCTCGCGCCAGGTGCTGAAGGATGCCGGGGTGGCGTTCTACGGCACCAAGGGGCTTCTCTACGACGTCCCCGACTCCGAAGCGCAGTCGTACACCGACGAGCAGATGGGAGTGGGGAAGGAGTGGGGCGCCGAGGCCACGTCGCAGCGGATCGTCGACTTCGCGATGGGGTTCAAGGGCATGGCCGGCGACGAGGAGTTCATGAAGAAGATCCGGGGCGCCATCGAAGAGGGATTCAAGCAGGCCCAGGGCGACCTGGGCGAGCTTCCCGGGCCCACGGGAAAACTCTTCAACGACACCTACAAGGCGACCATGGACAAACTCGACAAGGCCTTCGAAGAGATGTCGGCCGCGGCCGCAGGAAAGGATCCCGCCCAGGCGGTCAAGTCCGCCACGGCGAAGGAGGCCACCACTTCGGTGGCGACGGGGTTCTCGGTCCTGGCCTGAAACGAACCCTCCTGGCGAGACCGTCGCCGCGGTGCGGGAGTGGCGGACCTATCTTTCGGGTCTGTTCCACCAACCAACGCTCCATGGAGGAGTCTCGATGGCCAAGTTGCCTGCGACCAAGAAAAGCCCCGCGAAGCCCGCGGCAAAATCCGTCAAGTCGGCGTCCAAGCCCGCCGCCGCCAAGAAGGCCGCGGCCAAGTCCGTCGGCGCGCCCGAGGGCGGCTACAAGCTGTTCAACGGCAAGCGTCTGAAAAAGGTCTGCCTGGCCTACTCCGGCGGCCTCGACACCTCCATCATGATCACCTGGCTCAAGGAGACCTACGGCTGCGAGGTCGTGGCCTTCGCCGCCGACGTCGGCCAGGGCAAGATCGAGACCGCTCCCCTCATGCGCAAGGCCAAGGCCACCGGTGCCGTCAAGTGCATCGTCGCCGACCTGCGCAAGGAATTCCTGGAAGACTACGTGTGGCCCACGCTCCGCGCCGGCGCCAAGTACGAATCGGTCTATCTGCTGGGCACCTCCTTCGCCCGCCCCGTCATCGCCAAGCACCAGGTGCTCACCGCCCTGGCCGAAGGTTGCGACGCCGTGGCCCATGGCGCCACCGGCAAGGGCAACGACCAGGTTCGTTTCGAGCTCACCTTCCAGGCCATGGCTCCCCAGTTGGCCATCGTGGCCCCCTGGAAGGACCCCAACTGGACCATCACCTCGCGCGAAGAGGCGATCGACTACGCCGAAGCCCGCGGCATCGAGCTCACCGTCACGAAGAAGAAGATCTACTCGGAAGACGCCAACCTCTGGCACGTCTCCCACGAGGGCGGCAAGCTCGAACACCCCGAGCAGGAACACGGCTTCGAAATGCTGCGCTGGACCACCCCCCCGCAGCAGGCGCCGGACAAGGCCGAATACGTGACGGTCGACTTCGAGAAGGGCACCCCCGTGGGCGTCAACGGCAAGCGTCTGGATGCCGTCGCGCTGCTGGAAGCCCTGAACAAGGTCGGTGCCAAACACGGCGTGGGCCTGGTCGACATGGTCGAAAACCGTCTGGTGGGCATGAAGAGCCGCGGCGTCTACGAGACTCCCGGCGGCGCCATCCTGTACGCGGCCCACGAGTGGCTCGAGCAGTTGGTCCTGGATCGCGACACCCTGCGCGAGAAGCGCCGCGTCGCGGACGTGTATGCCGACATCGTCTACGACGGCCGCTGGTTCGCCCCGCTGCGCCAGGCGCTGGACGCGTTCGTCAACGAGACCCAGAAGGTCGTGTCGGGCTCGGTCAAGGTCAAGCTCTACAAGGGCGGCATCACGCTGGCCGGGATGGATTCGCCCTGGAGCCTCTACGACCCGGACCTCGGCGGGTTCTCCGACGTGCCCACCTACGACCAGAAGGACGCCATGGGCTTCATCCGCTGCTACGGCCTGCCCATGAAGGTCCGGCATATGCTCCTGGGCAAGAAGACTCCCGTCAAGTTCTGACCTCTGGGCGGCTGCGGGAGCGCATTCTTGCTCCGGGGGCCCTTCCAGCTTGTCGCCGTACCGCACGCGTACGGCTCCGGCGCTGGATCCACCCCGTCGCTGCGACTGCATCTCCCTCGCTCGCCCAGGTCGGCGATCCCGGGGCGCATACTCCCCTCCAGGGGCCCGTTCCGGATCCGTCACCGTACCGCACGCGTACGCCTCCGGATCCGGACACCCTGTCGAGTCGTCTGCATCCCCGGATATCGCCTCAGGACTGTGCGATCCCGGGGCGCCTGCCGCCCCTGCGGTTTTGGCCCGGCCCCATCGCGATCGATCCGACAACGTAGAGACGCCCTGCAGGGCGTCTCTACCACGTTGACAGGATCGCGATGGGGCCGGGTTTTGTTTTTGGGGCGGCACCGATGCCGCTGCGGACTGCCCTCCGGACGGCCCCGCTAGGTTGTCGCCGCCGGCCGTTGGGCGGGGGGCGGCAAGGCCCCCTGCGCGTCCCTGGTGCGGGTGGTATCATTGCCACTGGCTGTGCGACCAACGGTGCGCAGCCGCTCGATCACCTCCCATTCGGAGCTCCGCATGAACAGCCCCCTGCTCGGCATCGTCCTCCCCTGCGCCGGATCCGGCACCCGTGTCGGTGCGGATCGGCCCAAGCAGTTCCTGGACCTGGGGGGGCGGCCCGTGTTCCATTGGTCGTTGGCCACCTTCCTGGCCCACCCCAAGGTGAATGCCGTGGTGCTCGTCGTGGCGCCCGCGGAACACGACGACATGCTCGCTTCGCTCGCCGATGCCTTCGGACCCGACATCGCTTCCGGTCGGCTGCTGGTGGCCGATGGTGGCAAGGAACGCTGGGAATCGGTGCGCAACGGTGTGGCGAAGCTGCCCGGCAACTGCCGTCTGGTCGCCATCCACGACGTCGCCCGTCCCTTCGTGACGGAATCCGACATCGATCGCGTGGTCGAGGCCGCCCTCGACGCCGGCGGCGCCACGCTCGCGGTTCCCGCCGCCGACACCATCAAGTGGGCCGACGATTCGCCCACCTCCTTCGATGCTCCGCTGGTGGCCCGCACCATCGACCGCCGCCGCGTGTGGCTCACCCAGACTCCCCAGGCTTTCCGTCGCGAAATCCTCGAAGCCTGCTACGCGGCTCTTCCGCTGCGCCCGGATCTCGCGCCTACCGACGAGGCCGGACTCGCCGAGGCCTTCGGGCATCCGGTGCGGCTGGTCCAGGGTGGCACGCGCTTGAACAAGATCACCACCGCCGACGATCTCGACTGGGCGCGCTGGACGGCCTCCCGCGCGCCGGCGGCGGACTGACGGAACGCCGTTTCAGACGGTCAGAATATGTCCGCCTGGAATCTCCGGCGGTCGAGCCTGTCGGGACCCACCGGCTTGGCTGGTCTCGACAAGCTCGACCACCGGCGGGTAGCTCGACTAACGGGCGACGAACTCGACGAACGGGGAGCGTCTCGATCACCGACATTCCTTCGCCTTCGGAGGCTTGTCTAGACAGCGCCATGGCGAACGAGGGATGTTCCACTCGGGACCCGAGTCCGTCGGCGCATCGGCACGGAATCGATACACGCGAAACGGCACCCCTTCCCAGCCAGACGAGTCGCGGGATACGATCCGCGGCCAGGGGTGCCAGGATTGGATCACCAGGTCTTCGGGATCGCTGAGGCCTTTCCGTCCCCGGTCCTGGAAGACCACCTGCACCTGCTCGCCGTAGTGCAGGATGTCGCCGATCCGCATCCGTCCCTCCGGGACCGGGAGCAGATGCGCGAACAGGCCGCGCGGGCCGTGGTAGGGGATGGGGTCGCCCATCCGGCGGCGACCGTAGGCGGCCAGGGCCGCGCAGTCGCTGCCCACACGCAGGTCGGTCTGGTGACCTTCGGGGAGGCGTCTGGGTAGCAGTACAAAAGGCGTTCCCAGCAGTTCCTGGAGGAATCCGACGTAGGTGTCGTCGGCGCGCACCACCACCTGGAAGACGTTCTCCGGGTAGCGCTCCGCCAGTGCCCCGGAATTGCCGATCGATCGCGACCACGGGCAGGCGGAATCCGTCAAGGCGCAGCGGGCGTAGGTGCGCGTTCCCGCCGTGTCGGTCGCGAGCCTCAGGCGCGTCGTCGTGTCCAGGACGACGGATCGGTAGCGAATCGGATCGAGCCGCGGCGATATGCGACGGGAATTGTCGTGCAGTTCCAGGAGAGGATCGAGCCGGTACCAGATCGTGGGCGCGGAATCGGCGGTCGGGGGAAGGTGAACGGGGCTGTCGCCCCGCCGTGCGAACACGGTGCCCGACCACGGCAGCGACAAGGCCGCCAGCAGGAGGGTCAGCGCGGATCCGGGCATTTCAAAAGCACGATCTCGGAGATGGGCACGTCGCGGGATCGCGTTCCCGGAATGGTGGAATCGATCTCGATGCGCAGCGTGCCGCCCCCGCGTCCGGCCTCGAAGGAGCACTCCCCGGGATGCACGAACCGCATGCGTCCCAGACGGTCGGGGATGTCCGGCGGCGGGAGCCCGTCTTCGCGGTTGTCCAGACGCTCCCAACGGGTGAATCGCCTTGGTTGATGCCCGGGGAAGACCACGCGCAGCGCTGCGACGCGGTCGTTTTCCGTCCACAGTTTGGCGGACTTGGCAAAACCCGGCGAAACGAGCAGCGCGGCGATCTCGACACCCTTCGGAAGATCGACCTCCAACCAGGCTCCGCTACCGCCGCGCGGGGCGACCCAGGCCGTCGACCAGTCGCGATCGGAGAGATTGCCCACCCCGTAGTCGGGCAGATCGGACGACGCCCTCCAGCGCGGTGACGCCCTCCAGCGCGGTGCGCGCCAGATCGCCGGTTGGATGTGGCGCTCGATGCGGACTGGTCCGGGGTCCCAGTTCCAGCGCAGGTTGCGGGCGTTGGCCAGATCGAAGCTTTGCGTGCGGTAGACCATTTCGCGGCCTTCGCGGGCTCCGCCTGTCAGGGAGGATTCCACGCGGACGGAATCCCGCTCCAGCGCCGACGCGTCCAGGCGCAGAACGAACGATCCCACCTTCCCGTTGCCCCAGAGGGAGGCGGGCGAGAGATCCCACGACACGGTGCGCTCCGAGAAGGTGCGCAACCCGGTGGCCCCTTTGACGTCGGAGTCGGTGAAGGTGGCGGTGGTGGTCACGCGCAGATCCAGGATGTGTTCGCCGGGGGGCAGCACCAGAGGATGCGAGAACCATCGGCGGTGGCGGCCATCGGGATCGTTGGCGACGGCACGCGGATCGCCTGGAACCATCGCGCGAGGAGGATCGCCGTCCAGCGCGAGGGTGGCGCGCGAGTACAGCCGGCGGTCGAAGCCATCGCGTCCCGAGGCGGCCTCGATGCCGAATTCCGACGGAGCGTAGTCGACGGGCGCACCGTAGGTGCCGCGCAAGGTGTCGCCGCGGTTGCGCAGGTGGTAGCGAGCATGGATGCGGGCGGAATCCCCCGCGAGCACCACAAGTAGTGTTTCTGCCACCAGCTCCGTGGAGAGCGAGGCTTTCAGTGGGCGCATGTCCCCGATGCGGGCATCGGAGATGGCGTCGAACACCGAGCCGTTCGACCAGAGCAAGGCGAGGAATGGAACCAGCATGGGGGAAGTGTAGCCACCTCGCCGACGCCGGGAGGCTCCTACATTCCTCGGATCCACCACTTCCTCGATCGTTTCTTCACCGGAGACCCAACCATGATTCCGTTCCGCGTCGGCCAGGGTTTCGACGTCCACAAACTCGTCGAGGGTCGCAAGTGCATCCTCGGTGGAGTCGACATCCCCCACGAGAAGGGCCTGTTGGGCCACTCCGACGCCGACGTGCTGCTGCACGCGATCTCCGACGCGCTGCTGGGCGCCATCGGATCGGGAGACATCGGCATGCACTTTCCCGACACGGACGGTCGTTGGAAAGGCGCGGACTCCCTGAAGCTGCTGGCTCGGGTGGGTGAGATCGTGCGGGAAGCCGGGTACGAAATCGGCAACGTGCAGGGGACGGTGATCTGCGAACGCCCCAAGGTCCGCCCCCACGTGGAAGCCATGCGCGCCAACATCGCCGGGGCGCTTGCCATCGAGGTGCACCAAGTGGGAATCCAGGGCACCACCACGGAAAAACTGGGATTCCCGGGAAGAGGAGAAGGGATCGCCGCCCAGGCCGTGGCGTTGGTGGCACGGCGCACCTGAGTGCTTTTCCTGTGTGGCAGTAATGGCGAGAGGTACTTTTCCCGCCACCCATGACAAAGCCCACCACCCGGCATTTGGCCCGGAGTCTGATCTTCGTTCTTGCTTCGGCCGTCCTGACCGGGGCCGTCTCGACGCAGCTTTCCGAGCGCGAGATCAGCGTCTTGCGCAACTCCGGCAATCCGTCGATGCAGCGCTCCTCATCCATCCCCGCCGTCCAACGCTCGGTGCCGTCGCGCCGCGACACGGTGTCGAATCTGGACGAAACGCTCGATTCCATGCCACGCCACTCCCAGATGGAACTCGACGATACGGGGCTGGTCCGGTACGGATTGAAGCTCTTTCGCGACGCGACGCCATCGCTCTTCGGGGCGGCAGGGGGCGCCGTCGGGCCGGAATACGCCTTGGGACCAGGGGACGAGCTGGTCCTGACGCTTTGGGGGGATCGCGAGAGCCGGCAGGTCCAGACCATCGATCGTGATGGCCAGCTCTCCCTGGAAGGGGTCGGTACGGTCAGTCTGGCAGGCAAGAATCTGGGTCAAGCCGAAGCGTTGTTGCGTGGCAGACTGAGTCGGGTGTACTCCGGCATGGGCACCAGCATGCACATGGATCTCACCCTGGGCAAGCTCAAACGGGTGAGGGTGTTCGTGGTCGGCGAGGCGCGCAAACCCGGATCCTACTTCCTGTCGGGGAACGCCTCCATCCTCTCGGCGTTGTACATGGCCCAAGGCCCTTCCGAAATGGGAACCGAGCGCAAAGTTCTGGTTCGGCGCGGCACCCGCGAGATCGCCATCGACCTGTACGGGCTTCTGTTCGAAGGGAAACGTCCCCCCGAAGACGCACTGCAGGACGGGGACGTGGTTCGTGTCCCCGCCCATGGACCTCTGGTCACGGTTCGCGGCGCCGTGAAGCGCCCGGGCATCTACGAGATGCTCCCCGACGAAAGCCCGTCGAAGTTGTTGCGCTATGTCGGTGGACTGGTGCCCGGGGCGGCCGAGCAGGGCGTGGCCGTCTCGAGGTTGTACCCCAATGGCCGCCGTGAGGTTCTCCTGTACCCGACCCCTGCCGCTTTGACAGGCGGGGCCCCGGCGCCGCCCTTGCAGGATGGTGACGGAATCATGGTGCACATGGGGCGTGATCGCAGCCTATCCACGGTCGCCGCCACCGGGGCGGTGCGCTTCCCCGGTGGCTACCCTTGGAAGCAGGGCATGACTGCCGAAGACCTGCTGCGCTTGGCGGGTGGCCCCAACGACTCCGCATTCGAAGGCCGCATCCTGGTCAAACGCACCGATAGCTCGGGCCGGATGCTCGCCCTGCGGGCACCGCTGGTCTCCTGCGGATCGCTCCTGCTGGCAGGAGGTGACTCCCTGGTCATATTCAATCGCCGCCTGATGTCCGACACCGACAGCGTTCTGATCTCTGGTGCTGTTCGCCGGCCCGGCTCCTATCTCTTCCGGGAAGGCATGACCGTCAAGGACCTCATCCTCGAAGCGGGCGGCTTCCTGCCCTCCGCGGAGTTTGGCCGGATCCGTATCGAGGAGGGGCAAAAGGATTCTGCGATGGCCACCACGACGTGGCTGGCGCTCGACTCCTCCTTGGGCGCCTTGGCCGCCGACACCCCGTTGGACCCCGGGCAGCATCTGGCCGTACCTTGGAATCCGCGCTGGTACGAACCAGAGGCGGTGACTCTGCGCGGATGGGTGGCTCGCCCCGGGTTGTATTTCCTGAAACGCCCTGGAGAACGCCTCTCGAGCGTGCTGGAACGCGCCGGTGGAGTGAAGGCCGGGGGCTACGCTCGGGCCGCCGTGTTTGTCCGCGGTCGTGACAGTGTGGGACGTGTGCAAGTCGACCTCGAAAAGGCCTTGGCCAAACCCGGATCCACATGGGATGTCCCTCTGCGCGGCGCCGACACCCTGACCATCCCCGACCAACCCGCCACCATCCGCGTGGCGGGATACGTGAACTACCCGACCTCCATCATGTGGGAAAAGGGCCGTTCCTGGAGCTGGTACATCGCCCGGGCCGGAGGCTACGCCGACAGTGCCGACGCCGCCAAGGTCTGGGTCCGCTACGCCGATGGCTCGATCCTCTCGCGCGACTACGGCTTGGCAGACCCCGATCCGGGTTCGGAGATCGTGGTCCCCAAGGCTCCGCCCCCCGAAAAGATGAAGACCGCCGAAAAGGTCGCCGTCTTCGGCTCGCTGGCGAGCACCCTGCTCACCGTCGTGACCGTGATGATCCTCCTGAAGCAGAACTGACCCTCCGCCACGACCCGCCCCCGACGCTGTCCGCTCTGCGACAGCGAGCGGGGCGGAACGCGATCCTCGGGCATTAGGCCACTCCGCTCCCGCTGTCCGCCTCGACGCCAGTGCCTGAGGGGCGATCCCAGGGATGCGACGCCGCGACACGATCCCGAAGCTGTCCGCTTTGGGACAGCGAGTGGGGCGGAACGCGATCCTCGGGCATTAGGCCCTTCCGCTCCCGCTGTCCGCCTCGACGCCAGTGCCTGAGGGGCGATCCCAGGGATGCAGACGCCGCGACACGATCCCGAAGCTGTCCGCTTTGGGACAGCGAGCGGTGAGGGGAGCACAACCCTTGGCATGGCGACACCGTGGTTGGTCACCCCCCGGCATCGCAACAGGGGTGACAGGTATGCGCCCTGGGATCGCCCCTCAGGAGGCCCAACGCTTGAGGATACCGCCATACGCATCGATCCGGCGGTCACGCAGGAACGGCCACAGGTGCCGGGTCTTGGTGATGCGGTCGCGTGGGCAATCCACCACGCGGACTTCCTCGCGATCGTGGGATGCCTGGTCCAGGACGCGGCCCTCGGGTTCGGCGACAAACGAGCCACCCCAGAATTCCAATCGCCCTTCGCGGCCCACGCGGTTCACGGCGGCGACGTATACGCCGTTGGCAATGGCATGGGCGCGCATGGTGGTTTGCCACGCATCGTACTGGACCGGTCGGATGCCGGGCTCCTCGAGGTCGTCCCAGGCGATGGCGGTGGGGTAGATCAACAGTTCCGCCCCTTGCAAGGCCGTCAGGCGTGCGGCTTCGGGGAACCACTGGTCCCAGCAGATCAGCACCCCGATCCGACCCGCCGCGGTGTCGAAGGCACGGAAGCCCAGGTCGCCGGGGGTGAAGAAGTACTTCTCGTCGAAACCCGGGTCCTGGGGGATGTGCATCTTGCGGTACACCCCGGCCAAGGAGCCGTCGGCGTCGGCCACCACCGAGGTGTTGTGGTACAGCCCGGGTGCACGCTTTTCGAACAGGGAGCCGACGATCACACATCCCAGGTCGCGAGCCAGGCGTTGGATGCGCACGGTGGTAGGGCCTTCGGGGATGGATTCGGCGCGCTCGAATTCGCGGGGATCCTGGCCCTGGCAGAAATAGGGCCCCATGAACAGCTCCTGGCTGAGCAGGACGGTCGCCCCGTTGCGGGCTCCCTCCCGGGCCTGGGCCTCGAAGCGATTCCAGCAGATCTCGGGATCTTCGTGGCCGGCGTGTTGGCAGAGTGCGACGCGCAATGGCAGGCTCATGGGGTATCCTCGGAGGGAGGTGCGAACAGATCCGCTCGGGAGCGGTGCACCAGGAACAGGTCGGCCAGTACGAGGGCCGCCATGCTCTCGACGATGGGCACCGCACGCGGCAGCACGCAGGGGTCGTGCCGGCCCTTGGCGGCCAAAGTGGCGTCCTGGCCGTCGCGATCAACCGTGGCCTGCGGTGAGCTGATGGTGGCGGTTGGTTTGAAGGCGATCCGGCAATCGATCGGCGCACCGACACAGATTCCGCCTTGCACGCCGCCGGAGGAATTCTTGGTCATGCCCACTCCTTCCAGCCCGGTAGGAATGGTCGCCTCGTCGGGATGGCCCGCTTCGCTGCGGTACGGATCATTGTGCGCACTGCCACGCAACTTGGTTCCCGCGAAGCCCGATCCGATTTCGAAGCCCTTGCAGGCCGGAATGGACAGCATGGCTTTGGCCAGCTCGGCTTCCACGCGATCGAACACGGGTTCCCCGGCGCCAACCGGAGGATCGATGACCAGCAGGCGGATCACCCCGCCGACGGAATCTCCATCCCCGCGGGCCCGGTGCACGGCCTCTTCCATGAGGACTGAGGCGGCGGGATCGGGGCAGCGCACCAGGGAGGCTTCGACTTGCTCCAAGGTGACGCGCTCCGGCTGGGCGATCTGGGCCTCGATGGTCTCGATGCGTTCGACCCAAGCGATGATACGCGTGCCGCAGGTCATCTCGAGGAGCGACTTGGCCAGCGATCCGGCCGCGACACGGCCGATGGTTTCCCGGGCGCTGGAGCGTCCCCCACCGCGGTGGTCGCGGAAGCCGTATTTGAGGTCGTAGGCCAGGTCGGCGTGCGAGGGGCGGTAGAGGCGTTCCATCTCCGAATAGTCGCCCGAGCGCTGATCCCCGTTGCGGACCAGCAATCCGATAGGGGTGCCGGTCGCGGCACCTTGGAAGACGCCGGAGAGGATCTCGACGGAGTCGGATTCTTTCCTTTGCGTGGTCAGTTTGTTCTGGCCCGGTTTGCGGCGATCCAATTCGGCCTGGATGGCCTCGCGATCGACCGGCATCCCGGCCGGCAGGCCATCGATGATGCAACCTACCGCGGCGCCGTGGCTCTCGCCGAACGTCGAGACGCGCAAGAGTCTCCCAAAGACATTTCCCATAGTGCCACAAAGGTAGACGGATCAAGGGCGGCGGGACGGCTTGTAGCACGCGCGTATCGGATGGGAATCGGGCGGGGTCGGAAGGAGGCTCGCCGTTGCTTAAAAAAAGCTGAAATATTTTCGCCGGAGCGCTTGACTTCAGAATTGCTTAAGCGTAAGTTAAGTGCAGGTGATCGCCGTTTTGCGCGGGGAATTGGCGGCGACACCCTTTGGGCCCTGGGTTTACCCAGGGCCCCTTTTTTTT
>JAMIIV010000053.1:0-9278 GCA_035913415.1 Fibrobacteria bacterium | reverse complement strand
GAGGTGGGCAATCGCGGATCCCCTCCCCGCCAGACCAGGCTGCGGCCCAAATGGACCGCGCCTTGGGGCCAAGGTTCGGAGCGCCCCCAAACCACGGTGAATCCCTCGGCATCACTCCCCGACAACGCCAATTCTTCTCCTTCGTCGGCCAGACGACCCGGGAAAACGCCGAAGATCGGTGTGCCAGGATGACGCGCCGCGAACAGCGCCGCATCGTTGACCAGAAGCACCCGGTGCCCCGAAGGGAGGGCTGGTGTGGAATCGGGGAAACGATATCCGACCGCTTTCAGCGCCACCCCCGCCAACACCGCAGGCGCCTGGCCGTCGTTGCGAAGCTCGATCCATTCCAGCGAATCCACGCCGCTTCGAAACAGGAATTCGGCCACCACCAATCGGGAGGTGGACGGGGGAGGGGTGGTCGCCTCCGAGCCGCAACCCGCCAGGACGATCGCCCCGACAAGCAGCAGGTGCACCAGACGAGGTACTCGACCCATGTGGAAAACTCCCCAACAAAATGTGGATAACTCTGTGGATAGACCTGGAATCCCAAGGGATGTGCCAGCATGAACCCGTCATCGCTTCAGAGTTGACCCTCAATATGTCGCATCTGGAAACGCTTGCGTTCTTGTCATTTTCCAACCGCAAACTTGATCTTTCCCAAAACGCCCCGAATTCACAAACGTTGCCCCGTTTCCGGGGCCCGTTCGATGGCTCGTGGCACGACAACGAGATCACGTTATCCGGATTGGCCGAAGCCGTCACCCAGTCTCAAGACCGGGTTTCAACGCCGGGTCACGAAGACGATGTCGCCCCACAACTGCCGGTGGTTGATGCGCTCCCGGAAGGTCGAGCTGCGCGGCAAGACCTCCTGGATGAGGCTGTCGGGCTCCGACGCGTCGCGGAACTGGTAGATCAGCAACTGTCGACCATCGGAGTCGGCGATCACCCGGATTTCCGGCGCCTTCAGATTGGCCGTGCGCCGCACCACCACCGCGGTCTCACCTGACACCAGGCGCACCAGCAAACCCGGAGGCCACAACCCCAGGATCCGGATGAGCTCCTGCGCCAAGACCGGGTCGACGGAACTGCCGCGGCTTTCCAGAAGGGCTCGCACCGCGTGGGGCCCCTGGATGGCCGGCCGGTACGCGCGCGTTTTGGTCAGCGCGGAATAGATGTCGACGATTCCCAGAATGCGGGCCCACCCCCCGATCCGGTCCCCCACCAAGGAGGCCGGGTACCCGCCTCCATTGAGGCGCTCGTGGTGCTGCCCCACCGCGTCCAGCCAAGCCGCGTCGTCGACTCCGGCATCGCGCAACAGGCGCATCGACGACAGGGGATGTTCCCGTACCTCGAGCTGCTGCTCGCTCGTCAACGGCTCGCTCTGCTGGTCCAGCTCGTCTTGCAGCTCCAGAAACCCGATGTCGCGCGTGAGCGCGGCCGCCACGAGTTTGGCCCGCAGGGCGTTGTCGCGTACATGGCCTTGGGCCACCAATTCGCAGAACGCCGCCGAATGCAACGCATGGATGCTTCCGTAGCGCCCTCCATCGAACAGCTCCAGCGAAGCCAGGAATCCGTCGGGATCACGCGCCGCTTGCAACTGGATCTGCACCGCCAACTGGATCAGGCGTTCGGGCACGCCGCGGGAACGTCCGTTGAGGATGTCGGCGACCACCTCTTCCAACAATTGGGTCAGGCGCTCGACGACATGGAAGAATCGGGGACGCCCCACCCCCGTATCGGTCGGCCGGCGACGCCACGAATTGAGGGTGCGGGTCACGCTGGAGGGGACGTCGGCGGGCACGACCGCCTCGGGCTCCTTGATCCAACCCCGGGTGTACAGCGCCTTGGCTTGTTGCTCGTCCACGATGGGCGTGCCCTTGGGCAACAGGATCCGCCCGCCGTCGTCGACGATGTCCCAGGCCAGCGCGACCCCTGGTACGAGTTGTTCGAGATCGAGCGCTTTCATGAGGCCAACTCGGACGCGGCGTGCACGGCGATTCCCCTCCGGAATACGGCACACAAAATCGGGGTGAAGCGGGAGGCGACCATGGCCCCACATTATCACCTACCGACCCCCTTTGGCGCAAGCCTCCCCTTGACCGCGCCTCCTCGGGTTGGTATCACTATCGGCGGGGAGTAGCCACCGCCGGATCCCACCGGCGGGGCGCGGCCGTCAGCACGGAGCCGAATGGCTCCCGGACCGCGCAGGCAGGGCGCCGGCGAGACCGTCACCGTCACAGAAAGACCAGCCATGGGCAAGCGCATATTCCTCTTCCTCGCCACCAACATCCTGATCATGGTGACGCTGGGCATCGTCGCCAGTGTCTTGGGCCGTTTCATTCCCGGCTTCGGACGTTTCACCGGGGCCAACTACATGGGCCTGTTCCTCTTCTGCCTCGTCTGGGGCATGGGGGGCGCCTTCATCTCCTTGGCCATCTCCCGCTGGGTGGCCAAGATCTCCATGGGAGTCAAGGTGGTCGACGGGGCCACGGGAAATCCCGATCTCGACTGGCTGCATTCCACCGTCGAGCGCATGGCCCGCGAAACCGGACTCCCCATGCCCGAGGTCGGGTATTACGACTCCCCCGAGGTCAACGCCTTCGCGACCGGCCCCTCCAAGTCGCGTTCGCTGGTGGCCGTCTCCACCGGTCTGCTGCGCACCATGAACCGTTCCGAAGCGGAAGGGGTCATCGGACACGAGCTCGCCCACGTCGCCAACGGCGACATGGTCACCATGACCCTGGTGCAGGGTGTTCTCAACGCGTTCGTGATGTTCTTCGCCCGCATCGTCGGCTGGGCCGTCGGCCAGGCCCTGCGCAAGGAAGATGACGACGGCCCCAACTTCGCCGCCTCCATGGCCCAGTTCGCCGTCACCATCGCCGCCGAAATCGCCTTCGGCATCCTGGCCAGTTTTGTCACCGCCTGGTTCTCCCGCTACCGCGAATTCCACGCCGACGAAGGCGGTGCCCGCATCGCCGGTCGCCAGAACATGATCGCGGCCCTGAAGAAGCTGAAGAACTACACCGAGAGCATGGACACCCAACACGGCGAACTCGCCGCCATGAAGATCTCCGGCAAGTCCTGGATGTCCCTGCTGTCCACGCACCCCCCCCTCGAAGACCGCATCGCCGCCCTCGAAAAGGCCGGCTAACCTTCGGTCGTCCGGAGGGCGCATCCTCCCCTCCTCTCCCCACTCGCCGTACCACATGTACGGCGTCGGGGTCGCGTCGAGTCGTCTGCATCCCTCCGGACGACCGAAGGATCCTGGCGCCCCGCCCACCTCTCCCGTATCGATCCAGGCGCCCTCCGGGGCGCCTTTTTGTTTGCCTACAGACGCGGCGGCGGGCTGTCGGGCTGTCGTGAACCGGGCCCTGCCGTTTTCGCCCCCCTGAAACGATCGCGACCAACGTAGAGACGCCCTGCAGGGCGTCTCTACCACGTCGTATGCCGATTGCGGGGGGCGAAAACGGCCCGTCCCGCCCCTGGCGGGCATCCATCCCTGGCGCGTCTGGGCGATTCAATCAATGGGTCCCTGGCGCACGACACAAACGGCATCAGCCCCCTCGTGGCCGCTCCACCAGAAGCCGCCGCGTGGTGGTTGCTTCGCCCGCGCGGACGGTGAGGAAATAGACCCCGTTCGGGAAACGCCGTGGATCCAGGGCGTGGCGGGCAATCCCCGATCCCCGGAAGGTCGTCGCCACACCGCCCGAGACGGAAACGACGGAGGCTTCCCAGTCCCCAGGCTGCGAGATCTCGAGCCATCCGGCGTGGACCTTCATGGAAAGGTCGCGGAAGTACGAGGCCTCGTGTTCCTTGCGGTGGACCGAGGTCGCCGAGAAATTCGGACCGGTCTGCACCAGCACCCCGAAGGAATCCATGGCGAAGGGCTTGAACTTCAGAGTATTCAGAAATGCGGGGTTCGTGGGGTTGAAGTCGCCCCGCGGCTTGTATCCGGCCCGAAAGACTTTCTGCGTGTCCACGAAGGCGGGATCGGCGACGATGGAGTTCTTGTCGAGGCCCGAGGAGGTCCACTGCGCCCAGGTCCCCATGGTGTTGCCACAGTTGTTCCAGCCGGAAATTGTCACCGGTCCCGCCTTGGAATAGACGAGATTGGAATCCCACCGCGCGAGGTACTTCGGGGCGTTGGACATGTCGGCGCTGTTGAAGATCTGGTACAGGCACGATTTCTGTCCCACGATCACGTTGCGCGCCCCGTAGTTGCGGGAGTCCGCGACGATCATGTGGAACTGGACGTTCCCGCCGCCGCCTGTGGTCACCGTCACGCCGTTGACGTAGGTGTTGTGGCGGAACATCTGGACCTTGTACCCGCCCCCGATCACCAGGTTCTTCTCCTGGAAATAGTTGGTGGAATTGTCGTCGAGGTCGATGCCGAACATGCCGTCGGGGGCCTCGAAGCGGTTCATGCGCACGTACGTGGGGTTGCGCGCGTCCAGAAGGGAATTCGCCGGGTCGTTCATCCCGAGAATTGCGTTGCGGTCGCGCCCCCAGGCGTTGAACGGGCCGTGGTCGCCGGTTTCGCGCACGACGTCGTACACCCAGTTGTAGTCCACCACGTGTCCGCCCCAGGCGCCGTCGCAGTAGTTGATGCCGGCGCGCGGCATGTGGGCGATCGTGTTGTGCCGGATGGTGTCAAACTGCGTGGCCGAGCTGGTCACGCCGGCGACCTGCTTCTCGAAGGTTCCCAGAGTGTCCATCAGATTGTTCTTGATCGAGATGTACGAAGGGTGTTCGTCGGTGAGAGGACCGGGTGTGCGATCCCGGTTCGCACACGTGCCCGTGAGGGTGTTGCCGTCGGCGCTCCAACTGTTGGGGCAGCGGATGGAACTGCGCAGACCGAACAGCGCCACGCAGCTCGCACCCGTGCCGCGGAATTCGTTGCCCTCGATCACGTTGTGGCGGTTGTATCCGCTCATGAACACCGCGTTGCCGCCCACATGATCGAACAGGCTGTTGCGGATCGTGATCTCCTCGGCGTTCTGCAGGAAGACGGCACCCTTGCGCACGATGCCCCAGTCGGAGCCGGTGATCTTCTCGTAGAACTGCCCGGTGCTGTCGAATAGAGAGCGATGCGCGTGGGTGAACACGACGTTCTCGAAACGGATGTGCTTCACACTTCCCGACGGATCGGGCGAGGCCCCCACGAACCGCACCAGCTCCGTCAGGGAGGCGGCTTCCACCACGGCTTGCGCCAGGTTCGTGCCGGAGGGCGGATAAAACCAGAGTTCGCCCGTGGACTTCCGGTAGAACCATTCCCCGGGAGCGTCCAGGAATTCGATGATGTTCTCGGCCACCACATGGTCGTTCATCCCGCTTCCGCGGTTGTTGTCTCCCACCCACTGCACGGTGGTTTTCCCGGTGAAGTAGTAGCTGTTGGCGCCCCACTCCCGGCTGTGGATGCCGCGCAGATACCCAGGGCCTTCCGCAGGGTTGGCCGCGGCTTGGGCCTTGGCCCGGGCGTCGCTGGCCCAACCGTTGAGGATCTTGGTGTTGTGGTTGAAGTTCGGGTAGCGCGCCATCACCTGCAGCTTCCCGTTCAGGAAGATCTGGTCGAACTTCAAGTTCGGCGCGAGCTGAGTCTTCATCACCGAAGCCCCATTGAGCGTGGCGGCGCTCCAGGCCGAGGTCACCCGGAATCCCCCGCTGATCACGGCCTTGCCAACCCCTCGGTAGATGATGGGAGCCGAGGCGGCACCGGAGTTGGCCGTGGTGAAAACCAGCGGCGAGGCCAGGTAGTAGGTGCCCTCCAACAGGTTCACGATCACCGGACCACCGGCCTTCAGGGCATCGGCCCGGTCGCGTGCGGCGGCGATCGTGCGCAGAGGAGCCACAAGCGAACCGACAGCATTGTCGTTTCCGGTCGGAGAGACGAACAGGTCGGCGCCATGCCCCAGCCCGCAGACCATCAGGACCCAAGCCAGGGCGAGCAAGCTCCCCCTCCTCGGGCAAGATTCCTTCGCATCGGAATGGCGTCCTTCCCGGGCCTCGTAGGGGAGGGATTCGCTCTCCCCCGTGGGGCAGTGGGGCAAATGGGTCGGAGGGGTCTGCATGTGTCGCCTTCGGGATGATGGTTCCTCGCCCCTGGAACCTAGGGCGCCCGAAGTTTGGCGGGATACGATTCCGGATGCCCCCCAATGCAGAAACAACAACGAGCCAGGGCGCCCACCGCCTGCGGCGTCGCCGGGCTGTCGTGAACCGGGCCACGCCGTTTTCGCCCCCCCCGAACCGATCGCGACCAACGTAGAGACGCCCTGCAGGGCGTCTCTAACACGTCGTATACCGATTGCGGGGGGCGAAAACGGCCCGTCCCGGCCCTGCCGGGCGGAACTTGCCCTGAGCCTGTCGAAGGGTCCCTGGCGCAGCGAAATCCGGATCCGGCACATCCTGCCCAGCCCCCTTCCCGATAGGCACCCTTTGCCCACAAGTGCCTGTCGCACAAGGGACTTGGGGAGTCTGAACAACTGGCCCGGGACTTGCGATCAGGTCCTTTGTGATCTTCTCCAACGGTCTTTCCAGACATACTGCCGCACCGGCGGTCCGCGCCTCGCTCGATGCTTCGGCGATGCGGCTGAAGGCGATCGCCAACAACATCGCCAACGTCAACACGCCGGGTTACGAGCGCATCGAGGTCAATTTCGAGGCCGAGTTGCGCAAAGCACTCAATCCGCGGGTTCTTCAAGGCGCCCGCACCGACGGCGGCCACATGAACATCGGCCGCCCCGACCTGGGCTCCCTCAAGCCCCAGGCCTACCGCCCCAACGACCCCACCCTCCCCGGCCAGGTCAACAACGTCGACATCGACATGGAAATGGCCAAACTCGCCGAAAACCAGATCTTGTTCCAGGCGGGCGTCAAGTTCCTGAGCGAACGCGGCGCAGTCCTGCGTTCGGCCATCAGCGGGAAAGGGAACTAACCCATGAGCATGGTCCAGCTCTTCACCGGTCTGAACATCTCGGCCAGCGGCTTGCGCGCCAACCGGTTGCGCCAGAACCTCATCGCGGCCAACATCGCCAACGCCGAAACCACCCGCACCGCCCAAGGCGGCCCGTACAAACGGCAGGAAGCCCTGCTGCGGGCAGATCCGGTCGAGGTCAACCCCCGTCTGGTCCTGTCCGAGCCCTCCATGGTGGGAGCCACCACCAACGGCCGCCACATGCCCATCCCCTCCGACATCTTCGAAGTGCGCCGCGACCGGATCGGCAGCGGCGTGACGGTCGACGGCATCTCCGAGGACCAGTCCCCTCCCCGCCTGGTCTACGACCCCAGCCACCCCGACGCCAACGGCGAAGGCTACGTGGCCTACCCCAACGTCAACGTCGTCCAGGAAATGGTCGAACTCATCGCCGTGACCCGCGCCTACGAGGCCAACGTCACCGCCATGAATTCGGGCAAATCCATGATGACCAAGGCTCTGGAGATCTGATATGAACGCCGTCTCCGCCGTCAACCGCTACGACGCGTTCCTCGCCGTGCGCGAGGCGGCCGCACGCCGCATGGAAGCGGCCTCGCCAAACGCCCGGAGGGAAACTCCGGGGTTGACGAACAGCCCTTCGGGAGTGGATAATGGTCGTGCGACGCAGGCGACCCTCTCGCCCCTCAAGGGCCAACGCATCGATTTCCTGGCCTGAGAAAGGAGAGACCCCATGGACCCCCTGCAGAGAATCCAGTCCGGCGTATCGCCCCTGGGCGCCCCGTCTGCCTCTCCTGGCCAGATCGGCACCCACAATCCGAACGTCCGCTCCTTCGAAGACACCCTCAAGGACTTCCTGGGCGACGTCAACTCGATGCAAAACGAGGCCGACGCCTCCATCGAGAAGTTCGTGGCCGGCGAAGTCAAGGACGTGCACCAGGTGATGGCCGCCGTGAGCGAGGCCCGCACCAGTTTCAATCTGATGCTCGAAATCCGCAGCAAGACCCTGGAAGCCTACCAGGAGCTGATGCGGATGCAGGCATAACATGAACGGGCATTCCCTCATCGGACCCGTCGCGCTGGATCCCTCCCTTTCGCGGGATCCAGGTTGAATGGAAGTCCTGCGGGAATTCCTGGCGCGCCTGGCCGAGGCGTGGAACCGTCTGGGCCGTGGCCAGAAGGGCATTCTCGCCATTTCGGCAGCGCTGGCCTTCACGGGACTTCTGGTACTGGCCGTCTGGCCCGCCATCTCCCGGCCCGCTGACGACGACAAGACCGGATTCACGGCGCTCTACCGCAACCTCGATCCCGCCGAAGCCTCGCAGATCGTCGAAGGGCTCAAGGCCACCAAGACCGAGTACAAGCTGGAAAACCAGGGGCGCGACATCCTGGTGCCACGATCGGTCGTGGACGAACAGCGCATCTCGTTCGCCGCCCAAGGTCTGCCCCGCAGCGGCACGGTCGGCTGGGAGATCTTCGACAAGTCCCAGCTCGGGCTGACGGATTTTGTTCAGAACATCAACTACCGGCGGGCGCTCGAAGGCGAGATTTCCCGCACCATCGCGGGGCTAGGCCCCGTCGAGGCGGCGCGGGTGCTGATCTCCATCCCCAAACCCACGTTGTTCACCGACCGCGAGCAGCCCCCCACCGCCTCGGTGGTGGTCAAGATGAAGGCCGGCCAGGAGCTGGACCGCAAGACCGTCAAGGGCATCGCGCAGTTGATCGCCTCTTCGGTGGAGGGGCTCAAGCCCCAGAACGTCACGCTGCTCGACCAGGAAGGCAAGGTCCTCAACCGCGGCGGCGGCGACGACCCCTCCTCCATCGTCGAGGGCAACTCGGAGATGCGCGGACAGGTCGAAGCCTACCTGCAGAACAAGGTTTCCGACATCCTCGACGGCATCGTGGGCCAGGGGAACCACCGGGTGCAGGTCTCGGCCGAGGTCGACTTCGACCAGACCGAAAGGACCGAAGAGAGCTACGACCCCGCTTCGAAGGTGGTCCGCTCCGAGCAGACGGAAGAAGAAACGAAGGAAAACTCCCCCGCCGAAGGAAACGTGGCACGCGAGACGCGCACCGCCAACTACGAGATCAGCCGCAGCGTGGTCAAGACCATCAGCGCCCCCGGCAGCGTGCGCAAACGCGTGACGGTCTCCGTGGCGGTCGACGGAAAGTGGCAGAAGCCCTCGGACTCCGCGCTGCAAGCCGACAAGGAAGCCATGCCCAAATGGGAAGCCCGCTCGGCCGACGAGATCGCCCAACTCACCGAGCTGGTGCGCAACGCGGTGGGGGCCCAACCCGGAAACGACAACGTCTTCGTCACCTGCGTGAAGTTCGAGAACCCCGTGGTGGA
>JAMIIV010000052.1:0-69693 GCA_035913415.1 Fibrobacteria bacterium | reverse complement strand
GGGAATCGAGCAGGCCATGGAGTTCATCGATCTTCGCAAGACTCATGGAGGAGGCTTCCCGTTCGTGGCATGGGTGTTTCCCCATCAGACCCCGGCCACCGAATACGGGGCCAAAGGGGTCGAGGAGATGAAACTGGCTGAGCAGGACTCGAACCTGCGACCGGGCGGTTAACAGCCGCCTGCTCTACCAACTGAGCTATCAGCCAATGGAAGGTTCGAAAAGATACCGAGAAATCGAACCTTGGCAAGGGTCAGCGCGCGAGAATCTTCGTGCGCACTGGGGTCAGCCGAACAGCACGCGCAGGTAGAACATCGGCGACGCCAACGTCCGCTTGGGGATCACGTTGGCCAGCATTCCCGAGATCTGCTCACGAACGTATTCCGAACGAGCCGCCTTGCCCAACACCCAGTTGAGCAGCCACTTCTTGCGACCGATCTTCTGAAGTTTGTGGGAAAGCGTCAGCTCCGGCCCCAGATAGGCCCAGAAGCGATCGTCGTAGCGTTTGAGGAAGGCTTCGGAGAGGTCGCGGGCGTCGATGGCTTCCTTGGCCGCGTGCGCGGCCATCTTGCCCGAATGCATGGCGGCCCCCACCCCTTCACCGGTGAACGGATCGATGAGTCCCGCGGCGTCTCCGGCCAGCATCCAGCCGTTGCCGAACATCTTGCGGCGCTTGGACCCCAGCGGCAGCTCCCACTGGACCGGCCGTTCCAAGGGTTTGGCGTTGGCGAAGCGCTCGCGGAAAAGAGGATTGGCGATGGCTTTGGCCATCAGCTCGCGCAGATCGACGTTGCGCGCCTTGATGTCGGCATCGAGCATACCCAACCCCACATTGGCCTTGCCGTCTTCCAGCGGAAAGATCCAGAAGTAGCCGGGGATGATCTCGTCGACGAAATGGACTTCGATGGCCTCGCTGAGACCGCCCACACCCTCCCAGTACTGGCGCAACGCGGAGCACCAGTGCTGGGGATCGCGTTCGTACGCCCCCACCTCGCGGGAGACGATGGAGCGGTACCCGTCGCATCCGATCACGACCTTGGCCCGGTAGGTTTCCACCACACCGGTGCCGTATTTCTCCCCTTGGACACCGACGATACGGTCGCCGTCGCGGAGCACCGCCGCCACCTTGAATTGCAGGCGGATTTCGCCGGTGGAGGCGAGTTCTTCTTCGGTCTTGCGGAAGAGGACTTCGTCGAAGACCTTGCGGCGCACCACGTAACCGTCGGTCTTCTGCTTGGCGCCCGGGGGATTGAAGGTGATGTTGACGACATCGCCCTTCGGGCTGGAGAAGATCACACCCGAGGAGTAGCCGTGCGGTCCGTTGGCCACCTTCTCGAGAAGCCCGAGCTCCTTGAGGATGGGGATGCACTTGCCCGCCACGGCATCGCCGCAGATCTTGTCCTTGGGAACCGAGCGACCTTCCAGGAGTGCGACCTTCAACCCCAGACGGGAGGCGTAGATCGCCGCGGTGCAGCCTGCTGGACCGGCGCCCACAACGACCACGTCGACTTCGTGCACGACACTCGTTTCCATCGCGTCCTTTCCGATGTGGAGGGAAAAGCAACCTAGCAATCCCTTCCGCCCTTGGATGCAGGCCCGACATTTTCTACAGTTACCCGCTCTCAACGTCTTCAGGAGTGAATCATGAGCCACAAGTGCGAAGTCACCGGAAAGAACCGCCTGGTCGGGAACATCGTCTCGCACGCCAACAACCACACGAAGATGGTTCAGCGCGCCAACGTCCAGAAGAAGCGCATCTTCGTGCCCGAACTGGGCAAGTGGATCGTCGTGCGCGTCTCGGCCAACGGCCTGCGTACCATCTCGAAGATCGGTCCCGCCAAGGCTCTCGGCCTGGTTCGCTAAAAACGACGCGGGCTCGCTGACAACGGCCCAGGTTCGTGGAAACGACCCTGGTTCGTCCGATGCGGCCCCGACTCGTTCCCTGCGGCCCTGGTTCTACAGGCGCAGTACATCCCTTCGATTTTTGCGCTCCCGGCACACCCGCCGAGGAGCGCTTTTTCGTTTGCCCCCGTCGACACCCGGGCAGGCTCTCTAGCCTCGAAAGGGGTATGCTGGAAGGGATCCCCCGGAGGCGATGCCATGAAGACGACCCCCTACGACAGACTGCCCAAGGTTCCCCGTTTCCATCTCACCAGCCTGACGGTCCACGAAGGACAGTCTCTTCCGCGCCCGCATCGCAGCGCGCTGTGGGACGGAGGAGGCCAGGATCTCTCCCCCCAACTGGAGTGGAAAGCCACTCCCGCCGGCACGTGCAGTTGGGCCGTGACGCTGTTCGATCCGGACGCCGCGGGTCCGGACGGATTCTGGCACTGGGTGGTGCTCGACCTCCCCGCGGCCGTCACCCTGCTTCCCGCCGGGGCGGGCACCCCGGGCGCCAAGATCCTGCCTGCAGGTGCCTGGCAACTGGCCAACGACTCCGGACGCGACGGATACATCGGCGCGGCACCACCACCCCACACCGGGAGGCACCGCCTCATCTTCGCCGTGCATGCCCTGAATGTCCGCTCGCTGGGACTGGACAACGAGGCCAAACCAGCCGACCTGCTCCCCCATCTGGAGGTCCACACCATCGCGCGCGCCAGCTTGGTGTGCTGGGCGGAGCACTGACTGACCCGCGAAGGACGTGCGAGCGCGAACCGTTCTAGCGGCGCGGCAGCAGGATTCGATGCACCAAACCGTCTGGGGTTCGCACCGCCAGGATGGCCGAACCGTTCCCCGGCAGCGAAGCCCAGGGCAGGACGGGACGATCCACATCACCGGCACCCAGCCTGCGCCCCGCGAAGTCGCGCAACTCCCACCGCGATCCGTCGGGAACGGCCATGTGCACCCCCTCCACGGAGGCCCGCAGAGGCACCGCGATCGCCGTCGGCGGAGCGATCGACTCCGTGATCCGTCGCAGGTAGGTCGCAGACCCCAGGACCAGAGCCCGACCCGTGGAATCGAACTTCCCGGCATCGGGACAATTGGCGTCTTCGTAGGTGAGGGCCATGACTTGCTCTCGCCACCCCGACCACCAGAAACCCTCCGGGTAGCGCAGCACCGGAGCGGTCGCCCAACTGGCCACGAAGTTCCAGTCTTCGATTCCGCCCGGGAATCGGGCCTGTACATCGCTGATGAAGGTCTTTTCCTGGGTCGCGTAGAGTTCGGACGTGCCGCCGGGAAGGTGGAAGAAGAAGAATCGGGTGCAGTTGAACTGGTCGGAGTGAAGGTTCAAAGCCACGTCCACCGGATTGGATCCGGCCATGAAGCCCTGGTACAGACGCTTGAGCGCGGCGGCTTCGGGCTCCATCACGACCGCCGACCAGTTGCCTTCGAGATCGACACCGTTGGCGTTGAAACGCTGCGACCCCAGCACGATTCCGTCAGGATTGTACTGGGGGATGAAGTGGAACAGGAAATCCCGCCGCAAAGCGGCCGCCTCGTCGGTGGGCTCCAGGAGGGCCGCGATCATCCCATTGGCCACACGCTGCGACTGCACTTCCCACGGGTGGGTGCGAGCATGGACGGCCACGCGACGTTTGGGCCCGGCCCGTCCGCTGACGGGAGCGAGACTGTCGGAACGATCCGTGATGCTGACCATCCAGAGGGGACGCCCCTGCACGCTGGCTCCGATGGAATCGATGCGCACGTCGGGGTGGGTCTCCCAGACCGCAAGGTCGCGGTCTAGAGAATCCAGGTCGTAGCCCCAGCCATTGGTCGAATCCGGGGCGGCGAACACCGCCCCGGCCAGCAGCGCCAACAGGGCGATCAGGCGCATGAACGTTCGACCCGCACGCCGATCCGACCATCGGCGAAGAGCACATCCAGCTCCTGGCCCATACCCAGCCCAGCCGCCTTGGTGACCACCTTCCCCTGCGGAGTCTGGACCGCGGCGAACCCGCGCGACAGGACGCGCAGCGGGGACAAGGCGTCGAGTTTTCCCGCCAACCCTCCCAGCCGAAGGCCAAGCCGCTCGATGCGGGCCGCGCGCGCGCGCTCCAGACGATCCGAAAGCAAATCGAGGGACTGGGCGGCACGCTCCAGCGCTGCTTCCGGCCGGGTCAGGCAGGGACGACTGGCCAGAAGCTCCAAACGATCGCGGCGCCGCGCGACCAGGCGCAGCAGACCGTCGCCGGATCGCTCGAGCATGTCTTGGAGTTCCGCGAGGATGGCCAGTCTCTCGGGCGCGGCGATCTCGGCCGCCGCCGAGGGCGTGGGGGCCCGCAGGTCGGCGGCGAAGTCGCAGAGCGTGGTGTCGGTCTCGTGGCCCACCGCGGATATGGTGGGGTACGGACACGCGGCGACCGCGCGGACCACCGCCTCCTCGTTGAATCCCCAAAGGTCTTCGAGGGAGCCCCCTCCGCGGGCGACGATGACAAGATCCGGCGCGTCCGCCGATCCCTCCAAGGCCGCTAGGCGCGCCAAGGCCTGGACCACCGACGGCACGCACTCGGCACCCTGGACCGCCGCCGCCACGAGCACGAGTTCGACATGGGGACTGCGCCGCGACAGGACGTGTCGGATGTCTTGGAAGACGGCGCCCGTGGGCGAGGTGACGACCGCGATGCGAAACGGCCAGACCGGCAATTCCTTCTTGCGAGCGGCCTCGAAGAGACCTTCCTCCGCCAGACGACGCTTGAGTTCCTCGAAGCGCGCGGCGAGATCCCCCTGTCCGGCCGGCTTGAGCAGATTGCAGATCAGCTGGTACGAGCCCCGCGGCTCGTAGAGAGAGATGCGCCCGCTGGCGACCACCCGGTCCCCTTCGCGCGGCATCTCGGGCAGACGCGCCACCTGCGGTTTCCACATGCAGCAGGAGACGACGGCACCCTCGTCCTTCAGCGAGAAGTAGAGATGCCCGCTGGAATGGCGCTTGATCTGCGAGATCTCGCCTTCCACCAGCACGGCGTCGAAGTCCTCTTCCAGGACCGTCTTGATGGCCCGGGTGAGCTCCGTGACCGTGACCGGCTGGTGGGCGGCCATCAGGCCGCCGGGTTCAGGCGTTCGGCGGCATCCACGGTGTTGGACAACAGCAGGGCGATGGTCATGGGCCCCACCCCGCCGGGGACGGGGGTCAGGGCCGACGCGACGGATTCCGCCGCCGCCTCGACATCGCCCACCACGCGGTAGCCCTTGGGGCTGGTGGCGTCTTCCACGCGGTTGATCCCCACGTCGATCACCACGGCACCGGGCTTGATCCAGGACGCTTTGACAAATTCCGGCTTGCCGATCGCGGCCACCACGATGTCGGCTTCCCGCACCACGGCGGGCAGATCGGGGGTGCGGGAATGCGCCACCGTGACGGTGGCGTCGCCCTGGGGGCCCTTGTGCAGCAGCAGGTTGGCCATCGGGCGTCCGACGATGTCGGAACGGCCGATGACGACGGCCTTGCGTCCGCGGGTCTCGATGCCGTTGTGGGCCAGCATGCGGATCACGCCCCAGGGCGTGCACGGGCGGTGTCCGGGGCGATCGAGGGCCAGCAACCCCACGTTCTGGGGGTGGAATCCATCGACGTCCTTCGCGGGAGCGATGGCATCGACCACCGCGGCTTCGTCTAGTCCCTTGGGCAGCGGCGACTGCACCAGGATGCCGTGGACGGCGGGGTCGGCCGACAATTTCCGGACGTGCGCTTCGAGGTCGGATTGGGTGGTGTCGGCGGGAAAGCGGAAGGTGCGCGCCTCGATGCCCAGATCGCGGGCCGCCTTGTCCTTGGAATTGACGTAGATGTGCGACGCGGGGTCGTCGCCGACCAGGGTCACGGTGAGGCAGGGGGTGATTCCCCGGATCTTCAGCGCCTCGATGCGGGCGCGCAGCCCCTCGCGCACCGCTTCCGCCACCAGCTTGCCGTCCAGACGCGTCGCCATGTCAATCCTCCAGCTTCGAAAGAATCCCCCCGAGCCGCGCCCGGAGGGTGTCCAATTCATCCTTGGCGCCGTCGGCGCGACTCTCGGCCTCGTCGCGGGCGCGCAGGGCGGTTTCCAGTTCGGCCAAGGTGCCTTGCCGGTCGGCTTCGGCACTCTCGGCGAGGGCTTTCCATTCGTCCAACTCGCCCTTCAGCGCTTCGGCACGGGCCTCGAGAACATCGCGCGCCGAAGTGTCGGAGCGCAAGGCTTCGCATTCGGCGCGTTGGGCGAGCAGATCCGCCAGCAGGCGTTCGCGCTCGGACACCAGACTGTCGCGCTGGGAACGCAAGGCGTCCAGATCGGACTCGAGGGATTCGATGCGTCCACGGCGCTCGTCCAGAGCCACCTGGGCCGTTTCGAGCTCGTCGCGGATCCGATCCCTCTCGACACCCACGGCATCGCGTTCCAACATGGCCTCGGCCAACCGGGCCAAGGCGCCGTCGGTGGCTGTACGAGCCTCGTCGCGTTCGGTACGCGCCTCGAACAGCTCTCCCGCCACATGCAAGGCGGCCAGGACTCCCAGGCGGAAACGATCCGTCTCGAGCCCCGAGGCCTGCAGGCGGCGCACGTGGGTGTCCACGACTTCCGCGACCTGCTCGATGGTCAGGGGATCCGCATCCGAACGGACCTGCAGCACCTCACCACCGATGTGCACCCGGCGCACGTGGTCGAGCTTGGGTGCCGTCATCGGTTCATTCCGCCAGCAAACGCTCGAGCAGGCCCTGCACCTTGCCCGTCGCGGCCTGGAGACGCGCATCGCGCTCCTGCACCTCGCGCCGCGCCGCGTCGAGATCGGCGCGCGCCGCCTCGAGTTCGGTGCGAACCTGCGAAACCTCGGCCTCGAGTTCGAGGCTGCGCGCCCCTTCGACCTGCAAACGCTCCAACTCCCCGCGCAAGCGAGTCGTCTCCGCGCGCAACGCGCCCCGCTCGGTGATCAGGGTTTCAATGCGCTGGGCCAACTGTTCAAGCAATTCTGCGTCCATATCCACCAAAGGTAGAAACCCACCCCTTCCATGCGACCACACGGAATCGCCCTCAACGCGGTGTACACGATGCCCGCATCTCCGCGAAACGAGACGCGAGGAACGAGCCCAACCGTTCAAGGCGCGGGAGACGTTGCCTCGCAAAGCGCTCGGAGGATGGACTCGGGCTTCAGGAAGAGGCGGAGGTCCTGGTAGGCAATCGTGAAGTGTCCACACGGCTCCATGGCACGCCAGACGTGCGGGAATCCGAAGTAGCCTCCGGCGTCACAGCCGAACGTCACGACAAGTCCTTCGGCCAGGAGGGAAAAATCGACGGGCGGCAAGGGCCAGTCACCCAGGGAGAAGATGGCGTCGAGGCCATGGCTGGTGGATGGATCCAACGGCATCCCATTGGTGTCGGGATGCGGTAGCGGCCATGGGGCAAGGATGGCCACCCATTCACTGTCCGGGAAACCCGACCGGCACTCCTCCAGAATCTGCTGGACCTGAGGTCGGAGCAGGGAGTCGAAGGCGTTGCGTCGAGAGGAATCGATTTCCGCCAGCACCTCGATGACCTCCTTGGTTTCGACGTGGTACGTCGAAACGAGCGTCTCTTCGCTCGGATAGCCCATGGTCAAGCAACCCGTGCTTGCGGAATACAACTCGACCGTGCGGAGCCGTCCGCGGGAGAACAGGACCTGGTGCCGGATTTCGAAGCAACTGTCGTTGATCAAGTCCGGAAACTCTCGTTCCATCCAGGCGTGGTCATAGGCATCCAGTAGCAGGGAGTCGCGGAATTCCCGGAGCCTCCGCGGATCTCCGACATGCACCTCGACCGGGAGCGAGGAGCGATGCCCCTCGGGGGTCCATCGGCCAGTGAGGCGTTTCCCGCCCCCCTGGAGACGAAATACGCCCGCTTGGGCGCCCGATTCTTCGAATGTCTGCAGGCGGAGTTTCACACCCTCCCGGTCGCCTTCGACGGCGTGGGCCAGGCCAGTCCCTTTGTAGAGGCATTCTCCGTGGATCCGGCCTCCGTCGGTCGGCTGGGACAATTCCAGCCAGACGGCCTGCGAGCCGACCCTTCCCTCGTACGTCGCGGCCATGAGCCGCAAGGGAGCGAGGACCAACACGAGCGCAACGAGAGCGCCCCACTGCAAGGACCGAGCCTTGGTCTCGCACACGACGCTCCTCACCTGGGCGATCCGTGGGAGCAGTGACCTGGGTACATACCGCATATGACCGGCGGAACCGAGGTCATAGCTCGCGCGACAGGACTTCATCCCCGAGCGCATCGAATTCCCCTGTCGGGCACCAGCCCAAACGCCGGTAGAAGCCATGCGACCGCGACGAGGGATCGGAGTTGCACCCGAGGAAGGCGCGCTTGTGCCCGTGGTCTTTCAGATCCTGCTGGGTGCGTTCCAGGAGTCGTTTGCCAATCCCGAGCGATTCGAATTCCGGCAGCACCGCCACCACCACGACCTCCCCGGAGTCGCGATCGGCGAAGGCCATGCCCACCACACAGCCTTCACTCTGGCAAACATGCCCCGGACAAGATCCGTCACGGATGCCTTGCGCCCAGGTTGTCCGGGTGATCCCCAGCTCCGCCAAGGCCTCTTCGGAGAACGCATTCTGCCGCGTACGCCCCCGCAGGTCGATACACGCCCCAGCATCCTCGGGAACAGCCGATCGAAACTCCAGTTGCACGTCGAAACCTCCGGCTCAAGCTCAAGGCCCAAAACCAATCTAACCCACCCTTTCCCAGCCCGAATCGTCAGCTCTACCCCACCCCGCCCGGCTCGACTCGCCCCTCCCCTGCCCAGCCCCCCTCAGTCGTCCGAAGGACGCTGAGCACCTCACCCCTATCACCCCGACCCGACCCTGCTCCGCCCGGCTCGGCTCGGCCCTCCCCTGCCCAGTCCCCCTCAGCCGTCCGAAGGACGCTGAGCACCTCACCCCTATCACCCCGACCCGACCCTGCTCCGCCCGGCTCGACTCGGCCCCATGCCCAGCTCCGCCCTCCCCACCGGCCAGCGAAGCGTCGCCGGGCATCGGCATGACACACCCAGCCATACCGCAGGCCTCTCAGCCCACCACCAACCTTATAGACCTGAACACAAGCTCCGCCCTAGGCTCGGCCCAGCCCTTCCCCCCTCGCCCAAGCAGCCGCGCGCAGCGCGCTGCGCGAGCCAACACGCGGAGGACCCCCCGAAGGTGATGGGGGTCTGGCGACAGCGAGAGCGGGTCAGTCGAAGTGACGCGCCCCCGACGGCGTGCTCAGGCACGCCGAGGGCGGCGAGGAGCGAGAATGGCCTGCTCGCAGCGGAGCCAGGCCCCCATCACCAGGTGAGGGCGCCCTTATTCCATAGGTAGAGGTAGACCCCTTCCAGCATCACGAGAAACGCCGCCAGGATGCCGAACATTTCCCATCCACCCTTGAGGAACTGGATGGCCCAGGGATACAGGAACGCGACTTCGATGTCGAAGGCCAGGAAGATCATGGCGACCAGGTAGAACTTCACCGAGAAGCGTTCGTCGGCCGTGCCGATGGTGCGTGAAAGTCCGCACTCGTAGGGCTCTTCCTTCGAGGCGAACGTCTTGCGCTGCCGATTCAGGAACCAGTTGGCCCCCACCATGAAGGAGGGGAGGGCTACGCCGATGAGGGTGAGCACCGTCAGCGGGAAGACGATATCAAAGGTGGTCGGATTCATGGTGCCCCGAAATGTAGATCAGGAGATCCGGATGGGTCAGAAGACTCCGCCGATGATCGGCGAGACCTTGGTCACCCCATCGCGTTTCCAGATGTTGATCAATCCGACCTGCAGCCCCCCGTGCACCTCGTCGGCCACGTTCACGACCCCCGCCTGGAGCCCGTAGGACGCTCCTGTAAAGTTGGCCACACCCGCCTGGACTCCCTGCATCCGCACGGAAACATTCCCCACCCCCGCCTGAATCCCCTGTTGCCTGCCGGTGAGATTGAAGACCCCACCTTGCACTCCATGCAAGGCCGTGTCCGCCTGGTTCACCAGACCGGCCTGGATGCCGCGCATCTGCTCCACATGTCCCCAACCGATGTCGAGAGCAACCCCCTGGACACTGGTTGCCGGAGGCAGAGGCACCATCGCGACCACGACCTGGAATGGAACGGTACCCGGCGGAGGCGGGGTGGCGGGTCCGGCGGAATCGACAACCACCGGTGCGGGCGTCGGGGAGAGAAGGCCGTCGAACCACCCGACAACAGGCGATGCACCACCTTTGCCCTGCACGAGCCGATCGGCAAGCTGACGCATTCCTCGGGTGAGCACCGCGTCGATGGGCTCTTGCAGGTCGACCACGGCCGACCGGCGGATCTCGCCGGTCTCGACCTCGATCTCGCGCGCCGAAAGCGACCAAGTGGCTCCCAGGTGGGCGACCGATCCGGCGATCATGCGACGCACGCCCAAAACCCGTCCCGTTTCGACGGCGCATTCGGTGCTGACGCACCCTGTCTGCTGCAAGCCCTGCTCGCGCAGGATGTCGTCCATTTTCTGTCGCTCCAGAAGACGGAAGGCGCCCATGCCTCCAAGTTCGAACCGGAACCGATCCTCCAGGATGGCGACCTGTTCGGGAGGGACTCCACGGGCGTCGAAAGCGACCACCGCCGCGGTGGGCAAAGTGGTGTCGGCCAGCGCTGACGCGGCCAGTGAGACGATCAGCGAAAACAGGGGGAACATGGTCGGCGAATGTACCTCCGTGCGGGCGTCAGCGTCAGTCGTTCCGAGTTGCCCATGTGATCTTGCGCACACCGGCCGCGCCCCGTGCCCCGATCACTTGCGGCCGATCCGGAAGACCTTGTTGCCCAGGTATTGGCCATCCATCGCCAACAAGACCGCACGCGCCAGATAGACCCCCGGAGACGTCGGATTTCCGCGAGCGTCCAGTCCGTCCCACGCGATCAGGTAGTCTGCCGAGGTCTCCGCATCGCGCGGGAGCAGGATCCCGTCCCAGCTTCCGACGGCCACTCCGAGGTTGTCGTATAGATACACGGCGACCTTGGTTTGCTCCCAGATCCGCAGCTCGATCCCTTGACGGGCACCGGGATAGGTCCCGTCGCTCGCTTCGGGCACCACCCACAACACGGGCTTGACCGAGGTGGAACGCTCGGGCGTGGGCTGAACCCCACCGTAGGCATCCAACGACGGGGAAGGCACGTTGAACTCCATCTCCACGGAGGTGCGCGCAACATCCTGGGGATGATCGGGATCCACGTAGACCAGTTCCACACGCCAGGGAGTGCGGGGCATACGCTCTCCCCAGCGAGGATCGAGCTCCGACGCGGGCAGGCGAAGGACATACTCGCCCGTGTGCACACCGGTCTCGTGCAGTTCGAATGATTCCGAACCGACCTGCACCACGATCTTCCCGGCGCGGGTCGAATCCGGATCCTTGTCGCGCACCCGCACTTCGACGGTGTCGGGACGCCTTGGGTCGAGTTTCGGGGGGCTGGCGACGATGGTTCCGGGAAACCACGGGGAAATCACCTGGAGCGTGGCCCAAGCGGTATCCCCGTAGACCGGATCGACGAACCATCCGCGGATCTGGACCGGCTGGAGCGACTCGGGCAGAAGGTCGGCCAGGTCGCGTTCCCCTTCCCAGCTCAAGGGTCCGGATCGGGTCATGGAGGTGACGGGAATCGCCACCGGGCCCTCCAGGGAAACACGCGCCTCGCCCCGGGTATCGGGATTTCCTCCCGACAGGACGACATGCAGGAGTTGGGGACGGAATCCGTCAGCAACCAGTTGCAAGCGCAGCGGAGGCCTAAGCACGAAAGCCCGGTCGACGAGGGTCGCCAGCGAGTCCTGCCGGGGCAGGACCGCGAAGACGGAATCCGATCCGGCCAGCGGACGCCCCAGCCGCAGCGTGTCTCCAAAAGCCGACAGCGTCTGGGCGAAGGCCACCTCGCCCGAAAACGATCCCGACTCGGTGCGCACCATGCGGACCAACTGGGAATCCCTGCCATGCGCGACGATCACCGTGCGCGTGTCACCCACGGCCCAGGGATCGACGAGTTCGAGGCGCAACGCCCCCCGAGGCCCTTCGATCGTGGCAGGAACGAAGCGCAGGGAGCGGACGGGGACATCGATCCAGGCGGTGTCGCGGGCGGTGTCGCCGTAGACGGGATCCACGAACCAGCCCCAGACCAGGGCCCGGGTCCCACCGACCTTCGACAACTGGGTCAGCAGATCCGCCTGTCCTGCCCCCGAAGGATCGAGCACGATCTTCTGGGCCGATGCGACCTGAACGTCGACACTGCGGCCGCCGCGCACGTCGGGACTGCCGCCGATCAGAGAAACCGCGACCGCGGTGCCCGATGACGACCGGACATCGAGGACCATGGCTGGGCGTCGGACCAGGCCGGTGTCGGACAGGGTGTCTCCCGAGACGGCAAGGACGTACGTGGCGACAATCGAATCCGGCAGCAGCGCATTGGGCGTCACGAGCCACACGGAATCGGTGCCGGGCCGGATCGGGCCTTGGCGGAAATGGACCCAACCGACGAAACTGGAATCACTTTGGCGCTGCAGCGTAACGGAGCCGAGGGAACGCCCCCGCCGCGACAACCCGACCTGCACCGCGGCGCCGGCGACTCCCGGGAGCTCCGCCCTCAAGGCGAGCGAACCGGCAGGCCCTTCGGCACTGCGGACCGTGTAGACCAACGACATCTGCGGCACCGGCACCACGACCGATGCCCAAGCGGTGTCTCCGTAGAGGGGATCCACGAAACGCCCGCGGATGGAGACCGTCTCGCCGGGACTTCCTGCGGCAAGCGAGGTGGCATCGACCGACCCCGTGCGGGAGGTGTCCAGAAGGACCACACGGGAGCGTGGGTCCACCGAAAGCACGACAGGGAACTCCCTGCGGGCGTTCGGCTGGCCCCCTTGCAAGCGGATCACGACTTGCTGCCCCACCCCGGTCCACTCCAGAACCAGCGACAGCGGGGGCCGCACGACCACGGCGGTGTCGGACAGAATGCGTCCATCGAGTCCCCACACCAGGGTGGCGACCAGGGAATCCTGCGGGTTCCCGGGCGCGGAGAGCCACAAGGTGTCCCCTGCTGGTCGACGGGATCCCTGCTGGAACCTCACCGTATCGCGGTAGAGAGAATCGGGGGAACGCGAGAGGACCGCGGTGCCGATCCGCACACCTCGTCGATACAAGTCCACCTGGACGGAGGCGGTCTTCTGGCCCGGAAGTCGAGCTTGGAGCACCAGACTTCCCGCCGGCCCCTCCACGGAATGGGGCACCCAGGTCAGGCTCGCCTCGCGGAAGGAGCGCACCTCGAGCTGGCCGGCGGCGCAATCGCGGTTGTCGCGAGCATGGCACCAGGACGCGCGCAACGTGTCTATTCCACCGCGCACGTCGAGAACCCGGTTGGACACGACGGCGGGGGTCAGGCGCACCACGGAAAGGGGAAGGCGGCGGCCCCATGCCCCCACGGAAACGGAATCGAGCGCATCCAACTGGAGGGCCTCGCGATCGCTTGCACCACTGGTGGCGGTGACCGCCAAGGGGAGGTCGGCCTCCCCCGAAGGCCTGAGAAGGATCCCCACGCGCCCGGCGTCCTCACCAATCCAGGGGACCTCGTTCCAGGCACTGTCGCGCAAGGACAAAGCACTTGCAGGATGGCACTGGCTTTCGAAGCCGCTGCCGGCCACCGCAGTGGCCCCCAAGGGGGCATCCGGCCCACTGACGTGGACCACGAACCTGGTGGTATCCCATTTCGCCGCGCCACCTTTGCCGGTGGAGGTGATCAACTGGATCTGGTTGTCGCCCAACCCCAGTGCCACAACGGAATCGAGCTCCATGCGTGTCCTGGACGACTCGTCGGCCAAGGCAAGTGCTCGCGACCACTGTCCATTCGTGAGGTTCCCGATTCGTCCGGAGGAAATCGAAACCCGACTGGTCACCTGCGCCACGATGGAATTGATGACCCCCTGCAGGGAGTCGGGACGGTCGGGAGGGACCACGAATTTCGTGCCCCCGGTCGACGACGTCACGAAATCGAGTTCGGGTGTCTGCTCGGCCGAGCTCCCCAGGTAGACGCCGTAGATCGGCGGTGCGCCATCCCTGCCGACCAGGCGACGGTACTCCTCGACCTTCTCGTTGGGCTCGCCGTCGGAAATCAGGATGATCGCCTGCGATCGCGTGGTCTTGGTCAGTTCGAGCCAGCGCAGCGCCGTATCCAGAGGGAAGTACCAGTTGGTCCCGGAGATGGCCGGGATCAAGCCCACCGTGTCTTCCAGGAAGAGCAGGTTCGACTTGCGCAGGTCGCGCATGGGGTGCGGAGAACGGACCTGGCTGTTGAACTGGAGGACACCGGCCTGCGAGGTGGAGTCGAAGGAGGCGTGGAACAACAAGGCCTGTCGCACCGCCTCGGCACGCATGGAATACGGATCCTTGGCTTCATCGCAGGAGGGCTTGTTCTTGCCGGTGATGCGCTGCACGGTGTCCCATCCTTCCGAGCCCGCGCGATGGCGGGGTCTCAGGAGGGGAACGTCCGAGACCGTGGCACTGTTCCGACATCCCGGGGTGTACCAACTGGTGTCCTGCCCGTCGGCGCTCACCCAGTAGCCCCAAGCCACCATGCTGGTGGAGTTGTCGATGACGTAGACGATGTCCGAAGAGATCTTCTGCTGGTTGGTGCTCGCGCACAAGGCGAGTCCATCCTTGGCGATGCGGGTCACGTTGGACGGAACCACCACGGTCCGCCCCTTCAGCGAGGCGGGATCCAGGCAAGTGGTCGCGGTTTGGGAAGGGGTGGCGAGATCGCAGCGCACCGATGCACCCAACACCGAAGTGTTCAGGCCGATCAGGAGCGCCAACGCAAGGGTGAGGTGCGGAGGCATGCCCCTTAGTTTAGGCAGGAAACCCCAAAACGGCCCACGATTCCGAGGTCATCTCCCGGAATACTGGACTCCGGTGGGGACAGATGGTCACCACCGGAGTATCAAATCCAATGCTCGGTCAGCGACGTCCCAGCCGAACGATGACATTGCCCAGGGGTTTGCCGTCGGAAGCAATCAGCACCGCGCGCAGCAGGTACACCCCCGGGGCGGTCGGATTGCCGTTGCGGTCCCGACCACTCCACTTCATCATGTAGAGTGCCGCCGTCTCGGCATCCTTCGGCTCCAACTGGCCCTCCCAGTTGTCGACGAAGACCCCCATGTTGTCGTACAGGTAGAAGAGCACCTTCGTGCGTTCCCAGATCTTGAGTTCGACGCCCTGGATTCCCTCGGGGAAACGCCCCTGACCGTCGGACTCCACGAGCTCCAGCGCCGCCTCGCTTGGTTTCGATCCCGTCGGCACTTTCGAAACCGGTTCACGCGGATCCAGTTCGGGGGGCGGAACCGTGAACATCAACTCCAGCGGTGCCTCGACCACATCGCGTGGGTGGTCGGGGTCGGTGTACACGAGCGCGACTCTCCAGCGTTCCCGCGGAGCCCGACGCGTCCAGTCCCGGTCGATCTCCCCGGCAGGAAGCCGAACCTCGTAGGCCCCGGTATGCAGACCCGTTTCCTGCAACCGCAGAGTGGCCCCCCCGACCTTCACGTCGATCGTTCCGATCTTGGTGGAATCGATATCCCTGTCCCAGACTCGAATCAGGACCGTATCGCCCGCCCGGGGATCGGCGAGCTCCGGGTACACCTCGATGCGCGCGGCAAACCACGGAGAGGCCAAGCGAGTGCTGGCCCACGCGGTGTCGCCGTAAACCGGGTCGACAAAGAATCCGGTCAGATTCACCGAATCGATGGACTCAGGAAGCAGCGAAGCCAGATCGCGTTCCCCTCCCCAGGCGAGAGGTCCCGTCACCACGAGACTGGTGCGGGGGATCGCATTGGGTCCGGACAACGTCACCCAAGCCTCGCCCCTGCCATCGGGGTTGCCGCCGTTCAGACGCACCTGCACCGTCTGGGGGCGATTTTGATCCGGCAACAGCCGCAATTGGAACGCCGGGCGCAAAAGGTCGACGCGGGCAACAAGCGTGGGGAGGCTTTCCTGCCTGGGCAATACGGCGTACAAGGAATCCCGCCCCTGCGCAGGCCGCCCCAGACGCAGGGTATCCCCCAACGCGACCAGGGTCTGGGCGAAGGCCACTTCACCCACGTACAGGCCGGTGGGTGAGCGCACCAGCCGTACCAAGGAGGAGTCTCGACCATGGGCGACGAGCACGACCCGGGTGTCGGTGGTGGTCCAAGGATCGACGACTTCGATCCCGACCACTCCCCTGGGCCCCTCGACGGAAGGGGCCGTGAAGCGGATGGTCCGAACGGGGACACCGACCAGCACGGAGTCCAGAGCGGAATCACCGTAGACGGGATCGATGAACTTTCCGCGCACCCAAGCCTGTACGCCTCCGACACGAGAGAGCTGCGCCAGCACATCAACCGACCCACGTCCGTCGGAATCCAACGCGACCTTCTGCTCGGATCCGACCGAAACCACGACCGAGCGCGTCCCGAGAGCATCGGGGAATCCGCCCTGCAGGAACAAATCGACGGTGGTCCCCGAACCGACCTGAAGCCCCAGCTTCATGGCCGGACGCACCACCAGACCGGTATCGGAGAGGGTGTCGCCGGTGGGGGTGTAGACCAGCCAAGCCGCCAGGGTGTCGGGCACCCGGTGGTTCGGGGCGCTCAGCCAAATGGAGTCGATTCCAGGGCGCACCGGCCCCTGCCGAAAGGGCAAGGATCCGGAAAACGTCGAATCCGGCTGGCGGACAAGGGTGACAGTGCCCACCACAGCCCCTCGACGAGAAATGCTCACACGCACCGTGGAGCCGGTCATCCCCGGAACGTCGGCTTTGAGATCCAGTGCTCCGCGGGGCCCTTCGGCCGAACGGACGGTGTATTGCAGGTACACGCGCGGCACCGGAACGGCCGCGGAGTCAATCACGGTGTCTCCGAAGACCGGATCCACAAACCGTCCGACGATCCAGACCGAGGCGCCTTTGCCCGTGGAGGCCAGGCTCGTGACGCTCACGACCCCGCGAAGGGTGGAGTCCAGCAACAAGGTCTGACTGCGGCTGGAGGCGGAAAGGATCACCGGATGTTCACCCCGGGCATTGGGATTCCCGCCATCGAGCGTGACCATCACTTCGGGCCCGGTGCCGGTCCAGTCGACCTGCAATGCCAAGGGGGGCCGTACGATGGTCGCCACATCCGTGAGGGTGTCGCCGGAGAGACCCCAGACCAAAACGGCCTGGAGAGAGTCGGGGACGCTCCGAGGAGGGTTGGTCAGGCGCAGGGTGTCCCCGGTCGGAATGCGACTGCCCTGCACAAAACGGACACTGTCCTGGAAGAGGGAGTCACCGACCCGGCGCAGCGTCTTGGTGACCAGGAGCCGTCCTCCCCGATAGATGGCGACCTGCACCGAATTCCCCGGCTGCCCCGGGAGCACGGCCTGGAGGGCCAAGGCCCCGGCGGGTCCGGCCACCGTTCCCGGAACCCATCGCAGCGTCGCCTCCCGGAACGAATTCACGACCAAGGAGGCTTCGGCGCAATCGCGACCATCTCGCGGATGGCACCAACTGGAAACGAGGGTATCGGATCCCGTCCGTACATCGAGGGTCTGGCTACCCGGGACCGCAGGCACCAGACGCGCCACGGTGATGGGCATTTTCCGCCCCCAGGTACCCGGTGCCACGGAATCGAGCACACTCAAGGCAAGGGTCTCCTTGTCTCCCGCCCCGCTGGTCACTGACAGTCGCAAGGGAAGCATCGAGGTTCCGCTGGGCGCCAACACGATCCCGACCGGGGTCATGCCTTCCAGGATGGACGACACCACACGACCCGACGTGTCGCGAAATTGCATGAGGCTCCCCTCCACGCACATCGCGCTGAAGGGACTGCCCGCCACCGGGAACGTGCCCAAGGGTGCGGTGGGCCCGGATACGTCGAGGGTGAACACGGAGGTGTCGTTCTGGATGCCCTCGATGGTCTTCCAGGTGTTGACCCAACGCAACTGGTTGGGGCCGACGGACAGCCCGATGGCGGAGTCCAAGCCCAGGCGCCACGCGTCGAGGGAATCACCGGAGACCCCGAGGGATCGCGACATCTGCCCATTGGTGACGTTGGTGATGCGAGAGGCCGTCGGAGCGCTCTTGATGGCAACGGAAGCCACGATGGCCTTGATCACGCCTTCCAAACTGTCGGGGCGATCGGGGGGCACGACGAACTTCTGCCCCAACGTGAGCGCCACCACCGCGTCCAGCCGCGGGGTCGCGTCCTTCGCACTGCCGAGGTAGATCGCGTAGATGGGAGGCTGTCCATCCTGACCCAACTTCGGGATGTATTTCGATTCATCGCTGGGCTCGCCATCCGAAATCAGGATGATGGCCTTCGAGCGCCCCGTCGCGGGGATGTTGGCCAACCAGCGCATCGCGGTATCGAAAGGTGGTGCCCACAGGGTGCCCGAGGCGGAATTGTACAAGCCCGTCTGCACCTGGAGGTAGGCCAGCCCGGCCTTTCCGAGGGTGTCCATCGGGAACTTCTGAGTGACCTTGCTGTTGAAGAACACCACTCCCGCCATGGATCCGGAATCGAAAGCCGCCTGGTGGTTCAGGGCCACTCGAACGGCCTGTGCTCTCATGGAATAGGGATCGTTGGCCTCCTTGCAGTTGCCCGCATCGATGACGCTGGGGCGGGTCTTGCCGGTCATCTGGACGAGGGTATCCCACTGCAGGGAGTCGGCACCCGTCGTACCTCCGAAATGTCGCCGCCGGAACGCGACCTTTTTGCTGGTGTCGGCAGCGTCGGAATTTCCGCAGTCGGGTATGTACCACACCGTGTCGGCGGTTCCGGCAGGGATCCAGAATCCCCAAGCCGCCATGCTGGCGGAGTTGTCGACCACGTACACGATGTCCGACGAAAGTTTTTGGACCTTCGTCGGGGTGCACAAGGCCAGTCCGCCTTCCCCGATGCGCGTGACGTTGGCAGGCACGCGCACCGTCTTCCCGTCCAGCAATTCCGGATCGATGCAGGCTCCGGTGACCCCGTTGGGCACGCCCAAGTCGCACCGGACCGCAGCGGAAGCGGAATGGAAGCCGAGGAGCGATAGAAACAGGCAGAAAGAGGCGAGCTGCGGCATGCTTTCGAACCTAGAGCCTGGGAACGCCAAGCGCGATCCTTTTCCCACTTGGTTCACGAAAAGTGGTTCCAACTGTTGACACCACATTCAACAGCATGTGGTGGAGGCCGCAGTCCTCTACCCTCGCTTGCGCGTATAAGTCTCCGCCAGGAACTCCCGGAACACCTCGGGAACCGACTCCAGATCAAAATCGACACCCATTCCGGGAAAGTGCGGACCGTCGTCCCAGGCATGGGACCAGGTCACGAAACCGCGCACCCCTTGAACAAGCCCTCCCGCATCGAGGATTTCCAGATCCACTTCGCTGCCAATGGGTTCAATCTCCTGGGTCAGGAGGAACAGTCCCGAAATGGAGGCGTTGGAGCAGTTCGCGCGCCTCCAGGGGTTGGCCGTGCCGGCCAGACGAAATCGAACACGCGTGGAGAGAGGCACCCGCACATACCGGCGAACGAACTTGGGATGTTGCCAGGAAGGATCGCCCTGGGCGATTTCCTTCAAGGCCACCAACAAGGGCAATCGCTTGAACGGAGCCTGGCACATCGCGGTCCATTCCCCGCTTTCCACTTGGGTGCACCGCAAAATGGGCAGATTGATTCCCATCTCGTACAGGGGAGCCGTCTCCGAGACTCCCGCGTGCAGCGTGGTGGACATGTCGACCATCACCGCCCGCCCAGGGGCGGCAACGCAGGCCCGGACGGCATCTCCCACCGAGGAAACGGTCCGCAACTGGAGACCTGATCCCTCCACGACCGCAGGATACAAACCGGCCCGCTCGGGTGAGCAGACCAGGTGCACGTGCGCTCTGGAGAGATCAATTCTCAGACGGGACCTCGCCCTCGTCGCCGGGTAGATCTTCGATGATCTCGGACGGAGCCTCCGAACTCGCCGATTCCCCCAGCGAATCCGAGACGCTGCCGTCGAAGGTGGAGAGGCCCCCCGGTTCGGGCAGGACTTCCTCTTCCTTTTCGCCGACCACATGGGCAACGTCTTGCACCATGTCCCCTTCGTCGAGACGGATCACGATGACACCCATGGAGTCGCGACCGGTCTCGCGGATGTCTTGCGTGCCGGTGCGAATGACCATGCCGCCCTTGGTGATGGCCATGACCTCGTCTCCCGGGAGCACCGAGATGAGACAGACGGCGGGGCCGTTTTTCTCCGCGACACGCACATTGATGATGCCCTTGCCACCGCGGTTGGTGACGCGGTATTCACCGGGGTCGGTCTGTTTGCCATACCCCTTCTCGGTGATGGTCAGCAGCTTGGCGTTTTCCTGGACCTTGACCATGCCGATGACCTGGTCGCCTTCATCCAGACTGACGCCACGCACGCCGCGGGTGCCACGACCAAGGTCGCGGAACGCCGAAAGCGGGAAGCGGATGGCTTGGCCCATGCGCGTGGCCAGCACGAAGTCGGGATCACCTTCCACAAGCAAGGTGGAAACGAGTTCGTCGCCTTCGTCGAGGGCGATACCGATGAGCCCTTCGCGGCGCATGTTGCGGAAGGAATCGAGCCGCATGCGGTTGATCGTACCATTCCGGGTGGCGAAGACCACACGGCCGTCGCCGCCGAATCCCCGCACGGGAACGACGGACTTCACCTTTTCACCGGCGTCCTTGCGCATCTCCAGAAGGTTCGCGATGTGCGTCCCCTGGGCGGTGCGGGCCACGTTGGGAAGATCCCAGACCCGCAAGGCGTAGGCACGCCCCAGGGTGGTGAAAAACAACAAGTGCGCGTGGGCGGTGGCCACGAAGATCTGGTCGACGAAATCCTCACCCTTGAGTCCGGCGCCGGTGACACCCTTGCCGCCGCGACCCTGGGCGCGGTATTCGGTGAGGGGCTGGCGCTTGATGTACCCACCATGGGTCACGGTGACCACCATGGACTCGTCGGCGATGAGGTCTTCCATCGAGACTTCGTCCGAAGCGTCGATGATCTCGGTGCGACGATCGTCGCCGATCTCGTCGGCAACCTTGGCGAGTTCCTCTCCGACGATCTGCTCGCGCAGCTTGCGATCGGCGATGACCCGCTCGAGGAATTCGATGCGCACCATCAGCTCGTTGAACTCGTTCTGGATCTTCTCGCGTTCCAGTCCCACCAAGCGGCGCAACTGGAGTTCGAGGATGGCCTGGGCCTGGACTTCCGAAAATGCGAACTGCTCCATCAAGGACGACTTGGCAACGTCCGTGGTGGGCGAATTGCGAATGATCCGGATGACCTCGTCGAGGTGGTCGAGGGCCTTGAGATACCCTTCCAGGATATGAGCGCGTTCCTTGGCCTTGCGCAGTTCGTAGACGGCGCGGCGACGCACCACTTCGAGGCGGTGGTCGAGGTAGTGCATCAGCAACTGTTTGGTGTTGAGGATGCGGGGTTTTCCGTCCACCAGCGCCAGATTGATGACGTGGAACGGGTCCTGGAGCTGGGTCTTCTTGAACAGGTGGTTCAGGACGATGTCGGGGTGGGCATCGCGTTTGATCTCCACCACCACGCGCATGCCGTCGCGGTCGGATTCGTCGCGCAGATCGGCGATGCCTTCGATCGCTTTGTCCCGCACCAGCTCGGCGATCTTCTCCAGAAGACGCGCCTTGTTGACCATGTAGGGGATCTCGGTGAAGATGATCGCCTGGCGGTTGCCGATTTCCTCGAAGTGGTGGCGCGCCCGCACGACCACCCGGCCACGACCGGTGAGCATCGCGTCGCGCAGGCCCAGACGGCCGTAGATGATGCCTCCGGTGGGGAAGTCGGGTCCTTTGATGTATTGGAGCATCGCCTCGGGCGGGAGCTCCGGATCGGCCAACAGAGCCTGGCAGGCGGCGACGGTCTCGCGCAGGTTGTGCGGCGGCATGTTCGTGGCCATGCCGACCGCGATGCCTGTGGTGCCGTTGACGACCAGATTCGGGAAGGCCGAAGGCAGGACGCTGGGCTCCTGCAAGGAGTCGTCGTAGTTGGGCTGGAAGTCGACCGTTTCCTTTTCGAGATCGGCCAGCATGAGTTCGGCGGCACGACGCATACGCGCTTCCGTGTAACGCATGGCGGCGGGAGAGTCGCCGTCGACGGAACCGAAGTTGCCCTGCCCCATCACCAGCATGTAGCGCAGGGAGAAATCCTGGGCCATACGCACAAGGGAGTCGTAGACGGCGATGTCACCGTGCGGGTGGTACTTGCCGATGACGTCGCCCACGATACGGGCGGATTTCTTGTAGGGCTTGTCGTGGTTGAGCGACAGCTCGTCCATCGCGAACAGGACGCGGCGGTGCACCGGCTTGAGTCCGTCGCGGACGTCCGGCAGGGCACGCGCCACGATCACGCTCATGGAGTAGCGCAGATAGCTGGTCGATAGCTCCTTGTCGATGGCGACAGGGACAACCCGGCCATGGATCTGAAGGGCTTCCGCCGCGGCATCGGCGGCGTCGATGGGCAGGTCGGGAGGCAGGGTTTCGTCGGTCATGCGGCGTCCTGTACGAGAGCGGTGGGCGGCATCCAGGCCGTCCGGTTCAGTAGATCATGGTCGGTCGCGTCGACGCGATGCGGCACCAGGGTGGGGTGGCCGCGGCGAAGCCAGTCGTCGTCGGAATTGGGGGCGATCGCTTCGTGGGGCTTGTGGCCTTCGAGTTGCCAGAAGCCTTCGCCCACGGGGCGATAGAGGTCGCGGAACATCGCCATGGCACCGGCGCACACCTGGGGAGCTCCCCATCGGTGGGGGGCGTGGGCCGGAAAATTGATGTTCCAGAAGGAACCCTTGGGGGTGGGAGGCGGCGAACTCAGCAACCGCAGGGCCCAGCGGGCAATGGCAAGGTAGTGTTGAGGATCCATGCCCAGCGTGGAGAGGGCGTAGGCGGGGATGCCCCACATCGCGGCTTCCCGGGCACAGGCGACTGTGCCGGAGTACGGCGCGCACACCCCGGCGTTTTCGCCGGGATTGATTCCCGACAGCACCACGTCGGGGCGATCCTGCGTGCAGATCGCGAACTTGACGGCATCGGAGGGTAGTCCGTCGACGATCAGGACCCGTGCTCCATGGAGAGCCGTTTCCGAGACGGCCAAGGGACGGGTGAAGGTGAACCCGTGTCCGGTTCCCGAACACTGCCGCGAGGGAACAGCCACAAGCACCTGGTGCACCGGAACGAGGGCTTCCACCAAAGCATGGAGTGCAGGGCTGTCCAGCCCGTCGTCGTTGGCGACAAGAACTCTCAAACGCGGGCTCCGTACGGGATTGGCGGCTGTGGTCGAACCATGATGCAGGGGAGGAAAGTTAGTTCCCCGAACCCCCAGGACCGTTGCGCGGCCACCTTCTTTCTGTCCGACGGGTCCATAGTCGAGGAGGGGATCACAGGTACGAACACCCCACAACAACGGTCTTTGCCGCCTGCGTGCCAACAAGTCCCGTTGGTACGCAGGCGGCGAACCCGGAAGGTTTCAGGGGGGAGGGAGACGGATCGGGACCACCAGGACCGTGGAGCCAACATGCCCCTGCTCGATGCCGAAGTCGTTGTCGAACACCACAACCGCGGAAACCCCACCTGCACCCAACGCGAGTCCTTCGGCTTTCAGGCCCACCTCCGGGAAAGCTGCGGCGACGTCGCCCACCAGGAGCGTCTTGGCCACCGGGCGGATTCCCGCCTTGACCAGGGCGGACGGATTCCGCCCCAACATTTCCATGGTCTGACCTTCGATCCGGCGCCCTTGGGCACTGGGGTCCGCAACGTCGGTGGCACCCCGCAGGTCGACCAGCCAGAGATCCACCGAGCCCGGGCGCTGCTTCTTGGCCTTGCGATTTTCCAACACCACCAAACGGTGCTCGTCCAGAGCAATACAGGCCCCGATCCGCCCTTTTCCGACTCCCCCACCCTCTTCGACCACGTACAGGTATTCCCTTGGCCGCAGGCGCCCGGAAGGGTCTACCACGACCATCCGAACCGCCCGGCTGCGCTTGGCCACATCGTCGGCCATTTCCGGCGGAGCGTTGCGCAAGGGACGTTGCATCATCGCCACCAACAACCCCGAAGGCAGACGAGTCAGGGCCTCAAAGCCCTTGTTTTGGTCGCGCTGGGTCAACACCGCAGGAAGGCCGTTCCCCGGCTCGAGGACGGTATCGAGGCGCCACCCGGAAGCGGAAGGGGCGGCATGGACCAGGCGAGGTCCGTATTCGTCCCCGAGCCAGAACCCACCACGCCCATCGAGGGTCAGCCCCTCGAAATCGAACCCCGAACGATGGGGCGCCAACAGCCGTTCCCCGCCGGAAGCCTCGCGCACCCAAGCCCCCTCGATGCCGTTTCCGGCCCGCGGCGGTCGTCCCGTCGTCCATTCCCCCGCAGCCAGCGAGAAGGAGTCCACACCCAGCCACTGCGCGCCGGAATCATTCAGACGCCAACGCACCAACTTCTGGTGATAGGCTGTGTCCCGCAACACGACACGCTCTCCCGAAGCCACGTTGGGCCCCCGATCGGTCACGGCATAGAAGGTCCGGCCCGAGGCGTCCGACGGATCCGAAACCAGGTCGGAGAGTCCACCCTCGCGGAAGTTCGCGCGTTCGGGGGGAACCAGCTCGAATCGACGGGGATCCCCCTCGGCGGCTTGGCAGGCGACCAGCGAGACGAAGGCCCCCAACAAGGCCAGGACGTCAGCGCGGAACATCGCGAAACGGACGGGGAAGGAAGAGGCACTGCCGCCCCGCGCTCTCGAACTTGCTGAATCCGGAACGCACCAATCCAAAAGACTGGATGAGATCGAACATCCACATCGGCACACGTTCCCGCTCGCACTTGATCTCCAGCACGGCATCACATCCGGGATCGAAGCGTTCGGGAAGATCGGAAGGCATCATGTCGACGTCGCGCGCCCGGAAATCGAAACCTCGCTCCTCGCGCCAGCGCATGCTGATATCCAGGGTAATGCGGGCGTAGACATCGGAGGTTCCAAACCAGGCCTTGCGCCGGTACTGGGTGAGGACGAACGGGTAGAGGTTGTACGACAGCACGCGGTGGAGGAACATCCGGAGATTTTCCAGATCTTCCCCTTTGGCGGCCGAGAGCACGCGATCGGGATCCTCGAAGAGATCTTCGGGCCCACCACCTTTCCATACCCCGCGCAGTTTCGTGACAAGATCGCAGTGTTTTTCCTTGATCTCGAAGTGCCACGACTTGGACTCTTCCGGATGCTCGCCGTAGGACCGGATCCGGAGATTGAACCGGCTCTCGGGTTTGGCGTCCCCCAAACGCAGGAGCGTATACCGCGGCGAGTCGAGGTACAGGCTGGAAATGCGGTAGAACCCGTCCGGAGATTTCTCGGAGTGGGGGTCGAGTTGGCACCAGGGCGCCAGGTACGTGTCCAGGGCCGCCACGAATTCGTGGGGCACATGGTACTTGAGCTCGTAGCGCTCCAGCTTCGTGAAGGAGGTCTGGATCATTGAACCCGATGGGGCTCCGGGGCGGGCAGGATGGCCAGCACGGGATGTCGCGTCAGGAGCAGATTGACCTGGGGTCGAGCGACCAGAATCCCGGTGAGGTGCAGGATTTCCAGGTAGTCGCGCAACATCAGGAAACGAAGCTCTTCGATCTTCCACGAGCTTTCCAGGGACGCCTCGCGTGCGCGCAGCAGCAGAAGGGGATCGCCTCCGGTCTTCATGGCGAACTCGGCGAAGAGGCCGCCGGCATCGACCTTGGCCGCGAACGAATCGAGGACCACGATCTGGCGGAGCATGGAGCCGATGGACAACCGCAATTCGGCGACGGATCGCTCGACGTCTTCCCGGTCGTCCTGGAAATCGAGGCGCGCCTCGGCGAGGTCGGCCCGCCGACGGACCACTTCCCGGGAGCTTCCGTCGAACAGGGGAATCTTGATCCCCGCCCCGAAGGCGATGTTGTCGCGATGGGTGAGGCGCTCCTTGCTGTTTTGGTCGACATCGAAGGTGTAGCCCGCTTCGACATAACTCAACCAACGGCGCGTCGAAGCCACCTCCTGGTCGGTCTTGGCCTCGACCAGGGAAAGTTCGCCGGCCGCCACCCCCACTTCCGGGAAGGAGTCGCTGTGGCTGGGATCCACGTCCGCAAGGACGGTCTCGATTTCCCGGGGAAACAGCAGTTCGCCGTCGAGCCGCACGCTGTCCATGGAGGGAACGAACTGGCGCATGTGGTTTTCGATCTGGGCCAGGCTGTAGAGATCCCCTTCGGCCTTGGCCAGGAATTCGGCCCGTTTCATCTGGGCCTTCACGAGATCTTCCGGGTCGAACCGCTCGTCGGAGACCAGACGCGCCAGAGTGGCGATCCGGTTGGAGAACAGCTCGACCATGTCCAGATGGTAACGGCGCTGGCGGGTCTGGAAGCGCCAATCGAGCGCAAGCGAGTAACGCACATGGATGGCCTGGGCAGTTTTCTGGCGCAACACCGCATCTCCCAGGGTTCGGCGCGCCCGCACCAACGAGCGATTGGCGCGAAGTTCCCCATACCCCACCGGCGAAACGCGCAGGGCCACTTCCTGCTTGCGCAGATCGGCCCGTTTGGCTCCGTAGCGAACCTCGAGATCGTCCCAGAGCTGGGTACCTTGCACATCGCCCAGTTCGCGCACCTTCTGCTTGGACGCATTCAAGGACAGATCGCGGGGATACCCGCCGATCAACACGTTCCAAGTGAGCACCTCGGTGCGAGCCCCACCCACGAGCATCGCGACCATACCCGTCAAGACCCGGAGGGCGGAAGCGCGACCGCTCACCGTCCACCTCCCATGTGGATACCCGTGCGCTCGACGGTGACCATTTCTCCTTGCAGCAACGGATTCTCCGGTGCGATCCGGATGATCACTTCGCGCCCCCAAAGGGGGAAATTGGGCACTTTCCACAATCGCGGGGGAAGCTCCATGATACGCGATCCCAGCCCCACGACGACTCCCGGTATTTTGGCCGTGCGCATCCCGACCGCACGCACCACCACGGAATCCCCGTTGGCGAGAGTGGTCCGGACCCGCTCGTGCACGTAGCCACGCACGATCGTGGGACGATGTCCCGAGATCGTGAGGATGGGCGCGAAGGGGGACGCTTTTTCTCCCGGCCGATAGTTGATGCTGTCGACCACACCCGCTGCGGTCGCGAGGATCACCAAGCGATTTTCCTGCTCGCGCAGGAGGGTCAGTTCGGCCGCAAGCGCCTCGTTGCGGGAGACCGCCAGGCGTCCACTCTCCCCTTTGCTGCCCTCCAACAAGGCGATTTGGCTGCGCATTCCGGCCTCTTCGGCCTGGATCTGGTTGCGCAGCGCCTTGATCCGATCCTGGATCTCGGCCCCGAGAGTGTCGGCCGATCCCATCCCCATGGCCCGGAAACCTGCGATCAGATCGCGATTGTGCGAACGCTGCGCTTCCAGCGTCCGGATCTCGCCTTCATATTCGGCGCGTCGCGCCTGGAAACCCGCGCGCAGCTCGGCGATGCGTCGGATGCTTTCGGCCCGATTGAGATTGGCATCACCCGAGGCGTTCTGGATATCGTGCTGGATCTCGGCGATCCGCAAAGCCAGTTCGGGGCTGCGCAAGTGCACCAGCGTGTCCCCGATCCCAACTTCCTGCCCGGACTGCACGTCCATCGAGAGGATCTCCACGGCGACTTCGCTGCTGACGATCTGCTTGGCGTCTTCGGCCACCCCGCGGAACTCCGAGGCCTCCCGCAGGAAGACCCAGGTCAACACCGCGGTGGCGCCCAGCGCTCCCAACCACACCAGGCCCGACAGCGGGGTGGGCATCAATCGACGGCGCATGTCAGAGCTCCAAGGTCGATTCCTGCATCATGAAGTGCAGGCCGGTGAGCGAGGGAACCCCCGTGAGGTCCTTCAAGAGGATCGCCGCGTCATGGCCGCGCCGGAATTTGACCTGGTAGGCGCAGTCGAGCCGAGAGCCACCCGACACCTCGCGCATGGACACCAGGGCGAAGTGGCGCAGGTTCTTGCGCAACACCCCCGCCAGGGGCTCCCGCGAGGCTTCGGCATCGCCCACCGAGAAGCGGATCATGCCATCGTAGGCCAGATGGTCGCCGATGTCGGCACGGTAGAGCACCAGCGCCGCGATGCAAAAGGAGAAGATCCCGACGATCGAGATCATCCAGGCGTAGATACCCGCCCCCAATCCGGCGGCGATGGCGGCGAACAGGAACACGAGATCCTTGGGGTCGGTGAACGACGTGCGGAACCGGACGACCGCCAACGCACCCATGATGCCAAGCCCGCGTGCGATGCTGTCGCCGACGGCCTGCATCACCATGGCCGCCACCAGCGAGACCAGCACCAGCGACTGGACGTAGTTGCGGGAGTAGGAAAGGCCGTGGAACGTGACTCCGTAGGTCCAGGCGACCATGCCCGAGAGCACCGCCGCCAGCAAGCTGGCGTAGAAGACGGCCAGGATGGTGGAGTCCTGCGAGGCCGCCTGGATGGAGCCCATGTCGAAGATCATCGCTCAGCCCTTCCAGGGGCAGGGATGGGCCGACAAGGAGGAGTCGACGACCCCCGCCCGTGCCTGCACGAAACCCAGCAGGCGCTGGATTCGAGCCTCGGCGTCGGGCAGACCCGTCAGGATCTGGCCGGAAACACGAAGGCTGGCTTCGAGATTCGACGGAGCGAGCGGCCCGGTGGAGGCCACCAGACTCCTGGTGTTGGCGACGTATTCGGCGCAGAACGCGGAATCGGCCAGCACCTTGTTGATCAGGGGCCAACTGGTGGCCGCATCGGTGTGCCAGACGTCGCGGTAGATGCCGTTGCCCGTGGGGAAGGTCTCGTCGGCGTTCAATGCCACCCAGTGGAGTTTCCCCTGGTCGGCGTACAGACCGTAGTTCTCGGCCTTGTAGCCGTAACTTCCGCGATCGACCATGGCGGTGGACACGGCCAGCCACTTGAGGAAACCCGCCACATTGAAGGCGCTGCGCATGCTCGCGCGCCAGGCCGCGGGATCGGTGGTGCGGCGGGAGTCGTTCAGGGCGCCGAAGAAGACCTGCACGTCGGTGCGGGTGCCGTCGTTGTCCCCCTCGGTGAATTCCGCGGCGACATAACTGGACAGGATGGACGAAGGCTCGTACCAGTTGCCGGTCTTGGCCGAGAACCAGCGTCCCAGGAAGGGTTCGTCGACGGCCTCGCGCAGGGCGTAGACACCCATGTCGATCGTGTCCGATCCGTGGGCCAGGCGGAAATCGACCAGCGTTCCACGCAACACAGGCACTCCCGCCGCCCGGTAGAGCGTCGAAGCCGCATGGTGGCGCAACAGCGTGGAGTCGTCGGCCAGGCTCAGCAGCGACAATTTCTGGAACCCGTGGAAACGCTGGTTCTTGATGGTCGGACGGAGATCTTCCCACTTGTCCATCGTGATGCGGAACGGGAAGCGGCGGGTGCCCGCCTTCCAGGCGTCGGCCAACTCCCCGTTGGAGCGCAGGCGGAAACCGATGCTCGCCCACCTCTGACCGTCGGCGAGCAGGTCGCCTTCGTGCCAGGCGGAGACATCGGGGAAGGCATCCAGGCCCGCGCCCGTGCAGTTGACGGAAATTGCCGTGCCGCTGCCGCAGGCCTGGTGCATGGACTCCAGCATTCCGGTCCAGGCGGTATCGGGCATCGACAGGACCAACGTGCGTCGACGGGCCTGGGGAAAGGCCGCCAGGGTGTCGGCGGGAACGTTGCCGTGGGTGGACTCCACCCACTCCGGACCCCGAACGATCCCGGGCTCCTCCTCCTTCTCGACATCGGTGGAACTTCCGCAACTCCAGAACAAACTTGCCGCGGCCAACAGGGCTGTGTACCGGATGGATCGAACGTTCCTCGCCTGGGTCATTGCCTGGTTCCTCTTCGATGGCTCGGGGACAAAACAGCATTGGCCCGCACCGTCGAAGGTCAGGGCCCGTTTCCCGATGGGAGTGGTGTCCATCATCCTACATCCTCGGCGGGTTTTCCACCGGCCGGTTCGTCCAGAATCCGGGGACGTGGCGTCCCCAGAGACCACCCACGACTACCTGGCCAGACGCACGGTCCGGAATCCCTCGTTGTAGGAGAAATAGACCCGCGCTTCGAAGGTGCGATTGGACGAGCGCAGGAAGTTCGGCGAGTTGGCCCAGTGTCCTCCGCGTTTGACCAGATCCTGCATGTCGCCCGTCGGCGTGGCGGCATCGGGTGCGGTCATCGGATCGACGGCACGTCCGGCCTTGTAACCCTCGTAACTGACCACGTCCCAGCACCATTCCGCCACATTGCCGTGCATGTCGTACAGGCCGTACGCATTGGGGGGCCGGGAAGCGACCACGTGCGTGCCGTACTGGGGCGAATCCTCCCCGAGGTCCAGCGCGTTGCCTTGCCAGACGGCATGGGTGTCCAGCGCGGCGGAGATCGCCGCCGTCTCCAGACTCATCTGTCCCCACGGGAAGTCGCCGGTGGAGCCTCCTCGGGCGGCGTATTCCCATTCGGCCTCGGTCGGCAGGCGGTATCCGGACTTGGTCGGATCGGCCACCACTCCCGTCAGCGAGGCGTGGGAAGACGCTCCGTCACGCGCCGTGTAGGTGTAGACCGTATCGAGCCCTTCGGCCTTGCTGCGGGCGTTGCAGTAGAGGATGGCTCCGCCGGCGGTGGCGCCGTAGGCAGGATACCGGGGCCCCAGACCGAAGTGGGCACTCCAGTCGATGCTGCCGGAGTACTCGGGATAGGCGCCTCTCATGACGCTGTCGTAGAGAGCCTGGGTTGTCTCCACCGTATCCATCCAGAAATCGCGGGTGAATTCCACCGCATGCCGCGGGGACTCGGGGATGTCGAATTCGTCCCATACCGTGTTGGTTCCCATCGCGAAGACCTTCTTGGCCGCCACGATCCGCACCATCGTGCCGGATTTCTGGAGGGACGTGGGAATCCAGGGATCGGAGGCGACGAGGGTCTTGGACAGACCGGTTTTCTGCGGCGCGTCCACCCCCAGGGTGTCGGGTGCGAATCCGCTCTTTTCAAACCGCAGCACCCCCGTCGTCGCCAGAGCGCGGAACGCTCCGGTTCCGGCACCCTTGAGGTCGGCAACGACCACGCCGTTGCGTTTGACGCGCAGGATCAACGCCATGCCCGCGCGAGCCGGCAGGGAGGCCCGCCCCTCGACGAAGGGAATGCCCAGACCCACAACCGTCCCGTCGGTGCGGTAGGCGTCCAGGGTGGCGCCATCGCCTGCGTCGGCGTATTCCACCGTGTTCGAAAGAAACGACACGCGGATGCCTGCGCCCCCCACACGTCGCCCCACCGACACGTCGATGTCGTCACCGGTCAATTGGAAAGACCCTTGGGCGTCGGTGGTCGCCGCACCCACGACACCCTGCAGCGAGACGTTGACACCCGCGACCCCGGCACCCCCTTCGTCGAGCACCTTCCCTTGGTAGGAAAAAGGCGCGGCATACACGGAGACGCCCCCGGCCAGAAGCAGAAGAGGATGTTCATGGGAAAACCTCTATCGAGTCAGGACGATGGTTCGGGAAGACTGGGTGCCGCCAACCGAGGATTGCACGTGATACGCGCCTTCGGCCCACGATGCCGTGGGGACGGAAATCCGATCGGAGGCGACACGCCCCTCGTAGCGAATGCGTCCATGGGCGTCGACCACCCGCAGCCGGGAATCGTGTCCCAGGCCCGTCACCGAAAGCATGCCTTCGGAAAGCGTCGCACCGAAGGTTTGCGCCCGGGGCGCGGGGCGCTCGAGGCCCGTCGCACTGCCCAGCCCGAGAGCGACGATCGCCGGGTGGTTGGGAGCGTAGTGGTAGGCGCGGATCGTGTTCCCGTTCAGCACGTTCTGCACGACCTTCTTCGCATCGATCTCCACCAGCTTGGCCGATCCCGAATACGTGATGAGGGTATTGCCGTTGGCCAACCTCTGGCCGTACCCGTAGTGGCCCGTCGATTGGTACGAGCTGTTGTAGTAGTCGAACACCAGTTCGGCCACGAATTCGCCGTTGGTCCCGATGACCCAACCCGTGTCGCTTTCCTGACCCTTGACTTCGTACCAGCGGGATTGTTTCACCGTATTGTCGCTGTTGCCGAACAAGCAGAAATTCCCCGCACCCGGAAGCCCCGCCTGGATCACACCACCACCGTGCACGACGTCGGACATCGCGGCGCCAGGGCCTCCGTAGTTCTTGCTGGATCCCCAGCGGAACAGCAGATCGCCCCCTTTGCCGTACCGCCCCCCCTTGGAGGTGGCGGCTTCGGCGGTGGTCGTGGAATGGTCGATGACCAGGACTTCATTGAGGTAGTGCGAACTCATCACGACCAGATCGCGGGCGGAGTCGTACACCACGGAGTTCACATGCAGCGGATCCTGGGATTTGAAGTTGTTGTTGTTGAACTTGCGCGGGTGGTTGGTGCCCGCCGTGTGCTCGCTGGCCTTCCACTGCCAGACGATCGTCTTGGTCTTCGGGTTCCATTCCTGGATCCATTCGTCCCAGATCGAGGTCAAGGCACCCGTGTACCCCGCCGAGGCGAGGGCCGTCCTGGGGTTGATCTTCACGGTGAACGTACCCAGCCAATTCCCGTTGGGCATGATCCAGTGGGCATGGTGGAAGCTGCCTCCGGAGGCCGTCCAGGTCTGGAGGGGGGTACTGCTCCCCGCCGCCTGCTCCACGAGAGCCCCGTAGCCCACCGCCGCCGCCGACCCGCTACCCGTCTGCCCGACGATGTTGCCATTGGGGAGCAGGTACGAGTTGTATCCCGTCACATTGAAGGTCTTGACCGTCGCGCCCTTGACATCCACCAGGGTGGAGGTCTTGGTGCCGCCACCCATCATGCTCTGGGCGGGAATCAGGATGAATCCCGGCGTGGTCTCGGCGAGAAGCGCCGCGGGAGCCGCGAGCAGAAGCGCCGACAAAAGGGAACGATTCATGGGTGGTCACTTTCTGCGGTTGTGGAGAAGGACGGACTGCGACCCCAGGCGGGAGCGGACCGATACGGCCACGAGTCCGGAGGGGAGCGCCAGAATCGTGCCGCTGGCGCCATCCTGGAATTCGAGGGAGCCATGGTTCCGGCCGTCGACGGACGACCAGCTCACCTTGCCGGCCCCCAGGGACTCCAGTCCCGTCACCTGCCATTGTTCGCCCTCTCGGACCATTTTCCAGCGACGGGCCTGACCACCCGGCTGGACGGCGATGATCTGCCCCAACTGCGAGGCGATCGCCGCGTTGCGGGCCTGCGCGAAGGAAACCAGGCCGAGGATCAACCCCTCCGAACCCCGGTAGTTGGCGCGCAGATTCGTCTTCCAGGCTGTGGTCGTGTAGAACTTGTTGGAATCGGCGGCCACGTACGAGGCGATCAGCGCCGAATCCCGCACCACCGCCGCCGCGACGGAGTCGGCGCTGGCGGTGGTGATGGACATCTCGCGAAGCCAACGATGGTAGGTGTCGCGGGTGGTGGCACAGGCGAGGAACCTCCGGTACAACGGCCTGCTGGCGATCGGAGCCTGGGTGGTGTCGATGCCGATGTTCACGGCGCCGGAGGCGCCACCGTAGGCCCCGAACGACAGATTGAGGTCCCAGGGGATCATCGACATGAACGACGTGGAGGTGTCGGGCTGGTACATGTACCAGTTCCGCCCCGAACCGTTGTAGGAGTCGAAGTGCGAGAGCACCGTGTTGAATGCCAGGAACTTGGCCACGTTGTCGTCGTCGAAATACGTCGACCGATCGGCGCAGAAACGTTCGTCGGTGGAGTTGTTCAGGAAATCGACGAAGGTGAGGAATCCGCTCCAGTCCTCGCTGGTCTCGTTGGTCTTGAGTTCGTAGGCGCCGGACTCCGCGTAGGAAGACGCTTGGCCATCGATCCATCCCAGGCTCGCCCCATCGTCTCCGGCCTTGAACAGGGTTCCCTTGGCGTTTGGATACCACCGCTTCAGAAAGGTCTTGTCGGCTTGTTCCACCTGCGTGTACAGCCCCAGCGCCACGTCTCCGACCGAGATGTGCGCGTAGTTCGACCGGGGTGCGCTGAGGTACTTGCGGGCGATCGCGTAGCCGATGTGTTCGCGCATCAGGGTCGGATCACCGATGCCGTTCGAGAAGTTGAGGACCTTGATGCCGTGGTAGGTGAGATCCCGGAACTCGTTGAACTTGATCTTCAGCGGCTTCTTGGGATTGTTGCCTGCCAGCAGGTACGACGAGTTCCCCTTGTAGCGCACCCCCACGCTGTCCAGGACGACGGTGCCGTCCGAGAAGCGTGCGGGCAGGTAGCCGCTGTCGGCCACCCACATGGCCGCAAGGGTTTCCGTCCAGTTTTCCTGATAGAAATCGATTCTGTACCGACGCACGACGCCATCGTCGAACAATACGACCGAGGAATCGATTCCCTGCGCCCCGACCCCGGCGGCCAGCCCCAGCAAGCTCGCCAGGATGGCGACGAGCCCTCTCGCATTGCCGATCCCCCAGGTTTCCAAGCTGTTGCATCCATGTTTCATGGGAGGGAATGTCGCTCCGGTTCCCCCGGCTCACCGCCGACCCGCGACGGGTTTCGCTCCTGGAATGGGAGCACTCCGCCACAGCCCCCCCGAGACCGCGGGGTCGGACAGTTATTCTTCCCGCCTAGCCATGCACATCTCCCAACGCCAAATCGGCTCCCACCCCGTCCTGCGTCTCCACGATTCGGCCACCGGAGCCGCCGTGGAGGTCCTGCCCACCCGCGGGGCGACCATCCACCAGATCGAACTGCCGGGCCGCGACGGCACGGTCCGGGGAGTCCTGTACCCCATGCGCACCGACATCGAGGTCGCGCGCCAGCGCTGGGCCAAAGGAGCACACCTGGCACCCTGGCCCAACCGGATCCAGGACGCCGTCTACACCTTCCAGGGCAACGAGTACCACCCCCACAAGAGCTTTCGCTCGCAGGGTGGCCACGCCATGCATGGCACCGTGATGCACGAGTCGTTCGAAGTCGACCCCCGCGCCTCGCGGCAGGGCTTTCTCGCCCTGGAACTGCAAGGGAGCGGTTGGCAGGGATACCCCTGGCCCCTGCACATGCGTGTCGAGCTTCATCTGGAACAAGGCGCCTTCCGCATGCACGTGGAACTGGAAAACCGGGGTCTGTCGGATGCCCCCGTCGGACACGGCTGGCATCCCTATTTCACCCTGGGCAAGGACGTTCGGGAATGCGTCCTGCAACTGCCCGCAGGCCAGCGCCTGGGCATGTCTCCACGCGCCGTGCCGGACGGATCGAAGTCGACCTGGGAGCGTTTCGCCACTCCCGAACGGATCGGTCCCGACTTCCTGAACGATTGCATCGAAATCGCCGCCACTTCCGGAAGGGTCGCCACCACCCTGGTCGAACCCGTATCCGGCGATGGGCTCGAGGTTTGGCAGGAAACCGGCGCGGCCCGCTACGCGTACGTCCAGGTCTTCACCCACCCCCGGCGCCACTGCCTGGCCATCGAGCCGATGACCTGCGCCGGCAACGCCTTCCAGAACGGCATGGGGCTGGTGGTGTTGCGCCCGGGAGAGGTGATGCGCACCACGTGTGGGGTCCGACGCCTCTGATCCGTCGACCGGGGTTCAGTCGATCCCGAAGGCGGTCCCGACCTCGCTGGATTCGGGGGTTTCCTCATGCTCGACGGCGGTGATCCGACTCACGGCGGCGGCGTCCGACAATCGCAGGACCGCCTCGACACCGGCCGCAAGGCCCCGATCCACCGACAGGATGTCCGTCTCGAGCAGATAACAAGGCACCGTGACAATCCGATTGTCCTCGTCGATGCAGGGCTGGTCGGCGGCACAGGTCACGTGTCGGGCCCCGGTGGATTCCAGGGCGGCCACCAGTTCAACCACGTTGTGGGGGGAAGGCGACTCGACATTGCCGACCGTCAGCCGCGGAGACAGGTCCAACAATTGGATGGCCTTGGCCACGGTGGTCGCGCCCATCGACGAGGCCAGGACGGGGCGGCGACTTTCCACGAACGCGCGCACGGCGTCGCGCACCGCCGGGTAGATGCCGCCCGAGGCTCCCAGGAAAGCCCACTTGGTGAGGTTCTTGGCCACGCCAAACCCACCGGGCAGGACCAGGCAGTCGAATTCCGATTCCCGCAGGTCCGTCAGGGGCGAGATGCGTCCCCGCGCGATCCGGGCGGATTCCACCAGCACGTTGCGGAATTCGGAGACGACGTCGCCGGTGCGATGGTCCACGACGTGGTGCTGCTCCATCATCGGGGCGAAGCAGGACACATCGAACCCGGCGCGGGTGAGATGCAGGATGGCCAGGACGGACTCGTGGATCTCGGATCCATCGTAGAGACCGCAGCCGGAAAGGAGCACGGCAGCTTTCACGGTTCTACCTCGGGTGAAGGGGGAACTCCTGCCGCAACTCCGGGTGTGGCGAGGGTCGCGGCGTCCTCGCACATCTCAAACTAGCTGGTCGGCGGCCGATCCGTCAGACCCCGAAGCCTTCCGGGCTGGCGTTTTCCGTCCTAGTATCCTCCAGGAGCCATTTCCGCAGGGATTCCACGTCGGGGAAGACAATTTCGGTTCCCGCCTTGTCCAGGGCCTCGCACGCCCCGTACCCCCACGCCACGCCCACCATGGGGACTCCAGCGGCCAAAGCGGCCTCGGCATCGCGCGTCTCGTCGGAGACCAGCACCATGTGCTCGGGCAGCACCCCCAGGTGCCGGGCCATGTTTCGCAGCGCCCCGGTCTTGCCCCACAGCCCCAATCCCGCTTCCAGCCATCCGGGCTCGGGTGCCCCCTCCCGGCGCAGGACGGAGCGCACCAAGGGAGCCCCGTTGCTGGTGAGGATCCCCCACTCGAGACCGGCCTCGTCCAAAGCCCCCAGCAGCGGCGCCACCCCCGGGAACAACCGCACCGGCTCGGGATCGCGCTCCAGAAGCCACCGCGCGCGCCACAGCACCAGCGGAACCTTCCACCAGGAAATCCCCAAGCCGGACAGGACCTGTCGCATGGGCAGACTCCGCATTTGACGGATTCCGTCCACACCGGGATCGCGGAAATGCAGCTCGCGCGCCAGGCGGGGCATCATCCGCTGCACGCGCGGAAAGGTGTCGGCGAGGGTCCCGTCGAAGTCGAACAGGACCACCCGCCGCTCCGGGGCGGTCACGCCAGGGCGGCCGACACGATCTCCCGGGCTTCGTCCTGGATCGCCTTCAGGTGGGACTGGCCCTTGAACGATTCGGCGTAGATCTTGTAGACGTCCTCGGTGCCCGACGGGCGCGCCGCGAACCAGCCGTTCTCCGTGGTCACCTTCAGGCCACCGATGGCCGCCCCGTTTCCGGGTGCGTTGGTCATCTTGGCGGTGATCGCCTCACCCGCCAAGTGGGTGGCCTGGACATCCTGGGGAGCGAGCTTCGAGAGCTTCGCCTTCTGCAGGCGGTCGGCGGGGGCGTCGATGCGCTCGTAGACGGGCGAGCCGAACTTCGCCTCGAGGCCCTTGTAGTGCAGGCCGGGGTCCTTGCCGGTCTTGGCGGTGATCTCGGCGGCCAGCAGGTTCAGGATGATGCCGTCCTTGTCGGTGCTCCAGACCGAACCATCCTTCTTCAGGAAGGACGCTCCGGCGCTTTCCTCGCCGCCGAAGCCGAAGGAGCCGTCCACGAGACCGTCGACGAACCACTTGAAGCCCACCGGCACCTCGCACAGGCGCCGCCCGAGGGATGCGGCCACGCGATCGATCATGGAAGAGCTGACCAGGGTCTTGCCGATGGCGGCATCGGCCTTCCAGCCCGGACGTGCGCCGCCAAACAGGTACTGGATGCAAACGGCCAGGTAGTGGTTGGGATTGAGCAATCCCACCGACGGGGAGACGATGCCGTGCCGGTCGGTGTCGGAATCGTTGCCGAAGGCGATGTCGTAGTTGTCCTTGAGTGCCACCAGGCCGGCCATCGCCCAGGGCGAGCTGCAGTCCATGCGGATCTTGCCGTCGCGATCGACGTGCATGAATCCGAAGGTGGGATCGACCACCGGATTCACCACCGTCAGGTTCAGGCCGTACTTGGCCGCGATGGGCTCCCAGTACTTCACCGCGGCACCGCCCATGGGATCGACGCCGATCTTCAGACCCGAAGCCGCGATGGGCTCGAAGTCGATGATGGAGCCGAGGTCGTCCACGTAGGACTTGAGGAAGTCGAATTCCGTCACGCACCCGGAGGCCTTGGCGCGGGCCAAGGGCACCCGCAGGACCTCCTTGAGGCCATTGCGGAGGATCTCGTTGGCGCGATCCTGGATGCGCTTGGTGACGTTGGTGTCGGCCGGACCGCCGTTGGTGGGATTGTACTTGAACCCACCATCCATGGGGGGGTTGTGCGACGGGGTGATGACGATGCCATCGGAGAGCCCCGTGGTGCGCCCCTTGTTGTAGGTCAGGATGGCGTGGCTTACGGCCGGGGTGGGCGTGAAGCCGCCACCGGTCTGGACCAGGGCATGCACGCCGTGTGCTCCCAACACTTCCAGGGCCGTGTCGCGGGCGGGCACGGATAGCGCATGGGTGTCGATGCCGACGAACACGGGCCCGGTGACGCCTTCTTCGCGGCGGTATTCCACCAGGGCCTGGGTGACGGCCAGGATATGGTCTTCGTTGAACGCCGTGTTCAGCGAGGATCCGCGGTGCCCGGAGGTCCCGAAGGCCACCTGTTGCTCGGGAACGTTCACATCGGGCTTGCCGGTGTAATACGCCGACACGAGGTCCGGCAAGTAGACGAGGATCTCGCGCGGAGCCGGCTTGCCGGCAAGAGCGTGGACAGACATGTTGGATCTCCCGGACTTCGTGTGAAGGCGGGAAAATGTACCTCCCGGTCCGCAATCCCCAAAGCCTCCCTCGAAACGGGAGGCGGAGCGTCAGCGCCGGGCCAGGGCGAAGATCTTGGCGACCAGGTCTTCGGGCAGGAACGGCTTGAGGGCGGAATCGAACGGGACCGGCAGCTCGCGGGCACCGATTTCAGGGTCTCCGTAGCCGGACATGAACAGGACGCGCACGTTCTTGCGCCGCCCCACCACTTCTTCGGCCAACTGGAAGCCGCTGCGTCCCGGAAGGACCACATCGGTGACCAGGATGTCGATCTTGGGAAACGGATTGAGCGCGGACGCCGCATCTGGCTCGGCGACCGCCACGACTTCGGCTCCTGCCTCGGTCAAGACCAGATGCACCAGTTCGAGGACGCCGGGATCGTCTTCGACCAGTAGGATGCTGCAGCCCTTGAGCGGATGTTCCATGGTCATGATGAGGGCATCATACCGTTCCCGGGGAAGGTTGGGAAGGGGGAATCTCGATGTTCAGTGTCTCGGGGACGCCAACAGGCGCGCGGCATCGGCCGCACCGTAGGTGAGGATGAGGTCGGCTCCGGCCCTGCGGAAGGCCATGAGACTTTCCAGCAGGCACCGGTCGTAGTCGATCCAACCCCGCTCGGCAGCGGCCTTGAGCATCGCGAACTCCCCCGAAACGTGGTAGGCCGCCAACGGCAAGGTGGTGCGGTCGCGCAGCTCGCGCAGCACGTCCAGGTACGGCAACCCGGGCTTGACCATCATCATGTCGGCGCCCTCCGCCTCGTCCAGATCTGCTTCCCGCCAGGCTTCCCGGCGGTTGGCGGGATCCATCTGGTAGGTCTTCTTGTCTCCCGAGCGGGGAGCCGAATCCAAGGCGTCGCGGAAGGGGCCGTAGAAGGCGCTCGCGTACTTGGCCGTGTACGCCAGGATGCCCGTCGAGGCATGACCCGAGCGATCCAGAGCCGCACGGATGGCCCCCACCCGTCCGTCCATCATGTCGGAAGGCGCCACCAGGTCGGCGCCGGCCCGTGCGTGCACCACCGCCATGCGCGTGAGTACGTCGACGGTCTCGTCGTTGAGGATCTCGCCGGACGGGGCCATCAGGCCGTCGTGGCCATGGTCGGTGAAGGGGTCCAGCGCGAGGTCGGTGATGACGACAAGTTCCGGCAACGCCGACTTCAGCGCGCGGACCGTGCGCGGCACCAGGCCATCGGGGTCGAGCGCGCCGAGCGCGTCGGCGGTCTTGGCCGAGGGTGGCGTCACGGGAAAGAGCGCGATGGCGGGGATCCCCAACCGCGACCAGATCCCGACCTCCTCGACGAGCCGATCGATCCCGAACCGGAAACACCCCGGCATCGAGGAGATGGGCTCGGGTTCACCCGCACCTTCCCGCACGAAACACGGCATCCCCAGGTGTTGCGGACCGAGAGAGGTTTCCCGGACGATGGCGCGCAGGGCGGCGGTGCGGCGGTTGCGGCGGGGTCGGTGGGGTAGATCGAGCATGGAGCAAAAAAAACATTCCGCGCTGGCGGAACCACATGCCTTCCTCGACCAGTTTCCCGGATTTCTAAGGATTTATCGTTCTTGTTATCTGTTTTGCAGTTTCAGTTTCCATTCAACCCAATCTTTATATGGATGCCATGTTGCCAATCGGCAACGAAGGTTTCGTTGTCCGGCTGTTGTATTGGGCTCGGATGTTGTGTGATCGCCATCGCACCCCATCCGCCGAAGTCGTCGCGTCGACCGCGCCCACCGGCGGCGCGACACCTTCCCCCCCCCAACTCCGCCGCCGCCACAGAACCGCCTCGCCCCGGGTCCGATCATGCCGTTATCCCTCCACGACCACCTGCGCCGCAACCTGAAGTCCCTGATCCACGACGCAGGCTACCGGTCCTGCGAATTGTTCGCCCATGAAAACGGGATCGAGAAAAGCACGGTTTCCAGGATCATCCGGGGGGAACGGGAGCCGAAGGTCGGCACCTTGGACAAAATCCGGCAGGCATTGGACGTCGACTGGAACGCCATCCTCTCCGATCAGGCCAGGTCGTCGGAGGGCAGGAAATCGTCCGACCCGAACCGGTAGACGCTGCGACAGAAATCGCACACGACTTCCAGGGTCTCGTCCGCCTTGGCGGCCTGCTCCAGGGCCTCGAGGCCCAGAGCCCGGACGGAGGCCAGGGCCCGATCCTTCGAGCAGGGGCAATGGTGGTGGACTTCCTGTTCGGCCAGGCGATCCCATATCCGGTCGTCGAGGCCGCGGCAGGGCTCGGAGGGCTCCCAGTCCCCGCGGCGATCCCACGCTTGGAGCAGTTCCCGGAGAGCCTCCGGGGGAGTGTCGGGGAATCCCCGGACCAAGGCTCCGTGGACCTTGGTGGGAAGTCCCCGCTCGTCCAGATCGCAACGGAGATCGACGCGCAGCACCTGCTGCTCCGACTGCAGGAAGTGCCCCTCCAGGGCTTTCGAGACCTCGAGGGTGGCCACATCGACGATGGACTGGTACAGCAGTCCCTTCTGCCCGAAGCGCCGTACCGCAACTCTCGCCACGGGAGCTTCGTGGGCTCGAGTGGTCGCCATGCCCCGCACCAGGGAGTCGGCCGTGGCATCCACGTGGTACACCCGCGCCCCCACCTCGACCTGCAGCGAGAGCGTCTGGAGCGATTTGAGGTCGCAAGCGAACAGCAGGCCACCGGCGATGGCCGAGGCGAACTGGCGCGCCGCGTCGCCTTCGAGGTCGTGGAGCAGGCAGAGTCCCCGTGCAGCCCGGGTGGCGTCGACCGCGACGACCCGCAATCGTGCCGAGCGGTCCAGCCAATGGGTGAGGGAATCGGATACGGGCGTCGGTGCGTTCATGAGCCGAGGCAAGGTACATCGAAGCGACATCTCCGTTTTGACTCGAATATGGAGTATTCCAGGCTGGAAGCGAAGAGCCGACATCACCGCATACGGGGCAAGGAAAGCTCCAGCGAAGCCCCGAAACCAGCCGCTAATTTCAAAGCAGGGAAACCAATGAAGTGGTCCCACATCCCCCCTGATTCCGGAGGTCCCCATGAAAACCGCATCCCTTCTGACTCTCCTGCTGGCTGCCGGCGCCCTGCAAGCCAAACCCCTGGTCCCCACTCCTCAGGAAGATCCCCGTGCCCGTACCGGCAAGGAAATCGATCTGGGCAGCCAGAAGGTGACCGCCAACACGCAGACCAACGGCGCCGCTTACGTCCCCGGCATGACGGGGATCGACCTTTCGGCGATCTCCCTCCATCGGGATTTCCGCGACGATCCCCCTGCCAACCTGGTTCGTGGCGACCTCGAAATGGCCAACCAGGAAAACGACTGAGTCTCGGAACTTCTAGGCGCCGAAGGGGGGGCATCCCCCTACTTTCAGGCATTCGTTGCAAAACCCGTTGCGGGTTGCGAAACTCTTCCCTAGATTACGGTGGTTCCACGTCCGTCTCCGCTCCTTGGAGGACCCATGCGTCGCGCTCTCCTGATTGCCATCCTTCTCACCGCTTCGGTCGCCATGGCCGCCAAGTCCCTGTCCTCCGCCACCGGTGGCGAGGTCCCCCTGTACGCGAACCAGAAGCGTGCCGTGAACGAAAAGGCCGTCTACACGGCCACGTCCACCGAGACCTTCATCGAGGTGAAGCGCGCGGGCGGCATGACCCAGGTCCGCACCAAGGACGGCCAGGAACTCTGGACCGACTCGAAGCTCCTCAAGGAGTTCTCGGCTGCCACCGGTGCCAACATGGACCTCGGATCCGGCAAGATCGAGGGTTACCTCGACAATCCCCAGGCCGTGTACATCTTGCAGGAAGAGTCCAACGCCATGGGCGGCATCTCCCTCGAGCGTTCGTTCGTCGACGCCATCCAGGGCAACATGGATCGCGAAGGCACCGAATATCGCAACGGCGAGAACAACTGATCTCCTAACATCTTGAGTCCTGCGTTCGGCATTGCCGCACCTAGGACTCTCGAGTCTTGAAGCCACCCTCCGCATCCGCAGGGTGGCTTTTTCGTTTCCGTCCAAGGCTCCATCGTTTCCGTGGCTCGGGCGACCACGGGGAAGGGGCCTATCCTCGCGTGATGCGGCCGAGGAACTCCTCGAACCAACCCCACCCCTGGCCCCAAGGGCCCTGGCCAGACGCGAGGTTGATGTGTCCGAGCTCACCGGCGTCGCAAAAACCAGCCCCCCACGCCTCGGCGTACGCTTTGGTGCGCAATTGCCGATCGAAGGGATCGGTTCGACTGGCCACGACCAACGCGGGAAATGGCAGTTTCGAGGCGGGCATCGGCGACCATCCAAGGTGGCGAACCGCTTCGATGTCGGGGAATCCAGCCGGGAGAGACGCCTCAAAATCCGGAGGGGCGACCAGGAAGGCACCGGCCACACGATGGACCGACGCCCCAGGGTGGCAAGCCCAGCGCGCCACGGTGACCGCTCCGGCGCTGTGAGCGATCAGGACGGCGGGCCGTTCAAGTCCCGACACGACCTCTTCCAAACGCCCATCCCAAGCAGCGGCCTCCGACAAGGACCAGTCGTCCTGCACAACGCGCAGGGCACCCGGCAACAGGGCTTGCCACAACGTCTGCCAATGATCCGGACCGGAATCCCCGACTCCGGGAACAATCACCGGAACCAGGTTGTTGGGAACGATGCCCACCGGACTCAGAAATTCTCTTGGTTGCGACGCTCCAGGCTTTCACGGTCGATGTTGTCGTCGACGACGAACGCCGTCATGTCACGGACGATATTGAAGCCTTCCGGGGGGATCTTGCTTTCATCCGTCAGGATGTAGATCGCGTTGGGATTGTCCAGGTACCCTTCGACGCGGCCTTCCCCCAGATCGACCGTGGTCCCGGTCTGCGGCGCGTAGGCCTGCACCTTGGAGGCATCGACCCATCCCAAGGCGCCATTGCGGGTACGCACCTGGATGAATCCGCCTTTGGAGTCCTGCTTGAGCAGAAGCTCGTTGGCGGGCGCGGTGTACAAGGGGGTCTCCCCATCGCGGTGCTCGGGCCCCAGCCAGACGGGAACCTCACCCGACCGGGCGATGAAGAAACTCTGGGTGGGAGCGGCCATCAGGGTGGCGGCGAAAACAAGCAGGGTCAGAAGGGCGCGCATCATGGGTAAGGCTCCTGTTTCCTTCGAATATAGGAGGTGAACGACCCACCGCACGGGTCGATCCAGGGCCGGTGATGTCGAATCGTTCTCACGATGAGTACCTTCTTTCTTCTTCACTTCTCAGCCCGTCCACCCCCAAACACAGCGTGATCTCCGCGATCCCGGAAGGATTCAACGTGCGTATCCAACTGTCCTTGCTTCCCCTGCTGCTGATGGTCGCTGCCTGCCGCAGCGGTGCAGGTAGCGCCTCCGCCGCCCCCGCCAAGTTCAAGAAGCCCGCCGGGGACACCACCGCCGTCGTGGCTGGACTCGACACCCTGGGCATCACCAAGGCCCAGGTCGAGGGCATGCTGCAGCCCATGACCATGCAGATCGCCCAACAGGCGATGCAGTCCGGCCAGAGCTTCGATCAGGTCGCCGGCCCCATCCGCCGCCAGGCCACCGCCCAGTTGATCCTGCAGCACATCATGAAGCTCGAGGCCGCCCGCCTCAAGATCCAGGTCGAGCCGCGCCGCGTCGACAGCCTCTACGACGTCTTCCGCAGCCAGTCGAAGGATTCCGCGTCCTTCGCCGAGGCCATGGCCAAGGCGGGCGACACCCCCGCCTCCCTCAAGGCCAAGATCGCCTCCCAGTTGCAGAGCTCGGACGCTCTCGAGAAGGGCCTGGAAGATTCCCTCAAGATTCCCGCCGCCGCCATCGACTCGTTCTACCAGGCCAACAAGGACCGCATGAGCGATGCAGGCAAGGTGAAGGCCAGCCACATCCTCAAACTCGCCCAGCCCGGCTCGGACACGGCCAAGGTTCACGCCAAGATCCTCGAGATCTCCGCGCGCCTGGCCAAGGGCACCGATTTCGCCACCCTGGCACGCACCGAATCGGAAGATCCGGGTTCGAAGGGCAACGGCGGCGACCTCGGCTGGTTCAATCCTTCCGACATGGTGCCCGAATTCGCCCAGGCGCTTTCGAGCATGAAGCCGGGGGAAACCTCCGCACCCGTGCGCAGCCAGTTCGGCTGGCACATCATCCGCCTGGCCGAACGCAAGACCACCGCAGCTCCTTCGCTGGACAGCCTGCGCCCCATGATCGAGAACATTCTCAAGGCCCAGCGCGCCGAGACCCTGGTTCCCAACTACTACCGCGGACTGGTCAAGAAGTACAAGGTCCAGATCTTCGACCCCGCCTACCGCGAGCCCGAATTGTTCGACGCCCCCAAGGCCGAGCCCGCCCCCCAGGGCCTGGGCCCGATCGTTCCCAAGAAGAAGTGATCCCCCGGCCATCGGCCGGATGATCTGTGTACGCCGTTTCGCCTCACCGGCGCAACGGCGTTTTTTTTTGCCTCCCCCCCTCCCGACATGGCAGAATCGGGACATGGACAACACTCCGTTCATCCTGGGGCATCGCGGTGCCTCGCGCCTGGCTCCGGAAAACACGCTCGAGGCCTTCGCCTTGGCGCTGGTGTGCGGGGCGGAGGGCATCGAATACGACGTGCAACTGTCGCTGGACGGCGCTCCGATGGTCTTCCACGACGACGAGCTCGATCGCACGACATCGGGGTCGGGTCCGATGACCACCCACCTCCGTCGCCATTTGCGCGATCTGGATGCAGGCACGTGGAATGGGCGGACCTGCCGCATACCCGATCTCGAGGAAGTCTTGGAGGGTGGTTACGGGATCCACGACCTGGAGTTGAAGGTGCCCCCTGCCGGACTCGATGCGGACCGCCGCGGCCGGCTTGCCGAAGCCTGCGTCCCGGCGTTCCTGGAGACCCTGCACAGGGGTGTCATCGACGCGCGTTCGGCGGTCACGAGCTTCGATCTGGAGCTTCTCTCCAAGGTGGCCGACCGCTGGAGCGAGGTGCCGTTCGGTCCGCTGGCCGAAGATATCCCCGGCTGGGAACGGCTCTGCGCCTGGGCCTTCCCTCGCCGCCCCTCGGTTCTGGCCCTGCGCGCACCGTTGCTTCCCTTGCTCGCGCCCGATGGCGCCCTGCCGCACCCGTGGTCGGAGTCCCGGCTCTGGCTCTGGGGACTGCCCGACGACGATCCGCGCCCTTGGCTGGCCTGGAACCCGGAATCCGTCCTGGTGGACGACCCGGCGCGCGCGGAAGCCTTGCTGGCATCAGACAGTTTCTGACCGACAGGATCCGGTTCCGGCGGTGGCGAGTCCACATTCCCACCACCGACGGCTTCAGGGCGACCCCTGCTCGAGGAGCGCGACGGCCTGCCGGATTCCGTCCCGCCGCGCCAAGGAAGTCGCCAGGCCGTCGATCGCCGGACGCCGTCGGGGGTCGAGAGCCTGCTTCAGGGACGCCGCCAAGTGCCCGGCGTCGAGCCGTTGGCGAGGGATGGAGCCTCCGGACACCCCCAGCGCCTCGAGCCGTCGCGCCCACCAGTGCTGGTCGAGCAGGTGCGGAACCACCACGTGCGGCACCCCGCTGCGCGCCACGGTCCATGTGGTGCCGGCACCGCCATGGTGGACCACCGCCGCCACGCGGGGAAACAGCCGCGCATGGGGCAGATGCCCGGCCACGAGGAACCCGCTCCCGACATCCTGCGGATCGAGTCCGGCCCATCCGCGCGCGATGATGCCCCGCAGCCCGGCCTGACGAATTCCCGCCACGACCTCACGGGCCGTGGCTTTGGGGTCGGGGTCCCCCATGCTCCCGAAACCGACGAACACGGGTTTTGTTCCGGCTTCGAGGAAGACCTCGACGTCGTCGGGCAACGCGCCCTCGTCATCGATGCGCCAGTATCCGGTCTGGCGGACTCCCGCGCCGGCATCGGGGGGCAAGGGCCCCAGCTCGGGATCCACCGCGATCAGCGCGGCACGGGTGAAATGCCGGTCGAAATCACCGATTCCTGGTAGACCGAGGGGTTTTCGGTGGCGATCGATGCGCGCCCGCAACAGAAGGTTCATGGCCAGATGATTGAGGGTCCACAATGCCCGATTGCCCCAGGTGGGCAATCCGAAAAGGGGAAAGGTGACCGGCGGATGGTGCGACGACGGCAGGATTCCCGCGAAATGCGCGACATGCCGGTACGGGACGCCAAGGCCTTCGGCCAGGGACGAGGCGGCAAACTGCACCCCGCATCCCAGGATCCGGTCGCAGCCCGCCACATGGGGCTGGAGGCTCGTGAACTGCTCCCCCACGGCCTGGCGGCACCAGCCGACCATGGCCCGCAGACCCGACAACGGACGACCATTGATGCGTCCGGCCAGGGCCTCGGCGACGGGCCGGAAGGGCGCGCCGCAAGGACGGAAGGGAATCTCGTGGCGACCGAACAGCGGCTCGAAGTCGGGTGGAGCGGCGACCACGACCTCGTGTCCGGCATCCAGCAGCGCCCGCCCCAAAGCCGCCACCGGGCGCATGTCTCCTTCCGTTCCCATCGGTGCGAACAGGATCCTCAAGGCAAGCCCCCCGTCTGCCCCCCCCGATCCTGGAGGAGACCCATGTATGATCCGATTCCCGAGTCGGGTCGACCGCCGCTCCGGAGGGAAATTGTCGGTTGCCGAGTTCTCCCGAATGTTCAAAAGTGGACAAATCGTGGACCGGCGGACGATGCACGGGGGATTTCCCCCTTCCCTCGGGGGGTGGCCGCATCTACGTTTTGCCGGATCGGTTCCTCTCCCTTACCGGGGCGGAGGACGACATATTCTGTCAAAGAACACTCCCAAGATTTCGGAGAGATCGCAATGCCCAAGATCAAGAAGATCGTCGCTCGCCAGATTCTCGACTCCCGCGGCAACCCCACTGTGGAAGCCGACGTCCTCCTCGACGACGGTTCGTTCGGAACCGCGGCGGTGCCCTCGGGCGCCTCCACCGGCGAATTCGAGGCCGTGGAGCTTCGCGACGGCGACAAGAAGGTCTACCTGGGTCGCGGCGTGCTCAAGGCCGTCGAGAACGTCAACGGCCCGATCGCCAAGGCCCTCAAGGGCATGGACGCCGAAGACCAGAAGGCCGTCGACAAGGCCATGATCGCCCTCGACGGAACCGAGAACAAGGGCAACCTGGGCGCCAACGCCATGCTGGCCGTCTCCATGGCCGTCTGCCGCGCCGCCGCCGCCTCCAAGGGCCTGCCCCTGTGGAAGTACATCGGCAAGCTGCACAAGAACAAGACCTTCACGCTCCCGCTGCCGATGGCCAACATCATCAACGGCGGCAAGCACGCCGACAACCTGATCGACTTCCAGGAATTCATGATCGCCCCGGTCGGCGCCAAGTCCTTCTCCGAAGGTCTGCGCTGGATCACCGAGATCTTCCACTGCCTGAAGGGCATCCTGAAGAAGGGCAAGCACATCACCGCCGTCGGCGACGAAGGCGGCTTCGCGCCGAACCTGTCCAACGACCAGGCCCTCGAAGTGATCATGGAGGCCATCGTGGCCGCCGGCTACAAGCCCGGTTCCCAGATCAAGATCGCCCTCGACTGCGCCTCCTCGGAGCTGTTCGACGAAGGCGACCGCAAGGGCTACAAGTTCTGGAAGTCGGCTCCGGACAAGCTGTTCACCACCGCCGAGATGGTCGCCAAGTACACCGAGTGGGTCAAGAAGTACCCGATCTACTCGATCGAAGACGGCCTCGACCAGAGCGACTGGGACGGCTACGTGACCTTCACCAAGGCCCTGGGCAAGAAGATCCAGATCGTCGGCGACGACTTCTTCGTGACCAACCCCGTCCGCTTGGCCAAGGGCATCAAGATGGGCGCCGCCAACGCGATCCTCATCAAGGTCAACCAGATCGGCACCGTCACCGAGACCCTCGACGCCATCAAGATGGCCCAGAAGGCCGGCTACGGCGTGATCTCCTCGCACCGTTCGGGCGAGACCGAAGACGCCTTCATCGCCGACCTCGCCGTGGGCACGGGCGCCGGCCAGATCAAGACCGGTTCGCTCTCGCGCACCGATCGTATCGCCAAGTACAACCAGCTGCTGCGCATCGAAGAGCAGCTTGCCTCCAAGGCCGTTCTCCACAAGCTTTGAGACCTGTCTCGGGGCGCATACTCGCTCCCTGACCCCTCTGCGTCCCAAAGCGGACGCGGTCGGGGTCAGGTCGCTTCGTCTGCATCCCCGATCCAGGCCTCAAAGGACTGGTTTGAAAAACGAGAGCCACCGAGCCGTAAGGCCGGTGGCTCTTTTCGTGGGGGGCGCATTCTCGCCATCTTCACCTCTCGCCGTCCCGAACACGGACGGCAGACGGGTTCAGTTGGCTTCGACTGCATCCCTCATCCAGGCCTCAAAGGAGGAATGCACGGATTCAGGCTCCCGCCGTCCACTGGACGAGCGGGAGCTTTTTCGTTTCTGGGGAGGCCAGGCCGATCCTCGCCATCTTGACCCCGTTAGGAGACACGGGGCGATGTTGCGTGGCTGTTGCGTTCTGGGGGGTGGCGGGGGCGATGGGGTAGTTTTGCACGGCTGACCCCGCGCCATCGCACGGGGGTGTTGGAATGGGGGGCGCTGTGGGGGAGGGCCAGGATCCGCGCGAGGCGTCGTACGGATCGGACCGGACGGGATTGGTCTGGGGCTTTGTGTTCCGCCCCGGCGTCCCGGCGGAGGCGGTCTCGATGGCGCAGGCCAGTCGGGCTCATGTGCGTGAGCTGGTGGCCGAGCCCGGCACGTTTCTGTGGCTGCACTTTTCCCTGGCCAACAGCGCGGGGGCTCCTTGGATGCGCGAGCATCTGGATCTGCCCGAAGCCTTCCACGAATCGCTGCACGAGGACATCGGCTCCACGCGCCTGGAGCAGGAGGACGAATCGCTGGTGGCGGTGGTCCACGATGTGCTGTTCGACTTCGGTTTCGACCCGAAGGCGATCTCGACGGCGATCCTGGCGCTGGGGCCCCGGATTCTGGTCAGCGCGCGTTTGAAGCCGTTGCGATCGATCGACCGACTGCGCGAACGGGTTCGCGGAGGCGGGACGTTCGACTCCCCTTCCGAGCTGTTCGCCCAACTGCTGCTCTACCAGGCCCAGGGGCTTGTCGACATCGCGCGCCAGGCGACATCGCGCGTGAACGCCATCGAGGACGGGCTGCTGGAAAACCGCCTGGCCTGGAGTCGCGGCGAGCTGGGAGCGCTCCGCCGTGTCCTGGTGCGGCTGCAACGACTGCTCGCCCCCGAGCCCACCGCATTGTTCCGCCTGCTGTCGCGCCCCCCCTCCTGGATCCGTGGTTCGGACCTGCAGGAGATGCGCCAGGCCGCCGAGGAATTCTCCGCGGCGGTGTCGGATTCCGTCGCCCTCGCCGAGCGCATCCGCCTGCTGCAGGAAGAGGTGGGCGCGCAGGTGAACGAGCAGACCAACCGGACTCTGTTCGTGCTGACGGTCGTGACGGTGCTGGCGCTTCCCATCAACATGACCGCGGGCCTGTTCGGGATGAACGTGGGGGGCATTCCCTGGTCTGATTCACCCCATGGATTCGCCCTGGTGGCCGCCTGGCTGGTGGCCACGACCGGTATCCTCTCGTGGTGGTTCCTGGGGAGACGTCGGGAGTAAACCGCCGATCCCGCCTCAGGCCGTGGCGGAGCCCAGCTCCAGTTTGCCGAACCAGTCGAGGAAACGCGGCACGTCTTCGCCCTGGAAGATGCTTCCGTGCTGCGGGCAGATCATGCGGATCTCGAGCTGCCGCACCCGGGCCAGCCAATGGTCGCGGGCGCGTTCGGAGGGCATCCAACGGCGGTGGAATCCTTCCATGAGGGGCACGTGGGCCGCGAAGTCCTCGACGAACAGGGGCTGGTCGCCGGGCGGCAGGAGAGCGGCTCCGACGTCGCCGGAGAACAGGATCTTGAGGACGGGGTCGTAGAGGTGGAAATTCCCGGAGGAATGCAGGTAGTGGGCCGGCACGAGGTGGAATTCGCGGCGTCCGACATGCACGCGCATGCCTTCGTCGGGCACAGTCTCGAAGCGATCCACGTATTCGTGCCCGTAGTGGGCGACAAATCCCGCCCAGACCCACGACAGGTAGATGGTCGCCTTGGGACAGAGCCCCATCCACAGCGGCAACGACGAGAACACGTCGGGATCCTGGTGCGAGCAGAGAAAGTGCCGCACCTGGTCGATGGGCAGGATGCGCGAAAGCGTGGACACCACGTGGGGAAAGACCTCGGTGCCGCCAGGATCGAGAAGGATGGCCTCGTCGCCGCTGTGGATGAGGTATTCGTTGGTATCGATGACGGATTCCGACTTCGCGGGATCGCGCCCCAGGACGTACCAGGCGAGATCGTCGGCCTCGGCGAGCTTGTGGATCTTCATGCGTCTCGTTCCCCCAATTCCCTCAGGACCGTCGCGCCCGAACAGCGCACCAGTCCCATCCGTTCGACCTTTTCTTCCAGATGCCCGTGGAACGTCCTGAGCCCGTCGGCGGTGGCCAGCAGGGCTTCGGTGTGGAGACGCACCTCGGCGGTGACGATCCGGATCATGGTGGTGACGGGCGGGATCGAAAGCGCGATCCGGCGGAGATCTTCCACCAATCCTCCGATGGTGTGGAGCCTGGAATCCAGACGGGCGAGGCGACTGCTTCGCTCCTGTCCGACATGGTCCAGGCGCGCCCGGTAGGTGGCGACGGAAAGGTCGCCGATTCCCGCCTTCCAGCCCCCGGCGTAGCTGCCGTGTTGATGGGCCAGGTGGAGCAGCCGGATGGATTCGTCGGAGAGATCCTCGGCAGCTTGCCCCAGTTCGGCGACCAGCACCCCGATGGCCCGCGAGAGTCGACCGATCTCGGCGACGATGACTTCCAGACCACCACCCTCCGCCCCAGTGTGTGCGGCCAGGACTTCGGCGTTGAGACCCAGCCGCTTGAGACCTTCGTTTTCGACCAGCAACGCGCGCGCCTCGACGGCCAAGGTCATGCAGGCCCGGTAGAGATCGGTGGTGAGCTGCGCCGAGCGCACTCGGGAAGTGGTGACGGGGAGAGGCACGCCGGGATCATACCACTTATTGCACGCCAGTCCACCCCTACCCAACATCACGCCCCTGAATTATCTTTCACGTTCTTCGGTGCCATACCCAAGTGGTTAGGGAGCGGTCTGCAAAACCGTCAACCCCGGTTCGAATCCGGGTGGCACCTCTTCAGGAACACACCATGCACGCTCCATCCTACCGGCCCCGGCTCGATACACGAGTCCTCCGGGCGGCGGGTCTGGGCCTGCTGCTCCTGGTCTCCGGTTGCGATTGGCGCACGCCGGTGGCCCTCAAGGATGCGCCCGGCGTCCTGGATCTCACCGATTTCGGCGCGGATCTCGACGGCTGGCGCTGCTCTCCCGCCGACCAAGGACGACTCCCGGACTTGCGCCTGGACTCCCTGTCGCCGGACACCATGCTGGTGATCGAATCCCGCGGCGGCACCCCCAGTCGCTGGAGGCGCAAGGTCCGCTGGGATGCCGAATCCCATCCGGTTCTCACCTGGACCTGGAGCCCAGGACGCACCGTCGACAGCGCCGCCTTCCCGCGCCGTCGGTCCCCCTCCGCGGTGATGGCGCTGGACGTCACCCTGGCATCGGCCTTCGGCTTCCCCAAGACCGTGCGCTACGTGTGGAGCGCTCGCAAGGACCGGGGCGCCACCTGGGTGGACCGCGACAATCTCCACCCCAAGGTGGTCGTGCTTCGCGACGCCCGCGACCCCTCCGACAGCGTCCTGACAGAACGTGTCGATGTCTGGAAGGATTTCGAGAGGCTCTGGGGATTTCGGCCCCGCCACCAGGCGCTGGCTCTGGTCGTGTCCGCCCAGGACCCCGCCTCCAGCGCGATCCTGAACGCGCGCTTCGGCCACGTGCTCGCCCATCCCATCCAGCAGGAGACGCCATGAGCCTTCTCTCCCCATCGGACAGTTCCTACGAGGGTCGCCAAGACCACATCCCCGCCCTCGAAACACCCGAAATCGAAACGTGGGCCTTCCAGTTCCCGAACTCCCGCACGGTGCTGGAAATCAATACGTCCGAATTCACCTGCGTGTGCCCCAAGACCGGTCTGCCCGACTTCGCGACGCTGGAAATTCGCTATCGGCCCCAAGCGCACTGCCTTGAACTCAAGAGCTTCAAGGAGTATTTGCTCTATTACAGGAATCAAGGGATCTTCCACGAGCATGTGGTCAATCTGCTGCTCAGGGATCTCGTGAAGGCCTGCAAGCCGGCGTGGATGGAGATTCGTGGAATCTTCAACGCGCGGGGCGGCATCACCACCACAGCCATCGCCACCTACGGAGACGTGCAGCCATGACCACCTGGAACTTCAGCTCGGGCCCCGCCATCCTGCCCCGCCCCGTCGTCGAACAAGCCGCCGCCGCCATCCTCGACTTCAAGGGGTCGGGCATCGGTGTCCTGGAATGTTCCCACCGCTCCAAGCTCTACGAACCGGTCGTGGCCTCCGCCGAAGCCCGCCTGCGCAAGCTCATGGGCATCTCCGACGACTACGCGGTGATCTTCGTGCAGGGGGGCGCCAGCACCCAGTTCGCGCAGGTCCCCCAGAACATCCTGGCGTCCACCGAATGCGCCGACTACACCGACACCGGCACCTGGGCCTCCAAGGCCATCAAGGAAGCGAAGCTGTTCGGCAAGGTCAACGTCATCGCCTCCAGCAAGGAAGCCGACGGCACCTACAAGTCCATCCCGAAGAACCTCGTGACCACGCCCGGGGCCAAGTACCTGCACGTGACCTCCAACAACACGATTTTCGGCACGCAGTTGCACGAATTCCCGAACGTGGGCATCCCCCTGGTCTCGGACATGAGCTCCGACATCTGCTCGCGTGTGCTGGACGTCAACAAGTTCGGCGTGATCTACGCCGGCGCCCAGAAGAACCTCGGCCCCTCGGGTGTCACGCTGGTGATCGTGCGCAAGGACCTGCTTGGCAAGGTCGACCGCGTGATTCCCACCATGGCCGACTACCGCACCCACATCGACAACGGCAGCATGTTCAACACCCCTCCGGCGTTCGGCATCTTCGTGCTCGACCTGGTGCTGCAGTGGCTGGAAGGCCAGGGCGGAATCCCCGGCATCCAGAAGATCAACGACGCCAAGGCCGCCAAGCTCTACGCCGAGATCGACCGCAACCCCCTGTTCCAGGGCACGGTGGCCGTCGAGGATCGTTCGCGCATGAACGTCTGCTTCGTGCCCCTGAACAAGGACCACGAAGATCCGTTCAAGAAGCTGTGCTTGTCGCGCGGCATGGTCGACTTCACCGGCCACCGCTCCGTGGGCGGCTTCCGCTGCTCGATCTACAACGCCATGCCCGAAGCCGGCATCGACGCCATGATCGAGGCGATGCGCGATTTCGAGAAGTCCAACGGCTGATATGGGGTCTTCCCTCCTCCCGCCCGGTGCGGGGGGAGGGAGCCTCTTCCCCCCCATGCTTTTTCGCAAGCGACGTTTCCATTGTCCCAACTGCGGCTGGGAAGGCCATGCTCCCGAGAAGGGCGCCGGCCCCCTTCTGTGGGTCGTCCTGGCCGCCATGGTCTGGAACGCTTGGCTGTTCCACAAGGCCGGAATGGAAGCCGAAGCCCTGATCGCTTGCGTGGTCGCGCTCCTGGGTGCATGGGCCACCAGCAAGCTCCCGCGATGGATCGTGTGTCCGGCCTGCAAATGGAAGCACCCGACAAGCAGTGACGAGAAGACCTGAACCTCCGATGCGCCCGTCGCGCCTGGCGACGTGGGAACCGTTCCTCCTGAGTTCGACCGTACTCGCGATCCTCGCCGGCCTCACGTTTCTGGGCCGTTGCGGCCTGTCCCACGGTTCGTTCCGCCCCGTCGACATCGTGTCTTCCCTGCGCGAGTCGCCGGTCTCCGGCACTGTCCCCGACAGTCTCATCGCGGCCTTGTCGGATTCCGTCGATGTGCCGGCCTCCGACTCGCTTGTGCCCGACAGCACCCGCGTCGAACCCGATCTGGCCTCGCTCGACACCATCGGAGTGGTCCCCCTGGAAGGCGCGGGCGATTCGGCCCTGACCCCCTTCTTCGACGCCCTCGACCAAAGCGGGCATTCCCGCATCGCCTGGTTCGGAGATTCCTACACCGAAGGCGACATCCTGGTCGGAGACCTGCGGCGATATCTCCAGCGAAGCTTCGGTGGCACCGGGGTGGGATTGGTCCCGCCCACATCGCCGGTGGCCCGTTTCCGGGGCACCATCCACCAGACCTTCTCGGCGGGATGGAGGGAGCGCAACATCATGGCCCGCCGCGGGCCGCCCATATCGGTCGGCATCGCCGGACGCGCCTCGATGCCGATGCTTCTGGACTCCACGGAAGACCCGGCCGACTGGATCGACTTCCGCCCCGCGGATGGCGCCCCATTCCACAAGGCCAGGATCTTCCTGGCTGGCGGCGGGGATTCGACGGATTCCGTCACAGCGTCGTGGTCGGGCGGCTCGACCAGCGCCTGGGTCGGCCCGGCGGGAGGCCCGCGGGCCATCTCGCTGGTGCTCCCGGGGACCACGGCGGTGCGCCTGTCCTTCCCGGTGCGCGACACCGTGGCCGTGCAGGCCGTCGAGATGCTGTCCGGCAAGGCCGGAGCCCAGATCGACAACTTCAGCATCCGCGGGAATTCGGGGACCGGGCTCCTCCAGATCCCCCTGGCGAGTCTGCAAGCCACCCACCGGGTGCTCGGCTACTCGCTGGTGGTGATCCAGTGCGGCGTGAACGTCGCCGACACCACCATGGCCGGTTTCCACTGGTACCAGGAGCGTCTGGTCCAGGTGATCCAGCGCGCCCGCCAAGCCTTCCCTGGCGCCGGCGTCCTGCTGGTGGGGATCGCCGACATCGGAGTCCGCGACGCCTTGGGGAACATCGTTTCCAATCCCACCGTGGCCGCCATCCGCGACGCCCAGCGCCGTGCCGCCGTGCAATCCGGGGCCGCCTTCTGGGACCTCCAGAAAGCCATGGGGGGCCCCAACGCCATCGCCCGCTGGGCGGCGGCGGGTATGGTCGCGCCCGATTTCGTCCACATCTCGCCCCAGGGCGGTAGACGCCTCGCCAAGGCCCTCCACAAGGCCTTCCTGCGCTCGTGGAGCCACCGAGGAGTCGCACCATGAGCATACCTCCCCTCCTTCTCGCGACGGTCCTGACTGCAGGCGCTCCATCCAACGGCCTACCCCGCTTCGACGCGCGCCGCTCGGACCCCGACGCCGTGGTGCGCGTGTTCCAGATCGGCGACTCGCACGTCCAAGGGGCCACCTTCGCTGACGAATTCCGTCGCCTGTACCAGGGTCGGCACGGCGATGCCGGCGGGGGTCTGGTGTTCCCGCACCGCGCCGCCCGCACCAACGGAGCCCAGGACCTGGCCTGGACGGCGGATAGTCCGTGGCTGTTCTCCAACGCTCTGCGCCGCCTCAATCCCATGCCCTGGGGTCTGGCGCAATGGTCCCTGGCCTCCCCCGACACGACCCGCCTGGTGGAGCTGGCTCCGAAAGGCTCCGTCGCTCCCGGCGCCCTGGTCGCCCAAAGCGCCTGGGTGCTGGGAGAAGGTGTCACCCTCGAAGGGGCGTCGACCTGCGACTCGCTCGCGCCGACGGTGCGGCGCTGCGCCCCGGCCTCCCCATCCGACACCTTCCGTCTGCACATGTCCCCTTTTCCCTCCCGGTTCGACGGCTTGATCCTCGAAAACGGCAGGCCAGGGGTGATCTGGTCGGAATCCGGGGTCAACGGGCTGTCGTGGAAGGATCTGTCCCGGCCCTCCCGCCTGTGGGAGCAACTGCACGCCTGGAGTCCCGATCTGGTCGTCGTCTCGTTGGGCACCAACGACGCGTTCCATTCCGGCTTCTCGCGGCAGGCGTTCGCAACCCACGTCGAAGACGCCCTCCAACGCATCCGTCTGTCCGCCCCCGAGGCCGACATCCTGGTGACCATGCCTCCCGACCACGCCCTGCGCGCACGAAGACGCCGCTGGCGGAACAATTCCAACCTCGACGATGTCGAGGACGTGCTGCGCGGAATCTGTCGACGGGAAGGCGTTTCTCTGGTGGAGCTGCGCCGACTCCAGGGTGGGACGAACGCCTGGAAGTCGTGGATCGCCCGCGGCCTGATGGCCAAGGACCACGTCCATTACACCCATGACGGATACCGCGCCCAAGCCCGGCTCATCCATGGCGCGCTGGAAGCCCGTGTCGGCCACCCCGACGGCGCGGCATCGGTCCGGCCCGCTCCCCAACAGACCCGGGACTTCCTACGCACCCAGGACTCCCTGGTGCGCCTGGCCGCCGCGATCCTGGCCGGTCCGCCTGATTCCCTCGCCCCGACCGAGGCTCCCGCCGCGCCATGAACCTTCCCAGCTCTCTCCTGGACGTCCTGTCCCCCCACGCTGGCGATGTCCTCGTCTTCCCCTCGGGGCTGTTCCTGTGGGCCTTCGCCGCCTTCGCGCTGGCCCACGCGTTCGTGCGCGGCCATGCACAAACGCGCAAATGGCTGTTCATCGTCTTTTCGCTGTGGTTCTACTGGCGTTCCAGTGGAGCGTTCGTGGCCCTTCTGGTGGGCACCTCCGTGGTCGACTACTGGCTGGCCCGCGGAATCGGCGCCACCGAGCGGCTGTGGGCCCGACGCACCTTCCTCATCGCCTCGCTGGTCTCGAACCTGGGTGTGCTGGGATGGTTCAAGTACGCGAATTTCGCGCTGGGCACCTGGTCCGACCTTTCGGGTCGCGCCTTCGATCCCCTCGACATCGTGCTGCCGGTGGGAATCTCGTTCTACACCTTCCAATCGCTTTCGTACACGGTGGACGTGTACCGGCGCGAAATCCCGGTCCTGCGACGATACATCGACTTCCTCTTCTTCGCCAGTTTCTTCCCCCAACTGGTCGCGGGCCCGATCGTGCGCGCCCGACAATTTCTGCCCCAGATCGCGGAGGACTTCCACCCCGGCACCTCCGACCGCAGCCGCGCCGTGCGCCTGATCCTGGGAGGACTCCTCAAGAAGGTCGTGGTCGCCGACTACATCGCCTTGAACTTCGTCGACCGCGTCTTCGATTCCCCGCTCCAACATTCAGGTGCGGAATGCCTGCTGGCGGCCTACGGCTACGCGATCCAGATCTACTGCGACTTCTCCGGCTATTCCGACATGGCCATCGGGCTGGCCTTACTTTTGGGGTTCCGGTTGCCGCAGAATTTCGACCGTCCCTACGCCGCCACGACCCTCACCGACTTCTGGCGCCGCTGGCACATCAGCCTCTCGAGCTGGCTGCGCGACTACGTCTACATCCCCCTGGGAGGCAACCGCCACGGCATCCCGCGCACCTACATCCACCTGTTCCTCACCATGCTCCTGGGAGGCCTGTGGCATGGCGCATCCTGGAAGTTCGTCCTGTGGGGCGGCGTTCACGGACTGGTCCTGGGACTGGAGAAGGCCGTCGACCTGCCGCGCCGCGTGAGGGCGAGCCGCTGGATCGCTCTGCTCTCGGGGCTCGCGACCTTCCATCTGGTCGCGGCCCTGTGGATCCCCTTCCGGGCCCGGTCGCTGCAGGATGCCGTGGATCTGGTGACCCAGATCGCTTCCGGAGTGGACCTCGCGCTGGCCGGACAGGTTCTGTCAGGATTCCCCCTGGTCTTCCTGGCCATGGCAAGTGGGTACGCCCTGCACCTGGCCCCCAACGCGGCCGACGATCGCGTGGACAAGGCCTTGGCGTCCATCGGTTGGTTCGGCAGAGCCCTGCTGCTGGCGTTGGCGGCGTGGATCGTGGTCCAGGTGCGGACCTCGGCCATACAACCCTTCATCTACTTCCAATTCTGACCTGACGGTCGTCTCGAGGCGCATACTCCCCTTGCGCCCCCCTCGACGTACCGCAGCGTACGCTGTCGGGGGCCGCAGCGGGTCGTCTGCATCCTCGACACGACCGTCAGGGACGGGTCTCGAGGCGCTGACCCCGGGAGGGCCCGGGAGTACCGTAGCGTACGCTGTCGGGGGGCCGCAGCGGGTCGTCTGCATCCTCGATACGACCGTCAGGGACGGGTCTCGAGGCGCATACTTCCCTTGCGCCCCCCTGATCCCGGCCCGGGTGTGCCGCGAGTACCGTAGGGTACGTCAGGTGGCGTCGGAGTGCATCTGGAGGCGGAGGGTGAAGGTGGTGCCGGATTCGGGGGTGCTGCAGAAACCGACTTCGCCGCGCAGGAGTTCTTCACCGAAGAACTTCATGGACCACGTGCCCAGGCCACGGCCCAGACTGGCCTTGGTGCTGAAATTGCGTTGGAAGATGCGCTGTTGCACATCGGGGTCGATGGGGCGGGCGTTCCAGACGGAAAAGACCGCCTGGGAGCCTTCTTCCCGGAATCCCACGCGAATCTCTTCGCCGGGAAGCGACGCCTCGAGGGCGTTGAGGACCATGTTGTGCAACACCCGCACCACCAGTCCCGGATCGGTGATCAGCGGCTGGGATTGGTGGCTCCCCTCGTAGGTGATCTTGCGCTCTTCATGAAGGGGATGCTGGTGGAACTCCGTCCGCAGATCCTGGAGGATGGTCTTGGCGCGCACCCGTGAGTAGCGCGCCGAACCCAGGTCCGCCTGCCCCTGGATGAGCTGCGCCTGGAGACCGATTTCGTTGGCCAGACGGGAGGTCACACGCTGCAAGGCCTCGACCAAGGGGCGCGACTGTTCGTCGGTGCGCCGCTGGAGAAGCTCCCCGTAACCCAAGACTCCCGTGACCAACCCTTTGATGTCGTGGAAGAACGCTCGCTCCAGCATGGAAAGACGCTGTTCGTGGGTGATGTCCTGGAGGAACAGGGCCAGGAATTTCCGGCCCTCCCGCTCTATGGGCGAACATCGCACACGGAGGAACAGCTCGCCCTGGCCCTCCAGTTGCATGGCGCACTCGCGTTCGGCGGGATCGGCTCCACCAAGGGATGCGACAATCGCCAGGGCCGCTCCGCAGGAGCGGCACCAACGCGACGTGCCGCAACCGGCAGGCATGTCGTGGGCATGGGCGCAGCCGAAGGCCTCTCCGGGGCGCAAGCCCAGGCAGCGCTCCGCGGACGGTACGTTGAGCCGATCCAGGAGGTCGAGGTTGGCGGCCAGGATCTGGCGATTTTCGTCGAGGATGGCGATCATTCCCCCCACACATTCGAGAATGTGGGCCAAAACGGGGTCGGAGGCGACAATCCGGGAACTTTGCTGGAGTTGCTCGGGGCTGGACCGCTCGGGAGAGGCGAAGTAGGAGTCCATGTGCGTCTTCGGGATGACGGGAAGAGCCAGGCGAACAGGGAGGTTCGACATCGGGGAGCCAGGGATCCCTTGAAAATACCTCCGAAACCGACTCTGGCGGATCAGCTTCTCAGACCAAGAGCCTCGTGTATGCCGGTGGGGCGCAAATCGCGATCGACCACGCCGAAGACACCCTTCCAGTCCCAGATCGCCCACCCGATGTTGTTGGCCTCGAAGACGCCGACCGCATCGCGCAACCACGCCTTGCGGAGCTCCAAAGGAGCCTTCTCGTGGACACCGAACTCACCGCAGTACAGGGAAGGTCCCGTCTCTTTTGACTTGCGCAACGGCGCCTGGATCTCGGCGAGCATGGTCTCGGGACCCGCAGGCACGTTGTCCCGCGCCATCCGCTCCGCCAGCCCTGCCGGCACGTCGGAGGGGATGCCGTCCGGCCAGGGAAGTCCCGGGTAGGCGATCGGCCCCGTCCAGGCCCCGATCTCCGTCCAGGCCGCCTGGCAGTGGGTCAGGTACATCGGGTTGTAGAAGTGGAACGTGAGCATCTGGTTGGAGTCTTGCGGCACCTCGAGTTCGTCGAAGGTGCGGCACATGCAATACCAGTTCGAACCGGTCACGATGGTGTGGTCGGGTGCTGCCTTGCGCATGGACGCGAAGGCCGCGGCCACGACCCGATTCCAGTCGCGCCCGTCCCGGGCCACCGCTTCGTTCAGGATCTCCAGCGCCACGACATCCGCCGGGCGACGGGCGAGGTACCCGGCAAGATCCGTCCACAGGGAGCAGAAACGCGCGAGTTCGGCGGGTTCGCGGTACAGCGCCGGCACGTCGGCCTGGTTGAAGTGGTGGCTGCGCAGGATGTGGAGGTCGCACAGCGCCCGCAACCCGTGGGCCGCAGCGAGATCCAACCCACGTTCGAGCTGTTCCCATGCCGGGGTTTCACGGCGCCCGGCTTCATCCCAGAGGTGCTCTTCGTCCAGCGGGATCCGGACGTGGTCGAAGCCCAGGTCGGCGATGGCCGCGAAGTCGGATTCCGTCATCCAGGCGGCGCGCTCGGCGCCGCGGCGATCGGTCTGGGAGAGCCAATGGGAGAGGTTCACACCGCGTCGGAGGGAGATCATCCCTCCAAGCTAACGCCATCGCGCCATCCAGGCACCCTTGCCCCCGCGATTCCCGCAAGCCAGGGCCGACTCACTTGGTATGACCTGCCCCGTCGCTGGTGTGCAGGGCGTGGGAATGGCGGTGTTCCCAACGCGTGCACGGCACGGTTTCACCGTCGTGGATCACCGGCTCGCCGACCACTTCCATGGTCAATTTCCGGGTGTATTCCCGGATGTATTCCAGGATCTCCACGGAACGGGACTCGATCACCCTGCGGATGGTCGTCGAGAACACATCATTTTTCAGGCGTCCCAGGATGAACACGCAGACGGAGTCGTTGAATCGCTCCACGAAGAGCAGGGAATCCACGACGTTCTGGAATCCCGACAGACCGAAAGCATCACCCAACAAGGCGCCGGCGAGCTGGCGATCGATGGTGATCAGGCTCGTCGAATCGGAGGTCCGACGGATCACCAGGATCTGGTCGGCGATCATCCGGTCGAGGATCCATTTCAGGGAATCCAGAATTCGCTGTTCCTCGCCTTCCCGGTCGATGGCGTCCTGGCGAATCTTCGCTTCGATGGAATCGCGGTATCGCTGCTCCAGGACCACCCGTAGACTGTCCATCCGCCGCTGCTCCGCCGCCCTGCGTTCGGCATCCACACGTGCCAGGGAATCCTGGTGGAGACGCACCGCCAGTACGGAGTCCGCCCAACGCTGCTCGTACACGATGCGTAGCGAATCCGCCGTCCGCTTCTCGGCCAGCAGCCGCAACGACACCACCAGATTCACGGAGTCCTGGTAGCGACGCACCACCAGCAGCGAATCGATCCGGCGCTGCTCGGCGATCACGCGCAGCGAATCGGATATCCTGCGGAGAGAGTCCGCGACGCGCTGCTCGGCTAGCAGCCGCAGGGTGATCACCAGATTCGCCGAGTCCTGGTACCGACGCGCCTCCAGCAGCGAATCGGCTCGGCGCCGATCGACGATCGCGCGCAGCGAATCCGCCACCCGCTTCTCGGCTTGCAGACGCAACGTGATCACCAGGTTCACCGAGTCCTGGTAACGGCGCACCACCAGCAGGGAGTCGGCCATCCGACGCTCCCGAACCAGACGGAGGGAATCGGCAATCCGCATTTCAGCCTGTAGACGCAACGTGATCACCAGATTCACCGAGTCCTGGTAACGGCGCACCACGACCAAGGAGTCGGCCGTACGCCGCTCGCACACCAAACGCACCGAGTCGGACACCCGCTGCTCGGCCTGCAGGCGAAGCCTGATCACCAAGTTCACCGAATCCTGGTAGCAACGGACCACCAACAGCGAATCCAGCATCCGCTTTTCCCACACCAGACGCACCGAGTCGGACACCCGACGTTCCTCCTGGAGGCGCACCAGCAGCAGCAGATTCACGGAATCCTGATAGCGCCGAACCAGGACGAGAGAGTCCGCCATGCGTTTTTCTTGCAGCACCCGCAACGAATCCGCGATCCGCTTTTCTGCCTGCAAACGAAGCGAAACCACCAGATTCACGGAGTCCTGGTACCGACGCACCACCAGCAGGGATTCCGCCATATGGGTCTCGCGCCACTGGGAAATCGAATCAAGACGACGCTTGTCGGCCGCTCTGCGGTCTGCTTCGATCTTGGCGATGGAGTCCAGGTACGGCTTGAGCACAAGCAGCGAGTCCGCCACTCGTTGTTGATGGGCTTTCAGGGAATCCTCCACCCGATCGCGGCGGATCTTCTCCAGGGAATCGGCTTCGCGCCAGAGGCGAGCGCGTTCCACGGAGTCGGACACGAATTTTTCCCGCACCAGCCGCAACGAGTCCGCTAGGTGCCGTTCGCGGATCACCCGGAGGGAATCCCCCACTTTGCGCAACCTCACGACGTCCAGGGAGTCGGACACGAATTTCTCCCGCACTTGCAGCAACGAATCCGCAACGCGGCGCTCGCGAACCAGACGGAGGGAATCGGCAAGGAATTTACGGCGCACAAGTTCCAGCGAATCCGTAATCCAACGCTGCCGAACCACCCACAGCGAATCCTCGACAAACAGCCGCCGGACTTCCAGAAGGGAGTCGGCCACGAACTTGATCCGCGCGGGATTCTCATGGAAGCGGATGGAATCCGCGCAACGCGGCACCACCTGCGAATTTCCGTTCTGGCAGTTCCAGTGCACCTTACGTTCCAGATCGGTGTGGATCCGGCGCTCCTTCGTCACCTTCTCGAGGGAGTCAACACAACGGGGAACCACCTTCGAATTTCCGTTCTGGCAATTGTCGTGCACCTTCTTCGCCAACTCCTCGGAGAACCTCCGGTCCGCCTCAATCTTCACCAGGGAGTCCTCGCATCGAGGCACGATCTGCGAGTTTCCGTTCTGACAATTTTCGTGCACCTTGACCAACAACTCCTCGTCGAACCGCCGATCGTCTTCCGCCTGCACCACCGAATCCTCGCAACGGGGGACAACCTTCGAGTTCCCGTTCTGGCACACATCGCGCACCTTCTGCCGCACGGCCTCCTGTCGAGCCTCTTCCTCCTCGACACGCACCAGCGAATCCTTGCAACGCCCCACGCCCTCTCCCTGACCCACACCGCAGATCCTGCTGGCTTCATCGAGCGTATCGGGAGCTGAAGCGACTTCCGGCTCCGCCCCATCGTCCACAACCTGGCATCCCCCGAAGACAACACCCACCAGAGCGAGGACCAGTGGGATGCGGTGCTGTCGATTCATGTCAGGACTCCTGTCGGCGGACGGGCGGCATACCGCCACCACACTCTTCCAACCTATGCCCGGATCCGAAAGCCTCACCCTTGGCGGACCCATGGGTCGCACAAACCGATTCCTGCCAGGAAACGATGGCTCCTCGGAAACTGCAGCGGACACCAAAGTGCGGGGTCAGCCTCCCCGTCACCGAGGCGACGATGGACCTTTGCGGAAACGGAAACGGCGCCTGGCATCCCCTCTTCAGGGAATCCGACCACTCCCCTTACACGGGTCGACGCGGCAGTCCGTGGGCCTGTCGAACCAGCCGAAGAAGCTCATGGCGCAGGGAGTCGATCCGCAGACGCAGGTCGGCCGGCACGGACTCCGGGAGCGTTTCCAGGAGGGCCGAGAGCTCCGCGAACCCGTTGTCCACCTGTGCAGAGGGCCCGGGCGACGATGGCGTGGCGGAGGGTGTCGGAGGCAGGGTGCGCACGTGCCTGCCCCCCGGATCCTTGTGCACCACACCGTGGAGCATCAGCGACTCCAGGGCCAGGCGCGCTTCCTGGGCGGTGATCGGTGGCGTCAGCATGCGCCCCAGGGATGCATAATCGCCGTGGAACAATCCCAGCTCGACCAACGTCAGGATGGGCTGCACGTACCAGACGGCAAACAGGTCCTCGGACCCCTCGTCCTTCGGCTTTCCGTAGCGACGTCGGTGCGCCCGCAACCTCTGGTTGTAGTGGTTCTTGTCCAGTTCCGACCGGGATCGTTCGAAGTTGACCATCAGCTCGAAGTATTCGGCCTCGGGTCCGGCAATCTGGAACACGTCGATCAAACGCATCAAGGTCTGGTGCGAGATGTTGCTTTCACCGGCCAGGATCTTGCCAATAAAGCTGGGAGAGGCGATCCCGGCCTTCTGCGCGATGGAACGGTAGGAGAAGCTCCGATTGGCCTGCTTGCGAAACGCGTAGAGGTCAGCCAGGTATTTCCTGTAGTCGGTGTATTCGAAGATGTCCGGCACGGAACCTCCGGAGGTGCAGGGAGCATCGTACCATTCCCGGCACCTGCATGCGGCCCTTCAAACCGCCCCCCCCCCCTTTCCACAACGCCGCCATGGGTCGTATTCTTGGATACATGAACCGGCTCGTCCCGACACACTCCGCCGCCCGCGCCTTCGGCGCCCCGGCCCGTGTTGCGACCCTCGCCGCTGCAAGCGCCGCAGCCGCTCCCGGCTGACCGTCCTCGCACACGTTCCCGCTTTGCAGGGGTTCGGTCCGAGGCGGCCGAGCCCCTTTTTCTTTCTTTACCGCCTCAGCACCTCTGTTCAGGAGCGCACACCATGAAGCCGCAACGCATCAGCCCCAGCTCCCGCCTCGATGGCGTGAAGTACGAGATCCGCGGGCCCCTGGCCCGTCGGGCCGGGGAACTCGAGAAGGCCGGCTACGAGATCGTGAAGCTCAACATCGGCAATCCCGGTGCCTTCGGCTTCCGCGCCCCCGAGACCATGCGCCTGGCCATGATCGAGAACCTGCGCGAGGCCGACGCCTACAGCCACCAGAAGGGCATTTTCCCGGCGCGCGAAGCCGTGGTGATGCAGCAGCAGAGCCGCGGTGTAATGGATGTCACCTCCGACGACGTCTTCATGGGCAATGGCGTGTCCGAACTCATCCTGCTGTGCCTGAACGCCCTGCTCGAAACCGGAGACGAGGTTTTGCTGCCCAGTCCCGATTACCCGTTGTGGACGGCGGCCACCATTCTCCATGGCGGCAAAGCGGTCCACTACCCCTGCCGGCCCGAAAACGGCTTCGTGCCGGATCCCGAAGAGATCCGCTCCCGCATCACGCCGCGCACCCGCGCCATCGTGGTCATCAATCCCAACAATCCCACCGGGGCCGTCTACCCCCGGGACGTCATGGAGAAGATCGCCCGTATGGCCGAAGAGCACCAACTCGTGGTGTTCTCCGACGAGATCTACGACCAGATCCTCTACGAGGGAGCCGAACACGTCCCGATGGCCACCTTGGTCAAGAAGACCCTCTGCGCCACCTTCGGGGGGCTCTCGAAGGTCTATCGCGCCTGCGGTTTCCGCGTGGGCTGGGTGAGTTTCTCCGGCGAGAAGGGTGGCGCCCGCGACTACCTCCAGGGGCTGGAGCTGTTGGCTTCGTTGCGCCTGTGCTCGAACGTGCCGGGGCAGTGGGCCGTACAAACCGCCCTGGGCGGCAAACAAAGCATCCTGGACCTCACACGCCCAGGTGGGCGCCTGTGGCAGACCCGCGCCACCATCCTCGATTCGGTGGGCGCCAGCAACTACCTGTCCGTGGTCAAACCCATGGGCGCCATGTACGCGTTCATCGGTGTCGACACCGACAAGATCCCCGGCTTCGACGACCAGAAATTCGCCTTCGAACTCCTGGAACGCAAACACGTGCTGATCGCCCCGGGCACCAGCTTCAACGTCCCGTACCAGAACCGGTTCCGCGTCACCTTGCTGCCTGATTGGGAGACCATGAAGGACGTATTGGGCCGTGTGAACGAACTGCTGGACGACTGGGCCCACAACGGCATTCCCGCGGCCTGAATTCCGGGCGGGGCGCCCCTCCCGCCGGTTCGCCACCGAATTCGAACGCGCCCGTCGTAGAGCCGCCCTGCAGGGCGGCTCTACGTAGGTGCGGCACAACGAACCGGCGGGCAGCCGGGCTGTTGTGAACCTGGCCCCCTGACGTGGGCCTGGCCCTGCGGGCGGAACTTGCCCTGTGCCTGTCGAAGGGTCCCTGGCGCGTGTGAACTACGAAACCAGCCCCAGCACCAGACGCAGTCCGTTGGCGATGGCAGCCAGGTCGGATGCGCCCAGTTCACCCACGGCGGGATCCTCCAGATCCGTGCGGTCCAGGGTGAGGACCTGCGAGACGTTGGCGACGGAGTCCTTGGGAAGGTTGGTGGCACGCCTGGGAAGCAGGACATTGCCTGGGGCCCGGGCCAGATCCAGGTTGGAGGTAAGGGTCAGGACCAAGACCGTCGCGATGCGGCTGCGGTTGAAGGCATCGGATTGGATCACGACCACGGGACGGCGGTAACCGGGATCGCTGCCTTGGGGATCACCCAGATCCGCCCAGCGGATCTGCCCTCTGCGGATCACCACTCGGTAGCACCCAAAATCGCGCGATTGGCGCCACGCCGCGCCGCGTCGGAAGCCCCGGAATCCCCTGGATGCACCTGATCCAGGGCGGCGGTGATCGCCTCGGAGTCCTGGTGCCGCAGGTATTCCCGGAGTGCTTCCGTGTACAGCCGCGATCGCGTCCATCCTCGGGATTCGACCATCACTTCTGCGGCCTCGAAGACATCATCGGGTAGAGATATCGCCGTTTTCATACTCGGTATGATACATTATTCCGGCGCGATCCGCAACTGAAGCCGCGGAACCCGACGCGAGCCCCATGCCCCACCATCAGGATCAGCGCCGCAGCACCCGCACGAAGATGAGGCTTCCCCGCTTGTGGTTGTACACATCCGCCTTTTCCGCCGGCAAGTCGCCGAGATCCCCCTTGACGAATCCCAGCTCGGCGAACCATTCACTTGTCTGGGTGGTCAGCAGGAAGACGCGGTCCAGTCCCAGTCGATGGGCGCGGTCCATCAGATACTGCACGATCTTGCGTCCGATACCCCACCGACGCAAGTGCTCGCTGACGGCCACGGCGGCGATCTCGGCCGATCCATCGGCGAACAGATGCAGCGCAGCCCCACCCTGGACGAAGCCATCCACCTCGTAGACCGCGTAGTCGGCGATCTTGGCGGCCACCTGGTCTGCCGTGCGGGGGACGAGCACCCCCAGTTTGACGTAGGGCTCCTGCAGACGCAGGATGTCCTGGACGTCGGCCAGGGTGGCGCGGCGGATGTGATCGTATTCGTTGGCGTACACCATGGTGCCGATGCCATCTTGGCTGAATACTTCGCGCAGGAGCGCTCCGTCCTCCAGGCCGTCGACGATGTGCGTGCGTCGCACGCCCTTGCGGCAGGCTTCCAGTCCCCGGTCGATGTAGTCCCGATGCGGTTGACGGATGCTGTCGCCGTTTTTCGCAAGAAGCTCCTCGGCCTGGCGGAGTGTGACCGACTCGAGCAAGCCGCTCTCGCGCAGGTGCACATCTTCGGGAAGCACGAGATTTTCGCCCAGGTCGGGGCGTTCATCGCAGAGGAAAAACAGCTTGTTGGCTCCCAGTTGCACGGCAAGTTCCATGGCCAACTGGGTGGAGCTCACGTTGTAGGGCTTGCCGGTCGAATTCCAGCCGATGTTGGGGACGATGGGCACAAAGTCCTGGCCCACGAGCTGGCGCAGGATGTCGGTGCGCAGACTCTGGACGGTGCCCGTGAGCTGGTAATCGATTCCATCGAGGATCCCCATGCCCCGGGCCTTCACCCAGTTGCCGATCAGGGCACTCACCCCGGATTCCGCCAGATGGGTCATGATCCGGTTGCACACGTCGAAAGCGGCCAGCGTCACGAACGGCAAAGCCTCTTCGGTGGTGACGCGAATACCGCCCGCCACGGGCGACTCGACTTCCCAGGTCTTGAGGACGGCGTCGATCTGGCGGCGCGACCCCGGAACGACCACCACGCGGATGCCCATGCGGTGCAACGCGGCAAGATCTCGCATCAGACCCGGGAACGCGGGCGACTCGACGAGCCCGCTTTCGATCTTCACGACGAAGGTCTCGCCGCGATAGCGCGCGACGTACCCGAGGGCTTCACGCAGGGCGGGAACCGCTTCCTGCTCGTTCCAGGCGATGGAGGTCATGGAGCAAATGTGCAAATCCGACACCCATTGCCGACTCCTGCTTGCGCTGTGGTTCCAAGGATGCGAAACTGCTCTCGATGGGCCCTTCCTCGTCGATCCTTCCAATGACATCCCGCCTGGTGGCGATCGGCGATGTGCACGGCAATTTCGAAGGCTGGGCACGTCTGCTGCGTATCGCCGGACTGATCGACGAGACCGACCACTGGTGCGGCAAAGACACCACGCTGGTCATGACAGGCGACGTGGTCGGTCGCGGCGGTTGGCCCAAGCGCATCTACCTCTGGATTCGTCGACTGATGCGGGAAGCCGCCCAGGCCGGTGGGCGTGTGGAATTCCTGCTGGGCAACCACGAAGCCATGAGCATGCACCACATCCACTCCTACACCACGGTGCAGGAGTACCAGGATTTCGCTCCCAAATCGGCTCTGGACCAGACGCTGTTGCGCGCCAACCTCGCCGAAATCTCGGCAGACTCAGCCCCCAGCGCCCAAAGCGCCGCCATGCTGGACATGGGCCGGCTCCAGGAAGAGCCTCTCGGCTGGCTCGAATTCCGTCGGGCGCTCGCACCCACGGGAATGGTGGGGCGCTGGCTTCTCGACCGCCCCTCGCTTTTGGTCGTGGGCGACGTGCTGTTTGTGCACGGAGGTCTGCACCCGCGGTACTGCATCTGGCAGATCGACGAGCTGAACGACCGCATCCGCCGCGAGATGGGCAAACTGCGTCCCTATTTCGAGTTGGACCCCCGCTCACCAGCCATGGCCGAAGACGGCCCCCACTGGTACCGCATCGCGCTCAAGAAGACCCCCGAACAGTTGGCCCGCGAGCTCGACGAAATCTGCGCCGCCTGGCGGATCAAACGCATGGTGGTGGGACACACCCCCACGTTCCTCATCGACCCGCGCGCCACCGGACAAATCCTGTCGCGTGCGGAGGGCAGGCTGCTGTGTGTGGACGTCGGCATCGGAAACGCCTACGGGGCTCGGCTGGCGGCGTTGGAGATCACCCCCGACGGCAACGCCTCGGCGATCTACGCCGACCGCATCCAGGCGCTGTAGCGCATGGTCTGAAGGTTCGAGATTCCGTCGGCGGCACCGGTCGTCGACAGGCATCATCTGGTGGTCAGCAGGCATCCGGTGGTCGAGCCTGCCGTCGGTGGTCGAGCTAACCGTCGGTGGTCGAGCCGGT
>JAMIIV010000051.1:0-1559 GCA_035913415.1 Fibrobacteria bacterium | reverse complement strand
GCCTCGGGGCGGCTGGCGGCCCTGTGGCTCAACGAAGGCAACGCCCATACCGCCGATGGACAGGCTGAAAAGCTGGCATGGATGTTGGAACAGGGCGTCCGGATCGGCTCGTACCGAGGCGATGCGGGCATGCCATCCGCCAGCTTGATGAGCGGGCTGGAAGGCATGGGTGCAACCTACGCGATGCGGCTGCGCAGCAATTCGCGCCTCGACGAGGCCGCGCAGGCCATCTGCCCCGAATTGCCCAAAGTGGGCGGTGCCGCAGCCTTCCGTGAGTTCCAGCACGCCGTGAAATCCTGGGGCACGGAGCGGCGCGTCGTGGTCAAGTTCCAAGTACCCGAGACGAAGGATGGCGCAGCGGCGCTGTTTGCAGAGTCCTTCTACTTCGTCACCAACCTGAGTGATGCGCCTGCGAAGGTCGTCGAGCACTACCTCAACCGGGGCGAGGCAGAGCGACGCTTCGGTGAATTCGTGGGCGCCTTCGAGCCCACCTTCCGTCACGCCGAGATGGCGAAGAACGAAGCCTGGGCGCAGCTTCTGGCGCTGGCCCACAACGTCCTGGTGGACCTGCGCGCCAAGGTTGATGGCGGCGAGGAACTCAAGCCCAGGCCCAGCCTCAAGCCAATTAAGGGAGAAGGCGGCTGGTCCGTGCTCGCCACCACCTTCGTCATGGGCCGCGTGAAGCCAAGCCTCGCGCGCTTCCGCGCCTTCGCCCTGAAGCTTGCCAACGCCTTTCTCGATCATGCCCGCAGCCAGTGGTTCCGCCTCGGCCCCCAGCACATCCGGCCCGCCTGGGCCGCCGCCCTCATCGCGGGCTGAAGAACCCCATCGAAGGCAAACCCCACAACGACCGCCCTCGACACCACAACCCGAGCCGAAGGCCTGTCGCGTGACCCGTGCGTAATGGCGGTGGCCGCTGCGAATCATTCCGGGGACAATGAAAAGCTCCTCGAGATGCCGAGGCGCTTAGGTCAGGTTCAAGCTGGAGGACTCGGACGACCCGGATTTCCTCGTCACCTACTATCCCGTTTACAAGGACCGCGCCTACCGCACCACCACCCACGTGGGCATGGGTTGGGGCTACCGGCCCTGGTGGGGCATGCACGCGGGCACCTCCATCAGTCAGGTCCATCGCTACACCGAGGGCACCATCGTGGTGGAGATCGTGGACTACAAGAGCAACCAGCTCATCTGGCACGGAGCCGCCGTGGGCGCCCTCACAGGCCTCGAAACCCCCGAGGACGCCGAGGAAGTGGTGAGCCGGGAAGTGCGCCGCCTGCTGGAGGGTTTTCCACCTCATCGGTGAGATCGCATCTCTTGGGGAACGGCCGTCGATCCCGGGCCATCCTAGTTCTTGACTGACAACAGGAGCTTTCATGGCCCAAGTGACCCTCAAGGGAAATCCCTTCCACACCTCCGGCGAGCTACCCAAGGCCGGTGCCCCCGCGCCGGACTTCCACCTCGTGAAGACCGATCTCGGCGAAGCCACCCTCAAGGATTTCGCGGGCAAGCGCGTGGTGCTCAACATCTTCCCCAGCCTCGACACCCCCACCTGCGCC
>JAMIIV010000050.1:0-1462 GCA_035913415.1 Fibrobacteria bacterium | reverse complement strand
TATTTTCGTCTGATATCGTTTTTTGATACCATAACGTCGTGAAACGCAAACACCAGCGCACCCTTGAACTGATCCATGCCCGGCCGGTCTCGGCCAATGTGCGCTGGGGGGACATCGAGGCTTTGTTCCGGGAGTTGGGGGCCGAGATTTCGGAGCGCGAAGGTTCTCGGGTGGAGGTGTTCCTGTTCGGTGTGGTGCGTGTCTTTCATCGCCCGCACCCGTCCCCGGATACCGACAAGGGCGCAGTCGCAGCAATTCGGAAGTGGCTTGAAGACAACGGAGTGCAACCATGAACACCATGAACATCGGGGGCTACGAGGCCGTGATCACCTTCGATCCGGACATCCAGATGTTTCGCGGCGAGTTCGTCGGTTTGAATGGTGGTGCGGATTTTTATGCGGCGGATGTGGCCGGACTGAGGCGCGAAGGTGAGGTGTCCCTCCGCGTGTTCCTGGATGCGTGCGAACGGCGGGGCATTGAGCCACGCAAGCGTTTCTCGGGCAAGTTCTCGCTGCGCGTCGATCCCGCGGTGCACGAGGCGGCGGTCGTCGCTGCCGCTGCGCACGGGCAGAGCTTGAACCAGTGGGCAGCCGAGGCGATCAGGCAGGCCGCCCGGGCGGGGTGAGGGGTTCCTCGGGGTCAGGTCTTTCATTTGCTCATTTCCCTCCCGTCGGTGGCTTCGTGATGGGAAATGGGGGATAGACCACGATTTCCCGCTTTTGTGTCTCTTTCCCGCTGTGCTCGTAATCCGCCGGGGACGCGCGGGGCATTCCTTCTGCAGGCTGCGGAACTCGCTTCGCTCGGACAGTCCTCGCCTGCGCCAGGAATGCCCAACATCCCGGGCTACGGTGATTGTGGCGGGGCGGCCCTTGGCGTGCGACAGAGTGCGTCGCCCCTTCTCCGCAGTTAGGTGAGTGCTGCAGGCAGGGGGCAGGAAGCATTTCGCGGTGCGCCTGCTTCGCCCTCATCGAGTTCCACTTTTCCGTCGTGATGCGCCCACGGTTCCCGGATGCGTGCGGGGTGTTCCTGGAGAGGCGAGGACTGTCCGAGCCCGCAGGGCGAGTTCCGCAGCCTCGGAAGGAACACCCCGTGCGCATCCTTCCCCGATGTGCTCGAGCTGCGCGGGTTGATGGGCTCCCCGCGGTCCGAGCGCCTGGTGCGCAACGGAAGTCGGGGACAGGCCACGATTTCGCGTTTTACGCCGCCACCTTCCTAATCTGCCGCGCGCGCGCAGCCTTATGTCTTCCAGTCAGACTTGCTGGCCTTCAGCAACGCGTCCCTGTCATCAGGTGGGTGGCCCGACTTGAGCATCTTCTGAAAGACCGCATAAGGGTCGGTTTTGGCACCTGCCGAGCGTAAGGTGTTCTCGTCGTTCACCCAGGCAAAGATGATGATTCTGGTCTTGGAGTCGAAGCGAAAGAACAACCGAAAGCGCCGGCCGATCTTGGCGCGGCGCCAGTGC
>JAMIIV010000049.1:0-1051 GCA_035913415.1 Fibrobacteria bacterium | reverse complement strand
GGTGCAGCGCCGGAGGGGGGAGATCCGGGGGAGATGCGCGACTTGCGCAATCGATTGCGCACCAGACCTTGCGCATGTTGGGAACCGAGGAGGTGTGTTCGGACATCGATTGTGGTCGCGACCTGGAGGCGATCGGTCTCGGAGTGAGGAGTGGAGATGCGGGGGGCTGGAGAGTGGGGGGGAAAGGGAGGATGGGGCGGGAGAAGCGAGGGAGGGGGGCGCCGCCTTGGAGCGTTCTGGCACGCTTCGCGCAGGATGTGGGACAGGAGAATCGACGATGAACGCGTTTGGCCGATTGCTGCTCTCGCGCGCATGGATGGGGCCTGTGGTCCTGGCGGCCATGGTTGGGCTTTCGAGCTGCGTGGTCGCGGGATACGACGAGGCGGGCGATGTTGGAACGGAGGAGGAGGGGGTGGTCGAGACGGAAGCGCCGGTCACGTCGAGTCTTCCGGTGGGAACCATCCTGGCTGCCACGGCGAACCTGAACCTGCGAGGGGGGCCATCCACGAGTCAGGCGGTGAAGCGGGTGATTCCGGTGGGCGGGCAGGTGACGCTGCAGCAGTCCTCGCCGAACAATGGATTCTACCAGGTCAACTACCAGGGGACGACGGGGTGGGCGTATGGGGCGTACCTGAAGGTGGTGAAGCTGGGTGGCGCAGCGACCTGTGCATCGACGGCGAGCACCGGCTACTACTGCGGAGGGGACAAGGTTTCGAATGCGGATGGGTCGACGCTCTACAAGTGCAGCGGTCCTGGCCCCGCGGTCGTGAAGACGAAGTGCGCCAATGGCTGCGTGGTGGCGCCTGCGGGTCAAGACGACTACTGCAAGGCGGCGGCGCCCACGTGCTCATCGACGGCGAGCACTGGCGACTACTGCGGTGGGGACAAGGTGGACCATGGGGATTCCAATACGCTCTACCGCTGCAACGGACCTGGGCCCGCAACGGTGAAGGCCAAGTGCGCGAACGGGTGTGTCGTAGCTCCGTCGGGTCAGGACGACTACTGCAAGGGCACCTCTTCCGGCGGGTCATCGGAGTACCGAGCGCCGTGG
>JAMIIV010000048.1:0-21750 GCA_035913415.1 Fibrobacteria bacterium | reverse complement strand
GTCGAGACCAGCCGCGGTGGGTCTCGACAGGCTCGACCACCGAAGCTCTGCCACCTGAGCTCGATCAAGGCCCGGGCATCTCGATTCGCGTCTCGGAACCACCCGAATTCGGCGGCACGGAGCGCGGCGTTGGGATCAGGAGAAGAGTTCGGTCTGGGTCCGGTTGCCGTGGAAGACGCCGTCGACGAACTGGCCTTCCTGCAGGTACTTGCGTGCGACGCGACAGAATTCGTCTACCAGGACGAAGTGGCGGTGTTTTTCGCACAGCCGCATGCCGGCGTCGAAGACGTGTTCGAAATAGCGGTTTCCCATCTTGATCTCGCGGGTGGCGACGATCACCAGATCCATGGCATCGGCGGCGGCCACGACTTCGCCCTCCCGGTCGCGTTTGGCGTCGCGGGCATCGGCGGCGTAGCGGCGGGCAAGGTCGGCGGGCAGCTCGTGGAAGGCCTCGTTTTCCAAGACGGTCTCGACGATCTCCTCCAGGAGGGCTCCGAGGCGTCCGCCTTCGTAGCGGTGTTTGATGGGGTGGGGAATGTCCGAGACGATCGTTTCCTCGAAGTCGTGCCACAGCGCCTTGCGCAGGATCTTCTCCATGCTCAGTGACGGGTCGTTCTGGCGGTCGGCGATCATCATGGACAGCACCGCCACGTCGTAGCTGTGGTTGGCCACGCTGTCGTGCTGCGCCGAGGGCAGGGTACCGAAGCGCCGGATGGCGCTCATGTTGCGCAGGCGCTCGAAGAAGCCCGGTAGGCCGTCGGGGGTCCAGGTCATGCGTGGGTCCCTCGGAGGGCGGAGGCGGGAATCATTTGAGCAACGAATTCTCGCGGGCACCGTTGGCGGCGGGCAGAGGTAGGCGGATGCGCAGGCGCAGGCCTCCGTCGATGCGGGCTTCCGCCGAGAGGTGTCCGCGGAAGCGCGTCAGGATGTCCGCCGCTTCGGCGAGTTCGCGATCGAGACCCTGGCGTTCGCGGGAACGCGCGGTGTTGGGATCGAAGAGGGTGCGCAGGGCGATGTCTTCGAGATCGGGGCCGTTGTCTTCGAGCACGACTTCCATGTTCACAGGACCCCGGCCGGTCGCGACCAGCACCATGCCGCGCAGTCCGGCGCGTGCCAAGGGCAGACGGACGAGATTTCCGAACGCCTTTTCGAGGTCTCCGGGGTTGCCTGCCAGAGGAGGAATGGAGGTATTCATCCGGCTGACGATCCGCGGGCCACGAGGGCATTCCTTCTCGGCGGCGGTCATGATCCGTTTGAGGGTTTCCTGAAGGTCGGTGGAGGCCTCCTCGGACGAGGGGGGAGGTGCCGACCGCAACTGGATGCCGCGAGGAGTCGCGGAGGGCGTCGTTTTCTGGGGGCTGGGGGGGCGTCGCAGCAGGACCACGATGCCCGTGATGAGCCCCAGCAGGACGAGTCCGCCGGAGGTCCAGGGGATCCAGGGCGAGATCCGTGCGGGATGGCGCAAGGGGAGGTGGGCCTGGGAGCAGGTGCCAAAGGTGTCGCAGACCACCAGATGCAGGACCTGTGCGGCCGGCGGTACGGAAATGGCGTCGTCGAACTCGAAGGTTCCGGAGCGGCCAGCGGGGAAGTCGACGCGGCGGGCGGGGAACGAGTCGGACAGCAGGACGAGTTCGCGCAGCATGCACGGGGCATGGATGCGTGCCTGCAGCACCAGCGTGGAATCGCGGCTGACGATGGCCTGGTGCGAGTTGGGGCGCAGGAAGACCGCACTGGGGGGGCCGTCGGGGCAGAGGGAGGGAGGTGGGGTTGTGTCGCGGGCCACGGGGGCGGGAAGTGTATCCCGGCAGCCGGGTGCACGAGGGGTATGGGCGCACGAATCGAGATTGGCGGCGGGTGCGACCGGTGCCGGCGGCAGTGAAGGAAGCGGGGCCTGCGCCAGAAGTTCGGCAAGGGGGGGGGCGGTGGCGCGGGGGAAACGCTTGAGGAAGTCGGCGTGGGCCTTGCGGACGGCGGCTTCTTCACCGGATTCGGCACGCGCCTTCAAGGCGGCCAGAGCGGAGCGTCGATCCTTGTCGGTGCGCGCGGTGAGGCTTTCGATCCGGTCGAGACGCTCGAGCGCCGTCGGTGCGGATTCGTCGGCGGCCAATCGGGCGCGGATCGCCATCCGTGCGGCTTCGATCAGGGAATCGCGTTCGCGCCCCCGTCCGGCGGCATGCGAAGCCGTGGAGGATTGCAAAACGGCGTCGAGTTCGGCATCGGAGACCAAGGCGGAACAAGGTGCGATCAGCCCGAGAAGCGCGAGGGCGACTCCGGTCAGAAGCCGGGAACGAGTCATGCCTTGAAATATGGCAATATCCCAACGGCCCTTGCACAAATGGTTGTTCCCATCGATGATGGAATGTTCCTCCGTCAGGGATCCTGGGGACCGAAACTGTCGCTCGACCCTCGGCACGAAGGATCGCTCGCAGCGTCGGCGAAATTTTTCTTGCAAAGAATCTTGACGATCGAAAATGTCTCCCTTACCTTTCTTGACCTCGAAACGCGAGTGGTCGCAAGTCGAGAGGGACGCAAGTCCAGCCTTGGGGCAATTAGCTCAGTTGGTAGAGCAGGTGACTCTTAATCACCGGGTCGCAGGTTCGAGCCCTGCATTGCCCACTTCCACGCAGAAGACCCTTGTCGGACAACACCGGCAGGGGTCTTCTTGCGTTTGGGCCACCGCGGCCATGACCGTTCCGCAGCAGGTCACCGCCGGCCCGTCCCCTGAAACCCGGGTACGGGTCAGGGAGGGAACGCCGCGCCGGCCATCTGACCTCACCCTTCGCGCGGACGGTCATTCCGGACTCGGGGCACCGCTGGACTCGAACAATCCCTGGGGTTCGGCACCGAAGGCGGCCCACGCCTCGGCTTCTTTGCGCCAGTCGGCCAGACTGGCATCGAGGAAACGGGCGCCCGGGGCGCAGTCGGTGGCCGTGGTGAGCCGGCGCAATTGCGAGACCAGAAGGGCATTGGTGGACGCCATGGCCGAGCGGATCATGCCCCGCTGCAGGAGCAGGCGAAACGACGAGAGCATCGGATCGCGGAGGTCGGGATGGAGGGGTCCCATCGCGGACAGATCGAACAGGGCTCCGAAGAAGCCGCGGGAATCCTGGAGGTGGGTCATCCGCAGGTCGTCGAAGAACCGGGCAAGATCGTGTTTGCCAACGGAGGGGGTCATCGTGATGATCATGCCCCAGGAGCGTGTCGAGATGTGGACCATGGACGGAACCCAGCATACCATCCGGAGATGGGGGTGCGCAATCACCGGAGGGATTCGCGGCGGAGGAATCCTGCCGCCCGCGGCAGCCGCTTATGGCAGGGTGGTCGAAAAGACCGACCAGAGATCGGCACCGGCTTGGCCACGGTCCCGCCCCGAGGGAGTCCAGCCCAAGTCGGGACAGGCATGCACGGAGAGGATCGATGGCAAGGGGGGCAGCACCCCTTCCTGGCAGGCGACGAACCGACTCCATCCGGAGTCGATGCGGGTGCGCTGCGCGATGCGCAGGGGGAGGTCTTCGGGATTGGTGGCGGCTTCGATCACCCAGCGCACGGTTCCTCGCACGACGGGAAAACGGAACGTGCCGTCGCTTTCGCGCCGGAGGATGCCACGGAAGTCGAGCGTTTGATCGGCGCCGGGTTGGGCGGACACCGACCACAGTCGGGCTTCGCCGGGAAGCATGCGTCGGGAGCCCAGATCATCGAGGATCTGCAGGCGCTGGATGGTTTGGCCCTCGATGCGGACCAGGGTGAGGCGGTCGGCGGCGGTGGCGGAGTCCGCACCCGAAGGCGACAGAGTGGGGTCGAGGCTGGTGCAGAACTGGGTTTGGTGGAGCTCCCCGTCCTGGGGGATGATCTGCAGGCAGGCCGGATCGAGCACGACCCCCGGAGCGGCGCTGGACCGCACCGGCAGGGTGTCCGAGGGCATACGAGAGGTCCAGGCCTCGAGCAGGTAGGTGCCGGGAGAGGACGGCAAGGCCAGCACCCCTCCCGAGTCCTGGAGGCTGCCGTGCGACGTGAAGTGCAACGAGGTTCGTCCGGCGACTTCAACCTCCTGGACGTCCCACAGTCGCCAGGCCTTGGCTTGTGCGGCACCGTAGATCCGCACCTGGATGGGCAGCTCGGTCCCGCCGCCGGATTGGGGGTCGGCGCAGGCGACAAGCGACAGGCATGCCCCCAGGCCCAGCCAGGACAATCGCAGGGCGCCACCAGGGCGGGGCGCGGCGGGGTGGATGCGGTGGTCAGCCATGGGAGGAACGATACCTCTCGAGGCTTTCTGTCAGCGGGACCATTTGCAGGTTCACCTGGAGGACCTGGTCGGCGGGCTGGGCATCCGTGGCCGTCTCGGCCAGGAGCTCGCGGCGGGTGCGGTCGAGGATCTCGCGAATGCGGGGCAGCTTGTCCCTGGAAACGCTCACCGTCACGCTGGACACATGGGCGTCGGGGGATTCCGGACGACCGAGCTGGTCGACGGCCAGCAGGAGCATCTGGCGTTTGAGCGCCGCGACGGTGGCCAGATCGATGTTGCCCGGCGTGAGGCGCGGACAGGAATAGTCGAAACCGCCTGACGGGGTGGGGCGCAACAGTTCCAGGCGCAACAGAAGGTCCAGACCGGCGCGGATCTCTTCGGAGGTGACGGAAGGCTTGAAGAACTCGGCCATGGCCTGGGTGTCGTCGCCGAAGCCCCCGAACACGGCCACTTCGCGCAAGGCCACGTTGAGCCAGCTCGTGAAGTATTCGGACTGGCTTCCCGCGACCCTCTGCACATGCTCGGAGGCCTGCAGGCGCAGAAGATCGGAGAGCATGTCGTGGCGTCGGTCCAGGTGGGTTTCCTGCCCGTAGTGGACCAGGCTCTTGAAGTAGCGGGCGGCGGGTCCGGCCAGACCCAGGGCCAGGATGCACTTGTCGATGGAGTCGTCGGAGAGGTTGCGCCTCCCCTGGATCACTTCGGACAGGAACGCGTGGCTGGCGAAACCCGCCTTGCGGGCGAAGACTCGATAGGAGAAGGTGCGCACGATCTTCCGTTTGGCCTCGAACCATTCGCGCAGGTAGTCGCGGTGGTCGAGGAAACCGAATACCGCGGGCAGCTCCGGCTTGCCAGGTGCCGGAGTCCCACGCTCGAGTTGTGAAGTCTTGGGGGTCATCCTGCTACGAAGTTAGGCCTTGGCAGGCGCGAGGGCCAGGATGGCGGGAGGCCCCGGCCCGATCTCGTACTCCATCGCGGAACGCGAGATTAGGTTTTCGCACCCGTCGGATCATCCCAGACACCACCCAAGGAGGCATTCATGCGTGCGCTGTTCCCTGTCTTGACTCTGCTGGCCGCGGCCGCGCTGGCGGGCGAATCCACCCGCAAGTCCTTCCCGGCCGACTTCTCCGGCCTCGATTCCGTGAGGGCTCGGGTACACACCAAATACGGGCCCATGGTCTTCGCCCTCACCCCGCGCAAGACGCCGCAGACGGTGGCGAATTTCATCGAGCTGTCCGACCGCAAGTTCTTCGACGGGCTTTTGTTCCACCGGGTGATCCCCGGCTTCATGGCCCAGGGCGGCGACCCCAAGGGCGACGGTACCGGCGGCCCCGGATACACCATCCTCGACGAATTCGATTCCACGCTCAAACACGTGCCCGGGGCGTTGTCGATGGCCAACGCCGGTCCCGGCACCGCCGGAAGCCAGTTCTTCGTGGTCCAGGTCCAGCAGAGCCACCTCGACGGCATCCACACCGTGTACGGGCAGCTCCGCGAAGGCTGGGACGTCTCGTGCCTGATCGAGCAGGGCGATCGCATCGACTCCGTGCGCATCGAGCGTTTCGCCAAGAAGCGTTGAGTTCCGCTCCCCGAGCTCGGGGAGTTCCGGTTCCTGTCAAGGCTCCGCGGGCGTCTGTTTCCGGTTTCGGGGACGCGCCGGCGGAGTCGTCGGGGGGACCTCCTCGGTGAGGCCTTCCTCGACGCCGCGGCGCACCAGTTCGCCCGTGCGCTCCAGGCCCAGCTTGCGCAGCAGCCGGGTGCGGTAGGTGTGCACGGTCTTCACGGACAGTTCCAGGGCTTCGGAAATCTCCCGCAGGCTCCGGCCACTGGAAAGCATGCGCAGCACATGGAATTCCCGCCCCGAGAGTTTCGCGTCGGGGACGGTCGCGGGCGGGGTCTGGACCGCTTCCGCGAGAAGGTCCGCCAGGCGCGGCGAGATCGCCTTGCGGCCCGCCAAAAGGCTCGCGACGGCCTCCCGCAGCGACGAGGGGGGTGAATCCTTGGGGAGGTAGCCGGTGGCGCCACAGCGCAGCGCGCGCACGCCCATTCGCTCCTCGGGGTGCATGGAAACCACCAGCAGAGGCGTCAGGATACCCGATCGACGGGCCTGGGCCACCACCTCGAGCCCGTCGAGCAGGGGCATGCCGATGTCGAGGATGGCGCAGTCGAAGGTGTCGGCCAGGAGTCGGTCGAGGGCCTCGGGCCCGTCGAGCGCGTGCGCCACGCTGGAACCTGGCCAGGAGTTCTTGAGAACGGTCTCGATGCCCTCGCGCAGGAGGGCGTGGTCGTCGGCGACGAGAAAGCGGTGCACTGGGCAAATCTAGGCTCTCCGAGTCGGTCCATGGATCCGCCCGACCGGATTGTGTCGGTCTGGTTTCAGCACCACGGGCAAGGCCCGCTCGGCATGGTATCCTTGGGGAAGCTGGACACGTTCCGTCTCCAGCCCTTCGTACAGGAGTCCTGAAATGGGAGAGATGCGCAAGATCTTCGTCCTGGACACGTCCGTCGTCATCCACGACCCCCACAGCATCCATACCTTCGGCGACAACGATGTCGTGGTGCCGCTGGCGGTGATCTCCGAGATCGACCTGTTCAAGACCGGCGACGACCAGAAGGCCTTCAACGCCCGCGAGTTCAGCCGGATCCTCGATCGGCTCAAGGAGGAGCACGAGACGCTCCTGCGCTTCGTGCCGTTGCCCGCGCCGGCGGCCGGCGGGCTTTGCATCTCGGGGGCGCTCGACTACGTCCGCAAGGTGCCCCTGGAGTTCGACCAGGCGCGCAAGGATCGGGAGATCATCGCCACCGCCCTGCGTTGGGCCACGGAGAACCCGGCACGCCCGGTGGTCCTGGTCTCGAAGGACACCAACGTGCGGCTCATGGGCCACGCCACGGGCCTGACCACCGAGGACTACAAACGCGGGCAGATCCGCGATGTCGACGAAATCAGCCGCAACACGGTCTCCCTGACGGTGGAAGACCAGAACGTCGATCGCCTGATGCGCGAGGGCTGGTGTCCCGTATCCGAACTGGGGGAACAGGCCCAGCACCTGCGCGAGAACCAGTGCCTCACCCTGCTGGGCAACGGCGAAGGCCACGCGAAGTCGGCGCTGGCCGTGGTCGAGCGCCATCCGGAAGGACTGCTTCTGCGTCGGCTTCTGCGCGACGAGTGCAGGTTGTGGACCCTCACCCCCCGCAACCGCGAACAGATCTTCGCCGCCACCTTGCTGCGCAACCCCGCGGTTCGGTTGGTCACGCTGGTGGGCAAAGCCGGCACGGGCAAGACGTTGCTGGCCATGGCGGCGGGGCTCGATCAGGTCCTGGAGCCCAAACGACGCCTCTACAAGAAGATCGTGGTGATGCGGCCGCTGGTCTCGGTGGGCAAGGAGATGGGCTGGCTTCCCGGCGACATGCACGAGAAGATCCACCCCTGGATGAAGCCCATCTTCGACAACGTGCAGTTCCTGCTGGGCGACGACAAGAAGGAAAAGCACCCCGACAACGGGCACCACCAGTTCCGCTTGCAGCAGCTCCTGGAACAGGGAGTCATCGAGCTCGAAGCCTTGAGTTTCGTGCGCGGCCGCTCCATCAACGACGCCTTCATCGTGATCGACGAAGCCCAGAACCTCACGCCCCACGAAATCAAGACGCTCATGACGCGGGCCGCGGGCAAGAGCAAGGTCGTGTTGACCGGAGACCTCCAGCAGATCGACACCCCCTACCTGGACGCGCATTCCTCCGGGCTCACCCACGTGGTGAAGAAGTTCCGCGAGCAGCCCATCGCGGGCCACTCCACCCTCGTGAAGGGAGAGCGCTCGGAGCTCGCCGAGCTGGCCGCCGACCTGTTGTGAGTCGGGTCCCGCCCGCCCGGAGACAGGACCGGGCGGGCGACTGCCGGGCGTGAGGGCGTCCCGGCCTTCGGTGAGTCCGCGAGAAGTTCTAGGTTCCCGCCCACCATGCTGCAGATCCTCCATTCGCCGGAATCGTCCTTCGCCGCCCTGCTGCGACAGCTCCGGGCCGTGGCGCGGTTGGACTCCACCGTGTTGCTGCTGGGCGAGTCGGGCACGGGCAAGGAAGTCTGCGCGCGGGTGCTCCACGACCAGTCGCGGCGCGAGCAGGGTCCTTTCGTGGCGCTCAACTGCGCCGCCATCGCCCCCACGCTGCTGGAGAGCGAACTGTTCGGCCACGAAAAAGGCTCGTTCACGGGGGCCCACGCCCAGCGCCTGGGCCGGTTCGAACAAGCGGCCTCGGGCACCTTGTTCCTCGACGAGGTGGGGGAGCTTTCCCTCACGGCCCAGGCCTCGCTGCTGCGGGTGCTCCAGGAGCGCCGCATCTGCCGCGTGGGCGGCACCGAAGAGGTCGAGGTCGATTTCCGTCTGGTCGCCGCCACCCACCGCGACCTCTGGGGCATGGTCCAGGCCGGGACCTTCCGGCAAGACCTCTATTTCCGGCTCCATGTCGTGACCTTGCGGGTGCCTCCGTTGCGCGAGCGCATGGCCGACGTCCCCTACCTGGCCAAGGGACTGCTTGCCAGAATCTGTCATCGCCTGCGCGAGCCGGCTCCGCGCCTCGATCCGGCGGGCATGCAGGAACTCATGCGTTACGACTGGCCCGGCAACGTGCGCGAACTCGAGAACCTGCTGGAGCGGTTCGTGGCCTTGCATCCCCTGGGCACCGACCTGCGCGAACTGGTCGACGACTGCCGCAAGCGGCAGAAACGCCCTCCGGAGGATCCGCTGCAGAAGGAGCGCACGGAACTGCAGGAATTGTTGGCCCGCCACGGCGGGCATCGCGCCCGGGCGGCGCAGGAGCTGGGGGTCACGCGCCGCGCCCTCACCTACAGATTGCAACGCGCCGGTCTCACCCGTACCCGCGGCTGAGGCCCGTCTCGGGGCGCCCACTCGCTTCTCGGGCACCTCGGCGTACCGAACGCGTACGCCGTCGGACCCTCGAGCGCGTCGTGCGCATCCCCGATCCGGGCCTCAGCTCCTGCGTCTCGGGGCGCCCACTCGCTTCTCGGGCGCCTCGGCGTACCGAACGCGTACGCCGTCGGACCCTCGAGCGCTTCGTGCGCATCCCCGATCCGGGCCTCAGCTCCTGCGCCTCGGGGCGCCCACTCGCTTCTCGGAAGGCGAGGAAAACCGGTGCTCCAGAAATCCGCTCGTCCTGAGGAGCGCCGAAGGCGCGTCTCGAAGGGCGGGCGAGGCCGAGGGGCGATATGTCAAATTCCGTCGTACCGGCGAGTCGGCGCCTCCGCTTGGAAGGAGATTCCTCGCCCTTCGAGACGCGAGGCGGAGCCTCGCTCCTCAGGACGAGCGGATTTTTCTGCGTCTCCCCGAATTGGTAAACACCTCCCGGCGACGGGGCATCGTGGAGGAGGGAGGGGTCAGAAGCGGAGGCGCTCGGCCAACCAGGCGCGGACACCTTGCTGGGCGTCGAATTCGGGCTGGTCGGTGGGGCGGTGATCGGCGTCTTCGGAGTCCCACACGCGGGCGTTGACGGTGTCGCGCCATTGCAGGTCGAAGTAGTCGAGCAGTTCCTGGCGCAGCTTCTTGTCGCGGATGGGGCAGGTGACCTCCACGCGGCCGTCCAGATTGCGACCCATCCAGTCGGCCGACGTGGTGAAGACCAGGGGCTTGCCGGCGTTGGCGAACATCAGGCAGCGCGAGTGCTCCAGGAAGCGTCCCACCAGGCAACGGACCTCGATGCGATGCGCGGAGGCGTCCAGCGAGGGGACCAGGGAGTTCATGCTGCGCACGATCAGGCGCACCTCGACCCCGGCGTTGGACGCATCCACCAGGGCTTCGATCAGTTCGTCGTCGGCCAGGTTGTTCAGGCGCAGGCGGATCCAGGCGGGTTTGCCGGCCCGCGCGGCCTTGCGTTCGGCGTCGATCAGGCCCAGAAGCTGCTTGCGCGAGTCGAAGGGCGATACGATCAAGTGGCTGAAGTCGGGGACCTTGTAGTTGTTGCGGAAAAATTCGAAGACCTGCGAGACCTCGTCGGTGATCGCGGGGTCGGCGGTCAGCAGCATGTGGTCGGTGTAGACCCGGGCGGTCTCTTCGTTGAAGTTGCCGGTGCCGATCACGGCGTAGTGCCGGGCCTTGCGGCCTTCCAGGCGGGTGACCAGGCAGAGCTTGGAGTGCACCTTCAGCCCGCGCACTCCCAGGATGACCTCGACCCCTTCGTCGCGCAGTTCATCGGCCCAGGCGATGTTGTTTTCCTCGTCGAACCGGGCCAGCACCTCCAGCAGTACGGTCACTTTCTTGCCGTTGCGCGCGGCGTTGATCAGGGCGTTCAGGACGCTGGATTCCTGGCTCACGCGGTAGACGGTGAGCCGGATGTGCGTCACGGCCGGATCGATGGCCGCTTCGCGCAGCAGATCCAGGAAGTGGTCGAAACTCTGGTAAGGGAAATGCAGCAACACGTCTTTGCGAGCCACCACGGCCAAGGCCCGTTCCTGGCCCGCAAAGTCCGGATGCACCAGGGGTTCCAGAGGCGGGGCGCTGAGTCCGGCACGCCCCAGGCGCGGGAACTTCATGAAGTCCTTGAAGTTGTGGTAGCGCATGCCCGGAATGCGGCAGTCGGCACGGGTGAGGCCCAGCTTGCGCAGAAGCTGCGACAAGAGGGGATCGGGCATGCCGCGGTCGTGCACCAAGCGTACGGGTTTGCCCGTGGCGCGTTTGCGCAAACCTTGGTGGACCCGGCGCAGGTAGCCTTCGACCATGCTGTCGTCGAGGTCGAATTCGGCGTCGCGCGTGACCTTGAAGGCCCAGGCGTGCACGGCCTTGGGGGCGAACAGCGAGAAGACCTCGCGCAGCCCGAACCGGACGATGTCTTCCAGGAGCATGACGCACTGGCAGTCTCCGCAGGCGGGCAGTACGAAGAACCGCGGAAGGGCGTCGGAAGGAATCTCGATCAGGGCGTAGGGGGGAGCGTTGCTGGCCGCTCCTTCGAGCTGGATGGCCAGGTGCAGCACGTGGTCGTGCAGCAGGGGCATCTCGCGACCACGGGCCAGCAGGATGGGCACCAGGCGGGGGCGCACCTCGCGCAGGAAGATGGTGCGCACGCGTTCGGCCTGTTCGGGTGACAGATGCGATTCGTCCACCAGGCGGACCTTCTCGTGATCCATTTCGGCGGCGATCTCGCCCCAGGTCTGCTCGAAACGTTCGGCGAGTTCCCCCACCTGCGACCGGATCTCGCGCAGAAGCTGCCGCACAGGCCTGCCCGTGACCTTGTAGGCGGGGCCTTCTTCGGCCTCCAGGCGCTGGAGGTTGGCCACCCGCACGCGGTAGAATTCGTCGAGGTTGTTGGAGTAGATGGCCAGAAAGCGCAGGCGATCCCACAGGGGGTGGCGCATGCTGCGGGCCTCTTCCAGGACGCGCTGGTTGAACTGCAGCCAGGACAGTTCCTTGGGGCGGATCAGGGGCGCACGATTTCCGCGAGAGGGCTTCATGGGACCAAAACTAGGACGGGGGTGTTTCATGGCTGTTGCACGCGGAGACGGATTCCGTCGCACCAGGGGAGGGAGGGACGGGGTGCCGGCCCGACCACCCCAAGGGTAGAAAAGGCAAGGCCCGGCGCCTGGTGGCGTCGGGCCCGCGGGTCTGGGAGCGTCTCAGGGAAGCGCGATCAGAAGCTCGAACTCAGCTTGACGTAGAAGGTGCGGGGCTCCTCGACCCAGGCGGTGCGGGGATTGGTCTGGTTCAGGCCCGAGATGTAGTCGAAACGCCGATTTTCGCCGGTTCCGAACAGGTTCTGGACCATTCCGGTCAGGCGCACGTTTTCGGACATGGCCCATTCGGCCGAGACGTCGAATCGCACTTGGGTTCCGTAGGGGTCTTCGGCTTCCACCAAGGCCACGAAGGAATCGACCTGGGGTTGCAGGATCCGGATGAACGCGGTGTCGGCGGGGTTGAAGGGCTTGAGGGTTTTCAGCGAGGCGAGCTGATCTTCGAATCCCTGGAAACCCCAGAACACACGGGACGCCGCCTGGAGGGTGATGGAGGGGGTCAGGCGGTAGCGGACCATCGCCTTGGTGATGTGCTCGGACCAGTTGTTGATCGCCTCGCCCGCACCCAGGACCAGGGCGGTGTCCTTCAGGGCCGCGACAGCAGCTCGTCCCGGAGCGGCGGGGATGGGTTTGGTGGTCATGACCACCGGCAATTCCTGGTCGGCGTAGGAGACTCCGGACTTGGGCTGTCCGTCGCGCAGCTCGAAGCTCTCGAGCATGCTCGAGGCGTGGTTGAATCCTACGGTGAACTTGTCGCCTTTCCAGACCACGTCGGCTTCGCCGCCGAAGATCACCATGTCTCCCTGGAGCTCGGTCTTGGTGGCCACGGTGGACCAGGCGAGGGTTTCCACGTTGTTGCGATACCCCGACAGATTCACGGTGACGGCGTCGGTGGGCAGGGCCGTGTAGATGACCTCGATGCCTTCCAGGACCTCGGGATCGCTGGCATTGCCCTGGAGGTCTTCCAGGTACATCTGCTCGAGGGTGCTCATGCGCATGGACTGCTGCCAGATCAGCTTCACGATGTTGTGTTCGGTGAGGGCCGAGACCAACGCGATACGAGGCGAGATCATCCAGGTGGAGTAGGTGTTCTTGTCGGCACGGCCTGACAGCAACACGGTGGCGTAGTCGTGGAACGCCAGGTTCGCTTCGCTCATGAGGGAGATCGTGTGGGCGTCGATCCCGTCGGGCACGTAGACGCCCGCCTTCGATCCGGCCTTCGAATAGGCTGGATCCCAGACCTTGCCGGTTGGGAGCGACGGGTCCTTGCCGTTCACCTGGGCCGTGTCACGGTGCATCATCCAACTGTCGGGTCCGTTGACGATGTTCTGGGCGTCGCCGAACTTCAGGCCCTGCACCTCGTCGAACCAACCGGCCCCGACCTTCGAGTAGACGTATTCGGCGCCCAGGGCCACCTGGTACTTCTCGAGGAACGAGGTATTCAGCAGGGTCTGCGCCGTCACGTCGCTTTCGGCGAAGTTGTGCGTGGTGTTGAGGGGGCTGGTCAGACTGTTCTTGTCTCCCGTGGTGCCCGAATACCGTTCGAAGTCCTGGCTTCCAGCTTGGACGACAGACCCAGGTTGTCGGTGAACTGGATCTGGTGCTGGAGGGAGCCCACCACCTGCCGGTACAGGAAGGTACGGGCGTTCACCTGCAGCGAGTCCGGCGTCATGAGTTTGGACCAGGCCGCGCCCGTGGTGGTGCCGCCCTGGGTGTAGCGTGCGAAGGTGGAAAAGCCCAGGGGCAGGATGGCTCCCACATGGGCGCGCAACTGGGGCATGTACGCGACATCGCGATCGAAGTCGGCCAGCAGATCGCTGTTGGCGTATTTGCGATTGACGTTGCTGTGCGCTGCGGTGCCGATCTCGCCGAAGGTGTAGGACTTCATGTCCGCGTTGCCCACCTCGGTGAACGCGGTGGGACTGGTGTAGCCGCGCGTCCATGTGGCGTTCAGGTAGGAGTACATCGACCAGCCATCGCCGACCTTGCCGTACTGGATGGTCCCGCCCTGCGAGGAATAGGGGATGGCGCTGGAGGTGGAGACCTTGACGCCTTCCTGGTCTTCCCCCTTCTTGGTGGTGATGGCCACCACACCCGCCACGGCACCAGGGCCGTAGGTCACCGACCCGGGGCCGCGGATGATCTCGACCTGCTTGATGTCGCTCATGTCCCAGTTCTGGATTTCACTGACCACGCCGGAATGGGTCTTCTGGTTCATGAGGTGGCCGTCCACCAGAAGCAGGAACTTGTAGTTGCGGTCGGCGATGACCCCGCGCATGCCCAGGCGGGCCTGTTCGGGGTGATCCAGGTACATGGCGCCAGGCACCAGGGCCTCGATGAGATCGAGAAGGTTGCGGGCGGGGGTGAGCCGGATGTCTTCCTGGGTGATGGTCGTGACGCTGACGGGAACCTTGTTGCGCTCCATGCGCGTCAGGGTTCCGATGGCGTTTTGCAGGCCCATCAGGTCTGCAAGGGAAAGCTCCTTCATCTCGGATTCCACCGCTCCGGCGGTGGTGATCGCAAGGGTCCCTACTGTCAGGACCACGGGCAACCTGGTGTGCTTCTTCATGGCGGCGTCTCGTCGAAGAGGGCGCACGCGAGGTTGCGAGCGCCACAGTCGCTTGGAGAAGTTTTCCATCCGCCCCGTGGAAGGCGCAAGACAAATTGGCAACAAGTGTTGACCAGGGCCCGCTTGAATGGTCAGCGCGGTGCGATCACTTGGGCGATCCGCCCCCGTACATCGCGGGCACGCGCCCTGTTTGCACCGTCAGGCCGTTTTTGCGCGCCCACGACGCGACCATGTCGGCCTCCCAGATGGCGGTCCATTCGGGCGCGGCACTGCTTTCGGACACTCCGGTGAGTTCGTAGATGTCTTCGCGCAACTGCCGCGGGATCGCGATGCGGTAGTAGGCGGACTTGTCCAGGGGTTTGCCTCCGATGGTGGCACGGATGGGGTTGCCACCGAACATGGAGCTGTCCGGCGAGCAGGTCAGGCCGGATACGAAGAGGTACTCCTTGGAGCGGCGCATCTGACGTTCCAGGAACTTCATCACGTCCGAGCCCGGAAGCGTGAAGACCGAAACCAGGTTGAGCCCCGGCGGAATGGCGTTCCACACGTGTTCGATCCGCACCTTGCCCTTGGGGAACCCCGCGCGGATCCAGCTTGCCGGAACGAGCGCGAGATCGGCACCGGTGCCGTCGCGGAGGGCGTCGGCCATCCAGTTGCCCAGGGGGCCTTCACGACGGGTGGGGGACCAAGCGGCCTTGAGGGTTCCGACGTCCTGGCCCAGGGCGGCGGTGACCAGCGAGTCGTGGATGGCGTCCATGGCTTTCCAGGCCGCGTTGAGCGGGCGCTGGCGCGAGATGGGAAGGGTGGTCGCGCTGGCCGTCCAGCCGGGATCGTTCGCCTGCAGCTCCAGCCGAAGCACCTGGGAGCCGCCACCGGGAACTTGGGCGACCCAGGTTCCGCCCACACGTTCGGCGGCACCTTCCCGGGCGTCGGAGGCCGACAGCACCACGTCGACGCCTTCGATGGCCCCGATCCGGCGCGACACACCCGGCCCGCCGTGCACCAGGGCGACCACCAGGGTGGCGCCGGCGGCGCGAAGTTCGGCGACAGTTTCCGTCGCAGCCTTCTCCTCGGGATCGACGCGCATGTCGCCGTTGCGGTCCTGGCGGTCGGGGTAGTCCAGATCGGGATCGCCGATGCCCAGCACACCCACCTTCAGCGTCCCTCGCGCGAGCACGACGCCGCGGCGCCCCCCGATGGGCGCGTCGTCGACGTTGCGACGCAGGTTGGCTGTGACCACCGGGAAGTCCACGACCCGCAGGAGGGAGTCGAGCCGTTCGCGGTTCCAGTCGAAGTCGCCTTTGCCCAGGGTCATGGCGTCGGGCTTGAGGAAGTTCAGTTCGGCGGTGGTGGCCACGCCGCGGGTCAGGCGCGAAAGGTGCGCGCCGAAGAATGCATCTCCCGCGTCGAGGGCCACGACGGGGATTCCGGAGGTCTCGCCGGCCTGGCGCAGGCTGTCCACCAGGAACGTCAATCCCGCGGGAACCTTGCCGTGCAGATCGCTCCAGGCGATCACGATGGCGTTGGGCGCCGCGAAGGCGCCGACCGCACCCGACAGGCATGCGGCGGACAGGACGGATATCGTCTGCAAGCGGAAGGATCTGGCCATGGGACGTCCTCGGTTGGAAACGCCGGAAAGGCGGTGGGGTCGCGGTCGACCGACGGGGTGTGTTCCCAAGGTAGTCGCTGGCGTTCGTGTTGAGCGCAAGCGCGGGGCTCGGCAGGGGAGCTACACTTCCGCCCCTCATGTCGCAGGTCCAGCATCCGACGAGCTCCCTCCGGGAGCGATCCCTGTTCTCCCTGGCTTGGCCCGTTTCGGTGACCATGGCGGTGGGAATCTCGCAGCCTCTGCTGGATTCGTGGTTCCTGGCAAGCCTTTCGGACGCCGCCGCCGCCGGCGTGGGGGCGATGGTCCCCGTCTTCGCCGCCTCCATGATCCTGCTGAACACGCTCGGGCAGGCGGGAGCTTCGGTCGCCGGACAGTTCCTGGGGGCCGGGCGGATGCGCCAGGCTCGCGCCACGTGGGCGCTGGTGCTGGCGATCCTCGCGTTCCTCGGGTTCGTCCTGGGCGGGGCCCTGACGCTGTGCGCCGGACCCGTGGCTCGAGCGATGGGCCTGTCCGGCCAGATCCTGGAGCATGGCGAGGTGTTCCTGCAAGTCCTGGGAATGGGGATGACGGCTCGTGCCTTGTGGTCGGGTTGTTTGAACATCCTGGCCTCGTTGGGGCTCACGCGCTGGAACCTCTGGGCGGCCATCGTGGTGCTGGCCACCAACACGTTGCTGAACCTCCTGTTCCTGGGCTATGGCGGGTTCATGGATTCCATGGGCACCTACGGTGTCGCTCTGGCGACCATCCTGTCGTGGGTCGTGGTCTCCCTGGGGCTGTTGGCCGTCTTGTCCCGCAAGCTCCACTGGTCACCATCCTGGCGCGATCTGCGCCTGGGCTGGCGCCACCAGTTGCCCGACCTGTTGCGCATCGGTCTGCCCTCGGCCGTCGAGCCCATCTCGTTCCAGTTCTACCTGGTGGTGCTGGGATCCCAGGTGGTCCGCCTGGGGGAAATCCCGCTGGCCGCGCGGGTCTATGCGGCCAATCTGGCGAACATCCCGGTGATCTTTTCGTATGGAGCCGGTTTCGCGGCGCAGATCCTGGTGGCGCACCTGGTGGGTGCGGGACTGCCGCAGGAAGCCGATCAGCGCCTGCGCAAAGCGTTGCTCTGGGGGAGCGGTCTCACCGCGGTGGCCGCCCTGATCGTGGCCGCCACCGCACCCTGGACCCTGGCGCAGTTCACGTCGTCGTCTTCGGTGCTGGCCCTGGGAGGGATCTTGCTTTGGGTGGATGCCTGCCTCCAGCCGGCCAAATGCGGCAACATCGCCCTCACGTTCTCGTTGCGGGCAGCCGGAGACAGCAGTTTCCCGGCCGTGGTGGGAACCTCCATCATGTGGACCGTCGGGCTTGGGTCAAGCCTGGGACTGTGCTTCGGAATGGAGTACGGCGTGGTGGGGATCTGGGCGGGGATGGCCATCGACGAATGGGTCCGTGCCGTGGTGAACTGGCGGCGCTGGAAAAGCGGTCGGTGGCAAGGCAAGGGGGTCGGCGGGAAACGAGGGAAGGGATGGGGCGACACCTTGGGCCTCGTCGCCGCTGTTCCCGGCCTGTTGAAAGACTTTGCGGCCCGCGGGTGGAGGCGGATCCGGGGGCGCCGGCAGGGCAAGGAGCGTCTGGAGGTTCCCGCCGACGAGCCCTTGGATGGTTCCGACAGATGAACCTTGCTCCCTCCACCGTTTTCGAGGTAGTTTCTACTCTCACGTGGATTCCATGACTCTTCCAGTGTCCCAACCTGCCGACCGGCTCGAACAATTCCGTCACTTGCCGGAAGCTTTTGTCCAGCTCCTGGCGGAGATGGCTTTCGCCGATGCCTGGATCCTCGGGTCCCCCGAGGAAGCCGATGTCGCGCTCGGGGCCGCCTCGGTGGCCTGTTGCGTGCCGTTCAGCGGTGGCGCCTCCGGACTGGTGCTGGTGGCCGCCGACCCCACCTGCCTCACGGACCTGGCCGCCGGGTACCACAGTCTTCCCGACGAAATGGTCGATGACGGCACCCGACTGGAATTCCTCGCCGAGGTCGGCGCCTTGCTGGTTCGCGAAATGGGGGCCACGCCCGGGGGCGACCTCCGGCTCGCTCCGGGAGCACCGCGGATTCCCCAGTTGGGAGAGATGGATCGCGTTTGGGTCGATTCCGCGACTCTGAAGGCTGGATTCGGGTGCAACGGCGATGGCTGGATGGCTCTCGCCGTTCGCTTCGATGCCTGAACCGCTGCCGACCCGGACGGGGCATCGGGCTTCGGCGCTCGTCGTTGCGGCGCTGTGCTGCACGTCGTGGTCGTCAGGGCCGTTGCGCACGGGTATGGCCGAAGCCGGACTGAGGGCTTGGGCCACCGACCGTACCGCTCGTTCGGGCGATCTCGTCGCCAGCCATCTCGTGGGACTGTCGGCCGGATTTTTCCTCAACGACAACATCTCGGTCGGGATCGAAACGGCGTCGTTCCTGTCGGCCCCACTTTCCGATTCCGGTCTGTTCGATGGCCGGGTGCGGCTGTATTCGTGGCCTCTGGATCGCTTCACCCCCTGGACCGAACTGCGCGTCGGTGGAGCCTTCGGGCTGGAGGCGGGCAATGCCTTGCGCCTGGGAGCGGGGCTGGGTCTGCGCTGGACGCCTTCCGGGGTCTGGGAGGGATGGGCCTTGGACCTGCAGCTTGTGGGCATCGAGCGATGGAGGCAGGACTGGGCCGCCGAATACGTGGATGAAGATCAGCCCTCGGGCCGGATCGACTGGTCCATGGCGCGCTCCCCGTGGCCGCTTCCCCGCCACGGCGTGTTCGGCCGATCCTCGCCGTTGTCGTGGCCGGTCTTCGGTGTGATGCGCTTGTTCTGACTTCCGCTTGGCGGAGCCGGTGAATCCGGCTTCCGGATCTATTGGGGGTGTGGGCCAAGGGGTACGGTGTGGTACACTTCCACCATGGCTCCTTCGCCCAAGGTCCTCGCGGTCCGTCTCCATCTGCCCGATGTCGATCAGGCCTTCCCCGAGTTTTTCGCGTCTCTGGAACAATTGCAGATCTCGCTGTCCAAACACCTCGAAATGGACGAGATCCGTCCGCAATTGCGCACCGTCGCCACGATGGCCATGGGCATCTTCCGGCGCGAGGAAGAGGCGATGGAACTGACGCGCGACCGCATGACGCTGCCGCATCGCACCGCCCATCAGCGGTTCATCCGGTCTTTGGCCGGCTTCCAGAAAGCTCTGGAAGAGAACGGGCCCAGCGTGGCGATATCCCAGGATTATCGCCGCGACATCGTCGACTGGATCTTCGAGCACCACCTTCTGATGGATGCCGCCTTGGGGCGCCACGTCCAGGTCGTCGTCGAACGCAGCCTCGATCGGATTTCGCGCTCCGACACCTGATCCCCCCCAGGCTGGACGAAGCGGCCTGTCGATGGTAAGGTGGGGGAATGGTCCCTTCCAGCGGTTTTTCGAGCTCATCGTCCGGTGCCCGGGTCGTGCAGACCTGCCTGCCCGATGTCGATGCGGCTTGGCCCAAGCTGGAAGCCGCCATCCGCGAGGTCTGCGACCTCATGGGGCATTCGCCCCGCCTGGAGGTGCTGGACGATGCCTTCCGGGATCTGGTCGATCTGCTCATCGCGATCTTCCGGCGCGAGGAAGAAGCCATGGCCTCCGCCTCCGATCCGCGGGGGACCATCCACCGCCAAGGGCATCTGGGCATCCTTTCCCAGTTGGCGCAATTGCGTTCGGCCGCTCAGGAGTCGGGTCCGTCCCCGAGCCTGTCCCAGCGCATGCGAACCACCTTCCTCGATGCGGTGCGCGAGCACCATGTCGTGCTCGACGCCTTGTTGGGGCGGCACATGCAAAACTGGATCCGCGAGCGCGACGACGAGGACGACGACGACTGAATTGGCCCTGAGGGTCCCGATAACAGGGCCTGAGAGTCGATTTGCGTGGGTTCGGGCAATGGAGACGTGACAGGGCGCGTGCCGATTGCTACGATTCCGCGACCATTACATTGCTTGTCCGCTTCTGGCCGGGCATGGAAAAAGGGGTTTGTCCTGACTCGGAAAGACCGTCTCCAAGCCTTCTGCAGGCAAGTCGCCGAAGCCCGTGGGCTGGAATTGGTAGACCTCGAACTCTTCCGCGCGGGTCGCCGGGAAGTTGTTCGGGCCTACATGCACAAGCCCGGCGGGATCACTCTCGACGAATGCAGCCAGGCATCGCACCATCTCGCCACCCTTCTAGAAGCCGATGACGAATTCCAGAACCCTTTCACCCTCGAGATCAGCTCTCCCGGTCTCGATCGTCCCCTCAAGACGCCCGAAGACTGGAAGCGTCGCGAAGGCGAATGGGTGCGCGTTCACTGCGGCGAAGACGTCGAAGGTCGCAAGACCTGGATTGGTCGTCTCATCCGAGCAGAATCCGATGCTGCCATCCTCGTCCCCGAGAACACGGAGACTGAGATCCGAATCCCTTACCGCGCGGTCCAATTGGCTCGCGTCGATGTCCGCTTCGAGGAGTAACTAAGCCATGTCCAGAGCTTCCACCAAGGATCCGGAAGTCAACATCGTCGAAGCCCTTGGCCAAGTCGCCAAGGAAAAGAACATCGGCATGGACGTCGTGTTGCAGACCCTTCGCACCTCGCTGGTGCAGGCGGCGCGCAAGTACACCGGCATCCAGAAGAACATCGAGGTCGACATCGAGCGCGAGCGCGGGTCCATCCGCTGCTTCCTGCGCGTCGACGTCGTCGACGATCTCCCCGACCTCCCCGACGGATGCACCTCCGAGGAGGCCATGGTGCTCGACGAGAAGTACATGCTGGTCGAACAGGCCCGCGAGTACCGTCCGAACATCATCGCCGGCGAGCAACTCGAACACGAGATCCCCGTCGCCGGTTTCGGCCGCGCGGCCATCGCGATCGCCAAGCAGAGCCTCACCCAGAAGGTCCGTGAAGTCGAACGCCAGCGGGTCTTCGACGACTACCGCGACCGTATCGGCACCATCGTGACGGGAACTGTCCAACAGGTAGACCGCGGCGACATCCTGGTCAATCTCGGACGCACCGAGGCCATCGTCCCGTTGCGCGAGCAGATCCGCAAGGAACGCTACCGCCAGGGCGACGCCATCCGCGCCTACATCTGCGACGTCTCCAACAACGTCAAGGGGCCGCAGGTCATCCTGTCGCGCACCCACCCCGAGTTCCTCGCCAAGCTGTTCGAACTGGAAGTCCCCGAGATCTACGACGAAGTCGTCGCGATCCGTTCGGTGGCCCGCGATCCCGGCTTCCGCGCCAAGATCAGCGTCTCCAGCCGCGACGAGCGCATCGATCCGGTCGGCGCCTGCGTGGGCATGAAGGGCAACCGCGTGCAGGCCATCGTGCGCGAACTGTCCAACGAGCGCATCGACATCATCCACTACACCGAAGACATGCAGGTCTACGTCCGTCGTCTGTTCGCGCCCGCCGAAGTGCGCCGCGTGCACACCGTCGGAGATACCCGCTACGTGGTCGTGGTGATGAACGAAGACCTCTCCCTGGCCATCGGTCGCCAGGGGCAGAACGTCAAACTCGCCTCCAAGCTTTTGGGCAAGGAGCTCGACGTCTACGGTGAAGACGAATTCGCCGAATTGCCGGCCCGCGAACGCGCCCAGCTTCTGGGCGAAGAGTACGACGCTTCCGCAGATCCTGAAGCTGTTGACGTGGTGGAAACCGAGGTCGAAGCCGACGTCGAGACCGCGGAAACCTCCGAGGACATCGCCGAAGCCACTCCTGCTGCGGAGGCCGTCGAAGTCGACGCCTCCGCCGACGCGGAGGGATCCGCCGCCTAATCCGGCGGCTCGTGTCCTTCCCTCCTATTTGATCTTTTGTTCCTCATCA